>NZ_JARQPJ010000018.1:0-42922 GCF_046032515.1 Streptococcus suis | reverse complement strand
TGGGACTTTTTGTATATACTTAAAAAGGCTCCATAATCTCCACGGTGGTTTTACCCACTACAGAAATTATAGAGCCGTTATTCTTCATAAGAAAAGCTCTTAGATATTTCACTAAGAGCTTTTAAACTGTAATTTACTATTCAATACTGATAATGGCTATTCCGCAGCTAGGCGATAGACTGCCTCAGCATAAATATCCATTGTTTTATATAAGTCTTCTAATGGCATGCGTTCATTTTCCTGATGCTCTGTTTGTTCTGTATCTGGGAAACATGCACCAAAGGCCACACAGTTTGGCATGGTACGAGCAAAGGTAGCCCCACCTGACGAGATTGGCTCGCTTGTTAAATCTCCTGTCTTATCTTGATAAACAGACATGAGCGTAGATACCAGCTGGCTGTCTAATGGCACATACAAGGAAGCAAGGTAGTCGTACTCTTCATAGGTCAAGCCACATGATTGCGCTTTGGCTTGTAAAGTAGAAACTAGGGCTTCTTTATCCGCAGTGACAGGAATACGAATGTCCAAGCGAATTTCTGATTTTTTTGCGCTAATGGTTAGACCTGCAATATTGAAACTGAGTGTCCCTGATGGTTCATCAGTCACATCACCAAAAAGCTTGAATCCTGTGGCATCTTCACCAACTGCATTGACGATAAAGTCCAAGGCTGGATGACTTTCGAAATGTTCCAAAGCCTTTGCCAAACGAACGATGGCATTGACCCCCTCGGCAGCATCCTTGGCGTGCCGCGAAATACCAAGAACCGTTACTTGATCATCTTTAGTTTCATAATCAAAGCCTAATTGATCTAATTCCGCAATAACTCCTGCTAATAAATGACCGGAATAGCTTGCCTTGGCAGGTACTACGTTATAGGCAGTTCCCGCTTCGATACTCAGACAAGGGTGACCTGGACCACGCAATTTGGCCTGCAGCAATCCTTTTTCAGCATAAGTCAAAGGGAAGGAAGAATCTGGCGCAAAGCCCATAGTTGCTACTTCTTCCAACTGATTGTAGCGGTTCATACACCGCCATAAGGTCTCTTCATCTGTTCCAAAAATGAAACGAATCCGTTTGTTAAATTGGACTCCCGCATCAAGAAGTGCTTTTACTGCAAATAAGGCTGCCATAGATGGTCCCTTATCGTCTTGAACTCCTCGACCAATAATGTAATCTCCCTCTACCACAGCCTCAAAAGGCGGCGTCTGCCATTGACTAAGATCACCAGCAGGTACCACATCTAAGTGGCAAAGGATTGCTAATAATTCTTCGCCTTGCCCAATTTCAGCATAGCCATAATAGCCAGCAGGGTCTAAATAAGTTTTAAAACCCATTTTTTCCGTCAAAGCCAACGTGTGCTCCAGAACATCCTGAATCGCTTGACCAAATGGCGTATCTGCTTGATGTTCGTGCAGGACAGACGGAAAAGCCACCAATTCTTTAATAGCCTGGACACACTCTTCCTGATGAGTGGATTGAATAAAACTTGTATTCATTGTTACTCCTTTCAACAGATTAAAATATTGCTCTTACTAATTCCATTCTATCACAAAAGGAAAAACTGAGCCAGATTTCATCTGCTTCAAAGATAGAATCTGACCCAGATTTTCGATTAGAAGAATGTCGCAATGACAAGAATAGCAATTGAGGCAAGGACAATACCTGCAATCAATTTACCAACAAACTTATACCAAGTACCGATTTCAACTCGACCTAAAGCCAAGGCACCCATTACAATACCTGAGGTTGGTGCCACTAAGTTCAGCACACCTGAAGCCGCTTGGAAGGCTGTGATAATCAAGTGAGCTGGTACATTGACAAACTCACCGAGAGGTGCCATGATACCCATGGATGCCCCTGCAAGACCAGATGTGGATGGAATCAAGAAGGACATTGGCAGGTAGAAGAGATAGGTCAAGATGATGAAGACTTGTGAAGACAGACCTTGCAAGCCAACTTCACCCCAATGCAGAATAGTCGCTGTAATCATACCGTCATTCATGATGACTTGAATACCACGCGCCACCGCACAGATAAGGGCAACACTGAGCAAGTCTGCCGCACCATTCATAAAGGCTTTTACCAGACGTGCTTCATCCATGCCATAGACAATACCGACCAAGACACCAGCAAAGGCAAAGAGCATAGCTCCTTCAGGGAAATACCACCAGCCAAATGGATAGGCTGAACTACCAATGACTTGACCGATTCCTGGCAAGCCAAGCAACCAAGTATTGAAATCAGCAAAGACAGAAACACCCAAGTCTTCCCAAGGAATAAAGCTACAAATCATGACAACAAAGGTCAAGACAAATACCCAAAGAACACGTTTTTGAGCAGGTGTCAAGACAGCATTGACTTCTTCACTTGATGTGTTGACATTAAAGTGAGCCATATCTGCTTCACGTTGTTTGTAAACGAGAGATTTAGTCGGGTCGTTTTTCACTTTTTCAGCATAGCTAGCAACAAACCAAACGCCCAAGCCTAAAATGACGATAAAGAAGATAATCCGCCATATCATACCATCTGCCAAAGACACGCCTGCTGCATCGGAAGCAACACCTGTCGCAAATGGGTTTACAGTAGAGGCCAAACAGCCAATTTGAGAACCAAGTAAGATAATAGCCACACCAGTGATACTGTCAAAACCAACTGCCATCATAACAGGAACAAGGAGCGGGAAGAAAGCCATGGTTTCCTCACCCATACCGTAGGTAGAACCGCCCAAGGCAAACAAAGGCATGAGAATGTAAATCAACATTTTCTCGCGACCCTTGAAGCGTTTCACAATGGAGGCAATCCCCACATCAAGCGCACCAGTTTCATTGACCACGCCTAAGAAGGAACCAACCATCAGAATAAAGAAGGCAACGTCAATAGCCTTACTAGTGTCGCCATGACCCAACATAGCACGGACAGGTGCCATCAGAATATCCCAAATTCCCTGCGGATTTTGAGCCACTGCTTGATAGGTGCCTGTGATAAATTTTCCAGCTTCGTCTTTTTCATACTGACCTGCTGGAATAACCCATGTCATCACTGCCATAAAGGCAATAATGAGCATCAAAATAGAATACGATGAAGGCATTTTAAAGCCTTTTTTCACTTTTTCGCTCATCGCAAAAACCTCCTATAATATTTTTTGAACGCAACCTGGATTGACAAGTAAAGTACTTTATATAAGAAATAGTTTTTCGCTCATCAAGGTAGTTTTTAAAGAAATACTGAAAAACTAACGATGAATAGCTCAACAACTAGTCTTAGATGAAAGTCCTGAACTGGGAATACAGGTTCTAAATCCCCTATTTAAGGGAAATTGTATCCGTAATAACCGTATCAAATATCCACCTATCTTCAAGAGATGTCTATCTCCTTCAGTCTATTATCTGAAATCATTGCTTATAGATAGATACTTGATAGGAAATGGATGAGAGGGGAGGGAGCTTAGACGCCCAGACCTTCATGTTTAGATTAAAGGGAACCCTTGTAGGACTATCAACATTCCCACTCCCCTAACTCCATCAATAAATAACCCGTCTAGTTTAAAAACTATATTTGCATGTAGAGTACATCAATAAAGAGAAGTCTCAACGAACATACAGCTGCTTAGCCTTTGACAATGATAGTGCCGCTATCGGATTCAATCAAAGCGCCTAAGTTTTCTAATGAGGTAATGACTGCTTTTGATTGCGGCTTATTGTTTACAAAAGCAATAGCTGCTTCAACTTTCGGTAGCATGGAACCTGGTGCGAATTGATTTTGTTTGATATATTCTTCCAATTCAGCCACAGTAACTGTTTCTAATTTTTCTTGGTCTGGTTTGTTGTAGTTAACAAAGACATAGTCTACACCTGTCAAGACGATAAACAAGTCTGCATCAACCAATTCTGCCAAACATTGAGAAGCAAAGTCTTTATCGATAACTGCTTCCACACCGGTCAGGGTGCCATCTGCTTCTTGGACAACTGGAATACCTCCGCCACCAGCAGCTACGACTACCTCACCTGCATTGAGAAGGGTACGAATGGTACCTATTTCTTTGATTCCTACAGGTTTTGGCGAAGCAACGACTTTGCGCCAGCCACGACCGGCATCTTCTTTGAAGGTTGCACCAGTCTTTTCTGCTTCTGCTTTCGCTTCTTCTTCTGTATAGAATGGTCCAATCGGCTTGGTCAAATTTTCGAAGGCGGGATCATACTTATCCACGATAACCTGGGTCACAACAGATGCTACATCTTTTTCAATGCCTTCCTTGAGCAATTCATTTTCCAAGGCATTTTGCAACCAGAAACCAATCGAACCTTCTGTCATGGCTACCAAACTGTCTAGTGGAAAAGCTGGGTTCTTTTCCGAATCAGCAGCAAGGTTCTGAAGAAGTAAGTTTCCAACCTGAGGACCATTACCATGCGTGATAATAAGGTCATCCCCATTTTTTATCAATTTTACAAGGTGCTTGGCTGTTTGTACCAAGGCCTCTTTTTGTGCTTTAGCCGATGGGTCGGACGATAAAATGGCATTGCCACCCAAGGCTACTACAATTTTACGATTTGCCATATCTCTTGCTTTTTCCTCACTTTCGCGAAATAGTAATCGCTTACACATCCATCCTCAAAATAAGGGGGCTGGGTGCCAGCCCCCGGAGGTTGCGATGACTAGAGAATATACTCAATGAAAATCAAAATCAGACTTGCTTCAAAGGTTCGGGGAACCTTTAGAGGTTGGAAATAGAGCAAGCGAAGTTCGCTTCACATATGAAGATAGAACTCCGTTCCTTTCATACTTCAAGGGAACAGGCTGAAAACCTCCACTGGAGCTTTTCAGTCATCAAATCGAGGCAACAACGTATGAGTTTGATTTTCGAAGAGTATTACACACGTGGAACAAATGGATCCCCTAAAGTAGCCGCCATCACTGCTTTAATAGTGTGCATACGGTTTTCAGCTTGGTCGAAGTGACGAGCATATTTGCTACGGAATACTTCGTCTGTTACTTCCATTTCTTCTACACCGAATTTTTCAGCGACATCTTTACCATAAACAGTGTTTGTATCATGGAAGGCAGGCAAGCAGTGCAAGAAGATGAGATTTTCATTTTCTGCTTTTTTCACCAATTCCATATTCACTTGGTATGGTTTCAAGAGGGCAACGCGTTCAGCAAATTTATCTTCTTCACCCATGGATACCCAAACGTCTGTATAGAGAACATCTGCGCCTTTGACTGCTTCGTCAGCATTGTCAGTAATGAGAACACGTGCTCCACTTTCTTTGGCAAAGCCTTCTGCCAATGCCACAACAGTTTCATCAGGGAAGAGTTCTTTTGGAGAGAAGATATGGACATTGACACCAAGGATAGCACCTGTCACCAAGAGAGAGTTGGCAACGTTGTTACGGCCATCACCACAGTAAACCAGAGTCAAGCCTTCCAACTTGCCAAAGTTTTCTTTAACAGTCAAGTAGTCAGCCAACATTTGAGTTGGGTGCCATGCATCTGTCAAACCATTCCATACTGGCACACCAGAGAATTCTGCCAATTCTTCCACCATTTTTTGGCTGAAACCACGGAATTCAATACCATCGAACATGCGTCCCAAAACCTTAGCAGTATCTTCTGTAGATTCCTTCTTGCCAAGCTGGATGTCATTTGCACCAAGGTATTCTGGATGAGCACCAAGGTCAATGGAGGCTACTGTGAAGGCAGCACGAGTACGTGTTGATGTTTTTTCAAACAAGAGAGCAATATTTTTACCTTCCAAATAACGGTGTGGAATATTGCGTTTTTTCAAATCTTTCAAATGAGCTGAGAAATCAATCAACCATTCCAATTCTGCGCGTGTGAAATCTTTCTCTGCAAGGAAATGTCTGCCTTTAAATACGTTTGTCATTGTCTCTTCTCCTAATGTTTAAATAAATTTTGTCAATGTCTGGCACCATTCTCCATCTTCTTGATAAACTTCAGAAGTTGCTTGGTAGCCAACTGACTCATAAAAAGTCTTTGCAGTTAACTCCGAATGTATATTCAACTGATGAAAGCCTGCTTCACGTGCATAAGCTTCCAAAGAGCTGATAATCATTTTTCCATAGCCTTTTCCACGAAAATTCGGTAGAGTGGCTATTCGGGTTAGACGAGCTTGACCAGGACCGACAGGAAGAAAACGTCCCGTTGAAACAGGCCCTTCACCAATAAAGAGATTGGCGTAAACTCTTCCTTCCGTATCATTCTGGTCAAATTCATCTTCCTTTGCAATACCACGCTCAAGGACAAATACCTTATAGCGGACATAGATAGAGGCTGCGCGTTGCCATTCTTCCGAACCGATTGTTGTTCGTTCTATACTCGGCATTAGATGTCTTCCCGTTCAAACGGCATTGACATACAACGAGGTCCACCACGACCGCGAACCAATTCGCTTCCGCCAATCTTAATCAAACGAAGCCCTTTGGACTCGAGGATAGCATTGGTAATCGTATTGCGTTTGTAAACAACTACCACACCTGGTGCAATGGTCAATGTATTTGAACCATCATTCCATTGCTCACGACCAGCAGCAACCATATCACCGCCACCACAACGGATCAATTCTACTTTTTCAAGACCAAGGTTCGCAGCCAAAAGTTCTGCCAAGTCACCATGTTCTTCTTCAATATGAAGCGTATCATTTTCATAGGTTACAGAGAAGACACGAAGGTCACCTTCAATTTCTGGGTGGATAGTAAACTTATCATAGTCAACCATGGTAAATACTGTATCCAAGTGCATGAATTTACGGTTGTTAGCAAATTCGAATGCCAATACTTTCTTGAAGCCAACATGCTGTTCAAAGATATTTACCAATAGTTTTTCAATTGATGCAGCATCGGTACGTTGTGAAATACCTACTGCCAAAACATCTTTTGAAAGAACCAATTCGTCACCACCCTCGATACGAGTAGTTGCTTCACGATTGTAAACCAATGGAACTTTTCCACCATATTCTGGGTGATGGGTGAAGATGTATTTACCATACAAGGTTTCACGGTTCCGTGTTTCTGAATACATGTGGTTAAGAGAAACAGCATTACCAATCGTAGCAAATGGATCCCGTGTGAAGTAAAGGTTTGGCATTGGGTCTATTGCAAATGGGTAAGAGGATTCAACCAAATCTGTCAAACCTTTTTCTTCAGAAGGGATTTCTGGCAATTCTGCCTTTTGAACACCAGCCATCGTTTTCTCAACCAGTTCTTGATTATCTTCAATAGACATCAACAGTTTACGAATTGCATTCTTAGTCGCCCGACCACGAATGTTAGCTTCTTCGAGATATTCATCAATAAATTGTTCACGAATTTCAGGTGTAACAAGTGACTCAGCAGCTAATTTTTCCAAGTAGAGCACTTCTACACCTTCATCACGAAGAGCTTGAGCAAAGGCATCATGCTCTTTCTGTGCATCTTCTAAGAATGGAATATCATCGAAGAGTAGGCGTTCTAGGTAGTCAGGCATCAGGTTTTCAATTTCCTTACCTGGTCTGTGTAACATAACTTTTTTCAGCTTACCAATTTCTGAAAAAACATGAATTGGATGGTTTGACATGATCTGTCCTCCTTGTAGATTGATACATGATGGGAAACGAGGAGGACCGTACGCTTTCCTGCCTCTCATTTCCTCTTTACATCCATAGTTTAACAGAGCAAAAAAACAAAAACTTGGAAACGCTCACATTTATTTTGAGAAATTCTTCACATTTTCAACCTTATTTATAAATAATTATCGATTATATCGCCTATATTCTGCATAATTCTTTGCATTATATCGTTATATGAATTTTTATTTTTTATAAAAAAACAGAAACTTCAATGAGTTTCTGTCAAATTTTCTAAGAAATAATCAATATCTAAATAAGTTAACTGTTTATGGCTATAAGCAATTTTACCATCCTGCTTCAGTTGCTTCAAAACATAGCTAACCGTTTCCCGTGTCGTAGCTGCTAAACGCGAAATCTCTTGAATATGAATTTCAAATGGCAAGGTAGCAAACTGCTCTCGCTGGCACATATCCCAATAAAGAAGAGCCAAGGCTTGAACGACTCGATCTGATGCCTTGGAACGCATCGCATTTCGCAAGCGCAACTCTTGAAAACGAAGCACTTTGGATAATTTTTGACAGATATAAGTCATTTGACTCGGATTTATCTTCGACAAGGTTTCAAACAAGACCATCGGTACAATAAAATACTCTAGGTCCGTTATGGCAATGGCGGTATAATGATAAGGTTTGTCCTGAAACATATCTCCAAAAGGAAAGGCACCACCCTGCCGAATATAGTCCAAATACGTAAAACTATCCGTCTCATCATATTGCTCAATCCGAGCATAGCCCTTATACAATACAAATAGATAATCTCTAGGATCCTCTGCGTAAAAAAAGATTTGTCCCTTAGGAATCTTTCGAAAACGAATATGCTTAGCTAATTGATCAAAGCTATCACGTGTCAAACGTTCAAAAGTTGGATGTGCCCTTAGATAATCATATTGTTCGTTGCTTATCATCAAAACTCCTTTCTAGCTAAAGTATCCTTCTATCCATTTTAACATATATTAATGTTATATGCTAATCATTACTGAAAAATTCATAAAACAGGGTCATTCCTGTGAAGAGGAATACTATAGTAGTTTTAATTAGGAAAAGGACAGTTTTGAGTTATAGTGTTAATAACCCACTCCTAAAATAACTTTAGAGTTCTCAAATTGACAAACTTAGATATATCCTGTTTCTAATTCACTCTACTATATCACAACCAATACAAAAAACTGGTCCTCTCGAACCAGTCTTAGTATCGTCGAATGAATTAACTTTCAGACAAGGAACTGAGGTGCAAGCAATACTAGAGTACGGCAAGCCGAGAGTGACGAGGTATCAAAGTTAATTCAAATGACTATAACATTCTATGTATACCTATCTAGTCAGTCAATTCATCCGCAATCTTATTGATTTTCCGCAAACGATGGTTGACACCACTTTTAGTGATCGGTACCGTTAGACTATCCGCCAATTGCTGAATGGAATAGTCTGGATGCTGAATTCGCAACTGGGCAATCTCCTGCAAGTCACCTGACAACTGATCTAGACCGATAGTATCCATAATTTTGATAATATTATTGATTGTTTTCATACTAGCATTGACCGTCTTTGCAATATTAGCGGCTTCCGCATTTGTAGCTCGATTTAGGTCATTGCGAGCCTCACGAAGCAATTTAACATTCTCAAATTCTGTCTTTGTCTCTTCTGCTCCAATCACCAAAAGAAAATCCATAATGTCCTCTGCACGTTGCAGATAGGTAATAGTTCCCTTACTTCGCTCAATGACTTTGGCATCCAAAAGAAATTTCTGCATCAGATTGGCCAGGTCATTGGCATGGTCACTATAGACAGAAGCTATTTCAAGCTGGTATTTTCCTTTTTCAGGATTTTTAACAGAGCCTGCCGCTAAAAATGCTCCACGAAGATAGGCTTGACTCCATGAATCATTTTCCAAAACCAAGGGAGAAATCCCCGTCTCTAATCCAAAGAAACTATCAGCCAAATGCAAATCGTTCAATATCTCATTCACACCGTCTTCTATCAAAACTGCATACACACGATTCTTTTTGAGATTAGGTTTTTGATGATGGCGAATCTCAGCCTTAATCTGGTAGAAATGGAGTAACAGTTCATAAATGTGACGGGCAATCTTTGCATTTTCCGTGCTGATAGAAAGAGTCAAACCTGATGAAGCTAAGCCCAAACTCCCTGATAATTTGATAATAGCAGATAGCTCGCTCTTATTTTGGCTAGACTGAAGCAGCAATTCTTCCTTTACTTGTACTGTAAAACTCATGACCGCACCTGCAAAATCTTTAGCAACTCTTCTACCACCAAGTCACCATCATGGAAAGCCCCGCCATTTTCCAAACGAAGAAAATTCGAAGAAATCACACGATTAGCTTGTTTTTGCAAACCTGCAAAATCGTGTTTTACCTGTACCAAGTATTCATCAAACTGATTGCTATTCATATACTCTTGTGGAACTGGCTCAATATTGACCAAAACTGTATCAATGAATTGTTCAGCTAGGTGAGCATTGAGAACCGCCACATGGTCTGCATCTGAGAAAAACTCAGTCTCTCCCCGTTGGGTCATAATGTTGCACACATAGGTCACTTCAGCCTTGGTTTCTTTTAGGGCTTTGCCAATGTCAGAAATCATCAGATTCGGCAAGATTGAGGTAAAAAGAGAACCCGGTCCAAGTACAATCATGTCACTTTCCATAATCGTTTCAACTACCTGGCGACTGGCTTTCGGTTCATCATCATTATAAGAATTTGTCACATAGACATGATCAATCATCCCATTATGCTTGGAAATCTTGCTCTCACCTGCTACCTCGGTCCCGTCTGTAAAAATAGCATGAAGGGTCAAGGCCTGTTCGCTAGAGGGATAAATCCGCCCTGTCGTATGGAAAAAGCGCGTCAACAACCTCATCGCATTGTAGGTTGAACCCTGCATTTCTGAAATGCCAGCGATAATCAGATTACCTAGGGGGTGTCCAGCCAAGGGACCATCTGAATCCGCAAAACGATACTGGAAAATTTGTTCATAAAGTTTGGGCATATCCGACATAGCCAAAAGGACATTACGCAAATCACCTGGAGGGGTCACCTGCAAAGCCTGACGAATTTCCCCCGAAGATCCTCCGTCATCAGCTACCGTCACGATAGCGGTAATCTCTACATCCTTATCCCGCAAACTCTTCAAGATGACTGGAATACCAGTCCCGCCCCCGATAACTGTAATCTTTGGTTTTCTCATGAGCGGTTGACCGTCTCCTTCCGTCTGTCCTTATCACGATGACTACGATTGACATTCCAATTTTTCTCTAAATCGTCTGCCAAACGTTTAGCAAAGGCTACGCTTCTATGCTGACCACCCGTGCAACCAACAGCAATGGTCAGTACAGACTTCCCTTCCTTCTGATAACCTGGCAGAATTGGCTCAATCAAGCCGATAAGGTGGCTGTAAAATTCTTCAGATTCCTGGTGGTCCATAACATAATCAAAGACGGGAGCATCCAGACCAGTCAGATTTCGTAATTCTTTCTGATAATAAGGATTTGGTAAGAACCGAACGTCAAAAACCAAGTCTGCATCCAGAGGTAGTCCATATTTGAAACCAAAGGACATCACTTCTATGCGAAACGACGGCTGATTATCTTGACTAGCAAACTGCTCTGAGATTGCCTTACGCAGATTACGAGGAGTCAGCTCTGTCGTATCAATAACATTTTGACTCATATTTTTCAAGGGAGCCAAAAGTTCACGTTCTAGCTGAATCCCGTCCAAAACACGACCATCAGCCGCCAAAGGATGGGAACGACGAGTTTCTTTATAGCGAGCAACCAATTCACTATCCGTCGCATCCAAGAATAGGACTTTAAAATCTAAATCCTCTGCCCCCTCAATCTCATCCAACACCTCTCGAATCTCCGAGAAGAAGGAGCGACTCCGCATATCTACAACAAGAGCAATCTTATTGTTATCCTGGCTATGGCGAATCAACTCTAAAAACTTTGGCAAGAGAGTCGGTGGCATATTATCAATGGTAAAATAGCCCAAGTCTTCAAAAGACTGAATGGCTACCGTCTTACCAGCTCCCGACATCCCTGTCACAATAACTAAATGGAGTTTGTCCGACATGACATTCCCTCCTTTTCTCTTCTAATCAATAACTGCAATAACTTCAATCTCAACCTTAACATCACGTGGCAGGCGTGCAACTTCCACCGCTGAACGAGCTGGAAAATCTGCTGAGAAAGCTGTTTTATAAACTTCATTAAAAGCTACAAAATCATTCATATCTTTTAGGAAACAAGTCGTCTTCACCACATGATCAAAGTCTGTTCCTGCTTCTGATAAAATTGCTGCGATATTTTTCAAGACTTGCTCAGTCTGCTCTTGAATAGTCTCTCCCACAATTTCACCCGTTTCAGGTGACAAGGGAACCTGACCAGAGGCAAAGAGGAAATTTCCAACAACCTTCCCTTGAACGTATGGGCCAATTGCTGCAGGTGCCTTATCTGTGTGAATCGTTTTCATCTGATGATCTCCTTTTTATCTTTCTATTGATATTATACCAAAAAACTGACCTAATCGGCCAGTTTTCGTGTTTGTACAATAAATCTCCAAGTCAGAAAAATCGCTCGCAAGAGCAGGTCAATCAAAATCGACAGCCAGACGCCGGCAATTCCTAAACCGAACATCTGACCTAAGACGATAACACCTACGACGGACGCGCAGCCCCCACATTCCTATCATTGTGGAGTAGAGTGGCGACTTGGTATCCCCCAAGCCCTGCAGAGCGCCAGCCATGATCAAAGAAACCGC
Organism: Streptococcus suis; assembly: GCF_046032515.1. Taxonomy (GTDB): domain Bacteria; phylum Bacillota; class Bacilli; order Lactobacillales; family Streptococcaceae; genus Streptococcus; species Streptococcus suis_AL. The sequence continues at coordinate 30,526 of NZ_JARQPJ010000018.1, read as the reverse complement.
AAGGCCTGGCTGGTTGAAAGCATCGATCCGTAAAGCTGTGACGACTTGTTTGACGGCTTCTAGGTCTTTGGTAAATAGCAGAGCAAAACTTGGAACTCCGAAAAATAAGATGGTACCGAGCAGGGACATGATGGTAACACCATAGGCAGAGCTGAGAAATGCGACTCGTCTAACTGTGAGGAGGTCCCCCTTTCCCAAGGCTTGACCAATCAAAACCGCTGCCGCTGTCGCAAGACCATAGGCTGGCATATAGGTAAAACTCTCGATATTGCCTGCAATCATGTGGGAAGCATAGACAGTCGTCCCCAGCCCCACAATCAAACTGAAATAGACCACCTGTCCCAACCGCATGCCCAAGCGTTCCAAGGCTGCAGGTAGGGTCAAATCCACCATTTCCTTAGGACTTCCGAAATGGAACAATTGTTTGAGATCAACTGCCAAGTCAGTCTGCTGTACCTTACGATACAGCAAGACAGTACCAAGCAAGCGAGCTAAGACGGTTCCCAAGGCCGTCCCTACAATACCAAAACCTGACCAAGAGCAAATACCAAAAATCAAGAAATAGTCCAAGACCACATTAAAACCATTGGTCAGTAAGCTCATTTTCATAGGGGAAACTGTGTCGCCAGATGCCCGCAGGATTGTTCCCAAAATGGTCATCAGAGCTTGGAAAATCGTCAAGCCACCAACCCAGTAAAAAAATGCCTGGGCGCCAGCCAAACTCTCCGCATCTGCTCCCATCAAGACCAGCATCTGCCGCCCAAAAATAAGGGATAGGAAACCCAATAGCAGACCTACACCTACTGAAAGCACTAAGGCTTGACGGACATGAAAGGTAAGAGATTCCCTATCTCCCGCGCCAATAGACCGAGCAATCAAAGCTGTTGCCCCAACTCCCAAAGCCATATAGACCGCCAAATAGACATTCAAAATCGTATTGGCAAGACCAACTGCCGTCACCGCTACCAGCCCCAGCTGTGCAATCAAGAGGGTATCCATAAAACCAACTAAGGGCTGAAAAATATTTTCCACCGTCGCAGGAAAGGCCAAACGAATAATCTCTTTTCCTAAACTTTCTTGCTTCATTTTCCTCTCCACGGATTTATTTAGAATAATTATAAATAAAAACAGGTGAAAAAACAAGAAAACAGGGAGTGGGGAAGAACTCGATAAGTCAAAAAGGAGTTCGTCTCCCCACCCCCGCATAGCTCCAAAGGTTCGGGGAGCCTTTGGAGGTTGGAGATAAGGCGAACTCCGTTCGCTTCAGTCGTATAAGGAAGATTTGGAGTGGAAAACACGAATTGCTGAGATTTGCTTCGCAAATCTTATCTCCAACCTTTTTACCTCGCTTTTCTGTTTCAAGGCTCGGGCTGAAACAGTTCCCAGAACTGTTTCACTCCACTGGACTGTTAAACCCAATCAACCACTGCGCTGAGATGTTGACACGAGCTCTGAGAAGTGCACCGATACCGAGCCTAGTTTCCTAAAGCTTCACTTTTTATAGATTTCTTTCCGGTGCCCGATTTCAAGAGCTAGGATGACCATTTTGTTATCAATAATATCGCAAATCACACGGTAATTCCCCACTCTATACCGCCACAGCCCCTTATAGTCTCCTACCAAGGCCTTGCCAAACTGTCTTGGATTCTCCAAACCGTCCAAACGTTTTTTCAAATCCTTTGCAAGCATCATCCCCACATGCCTGTCCATTTTTTTCAACTGCTTCAAAGCATCATCGCTGAGAACAAGTTTATAAGCCATCTTCTAACTCCGCAAGAACATCATCAATCGAGTGTGTAACAGGATTTTCTTGGAATTTCTTCAAAGCCTTGATACCAATTTCATAGTCCAACTGGTCTTCTATCTGTTCTGCCAGTGCAGTTTTAAATAACTCAGACAGGCTTTTTCCTGTATGAATGGCATAGCTTCTGAAGATTTCTTCTTCTGCATCGTTTAACCGCAAGGATACAATTCCCATCATTCTACCTACTTTCTTCTTGTAATACATTGTATAACAATTCGTTCAAAATGTCAATGGACACCAGAAAAACAGACCACGTTTGTAGTCTGTTTGTATATCTATTGATTTGCTTATGGATGCAAGCGGTGCAACATACGTGGGAACGGAATGGCTTCACGGATGTGTTTTGTACCAGCGACGAAGGTTACCATACGTTCAATACCGATACCGAAACCACCGTGTGGCACAGAGCCGTATTTACGGAGGTCAAGGTAGAATTCGTATTCTGACTTGTCCATGCCGAGCTCGTCCATCTTGGCTACCAAGGCATCGTAATTGTCCTCACGCATAGAACCACCGATGATTTCACCGTAGCCTTCTGGCGCCAAGAGGTCCGCACAGAGCACTCGCTCTGGATTGCCAGGAACTGGTTTCATGTAGAAGGCCTTGAAGCTTGCTGGATAGTTAACAACGAAAGTCGGCACACCAAAGTAGTTTGAAATCCAAGTTTCATGTGGTGAGCCAAAGTCATCACCATACTCGATGTGTTCGTAGTCTGTATCTTCATCAGCCTCATGCTCTTGCAGAAGGGTAATGGCATCATCATAAGCCACACGTTTGAAGGGCTCCGCAATGTAGCGTTTAAGGGCATCCACATCACGCTCAAGAGTTTCCAAGGCTTGAGGAGCACGGTCAATAACACCTTGAATCAAGGCTTTGACATAAGCTTCTTGCAAGTCAAGTGACTCTTCATGGCTGAGGAATGAATACTCGGCATCCATCATCCAAAACTCTGTCAAGTGACGGCGAGTTTTTGATTTTTCCGCACGGAAAACAGGACCGAAGTCGAAAACACGACCAAGGGCCATAGCACCAGCTTCCAGATAAAGCTGACCTGATTGACTGAGATAAGCTGGTTGACCAAAGTAGTCTGTTTCGAACAATTCTGTTGAATCTTCTGCCGCATTTCCAGACAAGATTGGACTATCAAACTTGATAAAGCCATTCTTTTCAAAGAATTCATAAGTCGCATAGATGATCGCGTTACGGATTTGCTGGATAGCGACCTGTTTACGAGAACGCAACCAGAGATGACGGTTGTCCATCAGGAAGTCTGTACCATGTTCTTTAGGCGTAATTGGATAATCTTGTGACTCACCGATGACTTCAAGGTCTGTCACATCCAACTCATAGCCAAACTTAGAACGCTCATCTTCCTTGACAATCCCTGTCACATAGACAGAGGTCTCTTGGCTGAGGCGTTTTGCTACATCGAACTTCTCCGCACCTATTTCTTCACCAAATTTTTCAATGAAGTTTGGCTTGAAAGCAACGGCTTGGAAGAAGGCTGTTCCGTCACGCAACTGCAGGAAGGCTAACTTGCCCTTGCCTGATTTGTTGGCAACCCAGGCACCAATGGTCACTTCTTGACCGACATAATCTTTTACTTGGTTGATGGTAATCAATTTTCTAGACATTATTTTTCCTCTTTTTATTTTTTCATAAATGTGTGTAGTCGTGCCACTGCTTCTTTGAGCGTGTCCATATCTGTCGCATAGCTGAGGCGGATATTTTCAGGAGCTCCAAAACCAGCACCTGTCACCATTGCAACTCCCACTTCTTCCAAAATGGCTGTGGTAAATTCAGTCACATCTGTGTAGCCCTTCATTTCCATAGCCTTTTTGACATTTGGGAAGAGATAGAAGGCACCTTCTGGCTTAATCACTTCAAAACCAGGTACTTCTGCCAACAAAGGATAAATGGTATTGAGACGATCTTCAAAGGCCTGACGCATGGTTTCTACCGTATCTTGCGGACCTGTAAAGGCTTCAATAGCCGCATACTGAGCAACTGTTGTCAGGTTCGATGTCGTCTGTCCGACAATCTTGCTCATGGCCGCAATGATCTCAGGATTACCAACGGCAAATCCAACCCGCCAACCTGTCATGGCATAGGCCTTGGCCACCCCATTGACAACAATGGTCTGCTGGCGAATGCTTTCTGAAATGCTCGAAATCGGTGTGAAGGTATTTCCATTATAGACCAAACGACCGTAAATATCATCTGCCAAGATGAGAATATCGTGCTCCACAGCCCAGTTTCCAATAGCTTCCAATTCCTCACGACTGTAAATCATGCCCGTCGGATTGGACGGACTATTGAGCAAGAGAACCTTGGTCTTGTCTGTTCGAGCTGCTTCCAGCTGGTCAACTGTTACCTTGAAATTGTGTTCTTCCGTCGCAGTGACAAAGACAGGCACTCCTTCATTCATCTTGATTTGGTCGGCATAGGATACCCAGTAAGGTGTCGGAATAATCACCTCATCACCAGGATTGATGACCGCCGCAAAGAAGGCATAGAGGACAAACTTGGCACCTGTCGCAAGAACGACTTGATTGCGTTCGATGGAGTAGCCGTAGAAATTCTCAAAGTAGGTATTGACTGCGTCCTTCAATTCTGGAAGTCCTGAAGCTACCGTATAAAAACTCGCCTTACCATTTTCGATAGACTTGATGGCTGCTTCTTGGATATTTTTCGGTGTGACGAAGTCTGGCTCCCCCAAGGTCAGCTCTAAAATATCACGTCCTTCTGCCTTCAAGGCTTTTGCACGCGCACCTGCTGCCAGAGTTACACTTTCTTCCATCTCTAAGACTCGTCTTGATAACTTGCTCATAAGCCCTCCCGTTTGATAAAGTTCCCTGTTTCAAATTCAACTAAATAGTAGGCAGTACCTGACTTGACTTCCCAAATCGGCTTCGCCTCTCTGTAGCCAAGAACTATTTTATCTACATCGCCAGCCCCATTATTTTTAGCGACAGCTTGCGCTTCTTCTTGAGTAATGCCATTTGCCATTGGATAAACGTACACAGTATTTGTCTCTTCAGGAATGATAACTGCAACCATTTCCCCCTGACTCGTCTTTCCTTGCACGCTAAAGTATGTTTCTGCCCCATTATAGATAGAGACATCATCAACAACCTCTATATCCGCATAATCTCGAGCTACAGAAATAGCGTGATTCTGTACATCAGAAAAAGGCTTAGCTGCAAGGTCCCAAATAACGAATATCGAAAAAGTCATAACACTTAGGAGTATAAAGGAACCAGCTATCAGCTGTCCCTTCTTCGTTGCCAATACTTCCAAAAGTTGAAAAATCTTTTTTTCCATAGTAGTCCTATTATACTACAAGTTAAAGCATATTTCCATTTTTTCCGTAATTGAATTGTGAATAAACTTTCATTCTCCTTCAGACAGAGAACGGATATAAGAACTAGGCCCCACTGTTCAGCTCCTCCATTCCATAGAAGGCAATTTACCAATGAATATAGGATCTAACTTTTTTTGCTTGATAACCGAACTATTTATTGCTAAAATATTCTCATGAGAACTGTTGAACAATCTTTAAATGAGAACAAGCATGCACTTCACAGTCTAGTCGTCTTTCGCAGAGCAGCTAATACTATCGCAAAATCAGAATTAGAAACAATCAAAAAATACGGACTGACAGTTTGTCAGTTTGGAGTGATGGAGGCACTCTACAACAAAGGAAATCTGCGGATTCAAGACTTAATTGATAAATTATTAAGCACATCTGGCAACATGACTGTCGTTATAAAAAACATGATTCGAGATGGCTATATCTACAAGACGATCGATACAAATGACCGTCGTGCTTCCTTGATTGCTCTCACTCCACTTGGACGCGAAACCATTGAAAAAATCCTTCCAGAGCATTATGATCACGTTGGAGAGATTTTTTCTGTCCTTAGTTCAGAAGAACAAGACCAATTAGCCGAGATACTTAAAAAATTCAAGAATCAGCAGACCTAGGATTGCCAACAAAAGACAAATACGATATACTAAATTTATGTTTTTATGAAAAGGAGGCCATCATGGCGAACGTATTGTTTTTAGTTGGTTCACTACGTGACGGTTCTTTTAACCATCAAATGTCAAAAAAAGCCGAAGCGTTCTTAGCTGATAAGGCTCAAGTATCTTACATTGATCTTACAAAAATTCCCCTATTCAACCAAGACATCGAGACACCTATCCTTCCTGAAATTGCAGAGCTACGTGCACAAGTAGACGCTGCGGATGCTATCTGGATTTTCTCACCAGTATATAACTATGCAATCCCAGGCATCGTAAAAAATGCTCTCGATTGGCTCAGTCGTTCGCTCGATTTATCCAATCTAAAAGGACCATCTATCCTACAAGATAAAATCACAACTGTCTCTGCCGTCGCAAACAGTGGTCACGACCACCTATTCAAAGACTTCCAACACCTTCTTCCATTTATCCGCACTCAGATTGCTGGTGAATTTACAGGTTCAACCATCAATCCAGAAGCATGGGGAACAGGTGTATTGGAGTTATCTGACGAAACTCTAACAAAACTCGAGCAACAAGCGTAACCGCCCAATAATAAAGTATATTGAAAAGGCTCTAAAGTCCTGTCGACTCTGGAACCTTTTTCTATTTACACGCTCTCTTAATTGTTTCCTTCCATGGCAAATAAGCCTCTAGCACCTCCTTTTTTGCGAGCGTCTCCTCATTAGGTAAGTGTTCTAGAAGATAAGTCATATATTTCTTTGCATCAAGACCATGTCGTTTAGCAGTTTCCAAAAGACTCAGAATGACAGCTGTCGACTTGGCTCCTTCAAAGCTTTGAGAGAACAACCAATTTTTGCGACCCATAACCAAGGTCTTCATAGCCCTCTCAGCCATATTGTTAGACAGGACTAGGTCACCGTCCGAGAGAACGGTTCGGAAGGTGGTTTCGTATTTGAGTCTATACTCCATTGCAGTGCCCAATTTGGAGCCTGGCAAGACAGCCTGATTGTGACACCAATCAAAGAACTCGTCCATCAAGGGAGCCAACTCTGTCTGACGTTTATGTAGCCGTTCCTCAGTAGACAAGTCAGCCCAGTCATTCTTCAAGGCAAACAGGCGGTCACAATAGGCTAAGCCCTTGGCTCCTAAAGAAGTCCTGTCTGTCTTCTTAGGAGTCGCCTCAAAAAACTTTCTCCTGACATGAGCCCAACAGCCAACCAGCTGTGCCTTGTCTAACTGCCGATAGGCCGACCACATATCACAGTGTACATAACCCGCATAATCTCCAAGAAATTCCTCCACAACCAAGCCACTCCGTCGTTTGTCATGATGATAGAGGGTAATTCCATTTTTCTCATGTTTCCCAGACAAGAAAGTCCAGTAGAAGGTCAACTGGCTATCATTTTCTAAGACCTTGTAGGAGGTCTCATCCGCATGGAGAATAGGCTGCTCCAACAATTTCTCGTGCAACAGGTTATAAATCGGCTCGAAATAATACTGACTAGACTTGATATGCCAGTTGGCTATTTCCTTCCGACTGATGGGCAGACCAAGCTTGTGCCAGTCCTCTTCCTGACGGTAATTAGGCACCTTAAGATTGAACTTCTGATGAATAGTATGGGCGATGATAGAAGCTGAACCCAAGCTGTGTGCCAAAGGTGCCTTAGGAACTGGAGCCTTGATAATCTTATCGCTCAGATTCTTCTGACTACAAGCCTGACACTTGTATGCGTGTTGAACATGGTCAATCCGCTTTAATTGTGCAGGAATGAAGACCAATTCTTGTCGTTGAACAGTCGAGCCAATCTCTTTCAACTGTCCATGACAGTCTGGACAAGTGCAATCTTCGCCCTGCAATTCGTGATGAACAATCTCTGGAGTGAACTGGGAGTGGGAAAGAACTCGACTGGTCTAGAAAAGAGTTCGTCTGGTCGAGTTCTTTCCCACTCCCACGACTTTTTGAAACATTTATTTTTGGACTGATAGAAAATCCTTTCATGAGCCAGTCTACCTGCTCGGAAGTTAGAACCTTGACCTCTTCTTCATTGTTTGGCCAGGTCAATTTTCCATTTTCAAAACGTTTGTAAAGTAACCAAAATCCTTGTCCGTCCCAGTAAAGAGCTTTGAATCGGTCTTTTCGACCTCCGCAGAAGAGATAGACCTGACCTGAAAAGGGATCCAGATTGAATTGACTTTTGACAAGGTAGGCGAGAGAATCAATCCCTTGACGCATGTCCGTTTTACCGCAAACCAAGTAGACTTGACCTAAATCACTGAGTCGGATGGTCATAGTGCAGTACCTTATCCAAGATTGTTTCTAATATTTTTTGGTTGATAGAGTGAAAGAATGTGACTTCCACTTTTCCGAGATGAATTTTCATCAGAATATCATTTCTACTTTTCTTTTCAAAGCATCTAGATTTGGGAACAGTCAATGGGACGATGGGCTGTGACATAATAAATCCTCCAGTTTTGTTTTTTATAACAGTATACAGGAGGAGGGAGTGATTGGGTAGGTACTTTGTTATGGGGCGGTTACCAACAAGCAGCTGACCTGTTGGCAGCAATTCAATAATCAAAAAAAACCAGAAATTCTGGTTTTTTTTGATTAACATTTTAAGAGCATTCCGATTTCTGACAAGAATCAATTACTACTTTGATGACTTCTCAAAATCATTCCCAAACTTCACTTCTCACACACTGCAAGGCTGCTCCGATGACTTGGTGCATATCGTAGTAACGATAATGACCAAGACGCCCACCGAATATAACGTTCTCTTGTTGTTCTGCGAGGCGCTTATAAGCAGTATAGAGTTTGTTGTTACGATCATTGTTCACTGGATAATACGGCTCATCGCCTCGTTTCCAGGTCTTCGAATACTCACGTGTAATAATGGTTTTCGGTTGTGTACCAAATTCGAAATGTTTGTGTTCGATAATACGAGTAAATGGCGTTTCACTATCTGTGTAGTTCACAACTGCATTCCCTTGATAGTTTTCCATATCCAACACTTCTGTCTCAAATCGAAGGCTACGATATTCCAATTCACCAAGTTGGTAATCAAAGAACTCGTCAATCATTCCTGTAAAGACAATCTTCGGATAGGTAGCTAAATAGTCTTCCTTATTGGCAAAGAAATCAACATTTGTCTCAACATCAATATTCTCATGTTCCAACATTTTTTCAACAATCTGCGTGTAACCGCCGATTGGAATACCTTGGTAGCTATCGTTGAAATAGTTATTATCATAGGTCAAACGCACGGGTAAACGACGGATGATAAAGGCTGGTAACTCCGTACATGGTTTTTCCCATTGTTTCTCGGTGTATGACTTGATCAATTTTTCATAGATGTCTGTACCAACTAATGAGATGGCTTGTTCTTCCAAGTTCTCAGGCGTTTTTCCTCCCAAAACTGCTCGTTGCTCTGCAATCTTGGCTTCTGCTTCAGCAGGGGTCACCACGTCCCACAGTTTATTGAAAGTATTCATGTTGAATGGAAGATTGTAGATTTCACCTTTGTAATTGGCGACTGGTGTGTTTGTATAGCGATTGAACTCCGCAAACTGATTCACATAATCCCAAATTTCTTTTTCAGAAGTATGGAAAATATGTGCGCCATATTCATGGACTTGAATACCTTCTACTTCTTTTGTATAGATGTTACCTGCAATGTGATCTCGTTTTTCGATAACCTTTATTTTTTTACCCTTTTTAGCTGCCTCATGAGCAAAGACTGCACCGAACAGCCCTGCACCAACAACTAGATAATCGTACGACATTATTTACCTCTGAAAATTACATTTATATATTAACTAACAAGAAACAAAGTAAGTCTTTATTTCTGTTTATCAGCAATTATATCAATCTAACACACCTATTTCAATTACAATTAGTGACAGCTAGATTACCAGACTTATTGTTCATACAGTCAAAAAAGAAAGAGAAGAGCAACGAGCCTTCTCCCCTAGAAATCTAAATACACAATTAAAAATGTAGCTTTAGAAGGCTAGTCTCTTCTAAAAATATCACGCGTATACACTTTATCTAATACATCATCCAAGACAGAGTCGTATCTATTTGCAACAATTGCGTGACTTTTAGATTTAAACTGATTCAAATTATTAATCACTTTTGAACCAAAGAAGGTGGAACCATTCTCTAAAGTCGGTTCAAAAATAATCACTTTTGCCCCTTTGGCTTTTAGACGTTTCATAACTCCCTGAATAGAACTTTGACGGAAATTATCCGAATTACTCTTCATTGTCAAGCGATATACACCGATGATCACTTCTTTTTCTCCCAATTGAGAGTATTGATCATGTGACGAATAATCATAATAGCCAGCTATCTTCAAAATTTGATCAGCAATAAAATCCTTACGAGTCCTATTTGACTCTACAATAGCTGTCATCATGTTCTGTGGAATATCATTGTAATTAGCCAATAATTGCTTTGTATCTTTTGGCAAGCAATAGCCTCCATATCCGAAAGAGGGATTATTATAATGATCGCCGATACGAGGATCCAAACCAACTCCTCGAATAATCGATTCTGTATCTAATCCTTTTAGCTCAGCATAGGTATCCAATTCATTGAAGTAAGAAACACGCAAGGCCAAATAGGTATTGGCAAAAAGCTTAACCGCTTCAGCTTCTGTCGATCCCATATGTAATACATCGACATCCTCTTTCAAGGCACCTTCTTGTAGTAGCGAGGCAAATAGTCTTGAACCTTCTACTACCGAATCTGGAGCTCCTTCTTCACAAGACACAATAATCCGTGAAGGGTAGAGATTATCATAAAGTGCTTTTGACTCTCTAAGAAACTCTGGACTAAAAATAATATTTTCCGTAGCAAACTTTTCACGCATAGACTGGGTGAATCCAACAGGAATCGTTGATTTGATGACCATTAATGCCTTAGGATTGACCGACAATACTGTTTGAATCACAGATTCCACATGACTAGTATCAAAATAATTCTTAGCACTATCGTAATTAGTTGGAGCAGCAATTACAACTATTTCTGCCTCTTTGTAGGCTGTTTCAGCATCTAATGTTGCAAATATATTTAAGTCTTTTTCAGCTAGATATTTTTCAATATAATCATCCTGAATCGGAGACTTCTTAGAATTGATTAAGTCAACTTTTTCTTGGATAATATCCACAGCTGTAACCTGATGATGCTGTGCCAATAAGACTGCGATAGATAGACCGACATAGCCTGTTCCTGCGACGGCGATATTTTTCATTTCTTACTTCCTCTTTCCTTTACAAGACAAGAAAATAGTGCTTATGCATAATAATTTTTATACCATTGAGCAAAACGATGCAAACCTTCTCTAAGACTTGTAGACGGTTTAAAGCTAAAATCCCTTTCCAGTGCAGAAGTATCCGCAAATGTTACAGGAACATCTCCAGCTTGCATAGGCACCAGTTTCTTATGTGCTTCAATATCAAAATCTGCTGGTAATACTCCTGCCAAAACTAGTTCCTCACTCAATATGTGAACAAAATCCAATAAGTTTTCAGGATTGCTATTGCCAATATTGTAGATTGCATACGGCGGAATAGGGAGACCATCACTTCCACTTCTCTTCTGCGGTGCGCCAAACATGACACGCTTGACACCTTCCACAATATCATCTACATAGGTAAAATCACGTTTGCAATTTCCATAGTTGAAAATTTCAATCGTTTCACCTTTTAACAGCTTGTTAGTAAAACCGAAGTAAGCCATATCTGGACGACCTGCTGGACCGTAGACCGTAAAGAAACGTAGTCCCGTTGTTGGAATATCATAGAGCTTGCTGTAGGCATGAGCAAACAATTCATTTGACTTTTTAGTTGCTGCATAAAGCGATACTGGATTATCTACCTTATCATCCGTAGAAAATGGTACTTTCTCATTTCCACCATATACAGAAGATGAAGAAGCATATACTAAATGCTCAACTGGGTAGTGACGACAGGCTTCTAGGATATTCTGAAAACCAATAATATTGCTCTCTATATAAACATCTGGATTGGTAATCGAGTAGCGAACACCAGCCTGAGCGGCTAAATTAACGACAATATTCGGATGGTAATCTTCAAAAATTGAAGTGACCAAATCCTTGTCTGCCAAGTCTCCCTCTATGAAAGTCCACTTGCTTTTACTATGGATCAACTGTTGCTCAATCTGTTCAAGACGATATTGCTTGAGCGACACATCGTAGTAATCGTTCATATTATCAAGACCGATAATATGATATACTTCGTCACTCCTTAACAGTTCTAATACTAGGTTGCTGCCGATGAAACCAGCTGAACCCGTGATTAAAATTTTTTTCATGATAAACCATCCTCCCTAATTATATTATTCTGGAAAAAACTTACGAAAAATTAAATTACAATTTGTTGAAATCTTCTTAATCTTGTCTTCTAACAGCATCTCAAAGACTACCTCTCGTAAATTCTCTAGAATAACACCAATGAAAAATATCAACAATATACTAAAAATATAATGCCAAATAAAAATACTACTATGTCTATAGTTGCTTACTTTCAATAAATCTTTCCATAACCACTCTCTAATAAAATCATTATCATGAATTAAATATATTGCAAATGTTGCTTTCGCTACTTTATTTACCCAATAATTTGTAAAACTTTTGAGTGACAGCATCCCATTGAAAAAGAAAACTGTAAAAAAGAATGTCAAAATACTATGTGAATTAGTAAAAAAATAAATTTTAGTTTCAAAAAATTCACTTTGTAAAGAACATAATTTTAATAGCTGTATAGAAATAAAAATTAACAAATAAAAAACTAAAGATATTATAAACGACTTAGCTGTATCAACATATAAAAATTTATATTTTTTTATTCCAGATCCTAAAATATACAAAAAAATAAACCAAACAAAATTAGAAAAATTTAAGTCCTGATTAAAAAAAGTTGGAATAAAGCACCATAAAACAAACCCCAATAAAAGTAAGAACTCCAATTGTTTTTTATTCAAGATAGTAATTGCATAGTTTAAATAAGGCATAAACACTAGAATCAGAAAATATGTAGTAACAAACCAGTATCTATCAGTGATAATAGGAAAAAAGGACTTTATTATATCTATTACAGATATATCATTAAAAACTATCAATCCAAGTAATAAACCTATAGTTGAATAAAATAAAGTTATCAAAGCTGTTTTTAATAGTCTTTCGGTTTTATAAATACAGTCACATAACAGATAACCACTCAACATAATAAAAAGATTAGCCCCAATTTTACCACCAATATATAAAAAGTCTGACGTTAATCCATTAAAATCAAAACCTGTTACTTCGTTCACTATCCCGCCATGCAAAACATAGTGACTAGATACAATAAATAACATGCTAAAAATTCTAATTAACTCTAATTTTGAATCTCGTTCAATACTTTTTTTCATATTATAATTCATCCTTTAAAATTAATGACTTAAAGAATCCCAAAAGTAATCTCCTGTTAAATATTAAATTACTTAACAAAAGAGATAGAACAGATAAAAGGACATAACCCATTGTATAATAAACCAAATGCATAAAAGTGGTAATTTTAGGAGCTAAATAACTTCCCAGATAAAACATTGCTACAACATTACAACTCCCTGTAAAAATATATAAAATAGACCCAATAATACTAGCCCCAAGTTGAACTTTCTTTGAATAATTAAGTAAATATAGAAGTCTATATAGCATTGCAATTAATGTGCCTATCGCTAATCCAACCATTCCAAAAAGAGCTGTAAAAATAAAGGTAGATGCAATATTTAAAATTGCCTCAATAATAGCACTCATCTGAGTTTCTTTGTAATGACCAACAGATTGCACATAGATATTATAACTATATCTCATACAAAACATGTACTGTGATAAGCACATAAATAATGCAAATCCATACAAAATATAATCTGCATCGGTTATATTTTGAGTATACAACGTAATAAACGGAATAATTGAAGCTGCAACAACTGAAAATATTAACGTAATGAGCGTATTGAGACCCCATTCTAAATACCTAAATTTTTTTAAAACTCCTTGAGTTGACTCTTTTGAAACTACCCTACCAAAATAAGGAGTTAAACTTGTAACAAGTGCATAAATGATTCCCCTTATCCCAGAAAAAATCAGAGCATAGACGGAATATATTGAGATATTTTTCAAACTTGATAAAAGAGTTAAGACAATAATATCGGTATTTCCAAGAACAATACTTGAAAGATGATGATAAAAACCATTAAACTTTTGTTTTATTGGTTCCTCAGTATATCTAATATTATAATCGATATTATAACACTTCCTTACATAAATATCCATAGCTAAAGGCCGCGCTAAATAAATAAATGATGTTGAAAGAAAAACAATATGAACGTTTTTTGAATAATTAACTATCACTGCTGTAGCAAGAGTATTAAGTATAACAGTCACCATTGATAGCCCCTGAGGAATATAATTCTTCTGATCTGCTGTTAGTAAAAGTTGATTAACAATTCCAAAATAGTACTGACTATACAAATTTAATGAGAGTATCACCATAAGGATACTAACGTAAACAAAATTAAATTCTACAACAAATAATGGATAAGTAAAAACCAACACTACTAAAAAAAAGGTAAAGTATAAAACTAATTTATTAAAAAATCTCTTGGACGAAACAATTATTGCACTCACTTTTTCAGTATCTTGTTTAAAGAGCGGTTCATATAAGGAGCTTGAAATTACAACTCCAATTCCCATTTCTAAAAATGTTATAAAATTTAAAAATTGCCGAATTGAGGTCACTAAACCATTTACCGTTGAACCAAAGGATTCTAAAAGTACCCTTGGTAAAATAAAACCACAAACGATAATGACCAATTGGTTTAAAATTGAAATTAAAATATTCAAAGAAAGTTGCTTATTATTAGTCATTAATTACCTCTGGATACTTCTTCAATAGAAACTTCATTTTTTCATCGGAGGACATCGTCTTAGTCATTTCAAATTCTCCTCTATGCTTTAAAATATAATCATCTATTGTACTAATAAATCTAGCTGGTACCCCTCCCCAAATTTCATTACACGGAACCGAGTGCGTAACAACCGCCCCAGCCGCAATAATGCAATTATTTCCTATGGTTACTCCTGGCAGTATGATAGCATTGACACCGATATGAACATTAGAACCAATTTCAACTCTATCAAACAGGTCAATTTCCTGATTTCCCACTAAATGACGAGCGACCCAAACTCCGCCATCATGTGTAGTAATTTTTACATCCGCCGAAATTCTAACATTGTCACCAATAGTCACCAAATAAGGTTCACTTCCAAATGAAGCACTCTTATATATTTCACAGTTGTTTCCAATCACGATTCCTTGTTTTCTTAGATAATCTTGATATAATGATTGGGATGAAAATCTCTTTATCAATTTTTCAAAAAGATTTAAAAATCTCATTTTTCTACTCTTTCTTTAATAAACTGAATATAATATAACAGCATTGCAATGATGATTATTTTAAAATAAGGTAATAGCTGACCATAAAACGTAACTGTTGAAAAATCAATTAAAAGATTTGATACTATCAAAAGAATTGCAACTTCCTTTTCCTCACATTTGGGCAATGAAAACAACTGCAAAGACAACAATACGTAGATAAAATAATATGCAGTGCTAAATACAATCCCTCCTGATACTAGGCTTTCTATAAAATTATTATGAGAATAAACTCCAAAGCCAGATATCTGAGCAAATGCCCCAATCCCCCAGCCCAATATTGGTTTTTCCCATATCATATTTTCGGCAAATTCTATCATATGAATTCTCTTCAAAGTCGAGCCGGCATCAACTGGTACTGTGCCAATTCCAAATAACCCTAAAAAACTATTTAATCGTTTACCAATCAACGTATATAATACGGGATTATTTTGAACTTCATACCAAAAAATAAAACCCACCAACAGAATAACAATTACATTAGAAATTTTTGCCTTTCGTAAACTCTTAAAGAAAGCAAATATTACGGGGATAAAAGCAGTCAACAAACCTGCTTTAGAACCTGTAAATAATATACAAACTAGTTCTACTGCAAATAAGAAGACATACCTTATTTTTTTAGATTTTAACAGAAAATATAGGGTCAACATCGCAAAAAAACCATAGAGCCATGCAATACTGTTGGGGTTTATATTACTTGAAACTCCCAGTCTATAGCCAGAATTGGCATTTAAAAAATCTCTCCATCGAGATTGGATAATATCGATTTCTTTTAAAAAAATAACCGGTGTACAGAGTAAAACTCCGTATTGAACAACTAAATCAAGATACTTTAAAAGATAATTCACAAGTCTCGTGAGCCCGATCATAAAGAAAATCATGGTGATATTTGCAAACAATACTAAATTATAATAAAAGGAAAAAAAATCTTCATTGCCTGTCCGAATCATTCCTAAGATTAGAATTTGTAAAAAAATAAATATTAACCATATCAAAAAAATTATTAAATATTTGGAAATATGCCCTTTAAACTTCGGATTATAATAAAATAAATAACCTAAAAAAACAAAGGGGGTACAGAAAAGATACTTTCCGTTAAAAAACAATTCTATAAAGAATACTGCCACCGTAAGCAACGCTGCAAGATGATAACTTAATGTCCGTTCATCGTTTCTATCAAGAATCTTTCCCATTGATCTGTTATCTCCTCTATATTGTGTGTTTCAAATATCTTGATAGAGTTCCTAGAAACCTGCTCTACTAAGGACTCATCATCATACATTGTCATTTTTTCTATTAAATCAGACTCGGTGATATCACAGATTAAGCCATTTACGCCATGAACAATTAATTCTCTCACTGTTCCTGGGGAAAAATCTGTTGAAACTACTGGAACCCCTAATGCCAACGCCTCCATCAATACATTCGGCATTCCTTCATATTTTGAAGTAAGAACAAACATATCCGAACTGGCAATCTCTTCTAAAATTTGAGAAGTTGTTCCTCTAAGGATAATTTTATTTTCCATATTCAACATCTTAATCTGTTTCTTTAAATCTTGATATAGTGCACCTTCCCCGAATATTTCTAAGATAGAATCAGGGTGCGTCTCATTATATTTTGAAAACGCTCCAATCAACATGCTGTGATTTTTTTGTTCTGTTAATCTTCCTACCGAAATAATCCTCTTAAAATTTCTTACAACACGCTTTTTATTTGGGGTATCCTTTTTGGTAAATGATAGTGGATTATGAATTACTGTGCTATTTTTTATTGATTGCTTAGGAAAATATCGTTGAGCACCTTGATTTTGAAAAACATATCCGTTACAAAAATAAGATATAACTGTATGGAAGAGCTTGGCAATACCTGTATACTCTCTGCTAGGATCATTCCTCTCAGAATATATCATTTTTATTCTTTTTATTTTTGTAAATAGTAGTGCATAAAAAGTCGGATGAGGCCAAAAAGAAATAATTAGATCAGGTTGTACATTCCGGATACTTTTTATAGTATTGAAAAACATATCACCGTGCGTTTTTAACTTATTTTTATAACTTACTTCATTGGTCAGCAATTCAACATCACTATCTAATTGATAGGGTAAATGACTTCCTTCAACAGAGCACAGACAGATATCATAACCTCGCTCAGCTAGAGAATTGGCTAACATGGCCATATTCCGTTCCGCCCCTCCAAAACTTTTATTGCCTGTTTTGGATTGTGTTAAACACCCTAAAATCATTATTTTTTTCATTCTATCCCCTTTCAAATTTCTTCAATTCCTCATATGAAATCTGAGCAATCCTTTTCCAAGAATATTCAGAACTAACATGATTGACACAATTTGCAAAATACTCTTCCTGGCTAGTCAGGTAGTCATCATATGCTTTTAGCATAGCAGAAGCAATTGATTGTGAGTCTAAAGAACAAGCCCATCCTAAATTGTTCAGAACCACTTCATCAAGAACATTTGTTTCTTTTGTGACAATACATGGATTACCATAAGAAAGAGCTTCTAAAACGGTCATTGGAAAGCCCTCATGGCGTGAAGTTAAGACCATAATCTTTCCACACAAATGTTCAACCTTCTCTTTTCCAAGTAATGGCCCTCTATAAAATACATTTATATTCCTTAACCGGTGAATCCTATTTTCAATATACTTGACTTGACTATGATTTCCAACACCATAGAAAGAAAATGTAATCATCCGATCCTCGCTTAAATTATCCAACACCTCTAAAGCATCTATTAATATATCTAATCCTTTAGGTTTTATATCAAATCTACCTAAATAATAAAACTCAACACTAGAGCTACTCTTATATTTATAGCCATTCTTTCTCAAAGAATCTTCAATTGTAATTCCATTGGGAATAATCAGATTAGTTTCGCATTTGTACAGTGAATTTTTTTTTTCAGATTGATTTAAATAAATTATCCCCTCAGAGTTTCTTACAAATTTATCAAAAAATAAAGCTCTTGCAACAGTTTTCTTTATTTTTGATTTCTTCATTGACTCAATCATAAACGAACCATGAGGTTGAATAAAATATGGAATATTATTTTTTTTTAAAATTTTGTATAGCTTTATGTATTCCCAAAAATAGAAACTATGAAAAATAACTATATCCGGTGAAAAAAACTTTATATAATCTTCAAATAATCTATCACCCAAAAAGTCAAAGTATGCAGAATTGATATCTTTCACTGGTGATTTTATAGACAAAACTCGTGCTTCAAATCCTGTTAATGCATTCTGATGAGAAGCCAACTCACTTAAAACAACAGGTATACTTCCAGTAGGTTTTAAATGGGTAGCTGTAACATGTAACAATTTCATTCTTGATACTCCTTGATAAATTTAGCAGGATTTCCTGCATATAGGGAATTTTTTTTAGTCAAACATTTTGTGACGACTGACCCAGCGCCTACGATTACACCGTCAGCAATATTCACTCCTGGTAGAATTATGACATTTGCACCAATCCAAACATTATCCCCTATTTCAATTCTAGCACCTTTATGTAGCCGTTTCATATAGTTTTCTCTATTTGTAACATCATAGGACTCTGTAATTAAAGTTGCCCCATAAGACAATGTTGAATTTTTTCCAATAGCAATTCCATTTACAGCGTGTAAAAACACCTTGTCATTGATCCTTACATTTTCAGAAAATTCATTTTTTTCCCAAATAAAATCCTAGGTTTTCCGTATATTTGTACTCTCTTTGGAAAATACAACGAAAAATTAAAAAGATAATGTATGATTGATTCAATCTTAACCACAGCCCTACCTATCATTTTCTACCCTCTCAAAAAATGTTTATATAAAAATCGTTGGAAACTTTGAGGCAAGATGTAGACAGCAATTTGGGCAGCTGTTATCTCTAAAAACTCGCCCAAACTATTAAATCCTCGTTTCCAAGCATTGTATCGAATGTGAATAAGCGTTTTGGTGTTAAACCAGTTTTTTCGTTTTTCAAAAGTATTTTGTTCAAATCTGAATTTGAATACAATTTCATCAAGATTCTTAGTTTTTGCACCAGATTCTAGCATTCTTATCCAGAGATCGGTATCCTGATTTTTACGATAGTCTGAATATCCACCAATTTTATCTAAAAACGATTTACGATACATCACTGTCGGATGATTAAACGGATCCCTTTTTTTAGCAAACTTATAGATTTCATCATGAGTGGTTGGTACTATTCTACGTCCGACTATATTATCCAACTCAGAAATAAACTCCTCTACCGACGAACCAATAATATCTAGAGTACTGTCTTTTTCGAATTCTCTAAGTTGTAACTCACATCTTTGAGGAAGAGAATAATCATCCGCATCCATTCTTGCAATAAGTTCGTTTCGGCATTCTTTTAGACCCACATTTAATGCCTCTCCAAGTCCAACATTATTTGGTAGTTGAATTTCATTAAAGTAAATGTCACAACTGTTTTGTACATTAACAATGACCTGTTCTAATAGATTAGGAATCGGGCCGTCCTTTACGATAACGATTTCATCAGGTTTTATTGTTTGCTGAACCATACTATTCAATGCAATATAAAAATAATCAGCATTATCATTTTTATACACAGTCATTAAAACACTATATTTCACGAGAATTACCTCATTTTTTTATATAAACAATGCGTTTAATCGTTTCTATCACATACTCCACATCTTCATCACTCAAGTTGGTATGAAGAGGAAGTGTAATTTCATTTTCAAAATACTGATAGGCATTCGGAAAATCTTTCATATCAAAACCAATATTTTTATAGGCTGTAAGAAGAGGCAGTGGCTTGTAGTGAACATTACAAGCAATCCCTGCTTCAGCCATTTTTTGAATCACTTCATTTCGTTGTTCCAAAGTAAAGCCTTCCAGATGAGTGATATACAAGTGCATAGATGATTGTCTATCTTCGGTCTGATGTACCAACGGCTTAATCAATGTTCCTTCAAAGCCTGCATTGTATTTTTCGACAATTTCTTTTCGACGTTCCAACAGAGATGGGTAACGTTCCAACTGTACCAAACCGATACCAGCCATAATATCTGTCATATTACACTTGTAACCAGGAATAACAATGTCATATTCCCATGACCCTAATTGTGTCTTAGCTAATGCATCCTTTGTCTGACCATGAAGAGAGTAAATCTGAAACTCTTTATACATCTCTTCATCATCCAAACCAGGATGTGGTCTCCATGTCACACTACCTCCTTCAGCAGTTGTAAAATTCTTAACTGCATGGAAAGAAAATGAGGTAAAATCTGCTAGGGAACCCGCTGGTTTCCCCTTATAACTAGCTCCTAGAGAATGTGCACTATCCGATAGAATAATAACTCTGTCGAAAAGTTTCTGCCATTTATTATCAGAAGCAGCATACAAAGAGCGTTTGTTTTCTACGATGGTATAAATCTTATCATAATCACAAGGAATACCAGCTAGATCAACAGGAATGATAACTTTTGTTTTCGGAGTAATCGCTTTTTCCAAAGCATCATATTCCATCTCAAAGCTATTTTTTTGAATATCAACCATCACAGGAGTTGCTCCTACATGAGTAATGACACTACATGAGGCAGTATAGGTCATAGCAGGAACAATAACTTCATCTCCGGGTCCAACACCAAGAATTCGTAAGACTAGTTCCAATCCTGCAGTGGCAGAATTTAAACACACAGTTTTATTGGTTCCTGTAAATACTGATAACCGACGTTCTAGCTCTTTTGTCTTTGGTCCTGTTGTAATCCAACCAGATTTCAATGTATCGATTACTTCATTAATTTCAGCTTGAGTAATGTCTGGTGGTGAAAATGGAATATTTTGTCTTTTTGTCATTTCAATCTCCTATTTTATTACATTAATTACTGTATCTATCATTACCTTAAAATCAGAAACAATTCCAAAGTTTCTGATATATTCCAAATTGTATTTCATTTTTTCTGGTAACACTTTTTGAACATATGCTTCATCAGGACTATAGCCTTGAGAACAATATTCTTCTAAAACAGCATCTTCATCCTTATATGCAATACTTGCTGGTGAAGTAATTCCTGCTGGCAATAGCAAAGTCGCAAGCATTTCATCAGTGTAATGGTCAACATATTTTTGTACTTCTGGTCTTACGCCAACAAAACTCATATCCCCTGTCAAAACATTAAAGAGTTGAGGCACTTCATCCAGCCTATATTTTCTGATAATATGACCGACTTTTGTAATACGATTATCTTGACCGACTGTGACAAGACTTCCGACTTTATCCGCATCAGAAATCATCGTTCTAAACTTAAATATTCTAAAAATTCGACCATATCTGGTAACTCTCTCTTGACGGTAAAAAACGGGTCCCTTGCTATCTAGTTTTATCCAAATAGATAAAGCAATGATGACTGGCGATAATAATACTAATAGGATTAGTGCTAGTAACTTATCCGTAGTATATTTAAAAAATAATTCTAACTTTCTTGACCCAATTTTTTCAAAATATTGGGCTGTTATTTCATTCGCTTTTAGATATTCTTTTGTTATAGTTCTTCTGCTATACATTCATTCTCCTATTTGCAAGGTTAGCTGGTTTTGTCACTAATCCTCAATCCTAAAATACTCTAAATAGTCCTTAAATCGATCTTGTGCGGCTAAGCAAGTATCTAATAAGAAACCATTCTGTTCTCCCCACTCGGCTAAGCCACGATAGTAAAAATACTTCATGTCATCTCCGATGATAAAGGGGACATGGCCATGTTTGAGACATTCTTTAAACATAATCAATCGACCTACTCGCCCGTTACCATCTTGGAAGGGATGAATGCGTTCAAATCGAACATGAAAGTCAAGAATATCCTCAAAGGAAATCTCAGGCAAGCGATGATAGCTGTTTAGCAATTCTTGCATATCGGATTCTACTTTTTCTGGCAAAGTCGTTTCACGTCCGCCAACTTCATTTGGGTACGACTTATACTCTCCGACTTGAAACCATGACTTCCGCGAATCAGATGTTCCACTCTTTAAAATAGCATGAACATCCTTGATCCATATCTCGTTCAAGTCTTCTTGAAAGCTATCCAAAAGAAAATCAAAAGCTGTAAAATGATTGGTGGTTTCAATAATATCATCCACCCTTATAGTTGGACTTTCCTCGAAACCAATGATATTGGTCTCATAGATATACCGTGTCTGGTCATGCGTCAGTTGACTCCCCTCTATGTGGTTTGAGTTGAAAGCTAGCTCTATCTGAATCTTATGATAGAGACCACCTTTCGTTCTGTTTTCTTTCTCTCTTAATAACCTATGACCTAGCATATTTTACCTCAGGAAAGTATTTCAACCTTCCTAGAATCTAAATCCTATTTAGACTCTAGGAAAGTAAAAACAACTTTTACTTTCTTTATTCTTGTTTTGCAAATTCAATCAACACATCTTTTAATTCATTTCTATCTTTTTGGAGTAATCCATTGATAAATGAATTGACAATGTCCGATTGTTTATTTGTAACGCGACCTACAAATATTTTTTCATAAATCTGTTCGCTGACACGTTCTTCTGTTGATAGTAATTCCTCGTAGAGTTTTTCCCCAGGACGAATACCTGATTCAACAATTCCAATTTCTTCCTCAGTATGACCACTCAGCAGAATAACTTTTCTTGCCAATTCCAAAATTTGTACAGGCTCGCCCATATCCAAGACAAAGATTTCTCCGCCTTTTGCCAAATGTCCAGCTTGGATAACCAAACGACTTGCCTCAGGAATCGTCATGAAATAACGAGTCATTCTAAAATCAGTAACGGTAACAGGACCGCCTTTTTTGATTTGTTCTTTGAATAGCGGAACAACACTTCCACGACTACCTAGAACATTCCCGAACCGTACTGCAGCAAATTGAGTCTGACCTGGCTCGTTTAAACCTGTAACAATCATTTCTGCAACACGTTTAGTCGCTCCCATTACATTTGGCGGATTAACAGCTTTATCTGTTGAAACCATAACAAATTTGGCAACCTTTGCAGTTTTAGCCGCCTCAGCCACATTCTTTGTCCCAAAAATATTATTCTTTACTGCTTCATGAGGGTTATATTCCATCAAAGGAACATGCTTATGTGCTGCAGCATGATAAACAACATCGGGTTGATATTCAGCCATTATGCTAAAAATCAATTCTCTATCTTGAATATCTGCAATGAGCGGGACCAACTCAATCTTACCTTGGTACTTTTCCAGTAACTCTCGATGAATGAGATAGATTGAATTTTCTCCATGTCCAAGCAACAACAAGCGTTTAGGCGTAAACTTAGCAATTTGACGACATAGCTCTGAACCGATAGAGCCACCTGCTCCTGTGACAAGGATTGTTTTCCCTTTGAAAAACTGATTCAATTCATCCTGATCTAAAACAACCTCTGGTCGACCAAGAAGGTCTGCTACGTCAATTTCCTGAAAGGCACTGACAGACATGTTCCCCGCCATAATGTCTTCAATGCTCGGCATATTATTGACGGTCACTCCTGTAGTGTTACAGATTTCAACAATCTTCTCTCTCTCCTTACCATTTAAAGAAGGGATGGCAATCGTCACTTGGTCAACAGCTAATTCTTCTACCAATCGTGGAATATCATTACGATTCCCTAAAACTTTGGCAGTACGGATAAATGTTCCAAGTTTATTTGGATCACGATCAACTATACCGACAATTTCAAAATTCAATTTTCGATCTTCGACGGTATTGATAAAAATATTCCCACCATCTCCAGCACCTACTACTAAGATTCTTAGTGGGCTATCCTTCTTTCGAATGGCATTTTTTCTCGTCTCATGTAAGACTTTCCAAATAATCCTCGGAGTAATGAGCATTACATACGACAAAAATAAGGATACTAAGATGAAACGATAACTAAAGGTCTGCCATAGAATCATTGAAATGATTAAAAATAATGAATAAGCGGATATCAAACTCAGTCCTATTTTCACATAACTTTGATACCCAGTATACCTGGTAATTAGCGAAAAAACCTTTAGTCTAACTGAGATAATCAGGTAGAATATTAAAACAAATAAAACTGCAAGAATGAAGCGTTCATCTGGAATATCAATAATAACATCCAAAAACAGCCTGCTCAAAATCATGGAAACTGTAATAAGACACGTATCCATGCACATGAGTATCAATCGTTTACTGTTGCGCTCTAACAGTTTATCGGTAACAGTTCCTAAATCCATTTTCTCTCCACAATCTAGAGTAACCAGTTTAAATCGCCTGGTTTTTTAATAGCATAAGAGGATTCTTTTTCAGCAACGCTTTCGCTTTATCTTTCCCAAATTCCTCTGTTATTAACTTATAAGCCTCCCTCATAAACGGAGGTCTACTAGATAAATTATGCATATCACTGGCAACACAATGTACTAAATCCTGCTCTAAAAAATACCGAGTGCGTTTTTTAAATTCTTTTGCTCGATCGCCAATTAAAGCGGGCTTCAGCACATGATTACTATTTACTTGAGTATAGCATCCCTTGTCAATTAACTCTTCTACTCTCTCTGCATGAAACGCTAGTGCATCATATCGTTCTATATGAGCAAGTACGGGAGTTAGCCCAAGTAGCGTCACTTCGTTCACTGCTTCTTGAATCTCTTTCCAAGGAGTATTCATACTGAATTCCAAGAGAATATAGCGCGAGCCATTAAGTGTGGGTACTTTCTTTTTTTCAAGTTTGCTTAAGATATCTTTACTATAATACAATTCAGCACCATAGCACAATCGTATTTCAGGATAAACTTCTGCTACTGCTTCTTTAAGTTGAAGAAAGTTAGCCATGATAATTTTTTCAGGAGTTTCAAACATCCCCTTACGTCTATGTGAAGTCGCAACGATGATGCGAACACCTTGACGATAAGCTTCGCCTATCAAACTTAAGCTCTCTTCAATAGTTTTGGGACCGTCATCCACACCAAATATGATATGCGAATGAATATCAATCATACTAATACCTACTTATCAAACTTATATTATCTGAGAAATTAAGCTTTTTTGCCGTAATGTCCGTAGTTTCCGTATTCACTATACTTCTCATTGGCAATATCATATTTGTTCAAGATAACGCCTAAGAACGGTGTGCCTGTTTGATCCAACTGCTCTTTTACTTTTTTCAAAGATGAGCGCTTAACACTGCCTGCTTCTACTACTGCAACCATCGCATCACATTTTTGTGCAATGATAGCTGCATCAATTACCAGTCCTAATGGTGGACAGTCAACGATAACATAATCATAATAGCGACGAAGAGTCGCAAGTAGATTTTCAAAATTCTTACTTTGTAAAAGGGCAGTAGGGTTAGGTGAAACCTTCCCTGACTCAATGACGGTCAAGTTTGGAATATCTGTATCGCATAATCCTTGAGACAAGTCTGTTGTCCCTGCTAGGTAATCCGTCAAGCCTGTAATCTTTGTAATTGGCTTGAAGAAACCAGGCATGACTGAATTTCGGATATCTGCATCCACCAAAACGGTCTTATAACCTGAACGAGCATAGGCAATAGCGAGACTAGCCGCAGTTGTACTCTTACCTTCATTTGATTGAACAGAGGTAATGCCAACAACCTTAATATCCGCTCCGCTAAGCTGAATGTTGGTACGGATGGCATTGAAATACTCCTCGGTTTTATTTACTATCTCTCTTTTTGTACGCGCAATTTCTAACGTTGCCATATTGTTCTCCTATTTCAATTTCTTCGAATCTGGTACCACACCAAGCAAGGTCAAGCCCATTACCTCTTCAATATCCTGAGGGCGTTTGACACGGTCATCCAAAACTTCCATAGCCAAGATAATTCCCGTTGCCAAGATACCTCCAGCTAATAAACCAAGCAAGATATTGCGTTTTATATTCGGAGTGGTTGGTTCTTCCGCTGGGACTGCTTCTTCAAGTGTCGTCACATCGCTTACCTTGGTGACCTCGACAATCTTTTGCGCTGCAAAGGTGCGAAGGCTATTTGCAATACGTGCCGCTTCATTTGGATCCGCATCACGCACGGAGATAGAAACGATACGAGTATCGACAGGGATAGAAACTGAAACCTTTTCTTTTAAGTTCTCGTTCAAGTTCAACTCTGTAGCTACCTGCGTCAGTACATCTTGGGACAGGATAATTTCCTTATAATCTTTTACCAAATAGGTACCTGCTTGTAACTCTTGGTTGGTCAACCCGGCACCAGCTTCTACATTTTGACTCACTACATAGATACGAGTTGTCGAGTCAAACTGTGGTGTTACCAAGAAACTATTGTAGACAAAGGCAATTCCTGCACCCAAAAAGGATGTTAGGATAATAAGAAACTTCTTTCTCCACAATGTTTTTAATAAGTATAATACATCAATTTCGATTGTATTTGATTCTTGATTATTCATGTTTTCTCCTATTTTTTAATTTCCATCCAATACTGACTGAATCGCTGCCTTTGCTTGCTCCAGACTGTCTTGGTTAATTTCCATCATATAAAGTTGTGAACCAGGCATCGCATAAGAAGGTAAATCCATACGACCTGAACCTGTCAAGGCCTGAGACTCAACTGTAAACTGGGTTCCTGACTCTAATTGGGTATTTACCAAGCCCATAATTGTTTCTAAGCTCAAATCTGTTTGGATAGACCCTTCCAAACCAGTTAGAATAGCTTGATAATTGCGTAAATTCTCTGGTGAACTCAATTTTTTTATGAGGGCTGCAATGACTTTTTCTTGGTTTTGACCGCGATCATTATCACCATTAGCCAACGAATACCGCTCACGAACAAAGATTAGCGCTTGCTCTGCATCTAGATGCACTGTCCCAACCGGAAAATTATACCCTCCGCTTGTAAATTCTTGGGTATTTTCAACATCAATACCACCAACCAAATCAATCAACTGTAAGAAGGAAGTAAAGTTGAGTCGGATATAGTTACTAATGTCAATACCATAAAGATTTTCTAAGGTGTGCACTGAGGCGTTCACACCATAAATTCCAGCATGTGTTAGTTTATCATATTGATTTTGCCCACCATCTGCGATAGCAACGTATGAATCTCGTGGAGTAGTTGTCAATAAAATCTTATGTGTCGCACGATTGACAGTCATAATGATATTGACATCGGAACGCGAAACAGATGAAATTGGACCGTAGGTATCAATACCACTGATATAGATATTGAAGCTGTCCCCACTCGCTTGTTTGACTGCTGTTTCAACAGTCTGAGTCACTTTGAAACTATATATTTTTTTCACTTTTGAAGAAAAGTCTGGGTCTTCATTTTCTAAAATATTGCTAAAAACTCCGTTGAAGACCATCGCTTGACTCTCACCATTCAACATAGATTGATATGCTGTCAGGTAAGAGGTTGTGGGGCTAGTTGCTAGTTGAGTAGATTCCATTTTGGATATGTCATCCAACAAAGCGGTGATGTTATCTTGGTCGTATTCGGCTGGAGCAAGAACATTCGTAAGCTGACGAACATCTGTAATATCACTATTTGCAGGGACAAGAATGCTCATTTCATATTCTGAAAATGTCGAATTTGAATTTAGTCGTGTTGAAAATTTTACAACTTCTTGCATTCCATAGATTCCAACAGACGTGATGACTAGTGAAAAAACAAGTAAGAGCGCTGTAAATATGCGCGCTTTCTTACGCCACATCAATAATCCAGTCAATACTGCCACTCCTACTAGCAAAAGCGTCACAATATAGTTTAAATACCGGAAATCTAGGATGTTATAGCGATACATGGTCACTAAAAACAAACATAGAGTAATGGCGTAAAGCCCCAAAAGGGCAAAATTTACCAATTTGAGCTTGGACGACTTCCTTCGCCCGCTTCTCTTTTTCATAAACAACCTTCCTTTTACTTATAACGTACCCATTATATCATAGAAATTAATATTTTACCCTTCTTTAGTGCTGGAAAACGTTATCTTGTTCGTTTTTTCACATTTTGATTGATTGTATGAAGGTAAGTTGGTTTGCCGTTGATTCGGAAGCACAATATTCAAAGCCATCCACCTTAAAATCTTGAATGTCCGATAATTTCTGAATATTGTTCTTAGCCAACCAGGACAGCAATCTTCCTCTACCTTTTTTTGATATAGTCGAATGAACTTTTAGCTGCCCTGCTTTTTCTTCCATGAAAAGAATTTTAACTAATCTTTTCTGAATCTGTGGAGAAAACACCTGCTCAAATTCTGACGAAGCCAATGAGAGAATCAGTTCATCATCACCAACTTCTTGGTCATAATACGGTCGCCAGTACTGTTTCAAAGACTGATTGCCTATCTTTAAGCTCCCTTGAAAATCTAAGCGGTGAGGTGAAATGAATTCAAAAGGATGAATCAATCCGTATAAGGCTGTCGCAACACGAACGTGGTCACATAGGTAATTTTCTTCTTTCGAATCTATACCTCGCCTATCCATATAACGATACATGAGACCATCATATAACTGCCAGGCTGGATAGGTTTTTGCTTGACCTGTCCTGATTCGATGCCAACGATCAGCTTCTAACTCAGCCTTTTCTTCATTCAATTTATAAAAGGCAGCCATCTTTTTTACATCAAATTGACTTATGGCATCCAGTACCTGCTTGCTTCGATCAGACAGGGGATAAAACGGGGCATTCTCTAGATTTGTATTTACTTCTTTTGCATTAGGTATAATTATTTTCATCACTTAATTATACCATATAGTAGCTTAATTCCTGAACCTCAACCCCATCATTCATATATTGTATTTCTGCAACTTTTCCTATATACTAGCTAGTAACATAGTCTATAAAAAAGGGAGTCTAGATGAAAAAATATCAAGTTATCATCCAAGATATTTTGACTGGAATAGAGGAACACCGATTCAAACGCGGAGAGAAATTACCTTCTATCCGTCAACTCAGCGAGCAATATCATTGTAGTAAAGACACTGTCCAAAAGGCTATGTTGGAATTAAAGTACCAAAATAAGATCTACGCTGTCGAAAAAAGCGGTTATTATATCTTAGAAGATAGAGATTTCCAAGACCATACTGTAGAGCTCAATCCTGCAGACTTTCAAGAATTACCCTATGAAGATTTTCGGATTTGTCTAAACGAAAGTCTTATTGGGCGGGAAAATTACCTATTCAACTACTATCACCAGCAAGAGGGATTGGCAGAATTGATTTCCTCCGTTCAAAGTCTGTTAATGGACTATCATGTCTATACAAAAAAAGACCAGCTGGTTATCACAGCTGGTAGTCAACAAGCTCTATATATTCTCACACAAATGGAAACCTTGGCTGGAAAAACGGAAATCTTGATAGAGAACCCTACCTACTCACGAATGATAGATCTCATTCGACATCAAGGAATCCCCTATCAAACAATTGAACGGGATTTAGATGGAATTGACCTAGAAGAATTGGAAAGCATCTTCCAAACTGGAAAAATTAAGTTTTTCTACACAATTCCTCGCTTGCACAACCCTCTCGGTTCAACCTATGATATAGCAACAAAAACAGCCATCGTAAAATTAGCAAAGCAATACGATGTCTACATCATTGAGGATGACTATTTAGCAGATTTCGACTCTAGTCATAGCCTACCTTTACACTATCTTGATACAGATAATCGTGTCATTTACATAAAATCTTTTACACCGACACTCTTTCCTGCCCTCCGAATCGGTGCAATCAGCCTTCCTAACCAGCTACGTGATACCTTCATCAAACATAAGAGTCTAATCGACTACGATACCAATCTTATCATGCAAAAAGCTCTCTCGCTCTACATTGATAACGGTATGTTTGCACGGAACACACAGCATCTTCATCATATTTATCACGCTCAGTGGAATAAAATAAAAGATTGTTTAGAGAAATACGCTTTGAACATCCCATATCGAATTTCCAAAGGGAGCGTGACCTTTCAGCTAAGCAAGGGGATTCTTTCGCCTAGCGTCCAACACATGTTTGGAAAGTGTTATTATTTCAGCGGACAGAAAGCTGATTTCTTACAGATCTTCTTTGAACAAGATTTTGCAGATAAGCTGGAGCAATTCATAAGATATAGTCGAATGAATTAGCTTTTAGACAAGGAACTGAGGCGCAGGCTGTACTAAAGTACGGCAAGTCGAAAGTGACGATGTATCAAAGCTAATTCAAATGACTGATATGTAAAGCCCTTTGTCAAGTAAAAACAATCGAACTGATTAAAAAATGAAAAGTATCTAG
>NZ_JARQPJ010000017.1:0-64747 GCF_046032515.1 Streptococcus suis | reverse complement strand
GAGTGAAACAGTCTGGGAATAGACTGTTTCAGCTCAACAACTAGAAATAAAGACTTGTTGACGAACTCTTTTTTAACTAGTCGAGTTCTATCCCACTCCCTTTTTAGGAGGAAATATGGAACTGAAAGAACTTTGTTTTTCAGACATGGAAATGGTTAAAGAATTATTTTTATCTGTTTTCAGCCAAGAACCTTGGGATGATGATTGGTCAGATGAGGAACAATTAGATTGCTACATAGGCGATTTACTGGGACACCCAAGAGCACTCTGTTTTGGCTTGTTTGACCAGGAAAAATTGATAGGTCTGTCAATTGGTTACATTCGCTATTGGTATGAGGGGACCGAATACCGAATTGAAGAGTTCTGCATTTCCCGTGATTACCAAGGGCAAGGACATGGTGCTAGTTTATTAGATGATATGGAGAAGCAGTTAGCTGATAGAAAAATTGTTCATATTCTTCTGCAAACCGAACGTACTCTTCCAGCCTTTTTCTTCTATAAAAAATGTGGTTTTCATACCCTTGAAGAAGATGTGACCATGGTCAAGAAAGTAGGACATCATGGAACTTGCTGATATTCGTCAAGCTATCATTGAGGATGTTGCTAACCGAGACTTTACGAATAAGGGAATAGCTCCCCTTTTCCAAGCCCCTTCGACCGCAAAAATTCTCATTATTGGACAGGCACCTGGATTGAAGACTCAGGAAAAAGGGCGTTTATTTGACGACGCTAGTGGTGACAACCTCCGTCGATGGTTGGACGTGGATCGTCAGACTTTTTATGAATCGGGTCATTTTGCTATTCTTCCTATGGATTTCTATTATCCAGGAAAAGGGAAGTCTGGGGATTTGCCGCCTCGCAAGGATTTTGCGCCCAAATGGCACCCACTGATTCTGGACCAACTGCCAGAGCTTGAGCTGACCTTTTTGGTAGGTAACTATGCTCAGGATTATTATTTGGAAAAATCCCAAAGGAACCTGACGGAGAGAGTGAAACATGCAGATGATTACCTTCCCACCTATTTTCCTTTGCCCCATCCATCACCTAGAAACAATATCTGGCAGGCAAAGAATCCCTGGTTTCAAGAGGAAATCATTCCAAATTTACAAAATATACTTATGCAAATACTTGAAAAAAAGGTAAAAATGATACAATAATATAAAGAAACTGTTTCTACCTTCAGAGGAGGTGCCGTATGAAAAAGTATCTGTTCTATTTATTAGGTTTCTGGCTTTTATTGTTCAGCCTAGGTCAGCCTAGTCTGGTAGGAGCTGAGGGAATTCCAGCCCGTCCAATTGATACGACGGTGGTTGATGAAACCCAGCTTCTTTCTAGTGAAACCATCGCCAATATTGACCAGCTCAATCAGACCTGGGCAGCAAGTGAACAGCAGTTACAGGTTGGGGTCTATGTGACGGAAAGTCTTTCTACTGATATTGAAAGTCTGGCCAACGCAACCTTCCGTGACTGGCAAGTTGGCTTTGCTGGGACAGACAATGGCATTCTCTTGGTGATTGCCATAGCCGACAGGGAGTTTCGGATAGAAACCTCTGACAATGCAGCGACGGTGTTGACAGATGTGGAAGCCAAGGATATTCTGGAAAGTTCTAGGGAGTTTTTCCGTCAGGAAGATTATGATGGCGGAGTGACCTATATTGTCCAATCCATCGGAGACCGCTTCTACGGTACTAGTCTGGGCCAAGAACAGCTGGCTGCCATGGAAGAGAAGACCAGTGCAGAAAGTGACAGCTTTGTATGGTTTATGATTGTTATTCTCGTTGTCATTATCTTTATGATTATTGATAAATCCAGCCGTGGTGGCGGAGGTCCAGGCAATCTGCTCTGGATGCTGGTAGATGACCGCCATCATTACCACAACAATCATTCTTCCTCCTCTTCATCATCCTATGGTGGAGGTGGTTGGTCTGGCGGCGGTGGTGGCGGTGGCGGAGCCTCATCTGGTTGGTAAGAAAGGAAAATATTTATGAAAAAGAAATGGTTAGCCATACTAATCCCAGTTTTCGCTCTGCTATTTTTAGGAATGGGGGCAATCGGTCAATATAATGGACTGGTCGATAGCCATGCGGAAGTGGAAAATGCCCAAGCCAATGTGGACACCCAACTCCAACGTCGCTATGACCTGATTCCAAATGTGGTCGCAGCTGTCAAAGGCGCCATGGAGCATGAGGAAGAGATTTTTACTGCCATTGCGGATGCGCGTGCGAAAATCGGCTCCAGCCAAGTTGGAACCAGTGACTACAATCAAGCCCAAAGTCAGCTGGATTCGGCAGTTTCACGTTTGCTGATGGTGACGGAAAATTATCCGCAGTTAACAGCCAATCAACAGGTATCTGACCTGATTACCGAGCTAGAGGGGACTGAAAATCGGATTTTGGTTGCCCGCAAGGATTATAATGCGGTGGCAACGGCCTACAATAAAAAAATCAAACGGTTCCCGACTTCCCTCTACGCCAACCTATTTGGCTATGAAAAAGTCGACCTGTTCCAAGCTAGCACAGATGCTGCGACAACAGTTCCAAGTGTGGATTTACAAGATAACGAATAAAGAACTCGGCTCCCTGAGCCGAGTTCTTTATTTTATGGATTGATCCAAACTCCAGAAACGTAGTCTTCAGACAGAGTGGTCTGGCTGATAATGCTCTTAGCCTCCATATCATAGATAAGGAGTTGATTTGCCAAAATAATCATTAAGCGCTTGTCATCGATTTGACGGATATGGTCGATGTAGTGAGGACGAGGATTTAAGTCCTTCAAAGTATGGTAGGATTGCTCGCCAGTTTGGGTATTGTAAATAGTAAAGGAAAGTGGGCTAAACATGCCATTTTGATGCTCGATGAGAAGAAGTTTTTCGTCTTTGAGAGCATGGAGGGTGCTTGGTGAGGTGTGCTCTAAAGTTACGGACGAAAATGATTTGGATTTTGTATCAAAGGTTAGGAGTTCATTAGGAACTTGCCCATCTTCGTATTCTGGAGCTCTCTTGCCAAAAATAGTGAGATAGATGGTTCCATTGACCAACAGTCCATCGCCTGTTGCAATGGTATTGTCGTACTTGAATACCTCTTGTTTTGAAAAATCTTTCTTATCAAATAAAATCAAGACATTTTCTTCGGGTCCTTCTTGGGTAAAATCTTTCACAAAACCA
Source organism: Streptococcus suis (assembly GCF_046032515.1). GTDB lineage: Bacteria > Bacillota > Bacilli > Lactobacillales > Streptococcaceae > Streptococcus > Streptococcus suis_AL. Next base: position 61,584 of record NZ_JARQPJ010000017.1, on the reverse strand, counting down.
GTTAAATAGACTGACGTTTGGTCTACCATGACTGGAGCATTTGGTATGAAGTCGTCATTGAGGACAAGCGTTTGAATGGTTTCAAATTGCTTATCAAATTGCGCAAGCGTATGATAAGCACCTGCTGTATAGAAATGGTTTCCATCTGTACCACTAATCGAGGTACTATGTTTGCTAGGCTTACGCAAAACAGTTCCGTCCTGAAAGTTAATGGAAATGAGATTATCATGGATAAATTTCTGGTGGTCATTGCCAAAGACTAGGTAGCGGTCTTCGAGGATGTAATTTTCACCAGAACCAAAATACCCCTCTGAATTCATTTTTTGGGTATGAAGCAGCTCTGGTTCTTGACCATTTAGCTGAAAGGCTTCTACCTTACCGGGATAAACCAAGTAGAAATCTGCATTCTCAGTCAAACTTATTTTGTTGTGCTGGTAGGTGTAGAGTTTCCAGCCGATAAAGGGAAAAACAAGACAGGATAGAAGTGCAATACAGATGATGATTTTTTTCATGGAAAGACCTCCTCTCTATATTTTAGTATATCTTAAAGTGTATATATTGTCAAGAATTTATGTGTTGATATATTAAAAAAATCATACAAGTTTTCTTGCATGATATGTGATACTATTTTCCGAGGCAGAATTGGCTAAAGAGCTGGGTGATGAGTTCGTCTGGAGCTGCATCTCCTGTGATTTCTCCCAAAATCTGCCAACAGCGTGTCAGGTCAACCTGTAACAAGTCAACAGGCATGCCCATTTCAAGACCGTCATTGACAGCTTGCAGGCTTTGGACGGCTTGCTCAATCAGGGAAATGTGGCGAGAATTGGAGAGATAGGTGGCATCTTGTTCGACCAAACCTGCATTTTCAAAGAAGAGTTGGTTGATCTTTTCTTCAATCAGGTCGATATTCTGGTTTTTCAAGACGGAAATGCGGATGAAATCCTCAGGCAGTTGGTCTGCTTCAATCTGCTCTTCCAGGTCGGTCTTGTTGAGCAGGACGATGCGGTTGGCCATGTCTGAAATGGCTAGGAGGTTGCGATCTTGCTCGGTCAGTGGCTCGGATGCGTTGAGGACCAGCAGGATGAGGTCGGCCTCCTCAAGGGCTTTTTTAGACCGTTCCACACCGATTTTTTCAACGATGTCGTCAGTTTCGCGGATACCTGCTGTATCAATCAGCTTGAGGGGGACGCCTTTGATGTTGACGTATTCTTCGATAACATCGCGTGTTGTTCCAGCGATGTCTGTAACGATGGCTTTTTCCTCGCGGAGGAGGTTATTGAGTAGGCTGGATTTTCCCACATTGGGACGACCGATAATGGCAGTTGCGATACCTTCACGCAGGATTTTTCCACGGCGGGCAGTGCGGAGGAGATTTTCCAACAGGGCTTGGAACTGGAGGGTCTTCTCACGGACCAGCTCAGTCGTAGCCTCCTCCACGTCGTCGTACTCGGGGTAGTCGATGTTGACCTCGACCTGTGCCAGCGTGTTGAGAATCTCCTGACGGGTGTCGTTAATGAGCTGGGAGAGGGAGCCGTCAAGCTGGCGGACGGCATTGTGCATGGCCTTGTCGGTCTTGGCGCGGATAACATCCATGACGGCCTCGGCCTGGGTCAAATCCACACGGCCGTTGAGAAAGGCTCGCTTGGTAAACTCGCCTGGTTCAGCCATTCGAGCACCTTGGCGAATCAGGAGTTGTAGGATTTCGTTGGTAACGGCGATACCTCCGTGGGTGTTAATCTCGATGACATCCTCGCGTGTGAAGGTCTTTGGAGAACGCATGGCTCCGATCATAACCTCGTCAAGCACTTGACCCGTTGCAGGGTCAATGATATGACCGTAGTTGAGGCTGTGACTGGGTACAGTCACAAGGTCTTTTCCTTTAAAGACCTTGCTGGCAATGGCAAAGGCATCCGTCCCAGACAGGCGGACAATCCCAATGGCCCCCTCACCGAGAGGAGTTGAAATAGCGGTAATAGTGTCGAATTCTTTGGTTATCATATATCTTTCTTTCTAAAATCGTCTTATCTATTAGTGTATCATGGAATGATGAAAAAAGCACAACTGAGGGATGAGGAAGTGTGAATACCCGCTCAATCAATTGTTTTTCTATTCCATTCTAGCTTAAAATATGATAAAATTAACCTACATAATCTTTGTATTTTTTAGGAGAGAAATATGAAACTTCTAAATAGGTTTGCATATATATATATATATATATATATCAAAGCAATCTAAAACTCTTACTCAATTTCATAATAAACAAAACCTGCCAGTCTTGGCAGGCTTTTTGCGTTGTCGAAAGGCTGGTGTCTAGATGACTTGGCAACAACTTATGCTAGACATACCAGTCTATGCACCAGAATTGCTGGAAGAAGTAAAAGCTATTGAAGAATACCAAACAGGTCTGCTTGAAAAGTTAGATAGACAAGACAGTGCTCTAGAGTTAGAAGCTGTTTACCAAGTGGAACAGGCTCGCTTGACGGATATTGTCAAAGGCTATCTGGACATCAAGCGTAAGCCTGACCACTATGCCCAAGCCGAGCAGAAATTAGCAGATGCCCACGGTCAGTTAATCGGTTTCCGCAAACATCTTCTGAACTTGCTACAGAAAGTGAATGAAGAGGACTTAAAAGATTTTCAAGTCAGTCTACGTTTACTACCTGGTCAACGGGAGCTGGTTGACCCTCAGGCTCTTTATCAGACCAAGAAGCCTGCAAATGAGCTCCAGATAGAAGATGAACTCATCCGCCATTTGACCAGCGGAGAGAGTCAGTGGGTCTACCGCCCTGAATTGACAACAGAAGAACTGCTCTGGGCAAACTTTTTCGCCAAGCTAGAGGCCAATAACGTCCGCCACCTAGCTGACCATCCTCTGACAGAGCAAGAAAAGCACCAAATCAAGAACCAGCTCAACTTTGTCAATTTCTACGAAGCTGCCAAGTGGCTAGCAGGTGAGAATGGAATTGCCAAGGTTCAAGTCCAGCGGGAAGATGCTAGTCTGGGCACCATCCGACTAGAGGTCATCTGGCGGCACAATGTCGCAGGGGGCAAGTCCAGTTATGAGGTTGTCAACCAAGTTGTGACAGGTGGGGATGCTGCCAGACAAAGACGAGGTGATGTGACCCTCTTGATTAACGGTCTTCCCATGATTCAGATTGAGCTCAAGAGCCGTTCCCATCCCTATATGGATGCCTTCCGTCAGATTCGCAAATACGAGCAAGAAGGTCAGTTTAAGGGTATCTTTTCGAGTCTACAAATGTTTGTAGTGTCTAACATCACGGAAACCCGCTACATCGCTGCTGCTAAGGAAACTAAACTCAATGACCGCTTCTTGACCAAGTGGGTGAATAAGCACAATCAAGCCCAGCCCCATCTCTTTGACTTTGCCAGAGAGGTCCTTTCCATCCCTATGGCTCATCAGTTGGTCATGCAATATTCGGTGATTGACGACGACAAAAAAGCCCTTATCCTGCTTCGTCCCTATCAGATTCATGCCATTGAAGCCATCCGAGAAGCCAGTCGTCTTCGTCAGTCAGGCTATATCTGGCATACGACTGGTTCTGGTAAGACCCTGACTTCCTACAAGGTGGCACGCAATCTCCTGCAAATCCCATCTATTGAGAAGACCATTTTTGTCATTGATAGGACAGACCTTGACCAGCAGACCACCGCTGCCTTTCTATCCTACGCGGAAAATGACATGATAGATATTGACCAGACGGACGATACCCAGCACTTGTTGAAAAATCTGTCTTCAGAAGAGCGCCGTGTCGTCGTCACCACTATTCAGAAACTCAATACCCTCCTGCGTCAATTTGAAGAGGGGCTTCATGAGAAATTCCACCAACGTGTTAAGAACCTAAATCTAGCCTTTGTTGTGGACGAATGCCACCGAGCTGTCACCCCTGAACGCCAGCGGATTTTGGAACAGTTCTTTGTCAACTCACTTTGGTATGGTTTTACAGGTACTCCTATTTTCAAGGAGAACAAGCGAGAGCAAAAAGGCGATTTAGCCCAGACAACAGAAGAACAGTACGGTCCATGTCTCCATGAATACACGGTCAAAGAAGCCATCCATGATCGAGCTGTCCTTGGTTTCCAAGTGGAATATCAGACCACCATGCCTGGCTGGGCGGAAGATGAAATTGAAGACGAGTTTTACGACGATGAACGGCACATGCTGACGGTGTTGGATGCTATTTTAAATAAATCCAAACGCAAACTTGGTTTCCAAAACGGTGTAGGGAAAACCTACGAGGGCCTACTGACTGTCAAGTCCATCGCCCGTGCTCAAGCCTACTATGACTTGATACAGGAAGTTAAGGCAGGTCAGAAAAGCTTGACCATTTCGGAATCAGTCAAAAAAGTCTTGCCTGACTTTCCAAAAGTTGCTATCACCTACTCAGTATCTGAAAATGAAGAATCTTCCTTTGCTAATCAAGACTACATGAGCAAGAGTTTGGAGGATTACAATGCCATGTTTGGTACGCATTTCACTCTGGCGACCCTTGGTTCCTATAATACTGACCTCAACGAACGCTTGGCTCGGAAAAAAGACAAGTATGCCTTCCGTGAGGAGCAGTTGGACTTGGTCATCGTAGTAGATCGCCTCTTGACGGGCTTTGATGCTCCGTGCTTGTCTACCATTTTCATGGACAGACAGCCTATGAAACCCCAGCACATCATTCAAGCCTTTTCACGGACCAACCGTCTCTTTGACGAGGGCAAGAAGTTTGGACAAATCGTAACATTCCAGACTCCGAGTCACTTCAAGGAAAAAGTTGACGAGGCTCTCAGTCTCTATTCAAATGGTGGTGAGTTTGCGGTGCTGGCTCCGACTTGGTTGGAAGAAAAAGCCAAGTTCAAGGAAAAAGTTCAGCAGTTGCTGGCCATTGCCCCAAATCCTGAAATGGTGCCAGACCTAGATGCCAGCAGTGATGCCGAGTTGAAACGCTTTGCCAAGGCCTTCCAGGAATTTGACAAGCTCTTTGCCTCTGTACAGGTCTATGCCGACTACGAGCAAGAGGACATGCTCAAGGAAATCGGGCTTAGTCTGGAGGATATTGAGAATTTTTCTGGACAATACCAAAATGTCATCGAAGAACTCCGCAGACGGCGGAAGGATGACGAGGGCATAGAAGATACGCCTTTTGATATTGAATACGAGCTGGAGTCTGTCCGTACGGATGAAATCAACTACCACTATATCATCTCTCTTATCCAGAACCTGATTAACAGTAAAAATCAAGTCATTCCTGATAAAGAGAAAAAGATGGTGGACAACTACATCGCCGACTTAGACAAGACCAATCCTAAACTCTCCCAACTCATCTCTAAAATCTGGCAGGAAGCTCAGACCAATACTCAAGATTACAAGGACCAATCCATCGCCCACAAGTTAGATGAGATGATTGACCTAACCATCCGTGAGCAAGTCGTATCCACCGCACGAGATTGGTGTGTTGGCGAAGACGAACTCCAGTTTATCGTGGACAACTACCGAGTCGGCAAGGACAAGCAAATCGGCGAAAAAGCCCTTGTTGATACCTACGATTATACAAGCTACAAGGAAAACAAGGGCGACCAAGCCCTCAACAAGCTCAAATACAAAAAAGCCCTCAAAGAGGACTATATGAATATGATTGCGGAAGAAATTCTACCATTGAGGGGGAGGTAAGGTAGATGTATTTTAACAAAACCCTCAATTTGTCAAAATAGACCCTGAGATTTATTTTCTATCTGCTCAAAACAGCCATTTTGTCAAATTAGAATGAAAAAACATGAGTCTATTTTATCAAAATCAGCATTTTGTCAAAATAGAATTGAATAATTGAGAGCAATTTCTACAAAATGCGGTATTTGATGGAAATGAAAATAGAAAGGAGGAGGGAATGGCAGAAAATATTTTAATTTTAGGAAATGGTTTTGATCTTGCGAAGGGTAGAAAGACTAGCTATGGAGATTTTTTGAAATTTGCTAGGCATATAAAGGTTTTAGGTTGCCATATTCTGCAACATTACAATGCAAAAGATATTCAAGAAGCATTCTCTGCTTTTATCGATGACATAGATAAGCTCTGGGAAAATCATGAGTATGATGAGACTGAACAATCAGAGGAAGAACAAAATTTTTATAACAAGTTGAAAGCAGACCAAAAATTTTTACTAATTTCAGAACATATTTTTGAGAAATTAGCAATATTAAAAGATGATTGTATAACCCTAGTAGCTTTAAATTCATTCAATAAAGGTGCAACTAAAAGATATTTACTAAATCAAATTAGGGAAGAACTTAAAAATGACACTAGCATCAGTAATAGATTCTTTAACATAGATTGTGTACTTGAATTAACAAAGAGCTCTGAAAAAAGAAATTCTAAATGGTTATTTAAATTACCAGATAATATCTATATTCGCTTTCTTGAAGAAAATAAAGATTTACTAGGTAAAAACTGGTCAAATATTGAACATGCTATTTCATCACTTGCAGAGGCGATTGTGGAGATTAAACAAAATGCATACATTTTAACAGATGTGTTGGCGGAAGAATATGTTACTAACAGGAACTTTAAACTTGAGAATGTGAAATCAAAGTTTACTGATAGTGCAAATTATCTGGCAATATGTTATGTTTTGGATTTATTGAAAAATGAGTCTTTTTCTCAAAGTTCAAAGTTATCCGTACGTCATCACCTTGATGCTATTAATGAATTTATGATTTCTGAATTAGAGAAAATAACAGATTACCTTGAATTTTATCTAACCTATTTGGATAAGGTTGATTTTGAAATGCAAAAGATTAGCCCTGTTTCAACAGCGTTGGATGCTATTCAAAATATTGAAAAATCTAAAGTTATTACTTTTAATTATACCAATACTGCTAGTGAAATGCTGGGTGTGACCGAGGACAATACTCACTTCGTTCATGGAAAATGTAGTTTTGAACGTTCGGATGATGACATCAATACCATGGTTTTTGGTATTGAAGATAAGGAAGCAGAAGCTGAAAATATCAATCAAGATTTAATCCCTTATCAGAAATTCTATCAACGAGCGGTTAAAGAAACAGGAAGCAAGTTTGAGAATTTTTTTGAAAATACTTTAGAATTTAGTGATGATGGGGTGTATTCGGCTAGTAAAAATATTATCATCTTTGGTCATTCTGTAGATCCTCTTGATAAGGAAATTTTTAAAGCCTGTTTTGATTTAGCCCATGAAGTGGGCTATGCTTACAAGTTCATATTTACATACCTTGACGAGGTCACGAAACGGAATATTGTTAAAAATCTAGCAATTATTTTAGGAAAAAGGAAGTTAGTAGAGTTAACAGGGAGAGGAAATATTGTATTTGTGAAAAGTTATGATATAGATCAGATGAGAAAGGAGCTATTAAATTAAATGAAAACAAACAATAATATCCCAGCCTATCGTTTTCAAGGCTTTGAAGACGACTGGGAAGAAGTTAAGTTGGGGGAAGTCTTGGTTGAATATAACAAGAAATCTGAGATTGAAAATCAATTTGAATTATTGAGTTCTACTAATAGTGGAATAGAACCAAGGTCAGGTCGTGTAAGTGGAGAAAGTAATATTGGATATAAAATAATAAAAAAAGGAATGATTGTCTTATCACCACAGAATTTATGGTTGGGGAATATTAATTACAATGCTAAATTTGAAATTGGGATTGTGTCTCCTAGTTACAAAGTATTTAATATAAATGGCCCAAATGAACTTTATTTGGCTACGGTTTTACGTTTACCGAAGATGTTCTTTGAGTATGCTCAAGCGTCGGTTCAAGGTGCAAGTATTGTTCGAAGAAATTTAGATCTGGATCTATTTGGCTCTATTTTAGTTCAATTCCCCTCCCTTCCCGAACAATCCGCCATCGGCACCTTCTTCTCCAACCTGGAGCGCCACATCACCCTTCATCAGCGTAAGTTGGACACGCTCAAGGAGCAGAAGAAGACCTATCTCAAACTCCTCTTTCCAGCCAAGGGACAAACCAAGCCAGCCCTCCGCTTCCAAGGCTTTGAAGACGACTGGGAAGAAGTTAAGTTGGGGGAAGTCTTGGTTGAATATAACAAGAAATCTGAGATTGAAAATCAATTTGAATTATTGAGTTCTACTAATAGTGGAATAGAACCAAGGTCAGGTCGTGTAAGTGGAGAAAGTAATATTGGATATAAAATAATAAAAAAAGGAATGATTGTCTTATCACCACAGAATTTATGGTTGGGGAATATTAATTACAATGCTAAATTTGAAATTGGGATTGTGTCTCCTAGTTACAAAGTATTTAATATAAATGGCCCAAATGAACTTTTTTTGGCTACTGTATTACGATTACCACAAATGTTCTTTGAATATGCTCAAGCGTCGGTTCAAGGTGCAAGTATTGTTCGAAGAAATTTAGATCTGGATTTATTTGGTTCTATTTTAGTTCAACTCCCTACCCTCCCCGAACAAGAAGCCATCGGCACTTTCTTCCAAACCCTAGACCAAAAAATCGCTCAGGTAGAGGATAAGCTGGCTAGCTTGAAAGAGATGAAAAAGACGCTACTCCGTAAATTATTTGTATAATTCAGGGAGTGGGAAAGAACTCGACTGGTCTAAAAAGAGTTCGTCTTCCTACCCCCCGCACAGTTGATTAGGTCGGATTTGGAGTGTGAAACACGAATAAATCTGCCAATCAACCACTGCGCTGAGATGTTGACACGAACTCTAAGAAGTGGCGCTGGGCTTTTTGCCTAGCCTCTCGCCCTCCTAATTCCCATTATATTTCTTGACGAACGGTTGATATTCTGATAGAATGAGCATAGAAAAAGAGTTGGACGGCAATCCAACTCTCAGTAGAACCGTTTAAGACGGTGGCTCATATTTACAGAAATAATCCGTTCAACTTGCCGAAAGTGGGGACGGATTATTTTTTGTTTTCATCAGATGTTTCACTCCCCCTAAGTCATCATGTAAAAATCTTGATTAACTGACGATATTTTGTTAAAATAAGCATAGAAAAAGAGTTGGACGGCAATCCAACTCCTAGTAGAGCCATTTCGGTGGTTCACAATGTTTGTTTTATATTAAAATAAAATCGTCAGTGTCCCAAAATATTGACGGTTTTATTTTTTGTCTGCGAATGTTTTATAGATAATAATGACTAAATTGATGAGATTTAAGATAAATCCACCGAAGGCAATCATTACCATCAAAACATCAGTTAGAGACATTTGTTCCCCCTTTCTGTAAGATTTCGGACTTATTTCCATAAGCACCACCTCCAGTTAGAAAGTTGGAACCACCGTCATATTTCTCTACTTATCTATTATATCATATCTTTAGAAAGAATCACAGACATGAACAATTCAAACAACTCACAATCCCTTTACCAGTCTCTTTGGAATGCAGCGGATATTCTCCGTGGCAAGATGGACGCTAACGAATACAAGTCCTACCTTTTGGGCTTGATTTTCTACAAATACCTATCAGACAAGTTGCTTCTGGCAGTTTGTGATAACCTCGATGAAACCTTTGACAGTTTGTCACAGGCGCAAAGACTTTATGAAGAAAATTTTGCGGATCCAGATGTTAAGGAAGATTTGCTAGATGTCCTTGATGATGAGCTGGGTTACTTTATCGAGCCTGGTCTGACCTTTACGGCCTTGGTGGCAAAAGTCCACACCAGCAACTTCCAGTTGGAAGATTTGGCACAGGGTTTCCGTGATATTGAGCAGTCCAACGAGATTTTTGAAAACCTTTTTGAAGACATCGACCTCTACTCTAAAAAGCTAGGACCAACACCACAAAAGCAGAATCAGGTCATTTCAGCCCTGATCAAAGAACTTCATGAACTCAACCTCAGTAACCATGATGGAGATGTTTTGGGAGATGCCTATGAATACCTGATTGGTCAGTTTGCCAGCGACTCTGGAAAGAAAGCGGGCGAGTTCTATACGCCTCAGGCAGTTTCCCACCTCATGACCCAGATTGTCTTTCTTGGACGGGAACACCAAAAGGGCATGACCCTCTATGACCCAACCATGGGATCAGGCTCCCTCCTTCTTAACGCCAAACGTTACAGTAAAGAGGCTTCGACCGTCTCCTACTTCGGTCAGGAGATTAACACCTCGACCTACAACCTGGCCCGCATGAACATGATGCTTCACGGGGTTGCCATTGAAAACCAAAAACTCCATGTCGGTGATACTCTTGATGCGGACTGGCCAACGACCGAGCCGACAGATTTTGACGGGGTGCTCATGAACCCACCTTATTCTCAGAAGTGGAGTGGGGACGCTGGTTTCCTGCAAGACGCACGTTTCTCCAGCTATGGTGTCCTTGCACCCAAGTCCAAGGCTGACTTCGCCTTCCTCCTTCATGGTTTCTACCACCTCAAGCATTCAGGTGTTATGGCCATTGTTCTCCCTCACGGGGTTCTCTTTAGGGGAAATGCAGAGCAGAAAATTCGTCAGCATCTCCTAGAGGAAGGAGCCATTGACACCGTGATTGGACTGCCAGCCAACATCTTCTACAATACCTCCATTCCAACCACTGTCATCATTCTCAAGAAAAACCGCACCAGCAAAGATGTCCTCTTTATCGATGCTTCTAAAGAATTTGATAAGGGCAAAAACCAAAATATCATGACCGATGACCATATCGCCAAGATTTTGAAAGCTTATCAAGACCGGCAAGATGCGGACAAGTTTGCCCACCTAGCCAGCTTTGAGGAGATTGTGGAAAATGACTACAACCTCAACATCCCTCGCTATGTTGACACCTTTGAGGAAGAGCCGGTCATTCCACTGACAGAGATTGCGGACAAGCTGGCCCAGACCGACAAGGAAATTGCAGAAACTACAGCACAGCTTGAAGCCATGCTAGGTCAGCTAGTCGGTACCACACCAGAAGCTCAGGCAGAATTAACTGCTTTTCTGGAAAAATTGAAGTAGTTAATTTTATGTATTCGCTATCCTCTTAAACCAGTTCGTGGTATAATTATTTCATGAATGACTTCAAAGGAGACAAAGATGACAAATCTTAAAGAGCAGGTTGGGATTAAGGCGGCGGAATTTGTGACGGACGGGATGATTGTTGGGCTTGGAACTGGTTCGACGGCATACTATTTCGTGCAGGAGATTGGCCGCCGGGTTGCAGAAGAAGGGCTACAAATCACAGGCGTAACGACCTCTCATGCCACAGCTGAGCACGCTGCATCCCTTGGGATTCCCCTAAAAAATATCGACGAGGTCGATCACGTGGACTTGACGGTGGATGGAGCCGACGAGGTGGATGGTGCCTTCAATGGTATTAAGGGCGGCGGTGCTGCACTGCTCATGGAGAAGGTAGTTGCAGTCAATAGTAAGGACTGCATCTGGATTGTGGATGAGTCTAAGGTGGTAGATACCCTAGGTGCCTTTAAGTTGCCAGTGGAAGTCGTGCAGTACGGTGCGGAAAATCTTTTCCGACTATTTGATAAAAAAGGGTATCGTCCAAGTTTTCGTATGCGTAATGGGGAAAAACATATCACGGATATGCAGAACTTTATCATTGACCTTGATTTGCGTAGAATAGAAGACACATATGCATTGGCGGAAGAATTGGATCGGACCGTCGGTGTTGTAGAACACGGTCTCTTTATTGGATTGATTTCCAAGGTAATTGTCGGCACACCAGAAGGACCGAACATCATCGAAAAGAAATAAATTGAAACCGCTTCTCATTTTGGTACAATGAGAAGCTTTTTTATGGTATAATGAAAACACGAACGTTTAGACTCTTCAAAAATCTATCCCCTTACCTCGTAGCAGTCAGATGATAGGTACTGAAAAAGCGATAGCTGAACAGCAGTCGGTGAAGCGAGTAACAGTATCTAGTTTTGATAGTTAGGAAGTTTGATGCCGAGAGCTTTGACTGTATAAGTATTGCACCCCATTAAAATGTTTAGATGTGGTAACGATAATTTCCAGTCTAGCAACTTGGTTGGACGTTGATTTTGGTTGAATCTAACTATTCAAATAAAGGAGACAATTATGCCTAAATTTAAACGTGTTCACTTGGTAGTTATGGACTCTGTCGGAATCGGCGCAGCACCAGACTCAGATAAATTTTTCAATGCGGGTGTAGCAGATACAGAATCTGATACTCTCGGTCACATTTCTGAAAAAGCTGGGCTTGAGGTGCCTAATATGACCAAGATCGGTCTTGGAAATATCCCTCGTGACACAGCCCTTGCGACAGTTCCTGCCGAGGAACATCCGACCGGCTACGTGACTAAGTTGGAAGAAGTATCGCTTGGAAAAGACACTATGACAGGTCACTGGGAAATCATGGGCCTCAATATCACTGAACCATTCGATACTTTCTGGGACGGCTTCCCAGAGGAGATTTTGACAAAAATCGAAGAGTTCTCAGGACGTAAAATCATCCGCGAGGCGAACAAGCCGTATTCAGGTACAGCTGTCATTGATGACTTTGGCCCTCGCCAAATGGAAACAGGAGAGTTGATCGTCTACACCTCCGCAGACCCTGTGCTTCAGATTGCAGCCCATGAAGACATTATTCCACTTGATGAGTTATATCGTATCTGTGAATACGCTCGTTCCATTACCCTTGAACGCCCAGCTCTTCTAGGCCGTATCATCGCCCGTCCATACGTTGGTGAGCCAGGCAATTTCTCACGAACTGCCAACCGTCACGACTATGCAGTATCACCGTTTGAAGCAACAGTACTCAACAAACTGGCAGATGCGGGTGTACCAACTTACTCAGTTGGTAAAATCAGTGATATTTTCAATGGTTCAGGTATTACAAATGATATGGGTCACACCAAGTCCAACATGCACGGTGTCGATGTGTTGATTGATACTCTGAAGTTATCAGACTTCGAGGAAGGTTTCTCCTTCACAAACTTAGTTGACTTTGATGCTGTGTATGGTCACCGTCGCAATATCGAAGGCTACCGCGATTGTTTGCAAGAGTTTGATGCACGTATTCCAGAGATTATTGACAATATGCGTGAAGATGACCTACTCTTGATTACTGCAGACCACGGCAATGATCCATCCTATGCTGGAACAGACCATACACGTGAATATGTGCCACTCTTGGCATACAGCAAGGCTTTCAAAGGTAGTGGTGTCTTGCCAGTAGGCCATTTTGCGGACATTTCAGCAACCGTTGCGGAAAACTTCGGAGTGGACACAGCCATGATTGGCGAAAGCTTCTTATCACAATTGGTTTAATGGAGAAGCTAAGGGTCTATTACAATCCTGACTGTAGTAAGTGTAAAAAATTAAGAATATTGCTGTCCAGTCAGGATATGGAAGTCAAGTGGGTTAATTATCTAGAAAATCCACTGACAGCAGAGGAATTGACAGCTCTCTTGGAAAAAATGGGCAGTCAGCCTTCAGCAGTTATTCGGTTGACAGAAGAAGAGCGAGCAGGTTTGTCAGAAGAACAACTCTTTGAGCGTTTAGTGGAAGATCCTGCTCTTCTCAACCGTCCCATTATCGAGCGAGAGCAGACAGCCTTCCTCTGTCGTCCGCTTGATATCATCAAGGAAAAAATGCCAGAATACGACTGGTCAGCTTATTTGTAAAAGGAGAAAATATGAGTTTACTTGCAAAAATCAATGAAACAAAAGCCTTCTTGGAAGAAAAAGGTTTGGTCAAGCCAGAATTTGGTTTGATTTTGGGTTCTGGCTTGGGCGAATTAGCGGAAGAAGTAGAAAATGCTATCGTAATCGATTATGCAGACATTCCAAACTGGGGCAAGTCAACAGTTGTAGGTCACGCTGGTAAGTTGGTTTACGGTGATTTGGCAGGTCGCAAGGTTTTGGCTTTACAAGGTCGTTTCCATTTCTATGAAGGTAATCCAATGGAAGTCGTGACCTTCCCAGTCCGTGTTATGAAAGCTCTTGGTTGTGAAGGTGTGATTGTTACCAATGCCGCAGGTGGTATCGGCTACGGCCCAGGTACCCTCATGGCTATTACAGACCACATCAACATGACTGGTCAAAATCCACTGATTGGCGAAAACTTGGAAGAATTTGGTCCACGTTTCCCAGATATGTCAAATGCCTACACCAAAGAATACCGTGAAAAAGCTCATGCTGTTGCAGAAAAATTGGGTATCAAGTTGGACAATGGTGTCTACCTCGGCGTGACAGGTCCTACCTATGAAACACCTGCAGAAATCTTGGCCTTCAAGACCATGGGTGCCCATGCAGTTGGTATGTCAACAGTGCCAGAAGTTATCGTGGCAGCTCACTCAGGTATGAAAGTCTTGGGTATTTCTGCTATCACAAACTTTGCGGCTGGTTTCCAATCAGAACTCAACCACGAAGAAGTCGTAGAAGTAACCGAGCAAATCAAGGGCAACTTCAAGGGCTTGGTGAAAGCTATCTTGGCTGAGTTGTAAGCATTCGAAAATAGAACAAAGAGGTACATTACATGTCTATCCATATTTCCGCAAAACCAGGCGAAATTGCTGATAAGATTTTGCTTCCTGGTGATCCGCTTCGTGCTAAATTTATCGCTGAAAACTTCCTTGAAGATGCCGTTTGCTTCAACGAAGTTCGCAATATGTTCGGCTACACAGGTACCTACAAGGGTCATCGTGTCTCTGTCATGGGAACAGGTATGGGAATGCCATCCATCTCTATCTATGCCCATGAATTGATTAACGAATATGGTGTGAAAAAACTAATTCGTGTGGGAACAGCAGGTTCTTTGAACGAGGATGTCCATGTCCGTGAATTGGTCTTGGCTCAGGCAGCTGCAACCAACTCTCGTATGATCAATATTGACTGGCCAGAGTACGATTTGCCACAAATTGCTGATTTTGATCTTTTAGATAAGGCTTATCATATCGCCAAAGAACTCAACATGACAACGCATGTTGGCAATGTTTTATCATCAGATAGTTTCTATTCTCCAAAATTGTTTAGTCGCAACTTAGAATTAGGTCAACTAGGTGTCAAGGCTGTAGAAATGGAAGCAGCTGCACTTTATTACCTAGGTGCTAAGTTTGGCGTTCAAACGCTTGCCATTATGACGATTTCAGATAGCTTGGTTAATCCAGAGGAAGACACCACAGCAGAAGAGCGTCAAAATACTTTCACGGATATGATGAAAGTTGGTTTGGAAACTCTGATTGCAGAATAATTAAGAATAATTCTGGGAGTGGGAAAGAACTCGACTGGTCTAAAAAAGAGTTCGTCAACAAGTCTTTATTTCTAGTTGTTGAGCTGAAACAGTCTATCCCCAGACTGTTTCACTCCCACCCCCGCATAGCTCCAAAGGTTCGGGGAACCTTTGGAGGTTGGAGATGAAGCGAACTTTGTTCGCAACAGTCGTAATGGTCAGATTTGGAGTGTGAAACACGAACAAATCTGCCAATCAACCACTGCGCTGAGATGTTTACACGAACTCTGAGAAGCGTGGCTGGACTTTTTGCCCAGCCTCGTTTAAAAGACGAACCAATTTCTATTTGTGCGGAAGTTGGCTTGTCTTTTTTTTATAAATAGGGTATAATTAAGAAAACGTTTACAAAGGTGGAGTGAAACCTTTCTGAATGATTACATTAATATATCCAGGAGAACCCTTATGATTAATTTACAAAATTTTGTTCAGTCTATGTATGCCAAACGCATTGAAGATTGTACAGACCAAGAACTCTATTACGCCTTGCTTGCTTTTACAAAACAGCAGAGTGAAGCTAAGTATACAAATGACCAAAAGAAAAAGGTCTACTATATTTCAGCAGAGTTCTTAATTGGTAAGCTCTTGTCTAATAATTTAATCAACCTTGGTCTTTATGATGAAGTGAAAAGCCAGCTTGCAGCTGCAGGTAAGGACTTGATTGCTATTGAAGATGTGGAGATGGAGCCATCACTAGGAAATGGTGGTTTGGGTCGTTTGGCCGCCTGCTTCCTTGATTCCATTGCTAGCCTTGGTCTCAACGGAGATGGTGTGGGATTGAACTACCACTTCGGACTTTTCCGTCAGTTGTTCGAATACCACCAACAATCTGCAGTGCCAAACGAGTGGATTACACCACGTTCTTGGTTGACAGAATCCCCAATTTCTTACCAAGTACCATTTGCTAACTTTACCTTGACGTCTAAGTTGTACGATATCGATGTGCCAGGTTATAAGACCGAGCGGAAGAACCGTTTGCGTTTGTTTGACCTTGGTTCAGTTGATGACAATATTATTTATGATGGCATTGAGTTTGACAAGGAAGATATTTTCCGTAATTTGACCCTCTTCCTTTATCCAGATGATTCGACAGACGAGGGTAAAGTTCTCCGTATCTTCCAGCAGTATTTCATGGTGTCTAACGCTGCCCAACTCTTGATTGACGAAGCGGTTGCCAAAGGGTCAAACCTTCATGACTTGCCTGATTATGCAGTGGTTCAAATCAACGATACCCACCCATCCCTTGTCATTCCAGAATTGATTCGTCTCTTGGAACTTCGTGGCATTTCCTTCGATGAGGCAATCGAAATTGTTAAGAAAATGACTGCCTATACCAACCATACAATCTTGTCTGAAGCCCTTGAAAAATGGCCACTTGACTTCTTGAACCATGTGGTGCCTCACTTAGTACCATTTATTGAGGAGTTGGACCGCCGTGCCAAAGAAGTGAAAAATGATCCAGCGGTTAATATCATCGATGAGCATGGTCGTGTCCACATGGCCCACATGGATATTCACTATGGCTACTCTATCAATGGTGTGGCAGCCCTTCATACTGAGATTTTGAAGACATCTGAGTTGAAAGCCTTCTACGAGCTTTACCCAGAGAAATTTAACAACAAGACTAATGGTATCACCTTCCGCCGTTGGCTCATGCATGCTAACCCAAGATTGGCTAGCTATCTTGATAGCCTACTTGGACATGGCTACCACCATGATGCCAGCGAGTTGGAAAAACTCTTAGAATATAAGAATGACAAGGAATTAAAATCTTGGTTAGAAAAAACCAAGCAACACAACAAGCGTAAGTTGCAACGTCATATTGCTAAGACGCAAGGTGTGGAGGTTAATCCAGAATCCATCTTTGATGTGCAAATCAAGCGTATGCACGAGTACAAACGTCAGCAGATGAATGTTCTCTATGTTATCCATAAGTATTTGGATATAAAGGCAGGCAATATCCCAACTCGTCCATTGACAGTCTTCTTTGGTGGAAAAGCAGCACCTGCCTATACAACTGCTCAGGACATCATTCACTTGATTTTGGTCTTGTCACAGGTTATCAAAAATGATCCAGAAGTAGCACCACACTTGCAGTTGGTTATGATTGAAAACTACAACGTAACGGAAGCCAGCTTCATCATCCCAGCGGCAGATATTTCAGAGCAGATTTCTCTTGCGTCTAAAGAAGCATCTGGTACTGGTAACATGAAATTCATGCTCAACGGCGCCTTGACTATTGGTACAGATGACGGTGCCAACGTGGAAATTCATGAATTGGTCGGCGATGAAAATATCTACATTTTCGGTCAAGATAGCCAGACTGTTATTGACCACTATGTCAATGGAACCTACCATCCATATGCCTTCTACGAGCGTGATGCTATCCGTCCATTGATTGATTTCATCACTTCTGATACCATTCGTCAGGCTGGCGGTATTGATGAACGTCTATGGCGTTTACAGGATAACCTCAAGCACAATGACCACTTCATGACCTTGCTAGACTTGGAAGACTACATTGCGACCAAGGAAAGAATGTTGGCTGACTATGAAGACCGCGACAGCTGGTTGGATAAGGTCATCGTCAACATTGCTAAGGCAGGATTCTTCTCATCAGACCGTACCATTCAACAGTACAACGAAGATATCTGGCATTTGGAAGTTAAGTAAGCTAATACTCTTCGAAAATTAAAATTATCCGTTGTCAAGAGCCTAGATGAACTACAGTTCTATCGTCGGCTTCGTTTCCTAGGCTACTTTTGATTTTCATTGAGTATAAATAAACTAAAAATGACCTTTCGGGGTCATTTTTTCTGTATTCTATTTTTGAAAGATTGAGCGATTGCGGATTGTCCCAAGAGGTTTCCGAGGGCAAAACCAGAGGTGTTGAGCAAGATGTCGCCAAGGTCGAAGAAGCCCAGTGAAAAGAAGAATTGACAGGCTTCAACTAGCAATATGGCCCCTACAAAGAGAGAAAGTTTTTTCCAAGAAAATGAAAAAAGCAACCCAAGTGGTAAAAAGAGTAAGAGGTTAAAGACCAATATAGCAGGATTGAGAAATAGGTCTTGAGAGAAGGTACTAAGGAGATCCCAGTTGACACCTTGGACGCCCATACTTTTGAAAAAGAGAAGATAGACTAGCAGAAGTCCGTAGCAAGTGTAGAAAAACCAAAGTGTCAGTCGCGAAATGCGGGGCTTATAGACCAGTCGAAAGAGAGTAAAGCAAAATCCAGTCATTAACAAGATTGCGGCAAGCGCCGGCCAAAAATCAACCGTCATGAAAATGGTCGTGAACTGGTAAAAGAGAAAGGTCATGAAGAGCCAACGGCAAAGTAGAAATGATAGAATCAAGTTGATACAATCGTAGATAATTTCTTTTTTCATAGAGGGCCTCCTTTTTATTTTATTATATCATTATTTGAAAAAAAGGGGGGGTAAAGGCTGTAAAAAATATTTTTATAGACAGTATGCTATAATAGTTGGTATGAAAAAACGACCGACATCAGCCTATATCCACATTCCATTTTGTACCCAGATTTGTTACTACTGTGATTTTTCCAAGGTCTTTATTAAGAACCAGCCTGTTGATGAGTATTTAGCAGCCCTCATGGAAGAGGTCAAGTTTTACGACCTGCCAGCCCTCCGCACGCTTTATATCGGAGGCGGAACACCATCGGCTCTTTCGGCAAACCAGCTAGATTATCTCCTGACCAATCTAGAGGACTTGCTAGACTTGTCACAGCTGGAAGAATTCACCATCGAGGCCAATCCAGGTGACTTGACGGCGGATAAGATTGCGGTTCTGAAAAAATCCAAGTGCAATCGAGTGTCGCTTGGCGTTCAGACCTTTGATGACCGTATGTTGAAAAAAATCGGTCGCAGCCACAACCAAGCCCAAATTTATGAAACCATTGCAGCCCTCAAGGAAGCGGGTTTCTACAACATTTCCATTGACCTGATTTATGCTCTGCCTGGTCAGACCATGGAGCAGGTGGTGGACAATGTCGCCAAGGCCTTGGAGCTGGACATTCCCCACATGAGCCTCTATAGCTTGATTTTGGAGAATCACACGGTCTTCATGAACCGCCAGCGTCGCGGCAACCTGCATCTGCCCAACGAAGATGTGGAGTCGGATATGTTCGACTACATTCTACAAGAGCTGGAGAAAAACGGCTTTGAGCACTATGAAATTTCCAACTTCACCAAACCTGGTTTTGAAAGTCGCCACAACCTCATGTACTGGGACAACTCGGAGTACTATGGTCTAGGAGCTGGAGCATCTGGCTACATTGACGGCATGCGCTACCGCAACCGTGGCCCCATTCAGCACTACCTCAAATCCATCCGCGAAAAAGGCCATTCTCGTTTACACGAAGAATTCCTCAGCCAGACCGAGCAGATGGAAGAAGAGATGTTTCTGGGCCTACGGAAAAAAACTGGCGTGTCCATTGAGCGATTCGAGGAAAAGTTTGGGATTTCCTTTGAAGACCGCTACGGTCAGGTGGTCAGAGACTTGAAAAATGAAGGTCTCTTGCAAGAAGAAGACCGTTGGCTTCGGATGACGAAAAAGGGATTGTTTCTTGGCGATACAGTTGCCGAGCGTTTTATAATAGAAGATTAGAAAGAGGACATAATGGGACTAAGCTACCAAGAAGAGTTCACTATTCCCTTTGATATGGTGGATGTTAAACAAGAAATCAAACTGCCTGACTTTATTTCCTACTGTCTTGGTGTATCAGGTCGGCAGTCGGAAGAACTGGGTCGCAGTGACCTCTATGTTTTTCAGGAATTTGGCTTGATTTGGGTGGTGACAGATTACGAACTAACTATTCAAAGCCTGCCTAAGTACAATGAAACCATTGTCATTAAAACAGAAGCGGTTGCCTACAACAAGTTTTTCTGTCATCGGATGTTCTATATCTACGATGAGGCGGGCAATCTTTTGTTAGACATTCTCTGCTACTTTGTCCTGATTGATTTTGAGACTCGCAAGGTGGCCCCTGTGCCAGAAGATTTGATTGTTCCTTATCAGTCTGAGCAGGTCAAGAAATTACCTCGGGCTCCCAAGTATCAGCTCTTGGAAAATCCATCTGTTCAAGAATTTCCTGTTCGTTATTTTGACTTGGATATGAATGGGCATGTCAATAATGGCAAGTACCTGGAATGGATGTATGAAGCACTGGGCTATGATTTTCTGCTCTGCCATGTCCCTAAAAAAATCCAACTCAAGTATCTTAAGGAAGTAGAGGCGACTAGCTTGGTGAGTTCACGCATGGTGGCAGAAGCTGGTGTCAGCCAGCATGAGATTGTGGTAGATGGGCATATTCATGCGCAAGCTGTCATAGAATGGAGGGAAAGTCATGTCGCAGGATAAGTGGTTGGAATGGGCCGTACGTTTACAAGCCTTGGCTCAGACAGGCTTGGCCTATGGAAAAGATGTCTATGACATAGAGCGATTTGAGGAAATCCGTCAGATTGCGGCGGAAATGTTGGTAGAGCCATCTGGACAGCCCTTGGAAGTGGTGACAGACTTGTTTTGCAATGAAACAGGCTATCAGACACCCAAGCTGGATACCCGCGCAGCTATTTTCCAAGAGGATAAGATCCTACTTGTCCAGGAAAACGATGGGCTCTGGTCCTTGCCAGGTGGTTGGTGCGATGTGGACCAGTCCGTCAAGGAAAATGTTGTCAAGGAAGTAAAGGAAGAAGCGGGGCTGAATGTGGAGGCTCTGCGAGTCGTTGCGATTTTGGACAAGCACAAGAACAATCCTGCCAAGTCAGCCCACCGCGTGACCAAGGTCTTCATTCTATGTCGTCTCCTTGGCGGGGAGTTTCAGCCCAATTCGGAAACAGTTGCCAGTGGCTTTTTCAGTCTAGATGACTTACCACCGCTCTCACTTGCGAAAAATACAGCTGAGCAGTTAGCACTTTGCTTGGAAGCTAGTCGGTCTGAGCATTGGGAAACACGATTTGATTAAGGAGGAAAAATGACATATACAGGTTATTTGATTGATTTGGATGGTACGATTTATGAAGGGAAAAAGCGGATTCCTGCTGGTGAACGTTTTATTCATCGCTTGCAAGAACGTCAGATTCCCTATTTATTTGTGACCAACAATACCACACGCCGTCCTGAAACGGTACAGGCTATGTTGGCGGAGCATTTTAATATCGAGACACCGCTTGAAACAATCTATACAGCCAGTCTGGCGACAGTAGATTATATGAATGACTTGGGTAAGGAAAAGACAGTCTATGTCATTGGAGAAGATGGGCTCAAGTCTGCCATTTTTGAGGCAGGTTATGTGGAAGACACGGAAAATCCAGCCTATGTTGTCGTAGGTTTGGATACTCAGTTGACCTATGAAAAACTGACCATTGCCACCTTGGCTATTCAAAAGGGAGCGACCTTTATCGGTACCAATCCTGATTTGAACATTCCGACGGAGCGTGGTCACTTGCCAGGTGCGGGTTCACTGATTGCCCTCCTGAAAGCTGCTACCCGAGTAGATCCGACCTTTATCGGCAAGCCTGAAGCCATTATCATGGATAAGGCTCTGGAGATTTTAGGTACAGAACGCAGTCAGACAGTTATGGTGGGGGATAACTACCTGACGGATATTCGTGCAGGGATTGACAATGGATTTCCAACTCTTTTAGTCCTGACTGGATTTACCAAGCCAGAAGAAGTAGCAGACTTACCCCTGGCTCCAACCCATGTCCTCAACAGCCTAGATGAATGGAGTTTTGATGAGAACTAAGTTACAGCTTGTTGGAACAATATGTTTCACCTTGTCGTCAGCCGTTTTAGCAACCATTTATCTTGCTTGGTTAATTTTTCCACTAGAAATTTCCTACTTAGGTTTGGAAAAGATTGTCTACATGAAATCGGCAGATATTTCCTATAATTTCAATATCTTGATGAACTATCTGACCAATCCATTTGCAAGTGTTTTAGATATGCCAAATTTTTCATCCTCAGCAAATGGACTCAAACATTTTGCGGATGTGAAAGTTCTCTTTCATCTGGCACAGTTTATCTTCCTGATTAGTTTGCCCGCGGTTTTCTATTTTTTGAAAGATGTAGTGCGAAAAGGATATGGCAAGCTCTATCGAACTGTTTTTATATGGATAGCACTAGCTCCTTTACTTATTGCGCTAGTGGGCTTGTTGATTGGTTTTGATAACTTCTTTGTTCTTTTTCATCAGTTGCTATTTCCAGGTGATTCAACCTGGCTCTTTGACCCGTTGAAAGATCCGGTTATTTATATACTTCCACAGGAATTTTTCCTTCATTGTTTTATTATTTTCTTTATCCTATATGAGTTGCTTTGTTTGATGTGGCTTTGGAGAGTTAAAAAATAATATTAGCCAAGAAAAACCACTTGACAACGCAGTGAATTTACAGTAAAATGATTAAGACTTTGAAATTGAGGGGAGTGAAAATAATGTCAAAAACAGTAGTACGCAAGAACGAATCACTTGATGATGCTCTTCGTCGTTTCAAACGTGCGGTTACTAAAGCTGGTACTCTTCAAGAAACACGCAAACGCGAATTCTACGAAAAACCATCTGTAAAACGTAAACGTAAATCAGAAGCAGCTCGCAAGCGTAAAAAATTCTAATTGAATTTGAACAGCCTTCGGGCTGTTTTTTTGTTTACTTTTCACCCTATGTAACATATAATAGATATATAAAATTTTGTCCAAGTGAAAAGGAGAGCATACATGAGTATTTTGGTTACAGGTGGAGCTGGTTATATTGGTAGTCACACGGTTGTAGAGTTGTTGAAGTTGGGAAAAGAAGTCGTCATCGTAGATAATCTATCCAACTCTAGCATCTTAGTCTTGGACCGAATCGAAGCAATCACAGGCAAACGCCCAACTTTCTATGAGCTAGACGTGGCAGATAAGGTTGCCTTGCGTCAGGTTTTTGAAAAAGAAAACATTGAGTCAGCTATTCACTTTGCAGGCTACAAGGCGGTTGGTGAGTCTGTTGAAAAGCCAGTTATGTACTATGAAAACAACATCATGTCCACCTTGGCTTTGGTAGAAGTCATGGCAGAATTTGGTGTTAAGAAAATAGTCTTCTCATCTAGTGCAACGGTTTACGGTCTTAACAACCCATCACCTTTGGTGGAAACCATGCCAACCAGTGCAACCAATCCTTATGGCTATACAAAAGTCATGTTGGAACAAATCTTGCGCGATGTGGAAGTGGCAGACAAGGACTGGAGTGTTGCCCTTCTCCGTTATTTCAACCCAATCGGTGCCCATGAATCAGGCTTAATCGGTGAAGATCCAGCAGGTATTCCAAACAATCTCATGCCATTTGTGGCACAGGTAGCCGTAGGTAAGCGTCCAGAACTCAGTGTCTTTGGTTCGGACTATGACACAGTAGATGGAACAGGTGTTCGTGATTACATCCACGTGATTGACTTGGCACTTGGTCATATCAAGGCCTTGGAAAAAATTTCGACAACCTCAGGTGTGCATACCTATAACCTTGGTTCTGGTCAAGGAACTAGTGTACTGGAATTGGTTCAAGCCTTTGAAAAAGTCAATGGCGTGCCAGTACCGTATAAGATTGTAGACCGTCGGCCAGGTGATGTAGCAACTTGCTATGCTAACGCAGACAAGGCTCTGGCTGAACTCAATTGGAAAACAGAGAAAACCATTGAAGATATGTGCCGTGACACATGGAATTGGCAGTCTAAAAATCCAAATGGATATGAAGGATAAGAAAAGATGTGAGTGTTGGCTCACATCTTCTTTTTCATAGTACAAAAAACAGGCATGGTGCCTGTTTCACTATCTTATTGATTATTTTTTCAACAAGTCACGGATTTCTGCAAGCAATTCTTCTTGAGTTGGACCTGCTGGAGCTTCTTCAACAGCAGCTTCTTCCTTCTTAGCCAAGCTTTGTGCTTTTTCAGCAGCCTTAACAATGAAGAAGAGAACAGTACCAACGATTAAGAAGTTGATAACAGCACTCAAGAAGTTACCGTACATAACACCGTTCCATGACAAGTCAGCAATTTTGTCTGCACCAGCAGCTTTCAAAGCTGGCGTCAAGAACAATGGAGTAATTACATCTTCAACCAATGATTTAACGATTGCACCAAATGCAGATGCAATAATCACACCGACAGCCAAATCAATCACGTTTCCACGGAACAAAAAGGCTTTTAAATCTTTTAACATATCCTAAATATGTCCTTTCATAAATATTTTACTCTATATATTATAACCATTAAAAATATTTTACAAGTAATTTGTTTCAGAAATTTTACATTTTGACTTTTTTAGTATAAAATAGAGTATGCTAAACTAAGGGGATAGTGTCCACTTTTCGATTTAGAAAAAAGATATTGAGGAGGAAATATGCTGTCAAAAGATAGAATAACAGAAATTAAACAAGCCCTCAATATCGTGGATGTGATTGGTGAATCTGTCGCATTGACAAAAGCTGGACGGAATTATGTCGGTCTCTGTCCATTTCATGGGGAAAAGACACCTTCTTTTAACGTTGTTGAAGACAAGCAGTTTTACCATTGTTTTGGTTGTGGGAAGTCTGGTGACGTCTTTAAGTTTGTAGAGGAAACACGTGGAATTCCCTTTGCAGATGCAGTTGCTGTTTTAGCAGAAAAAGCTGGGTTTCAGCTAGAAGTTTCATCTGTCAGTCATTTTCAGCCCAAGAAAGAAAATCCTCATCAGCTTTTATACGACATACATAGTGATGCGGCTAAGTTTTATCATGCCTTGTTAATGACCACAAAAATGGGAGAGGAAGCAAGGAACTATCTTCACCAACGCGGATTAAGTGACGAAGTTATTAAGAATTTCCAGATTGGTCTTGCACCAGAAGGGCAAAATATTCTTTATCAAAAACTTTCTCAGCAATACGATGAAGACAGTTTATTGCACTCGGGTTTGTTTAATCCTAGCGAGCAGAATATGATTTTTGATGCCTTTCAGTCTCGAATCATGTTTCCTCTGGCAGATGAATATGGGAGGATTATTGCTTTTTCTGGACGGATTTGGACAGAAAAAGATTTACAAAACAAGCAGTTAGCCAAGTATAAAAATTCTCGTAGCACAGCTATTTTTAATAAGAGTTACGAATTATATCATTTGGACAAGGCAAAGGCTGTCATCAAAAAACAGCGGGAAGTTTATCTGATGGAGGGCTTTCTGGATGTTATCGCGGCCCATCGGGCTGGTATTGACAATGCAGTAGCTTCTATGGGAACGGCTCTTACTCGAGAGCACGTTGGCCATTTGGCTAAGTTCTGTAAGAAGTTAGTTTTGACCTATGATGGTGATAAAGCTGGTCAAGCGGCTACTATGAAGGCTTTAGACGAATTGCGAGATTTTCAGGTGGAAATAGTTAGTTTGCCTGATAATATGGACCCGGATGAATTTTTACAAAAAAATTCTGAAGAAGCCCTGTTACAAGTCTTAACCAAGTCTAGGATAAGTGATGTAGAATTTTTAATCGACTATCTGAAGCCCGAAAATCCGGATAATTTGCAAATGCAGATTGATTTTGTGGATAAGATTGCCCCAATCATTGCAAAGGTCTCGTCCATTACAGCTCAGAATTCCTATATTTATAAGGTAGCTGAGGTGCTTTCGGACATTGATTATAGTCAGGTGGAGCAGGCAGTCAATGCCGTTCGCTTAAATCAACGTCAACAACGCAGCCAACAAATCCAATCCCAACAAGTTGAGCAGTCCTTCCAGATTCCAGCTCAGCCCTTGGTTCGCCTTACCAGTCTCATTCGAACGGAGAATCACTTGCTCTATCGCATGGTTGAACATCCGTATATTTTAAATGAATTTCGACTGAGAGAAGATTTTTATTTTGCTACACCAGAATTGCAGGTATTGTATGAATTGTTGAAAAATCAAGGTGAGATTAGTAGCTTTGACTTATCTCAATTGGAAGATAGTGTTCAACAGGCCTGGTATCGTATCTTGGAAGAACGATTACCAGAAGAAGTAGGTCAACACGAGATAGAAGAATTGGAGTTGCGACGAGACAAAGAACTCTTGCGAAAGGAAAATCAACACCTGACACGGAAAATCCGTGAACATTCCCATGTGGGAAATGCAGATATTGCCCTCGATGAGTTGGCCCAACTTCTCGAGAAAAGAAAACAGATGGAGTAAGTATGACAAGTAAAAAAGATAAAAAGACAGAAGTGACAACTTTTGATGTACAAGTTGCTGAATTTATTCGTAACCATAAAAAACAAGGTTCAGCTACAGACGATGAAATCAATGACCAACTGGTTATTCCATTTACGCTTGATGCTGACGGAATCGATGATTTGCTCCAACGTATTCAGGACGCAGGGATTTCAATAGTTGATAAGGATGGAAATCCATCAGCGCGTGCTATGCAGGTAGAGGAAGAGCCAGAATTATCTGACGAAGAATTGCTTGGAAGCACTTCTGCAAAAGTGAACGATCCAGTTCGCATGTATTTGAAAGAAATTGGTGTTGTACCTCTTTTGACCAACGAGGAAGAGCAAGAATTGGCATTGGCGGTTGAAGCAGGTGACCCAGAAGCAAAACAACGTCTGGCTGAAGCCAACTTGCGTTTGGTTGTTTCCATTGCTAAGCGTTATGTAGGGCGTGGTATGCAGTTCCTTGATCTTATCCAAGAAGGAAACATGGGCTTGATGAAGGCCGTTGATAAGTTCGACTATTCTAAAGGTTTCAAGTTTTCAACTTATGCAACCTGGTGGATTCGTCAGGCTATCACTCGTGCCATTGCGGACCAAGCGCGTACAATCCGTATCCCTGTTCACATGGTGGAGACTATTAATAAATTGGTCCGTGAACAACGCAATCTCTTGCAGGAATTAGGTCAGGATCCAACTCCTGAACAAATCGCTGAGCGTATGGATATGACGCCTGAGAAAGTTCGTGAAATCCTCAAGATTGCACAAGAGCCAGTGTCTTTGGAAACCCCAATCGGTGAAGAAGATGATAGTCATCTTGGAGATTTTATCGAAGACGAAGTCATTGAAAATCCAGTTGATTACACAACTCGTGTCGTTCTTCGTGAACAGTTAGATGAGGTATTGGATACTCTTACTGACCGTGAGGAAAACGTATTGCGTCTTCGTTTTGGTTTAGATGATGGTAAAATGCGTACGCTTGAAGATGTTGGTAAAGTCTTCAACGTAACCCGTGAACGCATCCGCCAAATCGAAGCCAAAGCCCTCCGTAAACTCCGCCACCCATCCCGCAGCAAACCACTCAGAGATTTTATTGAGGACTGATAAGTGCCAGTGGCACTTATCAGGTCGCTTGCTAAAAATTTGAAACAAGCGAGAGTTCGGGGAACCTTTTTAACCGCTCCCCTTGAAATTAGAAAGGGAGCCTAACGTCCAGTGGACTAATTTGACACAAACTTGGTTTGTTTCTTTTCTAGTATTGAAGTTGTGAAAAAGAAAGAGAGAAAAATGACGTACACAGAAGATCAAATTAAAGACATTCAGGAGCGTATTTTTCATGCTCTTGAAGATGTGATTGACCCTGAGCTAGGTATTGATATTATCAATTTAGGGCTAATTTATGAAATCCGATTTATTGAGGGCAAGGCTGAAATTGATATGACCTTGACGACCATGGGTTGTCCATTAGCTGATCTAATTACCGATCAAATTCATGATGTATTGAAGGATGTCCCTGAAGTAACAGAAGTAGATGTGAGACTGGTTTGGTCACCAGCTTGGACCGTTCAAAAAATGAGTCGTTATGCTCGAATTGCATTAGGAATTAAATAAAAAAACAAAATGGTTTCGAACGTTTGAAGCCATTTTTTTATTAATGTTTGGATTTTTTTGTAAAAAATATTAAAAATTATACTTGTCAAAGAGAAATTTCCGTGTTACAATAAACAGGCCTAGGAAAAGTAGTCATACCTATTCTAGCAAATATCAGACCTATATGGGATGAGTAGCTCTGCTATTGATCATAACCAAAGCCTACGGACAGGCGGGTCGAATGCCGAAGCGTGGCGTAAGCCACATTATTGATAGGGTTAAAAGCCTACATTTTATAAGTTGATTTTAGGGTTCATTCCTAATTCGTATATCAAATTTAGTGTGGTGAAAGCACACGTCATCTTGTGAAACGGTCAATAAAGTACGTATATATTTGCACTGGAGAGTAGGAAACGGTAGGCACATAAACTCAAGAGAAGAATAAAAAGCGTCGATTTGGATTGTAGAGCAGGATGAACCCTGCTCTTTTTACTTGTTTAAAAAGGGTAGGAGTCCATCAAGCAAAGGAGTTTTTCGATATGAAAAATCAACACCAAGCCCCTATTTATCAGGGGTTGGCACAGTTACGCCGGAAACGGATTGTTCCCTTTGATGTCCCAGGACACAAACGAGGGCGTGGTAATCCAGAGTTGGTCGAACTGTTAGGAGAAAAATGCGTGGGGATTGATGTCAATTCCATGAAACCTTTGGATAATCTAGGGCATCCCGTCTCCATTATCCGAGAGGCGGAGGAATTGGCGGCAGAAGCCTTTGGTGCTAGCCATGCCTTTCTCATGGTTGGGGGAACAACCTCCTCAGTGCAGACCATGATTTTGGCGACCTGTAAGGCGGGCGATAAGATTATCCTTCCCCGAAATGTCCATAAGTCAGCCCTCAATGCCCTTGTTCTTTGTGGCGCCATCCCTGTCTATGTGGATATGAGCGTGGAGCCACGGATTGGCATTGCTCTTGCTTTGGAAAATGAAGCTTTTGAACGGGCGATTTCTGAGCATCCTGATGCTGTTGCTGTCTTGATTAACAATCCGACCTACTATGGTATTTGCTCGGACCTGCGGACCTTGACTGAGAAAGCTCATGCAGCGGGCATGAAAGTTTTGGTCGATGAGGCTCATGGTGCGCATTTGCATTTTTCGGACCAATTGCCAGAGGCGGCTATGGATGTTGGGGCTGATATGGCTGCTGTTTCCATGCATAAGTCAGGAGGTAGTCTGACCCAGAGCTCGCTTTTATTGGTCGGTCCTGATATGAATGTGGAGTATGTCCGCCAGATTATCAACCTGACCCAGTCGACATCCGCTTCCTATCTCTTGTTGGCTAGTTTGGATATTTCACGGAGAAATCTGGCCCTTCGTGGCAAGGAATCCTTTGAAAAGGTCATTGAAATGTCTGAGTATGCTCGCCGTGAAATCAATGCCATCGGTGGCTACTATGCCTATTCCAAGGAATTAATTGATGGTAAAACGGTGCATGATTTTGATGTAACCAAGCTCTCCATCTATACGCAGGGCATTGGTCTGACAGGGATTGAAGTCTATGATTTGCTGCGGGATGAGTATGACATCCAGATTGAATTTGGTGATATTGGCAATATCCTGGCCTATATTTCAATCGGTGACCGCTTGCAGGACATCGAGCGGCTGGTGGGGGCTCTGGCTGACATCAAGCGTCTTTACTCACGAGATGGTTCGGATTTGATTTCGGGAGAATACATCCAGCCGCAGCTGGTCTTGTCACCGCAGGAAGCCTTTTATGCAGAGCGGGAAAGCCGTTCCCTGCAAGAAGCAGTTGGTCAGGTCTGCGGAGAATTTGTCATGTGCTATCCGCCTGGTATTCCGCTTTTAGCTCCAGGTGAACGAGTGACTCAAGAAATTGTTGATTACATCATCTTTGCCAAGGAGCGCGGCTGCTCCGTCCAAGGGACAGAAGATCCAGATGTCAACTTCATCAATGTCATTAAGGAGGTCTAGTCATGGAAATGTGGTTTTCAGAAGTCCAAACGCCAGATGTCAAGTTATCCATTCGCACCAGCCAGCAGCTCTATGCTGGCAAGAGTGAATTTCAGGACATTGCTGTGTTGGACTCGCCAGCCTTTGGTAAGATTTTGACCCTTAATGGTCGGGTTCTCTTTTCAGATGCGGACGACTTTGTTTACAACGAAATGGCCGTTCATGTACCAATGGCCGTTCATCCAAATCCCAAGAAAATCTTGATTTTAGGTGGTGGAGATGGTGGAGTTGCCCAAGTTCTCAGTATGTATCCTGAAATCGAACGTATTGACGTTGTAGAGCCAGATGAACTCCTTGTGGAAGTTTGTCGTCAGTATTTCCCAGACTATGCAACTGGCTTGGAAGATGAGCGAGTCGAAGTTTATTTACAAGACGGTCTGCGTTTCTTGCGCAACTGTGAAAATGAGTATGACATCATCATCAATGATGCGACAGATCCATTTGGACACACGGAAGGGCTCTTTACCAAGGAATTTTATGGTAATGCCTACCGAGCTTTGAAGGAAGATGGCATCATGGTTTACCAACATGGTTCGCCATTCTATGACGAAGATGAGTCTGCTTTTCGTTCCATGCATAGAAAGGCGACCCAGTCTTTCCCTATCAGCCGTGTTTATCAGGCCCATATTCCGACATCTGCGGCGGGTTATTGGTTATTTGGTTTTGCCTCTAAAAAATACCATCCCATCGAAGATTTTGATAAGGAAAAATGGAAGGTACGCCAGCTTTTTACAGAATACTATACCGCAAACCTACATATTGGAGCATTTCTCTTGCCCCGTTATGTCGAAGATATTTTAGAAGAAGAGGAGAAAAAATAATGAGTCGTTTGTTAGTGATTGGTTGTGGCGGAGTTGCCCAAGTTGCCATCAGCAAGGTTTGTCAGGCAGAAGATACCTTCAAGGAAGTCATGATTGCCAGCCGTACCAAATCCAAATGTGATGACTTGAAGGCTATTTTGGAAGGAAAAACAGCTGTAAAAATCGAAACTGCCCAAGTGGATGCAGACAAGGTAGAAGAAGTGATTGCTTTGATTGAAAGCTACCAGCCCAAAGCTGTCTTGAATGTTGCCCTACCTTACCAAGACTTGACCATCATGGATGCCTGCTTGGTGACGGGCGTGGACTATATCGACACGGCCAACTACGAGTGCGAGGATACAGAAGACCCAGAATGGCGGGCTATCTACGAAAAACGCTGTGCAGAAGAAGGATTTACGGCTTACTTTGACTACTCATGGCAGTGGGCTTATAAGGAGCGTTTTGAAAAAGCAGGGCTGACAGCACTTTTGGGATCCGGATTTGATCCAGGGGTGACCAGCGTCTTCTCAGCCTACGCACTCAAGCATTATTTCGATGAAATCCACTATATCGACATCCTAGATTGTAACGGTGGGGATCATGGCTATCCATTTGCGACCAACTTCAACCCTGAAATCAACTTGCGTGAAGTTTCAGCACCAGGTTCCTACTGGGAAAACGGCAAATGGGTGGAAGTCGAAGCTATGTCGATCAAACGAGAATATGATTTCCCAGAAGTGGGTCAGAAGGATATGTACCTCCTCCACCATGAAGAAATCGAATCCCTGGCTAAAAATATCCCAGGTGTCAAACGTATTCGCTTCTTTATGACTTTCGGTCAATCCTACTTGAGTCATATGAAATGCTTGGAAAATGTTGGTCTCTTGCGTACGGATCTAATCAACTTTAATGGACAAGAAGTAGTGCCTATCCAATTTCTCAAAGCCCTCTTGCCTGATCCAGCCAGCCTTGGTCCACGTACTGTTGGGAAAACCAACATCGGCTGTATTTTCACAGGGGTCAAAGACGGTGTGGAGAAGACCATCTACATCTACAACGTATGTGACCACCAGGAATGTTACAAGGAAGTTGGTTCACAGGCTATTTCCTACACAACTGGTGTGCCAGCTATGATTGGAACCAAGCTGGTTATGGACGGGACTTGGAAGAAACCAGGTGTTTACAATTTGGAAGAACTAGATCCAGATCCATTTATGGACTTGCTCAACCAATACGGTTTACCATGGCAAGTTGTTGAAAATCCAGTTTTGGTGGACTAAATGAGAATCGATCAAGTTCCAACACCAGCTTATGTAATTGATGAGGCCAAGCTGGTCAACAATTTAGAAATTCTCAAGTCTGTACAAGACTGCACAGGCTGTAAGGTCCTTTTGGCCCAAAAAGCCTTTTCCATGTATGCCACCTATCCACTAATTAGCCAATATTTGGCTGGAACCACCGCATCAGGTCTCTATGAAGCCAAGCTGGGTTGTGAGGAATTTGGGGGTGAAGTCCATGTTTTTGCACCAGCCTTCAAGGATGCGGATTTGGAGGAGATTTTGGAAATTGCAGACCATATCGTCTTCAATTCAGAACGCCAGCTCCGCAAGCATGTGGACAAATGCAGAGCAGCAGGAGTGAGTATTGGTCTGCGGATCAATCCGGAATGCTCCACTCAAGACGACCATGCACTCTATGATCCCTGCGCAACGGGTTCTCGCTTCGGTGTTCGCATTGACCAGTTTTCAGAAAACCTGCTTGATTTGGTGGATGGTCTGCATTTCCACACTCTCTGTGAGCAAAATTCGGATGATTTGAAAACCACTTTGGATGCTGTTGAGGACAAATTCGGTCCCTACCTTCACAAAGTCAAATGGCTCAATATGGGCGGTGGCCACCATGTGACCAGAGAAGACTATGATGTAGAATTGCTGATATCCTCTATCCAGCACATGCAGGAAATTTATGGATTGGAAATTTACATTGAGCCAGGAGAAGCCATTGCTCTTAATGCAGGCTATCTGGTGACAGAAGTGTTAGACATTGTTGAAAACGGCATTGAAACATTAGTGCTAGATGCTTCGGCTACTTGCCACATGCCAGATGTTTTGGAAATGCCTTATCGTCCACCGCTTCGTCTTGGCTTTGAGGCAGGTGAAAAGGCCTATACATACAGACTATCTTCCAATACCTGTCTGACAGGCGACATCATCGGCGATTATTCCTTTGAAAAGCCTGTGGAGATTGGTGACAAACTCTATTTTGAGGACATGGCCATCTATTCTTTTGTCAAAAACAATACCTTCAATGGCATTGGGTTACCTAGCCTAGCCATCATGGACAAGGCTGGTGACTGCCGTATTATCAAGGAATTTGGCTATGAAGATTTCAAGGGGAGGTTGTCATGATAGAAAGTCCAAAAGCTGCTGGCTACCGTATGCCAGCTGAGTATGAGCCCCATCATGGCACGCTCATGGTGTGGCCGACTCGTCCAGGTTCCTGGCTATTTGATGGTCAGGGGGCGAAAAAAGCCTTTAGCCAGGTCATTAAAACCATTGCTGAAAGCGAGCAGGTCTATCTCTTGGTGGATGAGGCTCACCGTGATGAGGCACAGTCTATGCTGGGTGATGGTGTTACCTATCTGGACATCCCCACCAACGACGCTTGGGCGCGTGATACAGGTCCGACGGTCTTGGTTCATGAAAATGGCAGAGCTTTGTC
The DNA here is from genome assembly GCF_046032515.1 of Streptococcus suis. GTDB lineage: Bacteria > Bacillota > Bacilli > Lactobacillales > Streptococcaceae > Streptococcus > Streptococcus suis_AL. The sequence goes on along the minus strand of NZ_JARQPJ010000017.1, from coordinate 28,054 downwards.
TGTCGATTGGGCCTTTAACGCTTGGGGCGGAAGCTATGATGGTCTTTATCAGGACTATGAGGCAGATGATCAGGTGGCTAGTCGATTTAGTCAGGCCATCGGTCTGCCAGTCCATGATGCCCATCCTTTTGTGTTAGAAGGTGGAGCTATCCATAGCGATGGGGAGGGAACCATCTTGGTGACCGAATCCTGTTTACTGAGCCCAGGCCGTAATCCCCATTTGACCAAGGACCAGATTGAGCAAGTGCTTCTAGATACTCTCGGAGCTGAAAAGGTTCTCTGGCTTCCTTACGGTATCTTCAATGATGAAACCAATGAACACGTAGACAATGTTGCGGCCTTCGTCGGCCCAGCTGAGATAGTTTTAGCCTGGACGGATGATGAGGCAGACCCCCAATATGCCATGTCCAAGGCTGATTTGGACTACTTGGAAAAACAGGTGGATGCCAAGGGCAGAAAGTTGACCGTTCATAAACTGCCTATCCCTAAAAATCCCATTTTGGTGACAGAAGAGGACTTGCCAGGCTATGTCTATGAAGCGGGGGAAGAAGTACGGACAGCTGGCGAACGTTTGGCGGCTTCCTATGTGAATTTCTACGTCAGCAACGGTGCGGTTTTGGTGCCCCAGTTTGATGATGAGCATGATGCGCAGGCACTGCATCTCCTAGCGCAGCTTTTTCCAACCAGAAAAGTCGTCGGCATACCAGCCCGCGACATCCTACTTGGAGGTGGGAATATCCATTGCATCACCCAGCAGATTCCCCTTTATGGGGCTAAATGACTCTGATACAGCGTCAAGCCGGATTGGCATACTCCAGTATAGCCGGCTCCGGCCTTCCTTGTCTCAGAGCCATTGTATCTCCCATAAAGAAATTATGAAAAGGAAGAAAATATGAGAAATGTTACTGTAGCAGCTGTCCAGATGCAGTGTAGTCAGGACCTTTGGGAAAATCTGGCGACTGCAGAGCGTTTGGTCAGACAGGCTGCTAGTCAGGGAGCGCAGATTATTCTCCTGCCTGAACTCTTTGAGCGTCCTTATTTTTGTCAAGAACGCCAGTATGATTATTATAACTATGCCAAGTCTGTAGAAGAAAATGATGCTGTTCAGCACTTTATTCCTATTGCCAAGGAATTGCAGGTTGTCTTGCCTATTTCCTTCTATGAAAAAGATGGCAATAGCCTGTATAACTCGATTGCAGTTATTGATGCGGATGGTAGTGTTTTGGGAGTTTACCGCAAGACTCATATCCCTGACGACCATTATTATCAGGAGAAGTTTTACTTCACACCGGGCAATACTGGATTCAAGGTCTGGGAAACACGTTACGCTAAAATTGGCATTGGCATCTGTTGGGACCAATGGTTCCCAGAAACCGCTCGCTGTTTGGCATTGAATGGAGCAGAATTGCTCTTTTATCCAACAGCCATTGGTTCGGAGCCGATTTTGGACACGGATAGCCAAGGTCATTGGCAGCGGACCATGCAGGGCCATGCGGCTGCCAACATCACACCTGTCATTGCGGCCAATCGGATTGGCTTGGAAGAAGTGCATCCTTCTGAAGAAAATGGCGGCCAATCTTCTAGCCTGCGTTTTTATGGTTCGTCCTTTATGACAGATGAAACAGGTGAAGTGATTGAAAAAGTGGGACGCGAGGAAGAAGCAGTCATACTTGCCACTTATGATTTGGACAAGGGAGCGCGCGAACGTTTGGATTGGGGACTCTTTAGAGACCGCAGACCACATATGTATCAGCAGATTGTAGAATAAACAAAACACCCTTGTCCGAAGATAAGGGTGTTCATTTTTATCCTAACAATTGCTGCAACCATTGGCTGCCATAGATCCAAAAGAAGCTATAGGCCACAACTGAGAAAGGGCGACAAAGTAAAGTAATCATAATAAATTTCCGATAACTCATGCTTGTTAATCCAGTAATCATCACCACTATGTCAGCTGGAGAAATGGGAGAAAGCATGCAAAGAATAAAGAAAATTTCATAACTACGTTTATTATCAATTTTGCTTTCATATTTGTAAAACGTATCTTCAGACATGAAGAGGAGACAAAATTTCTTTCCGTAGCGACGAGCCAACCAGAAAAGGATGATACTACCGATTGAAATTCCAAGATAATTGAGAAAGAATCCCCACCAAAAATGAAATACGAGGAAACCTACAACAGTCGTAACACCGCCTGGAATAATCGGAAATACAACTTGAATAATCTGAATAGCTAAAAAGGAGAGGCTACCTAAAGCACCTTGGCTTTTGATTAAATCGCTTAAGACATTTTGGTCGTTCAAAATGCCAATCTTATAGAGCCAAAACAGAAAAATAGCAGTCCCGATAAGGGTCAAAATACTTAATACTTGAATGGTTTTTTGCCAAAATTTATACATACTTTCATTTTACCATATTTCAAAAATTTTTTAAATTGTAAGGAAAATGTAAATAATTTTGCTATTTATAAAAAATTCTGCTATAATAGTTCCTGTATCAAATCCTACGGGGTTGTTACGGATTCGACAGGCATTATGAGGCTTGTTCTGCAACTCATCGGCAGATGTAAAAATGCCAGTTAAATATAACTGCAAAAAATACAAACACTTACGCATTAGCAGCTTAATAACCTGCCTGCGTGACCATTCGCGAATTGCTTGTGTTTGCTGATTGGTCTTAAAATAACAAGCTACGTTGGGATTGAGTCAGGCTGTCCCAAAAGAGATGAACTGACTCGCTTGTGCTAGGTTTGAGTTATGTATCGAGCCCAAGTTAAAGCAAGACATAACCTATGGTTGTAGACGAATAAGTTAGCAGGTGTTTGGACGTGGGTTCGACTCCCACCAGCTCCATATATGGAAGATTACTCAAGAGGCTCAAGAGGCCGTGTTGGAAACGCGGTAGGCGTGTAACAGCGTGCGTGGGTTCGAATCCCATGTCTTCCGTATGGCAAGAACGATGGAAATCGTTCTTTTTTTCTTGCATAAAAGAATAATGGATAGTTGATAAAGTTCACTTTTTATCAAAAATATCTTGTGTTTTGTCTAAAATGTGGTATGATAGTTAACAATATACTTACGAAAGAGGGGTTGTTAATGTTGAATGTACAAGAATTAGCCAAGACAGAATTGCATTGCCATTTGGATGGTTCCCTATCCTTAGCAGCGATTCGTCAACTTGCCCAAATGGCAGAAATTTCCATTCCAGACAAGGATGAGGAACTCAGAAAATTGGTCAGTATAGAGGGCAAGGTTGATAGCCTGATGACCTATTTGAAAACATTTGATTTTGTTCGCCCTCTTCTACAAACTGCGGAAGCGCTGGAAATAGCTGCCTACGATGTTCTAGGTCAAGCATCAAAGGATGGAGTCCTCTATATTGAACTTCGTTTTGCACCAGAATTATCGACTGACAAGGGTTTGACTATCCTGGAAGCTGTGAATGCCGTCTTGCGTGGGATGGAAAAGGCTCAGAAAGAATTTGGTATAGTTGCCAAGCTCTTGGTCTGTGGCTTGAAACAAACTGATCCAAGTCAGACCAGAGAAATCTTTTCTGCTATTGCCAATCTGGCACCGAAAGGATTGGTTGGCTTTGATTTTGCAGGAAACGAGGCAGACTACCCAACTCATGAGTTGGCTGAGTTGATTGACTACACACAATCTCTAGGTTACCCCATGACCTTCCATGCTGGTGAGTGTGGTTGCGTGACCAATGTAGCCCAAGCTCTGGCCTTGGGTATCAAGCGGATTGGCCACGGAACGGCTCTTAGCGGTCACGCTGAGGCTATTCAGGCTTTTGTCAATAGCGGAGCAACGCTTGAGATGTGCCTGACTTCAAATCTCCAGACCGGAGCTGCTCAAACTCTAGCAGACTTCCCCTATGAACAGCTAGTTCAAGCGGGAGCAAAGATTACCATCAATACTGATAATCGAACGGTTTCCAACACAAACCTAAATAAAGAATATCAGCTATTTGTAGAGTATTTTGGAACGACCAAGGAAGAATTTTATCAATTCAACAGAAATGCTATTCAAGCAAGCTTTGCCAGTGAGGAAGAAAAGGCAAACTTACTTGATGTCCTAGCTCAAAAGTATAATTTGTAAAAAGAAAGCTCTAGGCCATGTCAAAACGACCGGCAAAGAGCTTTTTCTTATTGCAAATTCAATTTCTTAGTCATGATAAAGTGTGTACCAAAATAGTAAGCAAAGGCTAGGATAATATTGATCAAGGCTAAGATTGGACTAGGATATAATGGTAGTGCGGCATTATAAAGGTTCTCTAGATAATTGGTAAAAATGAGAGCTCCAAACACACCGAGAACAATTGAAATTCCGATATAGGTTAAAATGGCAAACAGTAGACGGTGATCTTTAAACAGTTGACCAACAGAGACGGAGAAGTAGATCAGCAAGATTCCCATTGTTGACTCAATCAGCATATAGAATAAATGTGCAAATATGACAGGCCAGTCTAATGCTTGTACAACAGTATGCAATTCAGGAATCATGATTTCCTCAGTTCCGAGCATGAGAACAGCTAAAATGATTCCGATTGAAAGAACAATGGTAACTCCTGCTAAAAAGTACCAAACCAATGAAGCTACAAGTTTGCTGAGGATAATTTGGTGGCTGGAGACAGGTAAGGTCATGGTTAAATAACCCTGACGTCCATAGACATTTTTTCTAAATCGGTTAATAACCATGAAAAAGGTGGATAAACCAAGTGCTGCAATTAAGATACCGAAGGTCATGGAGGAAGTACCGAAAAGGACCATTTCAGCACCACCAGGTTCAGTGCTTCCAGCTTGTGCCCGTAAGCTCAAAGCTTGTAACCAAAACCCGAGTATGATAGATAGGGCCAATGCCCCGGCATAAATTCCTAGATACCATTTTCCAACGGATTGAAATTCATATTTGAGTAATTTTTTAAACATAGCAATCTCCTTCTAACTAAGCCTTAAAATCTTGGCGGAAGAGTTCATCAATAGATTCTCCGCTTTCAATTCGCAAGTCATCTACATTTCCATGGCGAATAACACTTCCGTAGTGTAGGAAAATAACCTCATCCAAAATTTGCTCGACATCTGAAATTAAGTGAGTAGAGATAATAACAGAGGCAGTCGGAGAGTAGTTGTTGACGATGGTTTTTAAAATGTAGTCTCGAGCGGCAGGGTCAACACCACCAATTGGCTCATCTAAAACATACAGCTGTGCTTGACGGCTCATCACCAGAATGAGTTGGACTTTTTCCTTATTCCCCTTAGAGAGATGTTTCATACGACTGTTTAAATCAATGCCCAAATCTTGTAAAAGATGGAGAGCACGCTCCTTATCAAAATCAGCGTAAAAATCTTCAAAAAATGTAATTGCTTCGAGCACTTTCATATGCTCATCGAGATAAGTCGTATCTGGGAGATAAGATACAATTGCCTTGGTTTCTGGCGATGGGGTGCGACCATTGATCAATACTTGACCATATTCTGGTTGCAACAGACCGTTGATCAATTTAATCATGGTCGTTTTACCCGAACCATTTGGTCCCAAAAGTCCTATGATTTTTCCAGCAGTCAACTTCAAATTGACATTATTTAGGGCGACAGCTCCACCATAAGATTTTGAAACTTGTTGTAGCTCAACCAAAGTATATGCGTTATTCATAAGTGACTCCTTTCAAATAATCATCTAACTGGTGGGTTAATTCATCTTGATTGAAGCCCAAGTCTAGCATATTGGTCACAAAGTTTTCAAGTTCTTTCTGTGCCAAGTGAAGTCGGGTCTGTGAAATCAATTCTTGATTGTCTGTGACGAAACGTCCTGTTGTGCGGACTGAGTAAACAAATCCTTCCGTTTCCAAATCAGACAGGGCCCGTTGCACCGTGTTTGGATTGACGCCAGCTATTTCAGCCAAGTCACGCACGGTTGGCAATTTATCTCCCGATTTCAATTGATTGGTCACAATCTGTAATTTTATAGTATTACTGATTTGAATATATATGGGCATATTGTTGTCAAATTTCCAAGCCATTATTCTTTCCTTTCTAGGCATTTTTGCCAATACCTATGTTCTAACAAAATAATACAATAAAACATGATAAATTGCAAGTCTTTTGATTGCATTTCTTGAAAAAATTTTCCTAGAATATTTGGTATAATAGAAGAAATAAAAAGGAGAAGACCATGCTGGCACAACTAGATACAAAAACCGTCTATACCTTTATGGATAGCATGGTGACGATAGAAAATTATGTAGGCAAGGCTAAAGAGCTTGGTTACCACGCATTGGGGATAATGGATAAAAACAGTCTTTATGCAGCCTATAGTTTTATGGAATCCTGTAACAAAATGGGGCTTCAACCAATTATTGGTTGTGAATTGGACTGGCAGTTGGAGGGGCAGGAGCGAGAAGTGACAACTCAGTTGATTGCCTTGACCACCAAGGGCTATCGAAATCTCTTGAAAATATCGACTACAAAAATGACTGGACAGGATAACTTTGAAGATATTCGCCAGTATTTAGTCGACATAGCAGTGGTTGTTCCTTATTTTTCTGGCATTGAGCACCTTGAGTTAGGTGTTAACTATTATATCGGAGTGACGGTTGATACACCAGTTCAAGACTTTAAGCAAGCAATACTCCCAATTCATACGGTTCGTTTTTTTGAAGAGGAACAATTGGAAAGTCTACAGGTTCTCCATGCTATTCGAGATAATATTCCACTTAATCAAGTTGCAGATATAGATAGTCGACAAAAGCTTTTATCGGCTGATAGCTTAACCAATCTATTTTCTAATCGGTTTCCGCAAGCAGTTGATAATTTACGTGACTTGGTTGCAGGGATTTCTTATCAATTAAATACAGATTTAAAATTGCCGCGTTTTAATCGTGACAGACCTGCAGTGGAAGAATTATACGAGCGCTCCTATCAAGGATTAGAAGAGAAGGGCTTGGCTAATTCACTATATAAAGAACGTTTGGAAAAGGAATTATCCATTATTCATCAAATGGGATTTGATGATTATTTCTTGATTGTATGGGACCTACTTCGTTTTGGACGTAGCCAAGGGTACTATATGGGAATGGGGCGCGGTTCAGCTGTTGGAAGCCTAGTTGCCTACGCCTTAAATATCACAGGTATTGATCCTGTTAAGCATAATCTTCTCTTTGAACGCTTTCTCAATGCTGAACGTTATTCAATGCCCGATATTGATATTGATATTCCAGATATTCATCGAGCAGATTTTATTCGTTATGTACGAGATCGTTATGGTTCAACCCATGCTGCGCAAATTGTAACCTACTCGACATTTGGAGCTAAGCAGGCTATTCGTGATGTATTTAAGCGTTTCGGAACACCTGAATATGAGTTAAGTAATATTACCAAGAAAATTTCATTTAGGGATAGTCTTACTTCTGCCTATCAGCGAAATGCCGCTTTTCGTCAGATTATCAATAGTAAGATAGAGTACCAAAAAGCTTTTGCGATTGCTCAACAAATTGAAGGGCAACCCCGACAGACTTCTATCCATGCAGCAGGGATAGTGATGAGTGATGAGGACTTGACAGATACCATCCCTCTTAAAATAGGGGATGACATGCTGGTAACACAATATGATGCACATGCTGTTGAGGCGAATGGTCTGTTGAAAATGGATTTCCTTGGCTTACGAAATCTGACCTTTGTGCAAAAAATGGCAGAAGGAGTACGTGAACGTTATCAGCAGGAAATTGATATTGCCAAGATAGATTTAGAAGACAAGAAAACCTTGGAACTTTTTGCTGCTGGTCGGACTAAGGGAATTTTTCAATTTGAACAGCCTGGTGCGATTAGCCTGCTTCGAAGGGTCAAACCTGGTCGATTTGAAGATATAGTTGCAACAACGAGTTTGAATAGGCCGGGGGCTAGTGATTATTCGGATAACTTTGTAAAACGCAAACATGGACAAGAGACAGTTGATTTGTTGGACCCAACCATTGCTCCTATTTTACAACCGACTTATGGTATCATGCTTTATCAGGAACAGGTCATGCAGATTGCACAGGTCTATGCAGGATTTACGCTTGGAAAGGCGGATTTACTCCGCAGGGCGATGTCTAAAAAGAATGCCCAGGAAATGCAGGCAATGGAAGCAGAATTTTTACAGGGAGCACTGAAAAACGGACACGCTGAAGAGAATGCAAGGGAAATATTTGGCATGATGGCTAAGTTCGCTGGTTATGGTTTTAACCGTAGCCACGCCTATGCTTATTCAGCCTTAGCCTTTCAAATGGCCTATTTCAAGAGTCACTATACGGATGTCTTTTTTGATGTCATGCTCAATCATTCTAGCAGTGCTTATATTGAAGATGCGATGCAGTTTGACTTTGAGGTAGCTCGACTCACGATTAACAATATTCCTTATCACGATAAGTTTGATAAAAGTAAGGTCTACCTAGGATTAAAAACACTGAAAGGTTTGCCTAAAGATTTAGCTTTATGGATATTGGATCATCGTCCCTATAAGTCTGTAGAAGATTTTATTTTGCGCTTGCCAGATAATTTCAAGAAAAAGGATTTACTAATCCCTCTTATTCAGATTGGTTTATTTGATGATTTTGACGCCAATCGTAAAAAGATTATTGAAAATCTAGACAATCTCTTTGTCTTTGCAGAGGCAATTGGTACATTTTTTGCAGAGGAGAGTTATAGTTGGACAGATGTGGAAGATTACAGCGACAGCGAAAAATTTATGCTAGAGCAAGAATTGCTAGGTGTTGGTATTAGTCCGCATCCTTTAGTCACTATTTGTCGAGAGTCTAAGCGTAGTTTTACAGATTTGGCTGATTTAGCGGTTGGCAATCGAGCGACCGTTCTTTTGCAGATTCAAGCTATTCGATTGATTCGTACCAAAAAGACTGGGGAGCAAATGGCGTTTCTTCGAGTGACAGATACCAAAAGGACGCTTGATGTGACTCTTTTCCCAGAATCTTATCGCCAATACGCTTCTGTTTTGGAAGAAGGGGGAATGGGGTACATCACAGGTAGAGTGCAAGAGCGTGATGGACAGTTGCAATTAGTTCTAGAAAAATTAGAGCCTGTCAGTTTGGAGAAATTTTGGATTCTTTTGGAAAATCGAGAACACGATTATGCCGTTGCTCGTATTTTGGATAAATATAGAGGAAGCATTCCAGTAGTACTTCATTATCAAGATAGTAATCAGACAATTCAGGCTGAGCACCACATGGTTATGAAAACGCCTCAATTAGAAGAAGAGTTAAGTGAATTTGTTATGAAAACGATTTTTCGATAAAAAAATAGCAAAAAGTCAAGCAAGTTTAGGTTAAGTATGTTATAATAGGGCAGTTAAAATGAAAAGTTAAAGGAGCATTAACGAATGAAACGTATTGCTGTTTTGACCAGTGGTGGTGATGCCCCTGGTATGAACGCTGCTATTCGTGCAGTTGTTCGCCAAGCAATTTCAGAAGGAATGGAAGTTTATGGAATCAACGAAGGTTACGCAGGTATGGTTGCGGGTGATATCCATGAATTGTCTGCACGTTCTGTAGGTGATATTATTTCACGTGGCGGAACATTCCTTGGTTCAGCTCGTTATCCAGAATTTGCCAAATTAGAAGGGCAACTTAAAGGGATTGAGCAATTGAAAAAACATGGTATCGAAGGTGTAGTTGTTATCGGTGGTGATGGTTCTTACCACGGAGCAATGCGCTTGACGGAGCATGGCTTCCCAGCTATTGGTGTACCTGGTACAATTGATAATGACATCGTGGGTACAGATTTTACAATCGGTTTTGATACAGCTGTAACAACTGCTATGGATGCGATTGATAAAATCCGCGATACTTCATCAAGTCACCGTCGTACTTTCGTTGTTGAAGTAATGGGACGTCATGCGGGAGACATCGCTCTTTGGGCTGGTATTGCTTCTGGTGCAGATGTTATCGTTGTTCCAGAAGAAGACTTCAATATCAACGATATTGTTGACCGTATTAAAGCGGGCTACGACAATGGTAAGAAACATAGCATCATTGTTTTGGCTGAAGGTGTTATGCCAGCTGCACAGTTTGCTGAAGAATTGAAAGCAGCAGGCGATACAAGTGATCTTCGTGTGACAGAACTTGGTCATATCCAACGTGGTGGTTCTCCAACAGCTCGTGACCGTGTACTTGCATCTCGTATGGGCGCGCATGCTGTTAAATTGCTCAAGGAAGGCCGTGGTGGTCTTGCGGTTGGTATCCGTAATGAGCAAATGGTTGAAAATCCAATTCTTGGTACAGCTGAAGAAGGAGCATTGTTCAGCTTGACTGCAGATGGTAAGATTGTTGTGAACAATCCACATAAAGCTGACTTAGAAATGGCTGAATTAAACCGCAACTTGTCAATCTAATTTGACAATTTCATTATTTGTTATTAAGGGTCAAAAGACCATTCAAAAGACCATTAAATATAAAGGAGTTTTGTTAAGATGAATAAACGTGTTAAAATCGTTGCAACCCTCGGACCTGCGGTAGAAATCCGTGGTGGAAAAAAATTCGGTGATGATGGTTATTGGGGAGAAAACCTTGATGTTGAAGCATCAGCACAGAAAATTGCTCAATTGATCACTGAAGGTGCAAACGTATTCCGTTTCAACTTCTCACATGGTGACCACAAAGAGCAAGGTGAGCGTATGGCAACTGTACGTCGTGCGGAAGAAATTGCTGGTAAAAAAGTTGGTTTCTTGTTGGATACAAAAGGTCCAGAAATCCGTACTGAGTTGTTTGCTGACGATGCTAAAGAATATTCATACAAAACAGGTGATGTTCTTCGCGTAGCTACTAAACAAGGTATTCAATCAACTAGAGAAGTAATCGCTTTGAACGTTGCAGGTGCACTTGATGTATTTGACGATGTTGAAGTTGGTAAACAAATTCTTGTTGACGACGGTAAACTTGGTCTTAAAGTCATCGAAAAAGATGCTGAAAAACGTGAATTTGTTGTTGAAGTTGAAAACGACGGTGTTATCGCTAAACAAAAAGGTGTAAACATTCCTTATACTAAAATTCCTTTCCCAGCTCTTGCAGAGCGTGATAATGCAGATATCCGTTTCGGTTTGGAACAAGGTTTGAACTTCATCGCCATTTCATTCGTTCGTTCAGCAAAAGATGTTGAAGAAGTTCGTAACATTCTTAAAGAAACTGGTAATGAGCACGTTCAATTGTTCTCAAAAATCGAAAACCAACAAGGTATCGACAATATTGATGAAATCATTGAAGCTTCAGATGGTATCATGATTGCTCGTGGTGACATGGGTATCGAAGTACCATTTGAAATGGTTCCAGTTTACCAAAAAATGATTATCACTAAAGTGAATGCAGCTGGTAAAGCAGTTATCACAGCAACAAACATGTTGGAAACAATGACTGAAAAACCACGTGCAACTCGTTCTGAAGTATCTGACGTATTCAACGCAGTTATCGACGGTACTGACGCAACAATGCTTTCAGGTGAGTCTGCAAACGGTAAATATCCAGTTGAATCAGTTCGTACAATGGCAACTATTGCTAAAAATGCACAAACTCTTCTTAACGAATACGGTCGTTTGAACTCTGATCACTTTGACCGTGCATCTAAAACAGAAGTTATTGCATCTGCAGTAAAAGATGCTTGTCACTCAATGAACATCAAGTTGGTTGTAACAGTTACTGAAACTGGTTACTCAGCTCGTTCAATCTCTAAATACCGTCCAGATGCTGACATCTTGGCAGTAACATTTACTGAGAAAGTACAAAAATCATTGATGCTTAACTGGGGTGTTATCCCGGTTGTAACAAACCGTCCAGATTCAACTGACGATATGTTTGATTTGGCTGAACGCATTGCCAAAGAACAAGGTCTTGTTGAAGCAGGAGATGATATTGTTATCGTTGCTGGTGTGCCTGTAGGTGTTGCAGGTTCAACAAACACTATGCGTGTTCGTACAGTAAAATAATCAAAAAGGTCCTCTTGGACCTTTTTGTCGTGATTATGTCAACTGTAGTGGGGAGACGAAAAGCTAACACCTAGAGAGGACGAAATTCGTTCTCTCATTTTTGATGTTTAAAGCAATATATATGGGGACCTCTAAAAACTAATTTTCTAAAATTTAATATATTGATTTAACAAGACTTTAGTAACTCCAAATTCGCAATTTTGGGAGTTTATAGAGGCGCCCATATATTTTTTGAGATATACGACTTAAAATACTTTGAAGATTGAAATTAATTTGAAAGAAAATTTGAAATTTTCTAAAAATTATTGCAAAATTCATTTCAATGTGTTACAATTATCACATTATACTCAAAGGAGGAAGAAATGAAGGCGTATAATAATTATATTAACGGTTCTTGGGTTGGATCAGAAAAATCAATCGCGATTCACTCACCGATTAATCAAGAAAAACTTGGTACAGTACCTGCTATGTCAAAAGAAGAAGTTGATCAGGCAATGGAAGCTGCTAGAAAGGCATTACCTGCTTGGCGTGCCTTGTCAGCATTTGAACGTGCTCAATATTTGCACAAAGCTGCCAATATTTTGGAAGAGCGTAAGGATGCTATTGGTGAAATTTTAGCAAAAGAAGTTTCAAAAGGTATTAAGGCATCAATTGGTGAAGTGGATCGTTCTGCCCACCTCATTCGTTTTGCTGCTGAAGAAGGCTTGCGTGTTTATGGTTCATCATTAGAGGGTGGAACCTACGAGCCAACTGCTAAGTCAAAGGTTTCTTTGGTTCGCCGAGAGCCAGTAGGTATCGTATTGGCGATTGCACCGTATAACTACCCTGTTAACTTATCGGCATCAAAAATTGCACCTGCTTTAATTGGTGGCAACGTAGTTATGTTTAAACCACCTACACAGGGTTCAATTTCAGGTCTATTGTTGGCGGAAGCCTTTGCCGATGCTGGTATCCCAGCGGGTGTCTTTAATACCATTACTGGTCGCGGTTCAGAAATTGGTGACTACATCATTGAACATCCAGAAGTAAACTTCATTAACTTTACGGGTTCAACGCCAATTGGACAAAAAGTTGGTAAATTAGCAGGCATTCGTCCAATCATGCTTGAGTTGGGTGGTAAGGATGCAGCAGTTGTTATGGAAGATGCGGATTTGGACCACACTGCAAAAGAAATTGTAAGTGGTGCCTACAGCTATTCAGGTCAACGTTGTACGGCTATTAAGCGTGTTCTTGTTATGGATTCTGTAGCTGATGAATTGGCTGCGAAGTTGAAAGCAGAAGTTGAGAAATTGACTGTCGGTGATCCATTTGAGAACAAGGATATTACGCCAGTTATTGACGAACAATCAGCAGAATTTATTGAAGGCCTAGTTCGAGATGCTCAGGCAAAAGGTGCAATTGAATTGACACCATACAAACGTGAGAAAAACTTGATTTGGCCAACCCTTCTTGACCATGTTACACCAGATATGGAAATTGCATGGGAAGAGCCATTTGGACCAGTTCTTCCAATTATTCGTGTTTCAACATTGGATGAAATGTTGGAATTGTGTAACCAGTCTGAGTATGGTCTTCAATCTTCTATCTTTACAAGCAACTATCCATTTGCTTTTGATTTTGCTTCTAAATTAGAAGTTGGTACGGTTCATATCAATGCCAAAACCCAACGTGGTCCAGATAACTTCCCGTTCTTGGGGGTCAAGGGTTCAGGAGCAGGTGTACAAGGTATCCGTTACAGTATCGAAGCGATGACTAAAGTGAAGTCAGTGGTATTTGACGTTCAATAAAATAATGAGGGAGTGGGACAAAAATCGGTAACCCGCAGGGTTCGATGAGTCGTTAGCCCACTCAACCACTGCGTCAAGTCTATCTATTGAAAAAAACTAAGGAGGCCAGGACTTTTGTCCCAGCCTTTTTTTCTTATATACAGGCATATACAGGCAACCATTCATTCACGAAAAAAGTTCCAACCTCAAAATGAGATTAGAACAGGATTTGGTTATTTAGCTTGATAAAACTTATTGTGTTGGTAGATAGGATCAAAGGTAAGATTGATGCCTAATTTACGAAGGACACTCTTATCTTCATCGGATAGGATTACAGTCGAATGGGCTTCGCTACCATTTAATTGCCCCAATTCTTTCATGGCACGTGCAGCAAGAGGGCTGTCTTGTGCGGTGATGGCAAGGGCGTTGAGGATTTCGCTGGCATCCAAACGAGTATTATTTTTATCCAAATAATCTGCTTTCAATTCTTGAATTGGACGGATGTAGTTTGGTTCGATAAGAAGTATTTCATCATCGATTTGTGCGATTTGCTTGATGGCATTAAGAAGGACAGTTGCAGTTGGTTTGAGGAGGTCGGATGTCTTACCTGTTACCATCTCTCCATTTGGCAACTGAATAGCTAGGGCAGGGCTGGCTGTCAGCTCTGCTTTTTCGCGTGCAGCGATAACAACCTTACGATCGGCTGGCGTCACACCGACTTCATTCATGAGGAGTTCAATCTTTTTAACTGCTTGCTCGCTCACCCGCTCTGCCTTGAAATCAACTAGAGTCTGATAGTAGCGGCGGATGATTTCTTGCTTGGACGCTTCGATAGCCGCTTCCTCGTCCACGATGGAATAGCCCACCATGTTAACCCCCATGTCTGTCGGTGAGGCGTATGGTGATTTGTTCAAAATGCGTTCAAAGGTACGGTTGAGGACAGGGAAGACCTCGATATCACGGTTGTAGTTGACCGCAGTTTTGCCGTAGGTTTGCAGGTGGAAGGGGTCAATCATGTTGAGGTCGTCCAGGTCGGCAGTTGCAGCTTCATAGGCTAAGTTAACGGGATGGTGGAGTGGTAAGTTCCACACTGGGAAGGTTTCAAACTTAGCATAGCCAGATGTGACGCCACGCAGTTGGTCGTGGTAAAGTTGGGAGATACAAGTCGCTAATTTACCTGAACCAGGTCCAGGTGCGGTGACAACGACGAGATTGCGACTAGTTTCGATGTAGTCATTTTTACCCATACCTTCTGGTGAGATAATGTGGTCAATATCAGAAGGATAGCCCTTGATTGGGTAGTGGAGGTAGGACTTGATACCATGTTTTTCCAACTGCTTGCGGAAGGCATCTGCGGCTGGTTGGTTGCGGTATTGGGTAATGACGACAGAACCAACGTAAATATCAATATCATTGAAGGTATCAATCAAGCGGAAGACTTCTTGGTCATAAGAAATACCCAAGTCACCACGTGCCTTAGAATGTTCGATGTTGCTGGCATTGATGGCGATGACGATTTCTACTTGGTCTTTTAACTCTTGGAGGAGTTTGATTTTGTTATCTGGTTCATAGCCAGGTAAAACACGGGCTGCGTGGAAATCTTCCAGCATCTTTCCACCAAATTCCATATAGAGCTTGCCTTCAAACTGAGTAATTCGTTCTAAAATATGGTCACGTTGCAAATTCAAATATTTATTTGAATCAAATGCGATTTTCTTCATCTCAATAAGTCCTCCAAATGTGTAATGTTTTCTGGGAAAAACAAAAATAGCTCCCTAAAATTAGGGAGCCTTTTCTCCGACCTCTCAAAAGAGGTGCCCGAACAATACTATAACAAACTGTGCTCATCTTGTCAAGAAAAAGTCAGTTAGAAGAAAAATTAAACAAATGTTTAAAAAATATTTAATTTTTATAAAATTAAGTATTGACTTTATTGAAATAAAGTGTAAAATAACATTAAACAAATATTTAATTGATGTTTAAGGAGATGTTTATGAAAAAACTAATCAACAATACATTATTCCTATCTAGCTTTGTGGCAGACTTGATTTCCAACTTTGGAGACACGCTTTACTACCTAGCTTTGATGAACTATGTCTTGTTTCTACCAGATACCAAGTTTGCCTTGGCTATGATTACGGCTTCTGAAACCTTGCCGATTTTGGCTGGACTTTTTATCGGGATTTGGGCAGACAAGACGAAAAATAAATTGGATACTATTCTTGCAACCCTGCTGGTTCGTGTTGGTCTCTATGCCCTTGTTGGTCTCTTAATGGGCTTTGCACCAGCCCTTTGGATTGTAGCAGTCGTATGTGTCATCAACTTCTTGTCTGATTTGTCGGGTCAATATGAGAATGGTCTTTATCTGCCTGTCAGCCTGCGGGTTGTGGCAGCAGAGGACCGCGAAACAGCCATGGCCTTCAAGATGACTGTCAAATCGCTCTTGCAAATTGCCTTTCAAGCTAGTGGAGCCATCCTGATTGGTTTTATGTCCTATCAACAACTTGCCTTTTTCAATGCAGGGACCTTCATGGTCAGCCTTGCTATTATGGTAATTCTTCGTCCAACTTTTGCTAAATTGCTGAAAGAAAATCCTATCCAGCAAGCCGAGCAAGTAGAAACGGAAGCTGGGATTGTCAAAGGAATTGGTCAGAGTATCAAAGAATCTTACCAAGCTGTGCAGAATATTCCCGTACTTAAAGCGTCAATCATCACCATTGCTAGCTTGAATGCCATCTTTACAGCTCTCTCTCCCTTGGTGGTTTTAAATATGAAGGAGTTTTCAGATTTTGTCATTGTCAATGCAGGGACAACTGTGGCTTTGATTTCCATTCTCTTCTCAGTTGGTAGTATTTTGGGTTCAAGCTTGGGTATGGCAGCATTTAAAAATGTCAGCCTAATCAACCTGCTCAAGTTCTCTACTCTTATGCCTGTTTTACTTTTTTCAGGGATTTTTCTTCACAATATCTACATGGTGCTAGCTGTTCTCTTCGTAACGGCAATGACCTTGGGAATTTTCAATCCTAAAATGAATGCCCTTGTGTTGAACGAACTACCTGAAGATAAATTGGCGACAGTCGGTGGTGGGATTGATGCCTTCTGTCAGATTGGTATGGTAGCAGGCCAAGCCTTGGTGTCATTGATGGTAATGTTCCTGTCTCCGACCAGTATTTCCCTTATCTTCCTCTTGCTTTCTGTGGGACTAGTAAGCTATACTATTCTTGTGGGTCATAAACCTAAAAATGAAGTAGCTCAAGTTTAGAAAGTTTGTGTATGAAATTAGATTACCGAGATTATAGAAGCGAGATTGTCGAAAAATTCTTTATTCCTTTAATTGTCACGGAACATGAGGAACCGATTGAGGCGGATTTGTCACAGAAAGAAAGAGACATTCTCAAAGATGCCTTGGACATTCGTGATGAGATTGAAGAAAAGTTGGCAGATTTTCGTCAGGAAGCCAATCAAGTCTTTGTCTGGGGACATATCTTTAACATTTTGCATAGTCTTTATTTCTATCTCTTGAATGATGGGCAGGATCCAAAGACGGTTGAGGAAGCCTGTCAGTTGATTGTAAAGCTGTCTCAAGAAGAAGTAGAAGAGGCTATGCGGACCATGTTGGCATCAGAAAATGAAGGTCATCGCGAGAAGGACCTCAGCCTCATGGAACTCTTGGAAAAAACGGATAAAAAGCCAGCAGATAAGTGGTACTGGTCACTGGCTATTCGCAATCCTTTGGAAACTGTTGAGCGGTCTGTCACTCTCTTGGACAAGATGCTTCCTATCTACCAGCCCTACTTTGAGCAGGCAAGGGCGGAGCGGGAAGAATTTGCTCAGGAATTTGACATTGAAAAACTCTATCGAGATTCCAAACAGTTGTCCATGACTGGCTTGGATGCTTTAGGAGTGGAAACAGCCCAATTCTTCGTTCTCAGCCCTTGGAATTATTGGTTTGCCTATTACGGCAATGAGCAGTTTGACACTATGAAGGTTGCTTTGCTGGCTTCCTGTCGAATTGACCAGATTATGCTGTCGAATGATGAGCTGGATCTGGACGATTTGACAACGGCTCTTAAAGTCATTAGCGATAGTACGCGTTACCAAGTTTTGGTAGAGTTGACCAAGCCCTATGCCAAGAGCAAGGATATTGCAGAACGCCTGTCTATTACAGGGGCAGCGGTGTCCTTCCACACCCAAAAGCTGATTAACGGCGACCTGCTTCTCTTTAATACCAAAGATAGCGATGTCAAATACAGTGTCAATCGCGACCTGCTCCAACAGGTGATTGACAAGTTGAAAGACGATTTTGATTTGTAAAAAAGCCTTGTAAGTTAGATCTTACAAGGTTCTTTTGTGCTTATACTCTTCGAAAATCAAAATCAGACGTTGTTGACTTGATTTGATGAACTTCAGTTCTATCCACATCTTACGGTCACGAACCAAGTTCGTCTAATTTCCGACCTCCAACAGTCTATTCCCAGACTGTTGGAGCTAGTCTGTTTTTGATTTTCTTTGAGTATTAATGATTAACCAGCTGAGCAGTTGGCAAGTGATGATGGTGATAAAGAAAACCAGCCAACCTTGCTGTATTTTGGTCAGGGAACTAGTTTCTAGGAAGAAAAAGCTGATTTCCACTGGGATAACATGGATAAAATAATAATAGCTGGCGTATTCTTTTAGAAATTGAAATTTTTTCTTGCGGAAGAGGTCTGTGGTTAGGGTCCAGGCGACTAGATAGGCTGTGAATGGAATCAGGCTAAATAGAAAGTTCTTGTCGTAGCCCTGATTGAGATAGATGATAGTGGCTTCAAAGGCTAAAAGGGCTGTGCAGACAAGTAGTTTGTTTTTTTGTCGGTATTGGAAAATGGGGTGATTGAGTTTGTCGGCTAGATAAAAGCCTGTCAGGACAAAAATCGGTGCGTAGAAGAGGCCGTTGCGGCTGGTGAAAAAGAAGGTTTTGTAGCTGTCAAATGCGGTCAGGAAAATCGATTCTGCTAGGTAGGAGGAGTAGGTTTCGACTGAGCCTAGGAGATAGAGAAGGCAGGCTAGACAAGCTGTGATGCGCCAGCCCCATTTCTCCAAGGAAAAATGGACGAGGACAAGTCCTAGCAAGAAGGCGGGCATGTACCAGAGTTGGTAGCTGGTGCCGGTGTAGGTCAGTCCGACTAGGAGTGCGAGGGGATAGTAGGGGAAGGGGATTTCTTGGAGTGTTAGGTAGATGAGGTAGAAGGGCAGGTAGAGGGCGGACCAGGTCAAGTATTGTTTGCTGTAGCGGATGAGGTATTGTTTGGAGAGACTAGAGTAGTTATGTCGGAGGAAGAAGCTGGCGGTGACCATGAAGTAGGGGACGACCATGCGGCTAAAGATTGATTTTTGGATGAAGTGGAGCTGGTCTGCTTCAAATAACCTGCGGCAATGGAGGGCGATAACGAGAATGGCTCCGATGAACTGGATGAGGGAGAGTAGTGATGTATTGAGTGGTTTTGTCTTATTTTGCATGCTAACGTTTTTCTTTTTTTCTTCTATTTTATCGAAATCTGATGAATATGTAAATGTTTGCAAAAAGATGTGGAGAGGTGCTGGCTGAAACTTAGTTGACAAGAGAAGTCCAGTGGAAAATATGGTATAATGTTAGGACGGAGTAAATGTAAACCATCTATTTCGTTTAAGTTAGAAAGGAGCATATAGATGAAAGATTTACGTGCAAAATTATTGGCTGATTTTGGGATTGATTTTTCGGATTTGAATTTATTAGAAACGGCTTTTACCCATACTTCTTATGCCAATGAGCATCGCCTTCTAAAAATTTCACATAATGAACGCTTGGAATTTTTAGGAGACGCTGTTCTCCAGTTGATGATTTCCAAATATCTCTATCAAAAATATCCTGATAGCCCCGAAGGTGAGATGTCCAAGTTGCGTTCGACCTTTGTACGTGAGGAGTCTTTGGCTGGTTTTTCACGAGCTTGTGGTTTTGATCGGTTTCTTCGTCTTGGTAAGGGGGAAGAGAAGTCTGGGGGACGCAATCGCGATACCATTTTAGGAGATGCTTTCGAGGCGTTCTTAGGAGCTCTGCTATTGGACAAAGGGGAAAAGACCGTGGAGGAATTTATCCATAAGGTCATGATTCCTCGTTTAGAAAAAGGGAATTTTGAGCGCGTGACCGACTATAAGACTGCTTTGCAGGAAATTTTGCAGGTCAATGGTGAGATTGCTATTTCGTATCAAGTAATAGCTGAGTCTGGTCCTGCCCATGATAAGACCTTTGAAGTGGAGGTATCTGCTGATCAGCGTGTGATTGGTCGTGGTCGTGGTCGCTCTAAGAAATTAGCTGAACAAGCCGCCGCCAAAAATGCTGTGGAGGCTAGAGGATAGGTATGTATCTAAAATCAATTGAAATGCAGGGCTTTAAGTCCTTTGCGGATAAGACCAAAGTCGTCTTTGACCGTGGAGTGACTGCTGTTGTAGGGCCGAATGGTTCTGGCAAGTCCAATATTACAGAAAGTCTACGTTGGGCCTTGGGAGAGTCGTCTGCTAAAAGCCTACGTGGAGGCAAGATGCCCGATGTTATCTTTGCAGGAACGGAAAGCCGCAAGGCTCTTAACTATGCCTCAGTTGTCGTGACCTTGGATAATTCTAGCGGATTTATCGCGGATAAGGCTAAGGAAATTAAGGTTGAACGCCACATTTATCGTTCTGGTGATAGTGAGTACTTGATTGATGGGAAAAAGGTTCGTCTACGGGATATTCATGATCTTTTCATGGATACTGGCTTGGGCCGTGATTCATTCTCGATTATTTCACAAGGGCGGGTCGAAGCAATTTTCAATTCCAAACCTGAGGAACGCCGTGCTATTTTTGAAGAGGCGGCAGGGGTCTTAAAATACAAGACCCGTAAGAAAGAAACAGAAAGTAAGCTGGCTCAGGCTCAAGGGAATTTGGACCGCTTGGACGATATTATCTATGAACTGGATAATCAGGTCAAACCATTGGAGAAACAGGCACAAACTGCTAAGAAATTTCTAGAATTAGATGGTCAACGTAAGGAATTATACTTAGATGTTTTGGTGGCTCAGTTGTCGCTTGGTAAGGAAAAGTTATCGGAAAAAGAAGCCGAACTAGAGTCTGTCAAAACTGAATTGACTAGCTACTACAAACAGCGTTCTGAGCTGGAGCAAGAAAATCAGAACTTGAAGGAGAAGCGCCACCGCCTGTCAGAACAATTGGAGCGTGAACAGGCAGTTCTGTTGGATTTGACCAAGTTAATCAGTGATTTAGAGCGAAAAATTGAGGTCCATAAACTGGAATCTAGTCAAAACGAATCAAGTCGTCAAGAAGCGCAGGCGCGTTTGGAAAAATTGTTGACTCGACGAGAGCAGTTGGCAGAACAGATTGAGCAAAAGCAAGAAATACTTGCGCAATTAGATAGTTCCTTGTCTAGCTTGAAAGGCGATATTGCTGCGGTAGACAAAGAAATTTCCTACTTTTCAGAAGATCCTGATCAGGTTTTGGATCATCTGCGTGAGCAGTATGTTGCCCTCATGCAGGAGGAAGCGGAAGCTTCAAACAGTCTGACCAAGATTCAGCAGGATATTGCCAATCAAATCAGTCTTTCTGAGAGTAAATCTGAGGACTTGGCACGCTTGCAGACGGAAAAACAAACAGCTCAAGAAGTACTTGATAAGAGTCGGAAAAGTTTAGAAGAAGCTGATCACGTGTTACGCCAGTTACTTGAGAGCTATCAGACCAAAAAATCGGAATTGGATCAAACCCAGACTGCTTATCAGGCTGAACAAGGTCGCTTGTTTGATTTGCTGGATCAGTTGAAAGGCAAGCAGGCTCGCCAGTCTAGTTTGGAAGCTATTTTAAAAAATCATTCCAATTTTTACGCAGGGGTTAAGGCTGTCTTACAGGCGGCACCAAGCTTAGGAGGAATTATTGGAGCAGTCAGTGAACAATTGACCTTTGATACTCGTTACCAAACGGCTTTGGAAATTGCTCTTGGAGGTGCTAGTCAAAACGTCATCGTTGAAGATGAAGCGACTGCTAAACGAGCTATCGCATTTTTGAAAGAAAAACGGCAAGGACGGGCAACCTTCTTACCTCTAACAACTATCAAGCCACGTCAGCTTTCTGGACAGCAAGTCTCTTTACTAGAATCTTCAGAAGGATTCTTGGGGCTTGCAAGTGATTTGGTGACTTATCAGCCAAATTTAGATGCGATTTTCCAAAATTTGCTAGGCACTATCGCGATTTTTGATACCATTGACCATGCCAATCAGGCAGCGCGGGCAACCAAGTTTCAAGTGCGTATGGTGACCATGGATGGAGCGGAAATCCGTCCTGGTGGTGCCTTTGCTGGAGGGAGCAATCGGAATAATAACACGACTTTCATCAAGCCGGAATTAGACGCCCTTTTAGGAGAAATAGCAGAGCTGTCTAGTCAGTTGCAGGAGCAAGAAAGCTTGGTTGCGACTAAGAAGGCAGGTCTAGACCAGACCAGAGAAGCCTTGGAAACGATTAAGGCGGAGGGGGAAGAAGCTAGATTGAACCAGCAGAGCGCAAGGATTCATCAGGAACAGGCAGAAAATAGACTGGCTCAGCTATCAGCCCAGTATGACCTGCAAATGAGTCAGGTTAGTCCGACCATTTTGACTGAGCTAGAAGAGGCTGCTGCTAAGGAAGAAGTAAATGTCCAAGCCTTGAATGAGAAAAAACTAGCCTTGGATCAACAAATCAATCAAGTTCGTGATAATCGCGACAGTATTCAAGAAAGCTTGCAGAAACTACAGACTCAGAAGGGTCAACTAACTTTGGAACAGGCTGAACTGACTAGCCAACTTCGTTTTGAACAGACAGATTTGAGACGTTTGCAAGAAGAAAAAGTGGTTGCAGATAAGGAAATTTCTCTTTTAGAGGATATGATTGACCAGAAGCTAGAAGCTCTTGAAGATACTAGTATTGAGATTCTTGAAGAACAATTGCAGGCCGCATCTGATAAGCAGAACCAGACCAATCAGATTCTAATTCGCTTAAAGTTTGAATTGGAAGATATTGATGGCCAGTTTGAAGACTTGGAAGAAAGATTGCAACAAGCTCGGACTAAGAATGATGATTTGATTCGTAAGCAGGCTAAGTTAGAGGCGGATTGTGAGCAAGCGGGCGATAAATTACGGACTTTACTTGGTAATTTGACCGAGCATTTTAAATTGAGTTTTGAAGCTGCCCAGTCTCAGGCCAAGGAAGTTGAGAATCTTGCAGTTGCTGAACAAAGCCTCAAAGACCTAGAAAGAGCTATTCGTGCTTTAGGTCCAGTCAATTTGGATGCTATTGAGCAGTATGACGAGGTTAATAATCGCCTTACCTTCCTCAATGAGCAACGGACAGATATTTTGTCGGCGCGTGATTTACTACTAGATACTATCCACGAGATGGATGATGAAGTCAAAGAGCGCTTCAAGGTTACTTTTGAAGCTATTCGTGAAAGCTTTAAGCAGACATTCAAACAAATGTTTGGCGGTGGTTCAGCGGATTTGATTTTGACAGAAGGTGACCTATTGACTGCGG
Source organism: Streptococcus suis (assembly GCF_046032515.1). Taxonomy (GTDB): domain Bacteria; phylum Bacillota; class Bacilli; order Lactobacillales; family Streptococcaceae; genus Streptococcus; species Streptococcus suis_AL. The sequence continues at coordinate 4,758 of NZ_JARQPJ010000017.1, read as the reverse complement.
GTGTGGAGATTTCAGTTCAACCTCCGGGTAAGAAAATTCAATCTCTCAATCTTATGTCAGGTGGCGAAAAAGCCCTTTCGGCCCTCGCTCTGCTATTTTCCATTATCCGTGTTAAGACCATTCCTTTTGTAATTCTCGATGAGGTGGAGGCAGCCTTGGATGAGGCAAATGTCAAACGTTTTGGTGACTATCTCAATCGCTTTGATAAGGACAGTCAATTTATCGTCGTGACCCACCGAAAAGGGACTATGGCGGCGGCAGATGCCATGTATGGGGTGACCATGCAGGAATCTGGCGTGTCCAAGATTGTGTCGGTCAAACTGAAAGATGTGGAGAAATTATGATTAACAAAATTTACGCCAGTGATATGGATGGTACCTTTTTACGAGAAGACCATAGTTTTGATAAGGAACGGTTTCGTCGTATACTGAATCAGTTTAAGGAAAAAGGTTATTTATTTGTGGCAGCAAGTGGGCGATCTATGCAAAGCCTGAAACTTGTTTTTGAAGATTTTGTAGATGAAATCGGTTTTGTGGCAGAAAATGGTTCAATCGTTGAATATCAGGGGCAGACTATCTTTATGGATGATCCAATTAGTCCTGAAATCTATCTGCCGATTATCGCGGGTATTGATGCAGGTCCCTTTGGTAGCAGTCAGTCCATGGTGCTGTCTGGACTCGAAAACTTTTATTTATTAAAAAATGCTGAGCCTCAGTTTTTAGAAGCGATGACGAATTATTACGCACATTTTCGATTGGTAGACACATTTGAAGAAGTTCGAGAAGAGATTATAAAAATCAATGCCAAATTTTCTCCTGAGGAAATGGACGATGCCAGACGATGGTTAAATGATACATTTGAAGGTGTAACGGCCATGACAACTGGTTTTGACAATATTGATATAATTCCAAATGGTTCAAATAAATCAGTTGGATTGAGCCATCTCTGTGCTCATTTTGGAATTACCAGTCAGGATGTAGTGGCATTTGGTGATAATCAAAATGATTTAGATATGTTTGACTTTGCAGGTCTGGCTCTTGCGACAGAAAATGCAAGAGAGGACGTGAAGGCCAAGGCAGATTCTATTATTGGTCATTGCAATGATGGAGCAGTATTAGCCTATTTAGAGGAGGAAGTAAATGGCAATTAAGTTGATTGCATTGGATTTAGATGGAACACTTCTGACATCGGACAAACGGATTTCAGAAGCTAATAAAAAGGCCTTGCAGGCAGCGCGTGAGCGTGGAGTTTATGTAGTTCTGACAACAGGGCGTCCTTTACAAGCTATCGGTACTTTTCTAGAAGAACTAGATCTGCTAGGGGAGAATCAATATTCGATTACATTTAACGGTGGTCTAGTACAGGAAAATACAGGTCGAGTTTTGGATAAGGTTGGCTTCACCATTGAAGATGTGCGCACCATCCGTCGTGTGACAAATGATTTAGACCTGCCTCTGGATATTCTCTATGGTGGCGATGTCTATTCTCTACCATCAGCCCATGAATCACTTTATCTAACTTGTAATCCATTGCTTAATAAAATTGTGGCAAGCGATGAGGAAATGCCAGAAGATTTTGTCTACAATAAGGCAGTTTCAGCTGTGGCAGCAGACTTTTTGGATGAACAAATTCCAAAAATTCCTGCGGAACTTCACGAGCGCTTCGAGATTTTCAAATCGCGTGATATTCTGCTCGAATGGAGTCCAAAAGGTGTTCACAAGGCAAATGGTTTGGCTAAGTTGATTGGACATCTGGGGATTGATCAGTCAGAAGTTATGGCTTGTGGCGATGAAGGAAATGATCTTTCGATGATTGAATGGGCTGGTTTAGGTGTTGCCATGGCGAATGCGACTGATGAAATCAAGTCTGCGGCAAAACTTGTCTTGCCAAAAACCAATGATGAAGATGGCATTGCTTGGGCCATCGAGCACTATGTATTGAATGAGGACTAGTATGGGATTATTTGATCGATTATTTGGACAAGAAAAACAAGAGGAGCAAGTTGCTCTTGTTGAAGAAGTAGAAACGGAGCAGTCGGCTTCAAGCGAAGATACTGTAACTACTGAAGTTGAGTCAGCTACTCAAGAAACGGAAAAGTTCCAGTCTGAAGTAGTAGAGCCTGAATTGACTGCCGAGCAGGAAGCTCAGAAACAACGGACCTTAGACATGATGGCTCAATATTATGCAGCCAAAGAAGCCGCTGCGGCTCGAGTGAAGGAAGCGCAGGAACAAGGCTTTGACCCTGCTATTCAAACAAAGGTCAAGGAAGATCCTGTTGAGGAAGTTGTTCCAGTAGAGCAAGAAAGTGAGCAGGACAAGTACCAGCGGACCTTGAAAAAGACCCGTACAGGCTTTGGGGCAAGGCTCAATGAATTCTTTGCCAACTTCCGCTCGGTTGATGAAGAATTTTTCGAAGAGTTGGAAGAAATGCTGATTTTGTCAGACGTAGGTGTGCAGGTTGCCTCTACGCTGACAGAGGAGCTCCGCTATGAAGCCAAGCTACAAAATGCCAAGAAGACAGATGAACTCCGTCGTGTTATCATCGAAAAATTGGTGGATATTTACGAAAAAGATGGTCAATTCAGCGAGCAAATCAATTTCCAAGATGATTTGACAGTCATGCTCTTTGTCGGTGTCAACGGCGTTGGGAAGACGACCTCTATCGGTAAGTTAGCCTACAAGTACAAGCAGGCTGGCAAGAAGGTCATGTTGGTCGCAGCGGACACCTTCCGTGCGGGTGCGGTAGCCCAGCTGGTCGAGTGGGGTCGCCGTGTCGATGTGCCTGTGGTCACGGGTCCTGAAAAGTCAGACCCAGCCAGTGTGGTCTTTGATGGGGTAAAAAGTGCTGTGGCAGAAGGCGTGGATATTCTCATGATTGACACAGCAGGTCGCTTGCAAAATAAAGAAAACCTCATGGCAGAGCTGGAAAAAATCGGTCGCATCATCAAACGGACTCTGCCTGATGCACCACATGAAACCCTCTTAGCACTGGATGCCTCCACAGGTCAAAACGCCCTTAGTCAAGCCAAGGAATTTGCAAAAATTACTCCATTGACAGGTCTGGTCTTGACCAAACTGGACGGTACAGCTAAGGGTGGTGTCGTCCTTGCCATCCGTCAGGAACTGGATATTCCAGTCAAGCTGATTGGTTTCGGTGAGAAAATTGATGACATCGGAGAATTCAAATCCGAAGAGTTCATGCGTGGACTTTTAGAGGGATTGGTGTAATATTGAAAAAAGTCGTTAGTTGAAAAACTAGCGACTTTTTCTATCTGAATTCAGTAGGGAGTAAACTGCAATGTCCACAAAGCCACGATTGTTTCGAGCGGCTTGGCGGAGAGTGCCTTCGTAGGTCATACCGACTTTTTCCATGACACGACCAGAAGGACGATTTTCACTATCGTGAACAGCTGTAATCCGTAAACAGCCCACTTCCTCCAGCAGAAAGTGAGTGACTGCTTCAAGGGCTTCGGGCATATAACCTTGGCCCCACCACCTGCTACCTAACACCCAACCTAATTCAGCAGCCTGTATTCTCTCATCTAAGCTGACGACGGAAATATCTCCAATAGGTTGCTGACTTTCTTTGAGCTCGATTACCCACCTGTATGTTTCTTCCTGTGAATAGGATTGGATACAGAACTGGATGTAGTCTTGGGTTTCTTGAATTGTCTGATGAGTTGGCCAGGTCAGATAGGTGGTAACCTTTTCATCTGAAGTCCAGTTTTGGAAAACGGGCTCAACATCGCTTGCTTGAAAAGGGCGTAAAATCAGTCGTTCTGTTTCTAAAATCTGAGTTCCTTTATGTTGCATCTCATTTCCTCCTCAATAATGCCTCAATCCAGTCGGGTGCGTAGGCAGAAGTACAGCCTTTTGGAACTTTCATGTCCGCATAGACAGCTAACTCTTGACCGATTGCAATGCCTTGTTCCAGATAGTTGGGATAGGCAACCGCAATCTCCACCAAGCATTGGTTCATGGTCCATTGGATAAGCGAGTCTGCGGTTTGTAAATGCTGGTGAATATGGTCTAGAGTTTCTTCGATTTCTTGATTTGAAGCTGAATTACCCGCAAAGTATTTGGCACGAAGGAACCAACCTAGGCGTTGAAAGATGGCTGGTTTTTGGGCAAGCAAGGTTTCTTCCCAATCCCTACTGTCTTTTCGTTTGCTGAGAATGATAGAAGCTAGTTTGTCTAAGACATTGACTGAAAATTCTTCCTTGAGGCAATTCTCTAGATCAGCTTGGGGAAGCTGGTCAGGCTTATTTTTTGCAACTTGAATAGCTAAATATTGTGCTTCTAGGACACCTGTTTGCCAGAGTGGGGCAAACAAGTCCAGTCGATTTTTATAGGCCTTGGCGATACCAGAAATAGCTCCCATTGGAACGCCGTAGTAGGGCTTAGTTTCGCCAATTTTTTCGTATCGCTTGAGTGTGCCAGTGTGGCTGGCTGCTTCAAGTTGGGTGAGAATGGTGTTTAGTTCAGTCATAAATATCTCCCAAAAAAACTGGATTGCTCCAGTTTTTATATGTAGTCGTTTAGTTTGCTTTTAGTACAAGGCAACGAGGTGCAGGTTGCTAGAACAACCTAGAGGCTGTTCTAGGTTGGAAATAAGACATGCGAAGCAAGTCACTTTCGTGGAGTACGGCAAAGCGAGTTAACGAAGTAATCAAAGATAAACTAAATGACTGATATGTAAAGCCCTTTGTCAAGTAAAAACAATCGAACTGATTAAAAAATGAAAAGTATCTAGAAAGA
>NZ_JARQPJ010000016.1:0-65551 GCF_046032515.1 Streptococcus suis | reverse complement strand
CAAGCGGCTCTAACTGAAGCACAAGCTAAAGCTGAAACAGCACAAAACAAACTTGAAACTGTTACTGCTAAACTTGCAACAGAAGAAAGCAAATTGGCTGAACTTCAAGCTGAGTACAACAAACTCAAAGACCTTGAAGACAAAGCAAAAGACAATGTGATTGCAACACTTCCAGATGGAACCATTGTTGCTGTACCAAAAGATGCACCAACTGCTGCTGAAAAACCAGCTATCAATATTGATGCAGTCAAAGACGCTATCACCAAAGGTCAAGATGTAACAGTTGTTGACGGTAAGGTTGTGGTGACAAAACCACAAGCAGGTGTCACCGTCACACCACAAGGTATTACTTACTCACGTGCAGAACGTGCTAAGACCTTGCCAAACACAGGGGAGCAAACAAGTCTGTTGGCACTCGCAGGTGTGGCAGTATTGTCTAGTCTTGGTCTTGCAAGTGTAAGAAGACGTAAACAAGGATAGTTAGCTAAAATGAAAAAATCTTCTTACTATGACAGTAGGAAGATTTTTTGGATTGCCAAAATTATTGAAAAGCTTGTTCTATTCCGACAGTTTTGGGGAATTTTTAATGATTTCTTTTACCGTTAATTGGAATGGTAATGCTTATTGAGAAGGGTTAAAATAGGAAAAAATCTAGGACTTTGCTAAAATAGTCAAAAAAGAAAGAAAATACTTGACAGCATATATATATATATATATATAATGATTATAGGACGAGTTCCAATTATTCAATATAAAGGAGAGCTGTATGAAAACAGTTGGAAAGTTTTTTGCGAAAAAGTTGGCTAGCCTCTTAGTCTTGCTGCTGGTTTTAGGTATAGGTATTTTCTGGTTTAGAAATAGCATTCTAGCATGGTTCCAGGGAACCCATAAGGTTCAATATGAATTTGTCATTAAGAAGTTTGAAGCGGAAAGCAAGCTGGTTGTAGCAGGTGCTGAGGTGGATACGACTGCCAACCAGACCTTTGAAAACAATAAATTAAAGGAATGGCCAGACTGGACAGAACCGATTACCAAGCTCTTTGTAGGACGTGAAATGTCCGTTGATATTCCTGTGCAGACGGAGTTCAAGCTGGTCTTGGAGGGCATTGGTCAGTCTGATGTTCAGATTCAAAACAATACCTTAACCTTCAAGAAACCTGTGCTTGTTGAAGTTGATTCTCAGCAACATGGAGAAATCAAAATCAGCAATAATAGCAATGGTTTGCTAGACAAGGCTGTCGATGTCTTCACTTCTGGACAAAAGGCTCAGGAATTTCTAAATGATAAATCCCAAGAAGCCATTTATAAGACAAGCGAGGAAGTATTGAATGACGCAGGACGCCAAGAAAAAGTAGCGGCCTTTGCAGAAACAGCCTTAGAAAACCTCCTCAACCTCAACTCCGAAGAAAAACTTGAGGTTGAAATCGAAGTTGCAGACTTGAATTTCCAGATTGTGGATAAGAAATAGTTTTTTTAAACAAGGTCGTGTCAGTAGGCACGGCTTTTTGTCCGCTCTGCCATTTCCAAAAAAGACTAAAATATGATAAAATAAGGGGCAAGATATAGAGAAGTGAGAAGACCTATGAAACTACAAAAACCAAAAGGAACACAGGATTTACTACCGCAGGATTCTGCTAAATGGCAGTACGTGGAAAACTTTACCCGCAGCATTTTCAAACAGTACAATTACGCTGAGATTCGCACACCGATTTTCGAGCATTACGAGGTGATCAGCCGTTCGGTTGGCGATACGACGGACATTGTGACCAAGGAGATGTACGATTTCTATGACAAGGGAGAGCGTCATATCACTCTTCGTCCAGAAGGGACGGCACCGGTTGTTCGCTCCTATGTAGAAAACAAGCTCTTTGCTCCAGAAGTACAAAAGCCTGCTAAGTTCTATTACATGGGCCCAATGTTCCGCTATGAGCGTCCGCAGGCTGGTCGTCTACGCCAGTTCCACCAGATTGGTGTGGAGTGTTTTGGTTCCAATAACCCAGCGACAGACGTAGAAACCATTGCTATGGCCTATCACTTCTTTGAAGAGTTGGGAATCAAGGACATTCGCCTCCACCTCAACAGTCTGGGCAATCCAGAGAGCCGTGCCGCTTATCGTCAGGCTTTGATTGACTATCTGACCCCGCTCAAGGACCAGCTTTCCAAGGATAGCCAGCGCCGTCTAGAAGAAAATCCTTTGCGTGTGTTGGATTCCAAGGAAAAAGAAGACAAGGTCGCAGTGGAAAATGCACCATCCATCTTGGACTATCTAGATGAAGAAAGTACAGCTCATTTTGAAGCGGTCAAGTCTATGTTGGACAGCCTAGGTATTGCTTACACCATTGACACCAACATGGTGCGTGGTTTGGACTACTACAACCACACCATTTTCGAGTTTATGACAGAAGTGGGTGGTAACGACCTGACCATCTGTGCCGGTGGACGTTACGACGGTTTGGTGACCTACTTTGGCGGACCAGAAACACCAGCTTTTGGTTTTGGCATGGGCATTGAGCGCCTCATCCTAGTCCTTGAAAAGCAAGGCATCGAGCTCCCTCTCGACACCCAGTTAGATGTTTACATCGCGGTTTTAGGTCAGGAGGCCAATAGCGGAGCGCTTGAGCTGGTTCAAGCCATCCGCAAGCAAGGTTTCCGTGCAGAGCGTGACTATCTGGACCGCAAGCTCAAGGCCCAGTTTAAGTCAGCAGATGTCTTTGGAGCCAAGGCCATCATTACCCTGGGTGGTAGCGAAATCGAATCTGGACAGGTTGTGGTCAAAAATAACCAGACAAGAAGTCAAGTTGAAACAAGCTTGGAAGCACTCAAAATAGATTTTGCAAGTATTTTAGAAGAATTGGAGAAGCAGTAGTCTAAAGCTGCTTCTTTTTATTTTAGAAAGCAAAAAAGAAGCGATTGGATAATCACTTCTTGAAAATAGTGGAGAACGCATTAGTGTGAGTGGCAGAAGTCTAAGACCATGCGGCCTTGAATAGTTCCCGCTGCCATTTCATCAAAGACTGCTTCGGCATCTTCGACTGGACGTTTTTGAACGACTGGAACAACTAGTCCCATAGCACCGAAGTGGAAGGCCTCTTCTAGGTCTTTACGAGTACCAACCAGAGAGCCGACAACCTTGATACCATCTAATACAGTTTTCACAATGCTGAGATCCATATATTCAGATGGAAGTCCGACAGCCACTACATAACCGCCTGCACGAACGCTGTCAATAGCTTGGTTGAAGGCTACTTTGGAAACAGCCGTTACGACAGTTGAGTGAGCACCGCCACCAGTAATTTCTTTAATATATCCAGGAACATCTTCTACTTCAAGTCCGTTAATCGTCACATCTGCACCAACTTCTTTGGCGAGTTCCAATTTATCATTATTAATGTCTACAGCGATAACATGAGCGTTGAAGACTTTTTTAGCGTATTGTACAGCAAGATTTCCGAGTCCGCCAGCACCATAGATAGCGATCCATTGACCTGGTTCCAAGTGAGCTTCTTTAATCGCTTTGTAGCAAGTAACGCCAGCACAAGTGATAGAACTTGCTTGAGCTGGATCAAGACCTTCTGGAACTTTTACTGCATAGTCTGCTGTTACAATACATTGCTCAGCCATACCACCGTCAACAGAGTAGCCTGCATTTTTTACGGTACGGCAGAGAGTTTCGCGACCGGTTGTACAATATTCACACATACCACAGCCTTGGAAGAACCAAGCAACGCTGACACGGTCGCCGACCTTCAAGCTGGTCACATCAGGAGCAATTTCAGTCACGATACCGATACCTTCGTGACCAAGAACGCGACCAGGAACCTTACCAAAATCACCATTGGCAACGTGGAGGTCAGTGTGACAAACACCACAGTACTCAATTTGGACCAAAGCTTCGCCAGCTTCAAGTGGACGAAGTTCTTTTTCAACAACGACAACACCAGTAGATTCTGGATTAACAACAACTGCTTTCATGGCAGACCTCCTATTTATTGCAGCACATTTTTTGAATGTGTTAATATAATTTATTTTTGTTAATAATATCACAAAAACAAAAATAAAGCAAGTATATCAATAGATTTAAATTAATATCTATAAATGGAAAAAACCAGAAATTTATCCAAACTTTTTCAAAAAAATCTATTTACATGGAAGCGTTTTCTTGGCAAACTAGTATCGTAAATGTTAGAGAAAGAATAAATGATAAAGATTTGTCTTACTTTATATATTTTTCGACCAAACAAAGCAGAAACAAATCTGAATGTTTTCTGAAAAAAGAAAAAGCAAGCGCTTACTATGACAAAACAGAAAAAATGTGAAAAAATTAACAATTTCTCTTTACAAATAAAAATAAAAGTTGTAGAATAACATTGTGAAAAAGTTAACAAAATGTTGACAAGAAAATTTGGAGGAACACAATGGCTGATAAAAAAGTTGTATCACCAGAAGAAAAATTAGTAGAAGCTCGCAAACACGTTGATGAGCTTGTTCAAAAAGGTTTGGTTGCTCTTGATGAGTTCCGCAAACTTGGTCAAGAAGAAGTAGACTACATTGTAGCTAAGGCTTCGGTAGCTGCTCTTGATAAGCACGGTGAATTGGCAATGCATGCCTTTGAAGAAACCCAACGTGGTGTATTCGAAGATAAGGCAACGAAAAACTTGTTTGCCTGCGAGCACGTGGTTAACAATATGCGCCATACAAAAACAGTTGGTGTCATTGAAGAAGACGAAGTGACAGGTTTGACCTTGATTGCCGAGCCAGTTGGTGTTATCTGTGGTATCACTCCAACAACAAACCCAACTTCTACAGCAATCTTTAAATCATTGATTGCCTTGAAGACACGTAATCCAATTGTCTTTGCCTTCCACCCATCTGCACAAGAATCTTCTGCTCATGCAGCTCGTGTTGTCTATGAAGCAGCTGTGGCAGCTGGTGCCCCTGAAAACTGTATCCAGTGGGTAACAAAACCATCTATGGAAGCAACTTCAGAGTTGATGAAGCACGACGGTATTGCAACAATCCTTGCAACTGGTGGTAACGCAATGGTGCGTGCGGCTTACTCTTGTGGTAAACCAGCTCTTGGTGTAGGTGCTGGTAACGTTCCAGCCTATGTTGAAAAATCAGCAAACATCCGCCAGGCGGCACATGACATCGTTATGTCTAAGTCATTTGACAACGGTATGGTCTGTGCGTCAGAACAAGCAGTTATCATTGATAAAGAAGTTTACGATGAGTTTGTAGCAGAATTCAAGTCTTACAAAACTTACTTCGTTAATAAGAAAGAAAAAGCTCTTCTTGAAGAATACTGCTTCGGTGTGAAAGCTAACAGCAAAAACTGTGCAGAAGGCAAACTGAATGCAGACATCGTTGGTCGCCCAGCTGCATGGATTGCTGAGCAGGCTGGCTTCTCAGTACCAGAAGGTACAAACATCTTGGCAGCTGAGGTTGCTGAAATCGGTGAAAAAGAACCATTGACTCGTGAGAAATTGTCACCTGTTATTGCCGTCTTGAAAGTTGACGGTCGTGCAGAAGGTCTTGAAGCGGCTCGCCAAATGGTTGAATTCCACGGTCTCGGTCACTCTGCAGCTATTCATACGGAAGACGCAGAATTGGCGAAAGAGTTTGGTACAATCGTACGTGCTATCCGTGTTATTTGGAACTCTCCATCTACTTTCGGTGGTATCGGTGATGTTTACAACGCATTCTTGCCATCATTGACACTTGGTTGTGGTTCTTACGGACGCAACTCAATCAGTGATAACGTAAGTGCTATGAACTTGCTCAACATCAAGAAAGTAGGAAGACGTAGAAATAATATGCAATGGTTTAAAGTTCCTTCTAAAACATACTTCGAACGTGATTCTATCCAATATCTCCAAAAATGTCGTGACGTTGAACGTGTCATGATCGTTACAGACCGTGCCATGGTAGAACTTGGATTCCTAGATCGTATCATCGAACAGTTGGATCTCCGTCGTAATAAAGTGGTTTACCAAATCTTCTCAGACGTTGAACCAGATCCAGATATCACAACAGTTTACAAGGGTACAGAATTGATGCGTACCTTCAAACCTGATACAATCATCGCCCTTGGTGGTGGTTCACCAATGGATGCTGCCAAAGTTATGTGGCTCTTCTACGAGCAACCAACAGTTGACTTCCATGACCTGGTTCAGAAATTCATGGACATCCGTAAACGTGCCTTCAAGTTCCCAGAGCTTGGTAAAAAATCTAAGTTTATTGCGATTCCAACAACATCAGGTACAGGTTCAGAAGTAACACCGTTTGCCGTTATCTCTGATAAAGCAAACAACCGTAAATACCCAATCGCTGACTACTCATTGACACCAACTGTGGCAATCGTTGACCCAGCACTCGTATTGACAGTACCTGCACACGTTACAGCAGATACTGGTATGGACGTATTGACTCACGCTACGGAAGCCTATGTTTCAACAGTAGCTAATGACTTCACGGACGGTTTAGCTCTCCAAGCTATTAAACTTGTTTTTGAAAACCTTGAAAGTTCAGTGAAGAATGCGGACTTCCACTCACGTGAGAAAATGCACAACGCATCAACCATTGCAGGTATGGCCTTCGCCAACGCCTTCCTAGGTATTTCTCACTCAATGGCCCACAAGATTGGTGGACGTTTCCACACAGTTCACGGTCGTACAAACGCTATCTTACTTCCATACGTAATCCGCTACAACGGTACACGTCCAGCTAAGACAGCGACATGGCCTAAATACAACTACTACAAAGCGGATGAAAAATACCAAGACATCGCACGTATGCTCGGTTTGCCATGCTCAACACCAGAAGAAGCAGTTGCTGCCTACGCACAAGCAGTTTACGACCTCGGTGAGCGCATCGGTATCCAAATGAACTTGAAAGCACAAGGTATCGACGAGAAAGAACTCAAAGAACACTCTCGCGAATTGGCTCTTCTTGCTTACGAAGATCAATGTACACCAGCTAACCCACGTCTAGCAATGGTTGACCACATGCAAGAAATCATCGAAGATGCTTATTATGGTTACAAAGAGCGTCCAGGTCGCATCAAGTAAGGATTTTCGTCACGATACATCGTTAAAGCTCCTTGCCTAACTTTAGTTATGCCTACGTCGCTTTGCCTTGTCTCGTTTAGAAAATCATTCCTTGATGGTTTGGGTAGTTTCGTCAATCTGCCTAGAAAGACTTAGGACTAGAAAAAGTCTAGGTAGGAGTAGCAAATCGTATCCTACTCAGTTGAACGGAGTAGGATTTACAGGTAAATTGCCTCCAAATATCGTAAGACAATCCTCTATTTTAAAAATAGGGGATTGTTTGTTTAGAAATAATGGTGGAGATTCTGTAAAAAGCGAAAGTGGTTGGAAAGTTAGGGTTTAGCCGAGAAAAAAAGACTTTTCTATCTATCTTTCACAATTTTCTGTCAATTTATGGTAGAATAGAAAAAATAGATTTTTTATGAGGGATACCATGACACTAGTTTATCAATCAACACGCGATGCTAAAAATACTGTATCGGCTAGTCAGGCGATTTTGCAGGGCTTGGCGACAGATGGTGGTTTGTTTACACCGATTTCCATTCCAACAGTTGACTTGGATTTTTCAGTTCTCAAAGACGCTTCTTATCAAGAAGTTGCCAAGTTGATTTTGTCGGCTTTCTTGGATGATTTTACGGCAGATGAACTGGACTACTGTATCAATAACGCCTACGACAGCAAGTTTGACACACCAGTTATTGCCCCAGTGGTTAAGCTAAAAGGTCAATACAACTTGGAGCTTTTCCGTGGCTCAACCATTGCCTTTAAGGATATGGCACTGTCTATCCTGCCTTACTTGATGACGACTGCGGCGAAAAAGCATGGTTTGGAAAACGAGATTGTCATCTTGACAGCGACTTCAGGCGATACAGGCAAGGCGGCTATGGCTGGCTTTGCGGATGTCCCAGGCACGCAAATCATTGTCTTCTACCCACGTGACGGGGTGTCGAAAGTTCAGGAATTGCAGATGACCACGCAGACAGGGGCTAACACGCACGTGGTGGCTATTGACGGAAACTTTGACGATGCCCAGACCAATGTCAAGCACATGTTCAATGATGAGGCCCTCCGTGCCAAATTGGCGGCTAAGAAACTCCAGTTTTCATCTGCCAACTCCATGAACATCGGCCGCTTGGTGCCACAGATTGTTTATTATGTTTATGCCTACGCTCAGCTGGTTAAGACTGGCGAGATTGCGGCGGGCGACAAGGTCAACTTCACCGTTCCAACAGGAAACTTTGGAAACATCTTGGCGGCTTATTACGCCAAACAAATCGGTCTGCCAGTTGGCAAGCTCATCTGTGCGTCCAACGACAACAACGTTCTGACCGACTTCTTCTCGACAGGCGTTTACGACAAGAACCGTACCTTCCGCGTGACCACCAGTCCGTCCATGGACATCTTGGTGTCCTCTAACTTGGAGCGCTTGATTTTCCACCTCTTTGGCAATGACGCTGCAAAAACAGCCGAGCTGATGGAAGCCTTGAACACAGCTGGTCAGTATGACATTCAAGGGGCTGACGCGGATATCCTCTCTCTCTTTGCTGCCGCCTTTGCGACAGAAGAAGAAACCGCTGCGGAAATCAAGCGTGTCTATGACGAGTCAGACTACATTGAAGACCCACATACGGCTGTTGCCTCAGCTGTCTATAAACAGTATGTGGAGCAAACAGGAGACCAAACTCCGACAGTGATTGCGTCAACTGCTAGTCCTTACAAGTTCCCGGTGGTTGCGGTTGAGGCTGTGACAGGCCAGTCAGGCTTGACCGACTTTGAAGCCCTTGCAAAATTGCATGAGATTTCAGGTGTAGCCTTGCCACCAGCTGTGGACGGCTTGGAAACGGCACCTGTCCGCCACACTACCGTCGTTGCAGCTGCAGATATGCAGGTTGAAGTAGAACGCTATTTGGGTGTTTAATCTATAAATGATTGCTAACAAACTGTTCAGCTGAGCAGTTTGTTTTCTTTGTATTGTTTAAATTAAAATTTACAGACAATTCAAAGAATGGTATAATAGGAGCTAGTTTGACACACATCAGTGTGATGATAAAATGAAAAAATAGGTGAACTATGGCACAAGAACAGGAGAAAATCTCCAGAGAAAAGAAAAAAGCCCTCTTGAAGCGGCTCAAAGAACGCATCAAGCCCAAGATGAAGCTGGTCTATTTGGCGGCCTTTCTATCCTGGGTGCAATTTTTGATGCGGATTATTTCCTTCTACCTGATTGCTAAGGGTTTTGTGACCTACTATGAGGGCGGACAGGTTGATTTAGTACGGTTTGTCCTCATCTTGCTAGGTCTCAATGCCTTTGGTTATGGTGCGGCTTTGATTGCTAAGCGTTTGCAGGGCTTGGGTTCCCAGTTTGCTCGGGATTCGCTCAAACAGTCCTTCTTCGAGGCTCTCTTGGCCAAGGACGGTCAGTTTGAGTCAAAAGCGACAGCGGCGGATGTCTTTAACATCGCTTCCCAGGGGATTGATAGTCTGGATACCTACTATTCTTATTACATGGCTTCTTCCTTGCGGACCCAGTTCAACTGTGCGACGGTTCTTTTGCTGGTTTTTCTGATTTTCCCGCTGGGTGCGGTCATTTTCATCTTGGCCTTGCCTCTGATTCCCATTTCCATCATCGCCATGCAGAAGCGGTCCAAGCGGATCATGAATCGCTATTGGGGTTCCTATATGGATGTGGGCAATCTTTTCCTGGATGACCTCAAGGGCCTCAATACGCTCTATTCCTATCAGGCGGACGCGACCTATGAGAAGACCTTCAATGAACAGGCTGAGGACTTCCGCGATGCGACCATGGAGTTGCTCAGCTTTCAGCTGCAAGCGGTGGGCTACATGGATGCGGTCATGTATCTGGGGATTGGACTGTCTGGTTTTGTGGCGGTCAATAGCCTAGCGGCAGGCAATTTGTCCCTCTTTAGCATGCTCTTCTTTGTCCTCATTGCGACGGAGTTTTTTGCACCCATACGGGAGCAGGGCTACGGTATGCACTTGGTTATGATGAATACCAAGATGGCGGATCGCATTTTTGGTTTCTTGGACAGCATGACAGCGGAGCAGGAAATCGATGCTGCCCATGTGCCTGCTTTTGACAGTCTGAAACTGGAAAATCTGGCCTTTGCCTACGGAGAAAAGCCAGTCCTAGAAGATATTTCCATGACCATGACGGCTGGAAAGGTCTATGCCTTGGCCGGTGAGTCAGGGCAGGGGAAAACGACCTTGGCCCAGCTGCTCTTGGGACGCTTGCGGGCGGATAAGGGAGCTATTTTCTTGGGTGAGCAGGAGATTTCGACTGTTAGCCAGTTGTCTCTGAATGAGCAGGTCCTCTATGTATCGGGCCAGTCAACCCTACTCAACCAGTCTATCTATGATAACTTGCGGATGGCTTGTGACTGGTCCAAGGAGGACATCTTGGCTTGGGCAGATCAGCATGGGGTCTTGCGGTTTGTCAAGAATTTGCCAGACGGTTTGGATACGATTGTGGGTGATGACGGTGCTTTCTTGTCGCCTGGTCAACGCCAGCAGGTTATCTGTGCCCGTGCGGTCTTGGCCAAACGCTCGCTCTATATCTTTGACGAGGTGACGTCCAGCGTCGATCAGGACAATGAAGGCTTGATTTACGACCTCATTAACTTGGTGGCCAAGGATGCGATTGTGATTATTATTACACATAAGATGAAACAAGTGGAGCAGGCAGATGACATCCTCTTCCTGTCTGCGGAGGGGGCTGTGACAGGCAATCATGCTACGCTTTATCAGACTAGCTGGGCCTATGGTCAGCTGGTCGATCAACAAAGAGAATTGGAGGAAGCAGTTTATGGATAAGAAAGAAATGCCAACAAGTGTGCTGATTCCGAGACTCTTGCAGTCCATGAAGCACCTCTTGCCACGGATTGCGGTGGCGGTTTGCTTTGCGGTCTTGGGACAGGTGGTGACCATTGCTATTCCAGTTACGCTGGTCTATCTGGCTTTTGATGCCCTTACTGGCAATCCTGCTCCGCTATGGACCTTGGGAATACTCATTCTCCTAGCGCTTTTCCGTGGTGCCTTCCGCTACGGTGAGCATTACTTTGGTCATTATGTGGCCTTTCATACGCTGGCGGCCTATCGTCGTTTGATTTTCGCAAAACTGCGGGCCTTGGCTCCTGGGAAATTGGACCGACAGGACAGTGGTAGCCTGCTTAAGATGATTGGGGAGGACATTGAGGCCTTGGAGGTTTTCTTTGCCCATACCATTGCTCCCATTTGTACAGGGATTCTAGTGGCTCTTGGTTTGACGGTCTATTTTGCGCTATCCAGCTGGGGCTTGTCCCTCTTGGCTCTAGTGACCTATGCTCTGTTGGCAATTGCTATTCCAAATCAGTTTGCCAAGCAGCTGGAACCCTTGCTCAAGGAACAAAATGCTAGCCGTAAGGGCTATGTTTTCTACTTTATCGAAAGTCTCAAAAGCATGAAGGACCTGATGCAGTTCCAGCAGACAGATGCTCGTTTTGCCAAGCTGACGCAGAAAAGTCAAGAGGTCAATGGTCAGGAGCGAAAGGTCGCTCAAACTAACTTCATGCAGTATGCCGTTTCTTTCCTAGTGGTTGGCTTGTCTATCATGGGCTTTGCCTGGCTGACCTTCGACTTGGTTGGCAGTCAGAGCTTGGACTTGGCGACAGGAGTAGCCCTTCTGGTGTCCTTTACCAGTTCCTTTGCTCCCTTCTTGGAACTCAGCCGTCTGCCTCTTGGTTTCAAGCGGGCTATGAATGCTGGTCGGAACATCTATGCTCTTTTGGATGAAAAAGAAGCAGAGCGAACAGGTGACTTGGTTGAGGTCAGCGTGACGGACATTGCTATTGAGCAAGTTGACTTCGACTATGATGTTCGAGAAGCAGGGATCTATCGTAATCTGTCTGTCCAGTTTGAACAGGGTGGCATCATTGGTCTGGTCGGTGAGTCCGGTGCAGGAAAATCCACCTTGATGAAACTAATCATGCGGTGGTACGATTGGCAGCAAGGTCAAATCCGCCTGTCTGGCTTGGATAGTCGGAAGGCAGACAAGGCCCATTTACAAGGCTCCTTTGCCTATGTACCTCAGGTACCGCAAATCTTCCGCCAGACCATTCGTGAAAATCTTGTCTTGGGTCGGACAGATGTGTCGGATGAAACCATCATGGACTTGGCAGAAAAATGCCACATGAAAGAACGGATTTTGGCAGCACCGCAGGGCTTGGATACGCTTGTGGAGGCCAGTGATTTTTCAGCAGGAGAGGGGCAACGCTTGGAACTCATGCGAGCCCTGCTCAAAAATGCGGATTGCTATATCTTTGATGAGCCAACTAGTAACCTAGATTCGCTCAATGAAGCCCGCTTTATCCAGCTGGTTAAGGAACACTGTCAGGGCATGGTCTTCTTGATTTCTCATAGAAGCTCGACCATGGGCTGTGCGGATACCATTTTCCGCTTGGAAGACGGACAATTAGTAAAGGAAAAATAAATGAAGAAATTACAAGTAAAAGATCTGATGGTAACAGGGGCTTTTGCTGCCCTCTACTTTGTTTGTGTTGGTCTAGGAACCTTGTTGAGCTTGGTTTTTGATCGTTCGGGTAACATGATGTATGCACCTGCTGGAGCAGCCCTTTTGGCAGGGCCTGTTTATATGTTATTGGTAGCCAAGGTTGGTAAATTTGGTTCAATTAGTCTGGTTGGAGCAGTAATGGCCTGTTTCTTTTTCCTATCAGGCTATATGACAGCGGCCTTTCTCCCAAGTTTGACCTTTGGTTTTTTGGCAGAAATGGTAGCGAAGTCAGGTCGCTATAAACAAAAATGGACCAATCTTCTTAGCTATATCATTTTCTCTTTTGGAAACTTAGGACCTATTATTCTTATGTGGTTCATGCGAGATGCCTATGAGGCCAATCTTTTGGCACGTGGAAAATCAGCAGAATACATCGCTTGTGTCATGCTTGATTTCACTCCAGAGAATGTGCTATGGTTGTCAACGACCATTATCTTAACAGCTCTTATCAGTGGTTTGTTTGGTCAATATATGCTTCAGCGCTATTTTAAACAATCAGGTTATCTTTCATGAAATTAGATGCTCGTACAAAAATTATTCTCGTCATCTTCACTAGTTTTACCTATGGGATGAGGCTTACAATATTAGAAAATGCAGTGCTGGTCTTAGGCCTTAGCCTGCTTTTCTGGTTTTCTGGAAAGCGGAAAATGGCTATAATGAGTCCGATAGCCTATTCTATTTTTTGTCTGTTGTCCTATATTACATTTTTACCAGCATGGCTGACGCATTTGTTGCTTGTATTGATCTATACATGGCCTCCGCTTTTGGCAGGACATCTATTACTGATGACGACAAGTGGTTACGAACTCATTCATGGCTTGCGGAAATGGCACCTGCCAGAAGTATTTCTTTTGACGTTGGGAGTAATGTTTCGTTTCCTACCTGCCATTAAACAGGATGCTCGTACGATTTGTGCCTCTTTGAAGGTTAGAGGAATTTTTTTACGGAAGAGAGATGTGGTTTGTAAGCCACTCCAGTACATGGAGTTTTTCTTGGTTCCCTTGATGATGTCTCTCTTGCGAACAGCTCAGGAATTGACAGTAGCCAGTCTGACAAAAGGTTTGGCTGTATCTACGAAATCACCTGCATATATTCGGTCGTCTTGGACCGTGCTAGATTGGAGTCTTTGTTTATGTTGTCTCGGTTTTCTGATTCTCGTCCGGCTGTGACGGTAAAAAATGTAGCATTAACTTATTCAGGAGCAGATAAACCAGCCTTGCAGATAGAGGATCTGACCATTCCAAAAGGCCAGTGTGTTGTTTTATGTGGGGAGAGTGGCTCTGGGAAGTCTAGTTTTCTCAAGGTGTTAAATGGTTTGACGCCAGAATATTATCCTGCTCAGCTTTCGGGACAAATTTTCTTAGGGGACTTGGATTTACAAAAATCTAGTCTGGAAGAAATATCTCGGCACATTGCTTCAGTCTTTCAGCATCCGTCTACTCAATTTTTTCATAGTCAGGTCTTGCAGGAATTGGTTTTCCCTTGTGAAAATCAGGGTTTGTCAAGAGAAGAAATCGAGAATCGCCTGGCTTGGGTTATGGAATTATTTGGTTTGGCTTCTCTTAGCCAGCGAACGATTTCCAGTCTATCAGGTGGTCAGCAACAACGTCTAGCCTTGGCCGTTGCAGCTATGCAAGGGACAGGTGTCTTGGTTTTAGATGAGCCGACTGCCAACCTAGATCAGGAAGGGATTGCGATTGTACAGGACATCTTGAAAACTTTAAAAAGCCAAGGAAAGACCATCATTATTGCCGAGCATAGACTGTCTTATCTCAGTCAGTTGGCAGATCGCTATTTATATTTTCAAGATGGGCAAGTGGTGACGGATTATCTAGCAGATGAGTTTTTAAGCCGGACAGAAGAATGCCGTCAGGATATGGGACTGCGTTGTTATGACTCGGAGCCTTATGGGCGGGCAATAGCGGAGCTGGCAGACCAGTTTGTTAATGATAAAGAGGGGTTACTTGTTGAAAATTTATCGGTAAGTCAGAAAGAGAATACTCTCTACGAGATTGAAAAACTCTGTTTGGCACCAGGACAGGTGGTGGGTTTGGTTGGATCGAATGGTTCTGGAAAAACAAGCCTTGCTCGTTATCTGGTCGGTTTAGCGGAAGATAAGAAGAGTAGGATGTCTTGGCAAGGTCAAACCTTGTCTGGTCGCCAGAGATTGGAAAAAACAGCCTTTGTTATGCAGGATGTTCGACTCCAACTATTTGCGGAAAATGTTAAGCGAGAACTTACTCTTGGAAGGAAAAATAGAGCTGTCGATGAACGTTTGGTAGCTCGTTTTGGTCTATCGGACTTGTTGGAGAGGCATCCGGTTAGTTTATCGGGTGGTGAACAACAGCGCGTGATGATAGTGGCCAGCTTACTGGCAGATAAGGAAATTTTCATTTTTGATGAACCGACGAGCGGCTTGGATTTGAGACGAATGCAACAAGTTGCTACCGCTTTAGTAGACTTAAAAATGAAGAATAAGTTGGTTTTGTTAATTTCTCACGATGAAGAGCTATTGAATCTTGTTTGTGATAAAATAGTAGATATTAAACAGTTGAAATAGAGATTATGAACAAACAAACCTATAAAGAAATTTTAACCATTGCCTTTCCAGCCATGGGGGAAAACCTTCTCCAGATGTTAATGGGAGTAGTAGACTCTTATCTAGTAGCCAGTATTGGCATCGTAGCTTTGTCTGGAGTTTCTCTTGCTAATAATATTTTAGCCGTCTATCAGGCGGTTTTTATTGCCCTAGCAGCAGCGGTGTCTTCTCGTTTGGCTCAGACTTTGGGTGAAGAGGACTCAGAAGGCATTGGAGGAACTGCTAGTGAAAGTGTCAAGTTTACAGTTTTTATCGGTCTTCTTTTAGGAATTTTTTCAGTTCTGGCAGGTCCAATAGTACTTACTAGCTTGGGGGCAGAGTCAGAAGTGGTACGGGCTGGAGGTCTTTATTTGATATTGGTTGGTGGGGGAGCGCTTTTTTTGGGACTTATGACAAGTTTGAGTGCAATCTTACGAACCTTGTGGGAACCACGTTTTCCTATGTATATCAGTCTACTTTCTAACATTTTAAATGCACTATTTTCAGCATTTGCAGTCTTTGTGCTTCATGCAGGTGTAGCTGGGGTTGCGATTGGAACGGTATTATCGCGATTGATTGGTTGTAGTCTGCTTTGGTCTCGCTTACCGATTTCTTTAAAACCATGGACCTGGTCCTTTGATAAAGAACTGCTTAGACTTGCCCTGCCAGCAACTGGTGAACGGTTGATGATGCGGGTGGGAGATGTGGTAGTCGTAGCTTTGATTACCAGCTTAGGAACAGCGACGGTAGCTGGAAATGCGATTGGAGAAACCCTGACGCAGTTTAATTATATACCGGCTTTAGGGATTGCTACCGCGACAATCATCCTTACAGCGAAACACAGACAGGATAAGGCTATGGTCCGACATATTTTTCGAACAAGCTTTGGCCTTTCTTTGCTGTTTATGTTTTTGGTAGCTGGTGTGACTTATTTTGCGGGTCCTTTCCTAATCGATCTTTATACTAAGGATATTCAAGGAGCACAAGCTAGTCAAACAGTATTATTTTATGCCATGTTGGGAGTTCCCTTTACAGCTGGTACTCTTATTTTGACAGCTCTGTGGCAAGGTTTAGGAAATGCTAGATTACCCTTTTATGCCACAACTATCGGTATGTGGCTAGTGCGGATTGGCATAGCTTATTTACTTGTAACATTTTTTAAAATCGGTTTGTCAGCCATTTGGATTGCAACGATTTTAGATAATGCCTTCCGAGCAGGGGTGCTATTTTTTCAGTATAGGTATTCAAAACAAGAATCAATTTAAGATAAGGCTAAGAAAACTTTCAGTTTCTTTTAAGTTAGTAGCCATATACTATATTCAAGCTAGAAATAGCGAACAACTTTACTGAATTTCATTCAGTATCGTCATCCGTAAGAGCTAAAGCTCAAACGGCTGGCATATCTTTTTCATATAATCTCCTAGAGAACAGTCGACCGCGGTCGGCTGTTTTCGTGTTTCTATGTGTTTTAAAAATTTTATTCATTCTTCTTTTCACCTAAAGGTGTCCCTATCTTTGTTAACAGACTTTTTCACCTAAAATCATTTTCAGACTTTTTATATCTAGTTAAATCTGTAAAGTAAATTTTTCTCTTTAGATAGATTTTTAGTAAAAAAACATACTGAACAACAAAATATAATTCAAAAATATCACAAAAATTATAAAATATACAAAAAAAGTAATTGATTTTTCTGAAAAAGTATTCTATACTTGTCTTATACAGATACGTAAAATATAAGCAAGGTGTGCAAACAGCACCCTCAGAGTTTACTTTATATTTACTTGATGAAATCTTTAAAAAATGGAGGACGGATTATGAAATTAAAACAGGTGTGGAGAATATTGCCTAAGTTTAAAATATGTTTACTCTTGCTTGCATTGGTAGGAGCGAGTTTTGACGGTATTATTATGTCTCAAGTTATTTCGAGAGTTAGTCAATTTAGCTCGGAATCAACTGTAAAAGATGTTTTACTATTCGCTGGTTGCAGTATATTGTTCTATTTATTGATTCAATTATCAGATTTATTTGTTTCAATAATAAAAAACGATTTACTAAAAAATCTGCATAAAAAGTATAAGATGGAACTGTTAAACTATCTTGGAAATAAGGGAAATGCATTAGATGTTACAGAGTCTCTTGCGGTATTAACAGTAGATTTAAAATTAGTAGAAGATAAATATTTTTCTGTTCTCTTTGATTGCTTATACTACAGTCTTTTAGGGGCAGTTTCATTGATATATCTTGTCTATCTAAGTCCTGCAATTTCTGTATTATTTATTATTTTCTCATTTCTTCCAATGTTGCCAGCCGTACTATTTAGCAAATATCTAGGAACGGCAACAGAGCACTTTACAAAGTCGAATGAGAAATTTATTCGTAGCATAAAAGATATTTTTCAAGGTTTTTCGGTTCTATGGACATATGGTGCGAATCGTAAGTTTTTAGGGATGACTGAGACAGTTGTCAATGACTTAGAAAATAGTAATGAGGCATTAAATAATAAACACAGCATAGTTAATCTCGTTTCTTCCATGCTATCGTGGTTAAGTTATATTGTTCCAATAACTGTAGCTCTAGTATTTGTAACCCAAGGGAAACTAGATGCTAGTATTGTTATCGCTTTATTTTTAGCTAGCGACCGTGTTATCTATCCATTTAGAAATGTTTCGAACTATTTACGGATGATACAATCAACGGAGCCAACTCGAAAAAAATTAGAGAAAATGTTACAGGATTCTCAGCAACAGGAAGTGTCTGAAAATCATATTGATGAATCAATATTGACGCCTGAGATTCATTTTTCAGGAGTAGCCATTGGACATGGGGCAGCAATTATCAAAAATTTTAATGCCACAGTCCCGTATGGTCGTAAAATACTTATTAGAGGAGCTTCAGGAAGTGGAAAGACGACCTTACTAGATAGCATACAGGGTGTACTGCAACCGTTGGAAGGGGAAATATCTGTATTAAATCATCAGAAGAAAATAAACAATCCTAGCATTCAAATGGCAAGAATCCAACAATCACCCTACTATTTTGAGGCAAGCTTAAAAGAGAATCTCCTAATGGCACTTGAGTCTGTCCGTGAGGAGGAGTTGTTAGCCTTGCTTTCAGAACTGGGTTTGGTAGAAGAGCTAGGTGAAGATTGTCTAGAGAAATATTATGGTGAAAATGGGGCGCAGTTATCAGGAGGACAAAAACAACGTATTGAGATTGCCAGAGCCCTCCTTCATAATAAGAAAATCTTGTTAGTTGATGAGGGGACATCGGCAATTGATAAACAATCCTCAGCCCTCATTCGTAAAAAACTTGCCAATTTACCAATTACAATCTTTGAGGTTGCTCATCACTATTCAGAGTCGGATCTTGGCCTATACGATGAGATATGGGAAATTCATCCGAATAGTGGTACAATAGAGAAAATACTATGAATTGGAATGTGAATTGTGAAAGAAAAAATTGCTAGTCTTATTAAGCGGACGCGTTTGGAGAAAGGATTTAGTCAAAAAGAACTGTCTGAGGGTATTTGTGCTCAAGCAGTTATTAGTAAAATTGAAAAAGCTGAAGTTTCTCCATCAGTCGAATTATTTTTTAAGCTCGTCAAAAAATTAGACATTGATTCTAGTGTGATACTGGAATTGTTTCAATTAAAGAAGAGTACAGAGGAATCGATTCTTACGGATGAGTTGAAATCCATTCTTTACCGAAGAGAGTATGATACATTGGAATATTTTTTACAATTTATTTCAAAAGATTCTGTATCTCCGATTCAAATGCAATATATACAATACCTTAATGGGGTATTGTTATTTGGGAAATACAAAAAGTCAAATGAGGCTTTAGAGATTTTGGAAGGGTTGCGGCCTACTTTGGTTGAAAATGCTAATCTATTTTTACGAGTTGGTATTGCTATTGCAGGAATATATTCGGAGTTAGAAGAGTATGTAGCATCAATGAACCAATATGAAAGTCTCATTCATCACTATCATGAGTCAAATGATTGGGAGTTGAAAGTATTATTTCAATACGGATATTCTAGAATTTTGTACCTGTGTAACAAGTTTGAAAAAGCCTTGGTTTATAATGCAGAATCACTAGAAATATTAAAGAGTCGAAATACCCTATTTATGCTAGGCAATACTTTGTTAATGAGAGCCAACATATTAGCAAAACGCTCCATTATTTCAGAAGCAATTGATATGGTCAAAAAATCAATAGTTGTTTATGACTTAGAAGGCGACGAGCTCTTAAAAAATTTAGCTCAGTCATTCTTTATAGATTTATTGGAACAGGAGTCGCAAGATGAAAAAGAAATTAATTAAATTTAGTGTATTATTGCTTACATATGTGATATTATTCGGTGATAAGATTCCATCAGTGATACTAAGTTAAAATTTGGAATCAGTTCAGATGATGATAAAATATCTAAATTCCTCAGAATGAGTTGGAATTAGGTGTTTTTGATTGGTATAAAAAGATGAGAAGTACTAACAGTTCCGAGTATCTAGGTTGTATTCAACTTTTTAGATACGATAATATAAAAAATTGTATGAATTTTACAGTCCAGTGGACTGTAAGAGGTTTGAGCCTTGAAACTCAAAGTAAAGAGGAAGATCCAGCCTCATTTTGCGGTCGGCTGTTTTCGTGTTAAGTTTTAAGTAAATAAGTATGAGAAATCGTTTTAGAAAAGTCTAAGAAAACTTTCAGTTTTGTTTAAGTTCAAAGATTTATACTATATTCGAGCTAGAAATAGCGAACAACTTTACTGAATAGTATTCAGTATCGTCATCCGTAAGAGCTAAAGCTCAAACGGCTGGCATATCTTTTTCATATAATCTCCAGAGAACAGCTGACTGCGGTCGGCTGTTTTCGTGTGTTCTATTCTTATGTAAAAATGGTATAATAGAAGTGATTGTATAAGGAGAAAAGTATGTCAGTAGTAGGAAAAGCAAATGGAAAAATCATTTTGATGGGCGAGCATTCGGTTGTCTATGGTCAGCCAGCAATTGCTATGCCTTTTTCTGCTGTTGAAATTACCGCTCAGGTAAGGGCGCAGGGTCAGGCTCTAAGTGTTGCTTGTGACTTCTACGAAGGTCTGGTCCACAAGATGCCAAAAATCTGGGAAAGCCTCAAGCATGCCATCCGCTTTTCCCTCTACCGTATCGGAGCACCGACAGACCCAGCTATTCATATCGAGATTAGTTCCACCATTCCTGCCGAGCGCGGCATGGGCTCCAGTGCAGCCGTTGCAGTAGCCGTTGCCCGCGCCCTCTTTGCCTACTACGAAAAAGACCTGACGGACGGCGAACTCTGGGACATTGTTCAGTCTTCGGAAAAAATTGCTCACGGTAATCCCTCGGGCATTGATGCGGCGACTACCAGTGGCAAGTCCCCCGTCTTCTTTATCAAGCACCAGCCCATCGAACCTTTTGAGCTGAAACTCCGTGCCCACTTGGTAGTGGCTGATACAGGCGTGACGGGAAATACCTTAAAAGCCATTTCAGACGTGGCTGATTTGTTGGAGAAAAAGCCAGAGGCTATCAAGCTAGTAGAAGAACTGGGCAACTTGACCCGACTGGCTAAGGAAGATTTGGCCACAGACCAAGCAGAGCTTCTAGGCGGCAGAATGAACCAAGCCCATACCCTCCTGCAAAAATTAGGCGTGTCTGATCCTAGCCTGGATAAGCTCGTCAGACTTGCCCAAGAAAATGGAGCCCTCGGAGCCAAATTAACCGGTGGCGGAAGAGGCGGTTGCATGATTGCTCTTGTTAGAACAGGCCAAGATGCTCAAACTCTTGCTCAAATTCTTACCCAAGCAGGCGCCCGCCAAACCTGGATACAGTACTTAGGAGAAACCAATGACTAAACAAATAGGCATTGCCCGTGCCCATACCAATATTGCCTTGATTAAATACTGGGGAAAACGCGATAAGGAATTATTCCTACCTATGAATTCCAGTTTATCTCTTACTCTTGACGCATTTTATACGGATACCAAGGTCGTTTTTGACCCAGAATTAACTGCTGATGAGTTCTATCTCAACGGAATTTTACAAAATGAAAAAGAAATTTTAAAAATTTCTCGATTTTTGGATTTGTTTTGCGAATATATAGGTGAAAGGGCATTTGCCCGAGTGGAAAGTCTAAATTTTGTTCCGACTGCAGCTGGTTTGGCAAGCTCAGCATCAGCTTTCGCAGCCCTTGCGCTTGCAACCGCAACTGCCTTGGATTTAGATTTGTCACCAGCTACCCTATCAACCCTTGCTCGCAGGGGTTCTGGCTCTAGCACCCGTAGCCTATTCGGTGGATTTGTTGAGTGGGATATGGGAACTGGTTCGGAAGATTCGATGGCCCATCCCATTGACGATGCCGATTGGGATATTGCCATGGTCGTCTTAGCCGTCAATACTGGACCGAAAAAGATTGCCAGTCGAGAGGGAATGGACCACACGGTTGCCACCTCACCATTTTACACAGCCTGGGTAGAAACTGCCAAGCAAGACTTGGTGGACATCAAGTCAGCTATTGCCAACCGTGATTTTGAAAAACTTGGTCAGATCACAGAGCACAATGGTATGAAGATGCACGCAACAACTTTGTCTGCCAATCCGCCCTTTACCTACTGGTCAGCCGATAGCCTAGTGGCCCAAGAGGCGGTCCGTCAGGTTCGTGAGGCAAGTGGCTTATCAGCCTACATGACCATGGATGCCGGACCAAATGTCAAGGTCCTCTGCCGAGCAAGTCAAATGGATGAGCTAGTAGCTGAATTGGCCAAAGTCTTTCCAAGAGAGAAAATCATTACCAGCAAGCCTGGTCCTGCTGCCTACGTCCTCAGTGAAGACGAGTGGCAGGTCTCACAAGCAGCGTTTGAAAAGGGCTTGTAGCATGAAAGTACAAGTAAAGATACCTGGAAAACTCTTTCTAGCAGGGGAATATGCAGTCGTCGAGGCAGGCTATCCCGCAGTGATTGCGGCCCTTGACCAATACCTGACTGTCACCATTGAACCAAGTGACCGCGGCCTTCTTCACTCCAGCCAGCAAGCAGACCTCTATCTGACCTGGGAGCGTCAGGAAGGTGCCCTTCATATCCAAGGTGACCATCCCTATGCTCTGATTGAGACAGCCATGCAGGTGACAGAAGCCTATCTGACAGCCAAAGGTCAGTCCTGTCAAGCAACCTACAGCCTAGAGGTCCAATCTGACCTGGATGACCAGACTTCAGGTGCTAAGTACGGCTTGGGGTCGTCAGGGGCAGTGACGGTTGCGACGGTCAAGGCTCTCCTGACCTACTACGGTCACCGACCAGATGCCCTCCTGACCTACAAGCTGGCAGCCCTGGCCCAGACCAAGCTAGGCATGACGGGTTCCTTCGGTGATTTGGCGGCTTCCAGTTTTGGTGGCTTGATTGCCTATCATTCCCTGGACCGTTCTTGGCTGTTAGGGAAAATGGCAGAGCTGTCCCTGCTTGATCTGGTGGAAAGTGATTGGCAGGGTTTGTCCATCAGCCCCATCCAGCTACCTGAAGGCTTAGGTCTCTTGGTTGGCTGGACAGGGTCGGCGGCTTCGACAGATCGATTGGTTTCCCAGATGGAAAGTCAAAAAAGTCAGGCAGAAAAAGAGCACATTCATAGCCAGTTTCTAGCCGACTCCAAGACCTGTGTAGAGCAGTTGATAGTAGCTTGTCAGACAAATGACTCAGCGTCAGTAAGACAGGCCATTGCTCAGAACCGCAAGCTCCTACAAGACTTTGCGAGAGGAATGGGCTTGGTCATTGAAACGCCTCGACTGAGCCAACTCTGTGACCTGGCCCAGACTTATGGAGCGGTGGCCAAATCATCTGGTGCAGGCGGTGGTGACTGCGGCATTTGCTTGGTAGACAGTAAGGAACAAAAAGTAGCGATTGAGAAGGCTTGGCAACAAGCCGGCATTCTTCCACTCCAACTAAAGATCACAAGTAGAGAATAAGGAGAACCCTATGTTTTATCTAGGAGAATTTGGTTTAGACCGCAAGGATCAACACGTTGGCTTGGCCAACCAGCAATATAGTGCCACGCCGGCCAAGGACTTTACGGAGACCTTGTTTGTCCATCATTCCCTACCTCAGACCAAGGTGGATGAAGTGGATATTTCGACCAGTGTAGCTGGTTTGGACTTTGCCTTTCCTTTCTTCATCAATGCCATGACCGGTGGAAGCAAGAAGACGCGGGAAATCAATCGCCTCTTGGGAATTATGGGGCATTTTGGGAAGATTGCTCTGGCTTCAGGTTCGGTTAGTGCAGCGATCAAGGATCCGTCAGTTGCGGAAACCTTCTCCGTTATGCGTCGGGAAAATCCTTATGGCATTATTTTTGCCAATCTAGGTGCCCACCACAGTGTTGAGAACGCCAAACGGGCGGTGGATTTGTTGGAGGCCAATGCCATCCAAATCCATGTCAATGCACCTCAGGAGATTGTCATGCCTGAGGGAGACCGTGATTTTACCATGTGGTTGAAGAATATTGAAACTCTAGTGCGGGAGATGGAAGTGCCGGTCATCGTCAAGGAAGTTGGTTTTGGTATGAGCCGTGAAACAGTTGCCCAGCTGGCTTCTGTCGGTGTCAAGACCATTGATGTATCTGGTACTGGGGGGACGGATTTCGCCAAGATTGAAAATGCCCGTCGGACCTTCAATGATTATACCTACTTAGAGGGTTGGGGTCAGTCAACTGTGACATCCTTGGTGGAAGCCATGTCTGTTCCTGAAGAAGTTCGCCCAAGTTTGATTGCGTCTGGTGGTATTAAGACGCCACTAGATATTGTCAAATCATTGGCCCTTGGTGCAGACCTTGTTGGGATGTCCAATCATTTCCTCCAGTATGTCAAGGATGGTAAGGGGCATCGTTTTGACGACGGCTTGCAGGCTATTAAGACTTATCAATGGCAGATGGCTGAAATCATGACCATGCTGGGTGCTAAAAACATTGCGGAACTCCGTCAGAAAGATTTGGTCTTGGCTCCTAATGTACAAAACTGGTGTGAGGCTCGTGGGATTGACTGGAAAGCCTATGCCCGTCGGTCAGCGAATGTGAGTTAAAGAGAGATAGACTGATGTCTTCAGTTCTCAACAATGTAGAAAAAGAAAAAAGCCAGGTCCATTTTGGAACTTGGCTTTTGTAATGGAGTGGTGCCTAGGTCGCTGCTAACTGCCCTGCTTGCAACTGGTACATGCGGTGGTAGTGACCCTTGAGAGCTAGGAGTTGCTCGTGGTTGCCGGACTCGATGATTTTCCCTTTGTCCAAGACATAGATACAGTCAGCATCTTGAATGGTTGATAAACGGTGGGCGATGGCAATGGTTGTCCGCCCTTTTCGCATTTTCTCAAGAGAAGTCTGGACTGTCTGCTCCGTCTCAGAATCGATATTAGCGGTAGCCTCGTCTAAAATGAGAATCTTAGGCTGGCTAGCCATGGTGCGTGCAAAGGCCAGCAGTTGCCGTTGCCCTGTCGAAAAGGCGGTACCCCGCTCAGTGACCAAGTGGTCGTATTTCTCAGGAAGTTTTTCTATGAAGGGAGCAGCATCCACAAATCGAGTCGCTTCCTCAATCTCCTTCTGGGAAATATCCTGATACATCTGGATATTGGACGCAATGGTTCCGTGAAAGAGGAAGGGATCTTGCAGGACTAGGCCGATCGCGGACCGCAATTCCTCTTGCGAAAAACTGCGGATATCCTGACCGTCAATCAGAATCCGCCCAGATTGGAACTCATAGAAACGCATAAAGACATTGATGATTGAGGATTTTCCAGACCCAGTGGCCCCTACGAAAGCAATGGTCTGCCCCTGTCTCACTTCAAAGGAAACCTTATCCAGAATTTGCCGCTTGCCGTCATAGGAAAAGCAAACATCCTCAAAGACAATATGCCCCTTGTCAATCTTGGCCCCTCGGTCCAGCTGTAGTGGCTCCTCGATAGTCTGGTCCATGAGCGTAAAGACCCGTCCGGCAGATACCATAGAGGTTTGGAGGGTGGAAAAATGCTGCGTGACATCCAGCAAGGGATCGAAAAGACGATTGACATACTGGATGAAAGCATAGATAAGACCAGCAGAAATCCCAGCCTGTGACCAATCCAAACCAAAGTAGGTCATGAGCAGGGCATAGGCCAAAATCTTGACAAGTGACAGAGCAGGACGGAGAAAGAGACTGTCCAAGGCCATGGAACGGCTGGCATAGTTCAGATGTTCCTGGTTGATAGCTTCGAACTCTGCTTTTAAGCGGTCTTCCTGAGAAAAAGCCTGGATAATCCGAATGCCCTCAATACTTTCAGCCAGTTTGCTGTTAATGGCACTCAGCAGACTTCTAGTCTTGGCCACAATAGGAGCTGACCGTTTTCTGTATTGATTAACCAAGACGAAAATCAAGGGAAGAAAGAGGATGATCAGACAGGTCAATTTCCAATCCAGAGCAAACATGGTCGAAAGAGTCGTGATGATAATAAAGAGAGCTGAGATAAAACTGGATAAAATCCCTGAAAACATCTCTGAAATACTCTCTGTATCATTGGTGATGCGAGAGACAATGGAGCCACTAGGAGTCTGATCAAAATAAGCCATTCCCAACTTTTCCACTCTCCCAAAAGCATCCCTGCGAATATCCCTCACAATGCTATAGGAAACTTTTGCAAACCAGAGATTTCCAAAATACTGGAGCAGCATTTGAAGCAGATAGAGGGCGAAGTAGGCCGCTAGAATAACCACAGCAGTCTCAGAAATAGAAGAAATGTAGTGGTCGATAAAATAGGAAGCCAGAAGGGGAATCAGGCTGCGGACTACGGTAGTCAGCAACAAAAAGCTCAAGGCAAGGACTGTCAGCAGTCGATAGGCTTTGAGATAGGACAAGAGTCGCCAAAAAACACTAGCTTGTTTGGTCTTAGAGAGCATCACTTTCCTCCTTTTCTAATTGCTGCATCATATAGGTATCGTAATACCAGCCTTTTTCATCTAGTAATTCTTGGTGACGACCTCGCTCTACGATTTTCCCATCTTCAAGAACCAGAATCAAGTCTGCATGGACAATAGCTGACAGACGGTGGGCGGTGATAATGGTGGTCTTATCAAGGCGTTCTTGCTTGATGGTTTCGAGAATAGCGTGTTCTGTTTTAGCATCCACCGCTGAGAGCGAATCATCCAAGAGTAGAATATCTGGATTGAGAATCATGGCACGGGCCATAGCCAACCGTTGTTTTTGTCCGCCAGAAAGGGAAATCCCCTTTTCGCCGACCATGGTTTCAAAGCGGTCGGGCATATCCTGAATATCCTCATAGACATGGACAGCCCGAGTGGCCTCTTCTACCTGGTCTAGTGAGAGGTCTGGATTGCCGAAGCGGATGTTTTCAGTAATGCTGGTCGCAAAGAGGAACTGGTCCTGGGGTACATAGCCGATTAAGCGTCGCAGGTCAGCTAGCTTGTAGTTCTTGATGTTTTCCTGATTGAGCAAAATTTGCCCCTGTGTCACATCGTATTCTCGCATCAGGAGCTTGAGCAGGCTGGTCTTCCCAGAGCCTGTTGGCCCCACAAGGCCAATCGTCTGCCCTTTTTTGATGTGAAACTGGATGTCTTGGAGGACTGGTAGGTTATCATAGGCAAATTCGCTAATCTCATAGACAATCTCTCCATTGCTCGGTGCAGGCAGCGACTGCTCTGTTTCAACCACCTCTGAAGAAATGCTGAGAAGGGTCTGAATCCGATTGTAAGATACATCACCACGCTGGCTAATATTGACCAAAAAACCGATGGCCATGAGAGGCCAGACTAGGAGATCCAAGTAGGTCATGAAAGTTACTAGTTGGCCCAGACTGACCTGACCTTGCGAGATGAAGTGAGAGCCGACCAGAAGGGTCAGCAGGTAGGACAGGCCAATAAAAAAGAGGACGGCAGGGTTGAACAGGGCATCGTAACGCATGGTTTTGATATTCTGCAAGAAGGCTGCTTGGTTGACTTCCTGAAAAGCCGCCGTTTCTTGTTCTTGGTAGCCAAAGGATTTGGTGACCTTTATACCAGAAACAGCTTCCTGTACCTTGTTGTTAAGCTCTGAAAAGGCTGCCTGTGAAGCCTTGAAATTTTCATGAGTGCGACGGCCTAAAAAATTAGTGGTGAGCGTCATGAAGGGTAGGGGGAGGATTGCAACTAAGGTCATCTGCCAGGAAATGCTCAAACTCATGGTGATCAGTGTGACCAAAGCAGTGACAGTGGCGTCGACAAAGGACATGACGCCACCACCTGCTAGTCGGGTCAGGGCATTGATATCATTGGTTGCATGGGCCATTAAATCCCCAGTTCGATGTTGCTGAAAAAAGGATGGAGATAGGTGCATAAAGTGGTCAAACAGCCGAGCCCTCATGATTTTTCCTAGACGATAAGATGTTGCCAGGATGTTCATTCGCCAAAGATAGCGGAGGCCGTACATGGCCAAGGCTGACAAGATGAGCCCGGCTACCCCGAGTAGCAAGCGGTGCTCAGTCAGCTGTCCGCTGGCAATCTGGTCAATCAACTGCCCCATGATAGAAGCGGGAAGGAGATTGAGGAGACTGACCAAACAGAGTGATAAAATCCCAATCAGGTAGGCCTTTTTCTCAAGGGAAAAGAACCACCACAATTGCTTGATAATCTTCATAAGTGTCCTTTCTGAACAAAAGAAAGGTTGGTAGCTTGTCGCCACCAACAAATAATAGAATTCGATGACACTAGTGTATCACAGACTGGTAGAAATAGAAAGTTTGGAACTTAAAAACTAGGCAACTCTAGCCGTGGCCGAATAGAAGAAACAGTTGGAGTTGTAAACACGTACGATACAGGTAGAAATCAAAAGATTTGTACCTTTTTCTGTATATTTATGATAAAATAAATGAAAATTTAGAAGAGGTGTTCAGATGAAAGCTATTGTTACAGTTGTCGGTAAGGACAAGTCAGGAATTGTTGCGGGTGTTGCGACCAAGATTGCGGAGTTGGGGCTCAATATTGATGATATTTCCCAGACAGTTTTGGATGAGTATTTTACTATGATGGCGGTGGTGTCGTCAGATGAGAAGAAAGATTTCACTCAGTTGCGTTCGGAGTTGGATGCCTTTGGTCAAAATTTGAACGTGAAAATCAACATTCAAAGTGCGGCCATTTTTGATGCTATGCACAACTTGTAAGGAGAGCAATCATGGATATTAGACAGGTTAGAGAAACCATTGAGATGATCGAGGAGCAGCACTTCGATATTCGGACCATCACCATGGGAATTTCCCTCTTGGACTGTATTGATGCGGATATCGAGAAAGCTGCGGAGAAAGTGTATACCAAGATTGTCACCAAGGCCAAGAACTTGGTTGCAGTCGGCGATGAGATTGCGGCAGAATTGGGCATTCCCATTGTCAACAAACGGGTATCGGTGACGCCTATTTCCTTGATTGGTGCGGCGACGGATGCGACGGATTATCTTCCCTTGGCTCATGCCTTGGACAAGGCGGCTCATGAGATCGGAATCGATTTTATCGGAGGTTTTTCAGCTCTCGTTCAAAAGGGCTACCAAAAGGGTGATGAAATCCTCATCAACTCTATTCCGCAGGCATTGGCCCAAACCTCTAAGGTCTGCTCGTCAGTCAATATCGGCTCGACCAAGACGGGTATCAATATGACAGCTGTGCGGGACATGGGGCGGATCATCAAGGAGACGGCGGAGGCTTCTGATATGGGGGCTGCCAAGCTGGTGGTCTTTGCCAATGCGGTCGAGGACAATCCTTTCATGGCGGGTGCCTTCCATGGTGTCGGCGAGGCGGATGTGGTCATCAACGTCGGCGTATCTGGGCCTGGTGTGGTCAAGCGTGCCCTTGAAAAAGTGCGTGGTGAGAGCTTTGATGTGGTGGCGGAAACCGTCAAGAAAACGGCCTTCAAGATTACCCGTATCGGTCAGTTGGTCGGCAATATGGCCAGTGAACGCCTGGGGGTTAAGTTCGGTATCGTGGACCTGTCGCTTGCTCCAACACCAGCTGTTGGCGACTCAGTAGCACGGGTTTTGGAGGAAATGGGCTTAGAAACCGTTGGTACGCACGGAACGACTGCTGCCCTGGCTTTGCTCAATGACGCAGTCAAAAAGGGTGGGGTCATGGCCTGCAACCAAGTCGGTGGCTTGTCAGGTGCCTTTATCCCTGTGTCTGAGGATGAGGGCATGATTGCGGCGGTGCAAAATGGCTCCCTTAACCTTGAAAAATTGGAAGCCATGACGGCTATCTGTTCTGTTGGTTTGGACATGATTGCTATTCCAGAAACAACGCCAGCTGAAACCATTGCGGCTATGATTGCGGATGAGGCAGCCATTGGGGTTATCAATCAGAAAACAACTGCGGTCCGTATTATTCCTCTCGGAAAAGAAGGGGATATGATCGAATTTGGCGGCCTTCTGGGAACAGCTCCTGTCATGAAGGTCAATCAAGCATCGTCTGTGGACTTTATCAATCGTGGTGGACAAATTCCAGCACCGATTCATAGCTTTAAGAACTAAATGGTGGTTTAGGTCGATTTGAGATAGGAGGGCGAAATGACAAGAACTCGTCGTCAGAAATCTTTAAAGGCTCTAAAAGAAGAACGGCTCAAGGAATGTTATTCCGGCAAGGCTCGGTTTACTGATAGAATTAGTGCAGAACTATTTGTTATCAGGTGTCAACGAGTAAAAAAGGAAATTGGAGAAAGAAACCTTGTGCGATCTTATTTTTGTCCAGCTTGTCATGCCTGGCATGTTACAAGTCATAAATAAGGTAGACCGATTGCGACAAGCAGTCGGTTTTTTGTTATACTATATAGTAAGAAAAGACAAGGAGAATGCTATGGCAGACGTAAGATTATATATTTCTCGTCACGGGAAAACCATGTTTAATACCATTGGGCGCGTGCAGGGCTGGTGTGATACGCCGCTGACCAAGGCTGGTGAGGAAGGGATTCGTGAATTGGGCTTGGGGCTCAAGGATGCAGGCGTTGATTTTAAGCTAGCTGTTTCTAGTGACTTGGGAAGAACTGTTCAAACTATGACCATCGCCCAGCGTGAGTTGGGGATTTTAGGAAAAATCCCTTACTACCAAGACAAGCGTATCCGTGAATGGTGTTTCGGTAGTTTTGAGGGCATGTATGATGCCGAGCTTTTCCAAGGTGTCCTGCCTCGCTTGAAAGGGACAGTTGATGCGACAGGCATGTCCTTTGCAGAAATCGCAGCAGGTATCCAAGAGGCAGACACAGCTGGCTGGGCAGAATCTTGGGAGGTCTTGAGCAACCGCATATTAACAGGTTTTGAAGCCATCGCTCAAGATTTGGAGAAACAAGGTGGAGGCAATGCCCTTGTGGTCAGCCACGGTATGACTATTGCAACCCTGGCTCATCTGTTGGAGCCAGAGCGTGGTGCTAATGTCTTTCTCGATAACGGCTCAATCACCGTCCTCAAATACGAAAATGGCAAGCTTTTAATTGAAGCAGTTGGCGACCTATCCTACCGCAAACGTGGGGCAGAGTTGATTGCCCAAGGCAAATAAATGTGAAATGAAAACATGTATGTCATACGTTTTTTCTGATGTGTGACATACATGTTTTTATATATGAAATCTAAGTTACATCATTTTAACTCTTTCCTGCTGAAGATAAAGTAACTCAGATAGAGATATAGTATAGCAGCCATAAAGCTAACGCCCATGGATAATCTTGAAATATGTTCTCCTTGTTGAAGCGAAAGAAATAGAAAATAATCTGTTGGTAATTTCATATGGAGTAGGTTACTAGTAATGAGGTTGGAGATATTGTCAAAAAGAAGGCTCATTAAACTAAAGGCAAGATAGGCTTGATTGACCTTATTGGACTTGACAAATATCAGGATGGATAACAGAGAGATACAGATAAATAAAGGTGTTTGAACAATGAAACTTTGTATTATCACTGCAAAATCAACACGATCACCTAGAAGTAAGCCAACACTGCTACTCAATAAATAGGCTAGAAGGATATAAGCGAGATCTAGCAGAAGGGTTGCTAAGACTTTATAGAAAAATACTCCTTTTCTTGTTTGTTGCTTGATAATAATATGATTGATGGTACGGTAAGTAAAATCTTCTCCAAAGAATAGGTTTGTCGGGACGATAAAAAATAGTGTGATAAATTGAGAAAGCAATTGAATAAGAGAGCTAGTGAAGTCTTCGTTGCCATGCAACAAAAAAGCGGATAAAAAGGACAGTAAAGCCAAGACTCCCAATGAAACCGTTAATCTCTGTTCTTTTTGAATCTTAAATAAATCAGCTTTAAAGTAATGTATCATGCTCTTCTCCTTCTTGAAGCAATGTCAGGTAATAATCTTCAAATGACATTTGTTGTTTAAAAATTTCTTTGACCTTAATCTCATGGTTTATCAAGAGATGAATGAGGCTCATAACATTTGTATCTGATGGCAGACTGATATACCCCTTATCGATTTTGTAAGCGATGCCCTTTTCTTCAAGGACGATCAAGGTCTTAGGATGGTTGTTCGTTTGTAGATAGAGCTGTTCTTCTAGGGTTTGTTCAAGCTCTTGCTTTGAGAATTCTTTGACGATAAGGCCCTTATGCATAATAATGTATCGATCAACCACCATCTCAAGCTCTGATAGGATATGACTGGAGATAAGGATGGTCATCCCATATTGATTGCGAAGATTTAAAATAATGCTTCTCATCTCTTTGATTCCAACAGGGTCAAGACCATTAATCGGTTCGTCTAGGATTAAAAAATCAGGGTCATCTAGGATAGCTAAGGCAATGGCTAAACGTTGACGCATTCCCAATGAAAAATCTTTAGATTTTTTCTTAGGATCCACATCCTCTAAACCGACAATTGCTAATGTCTCTAAGATTTTTTCATCAGCTTGCTTAAGGTTTAATTGCAGAGCCATGTAACGAAGATTATCGATCGCAGATAAATTAGGTTGTAGAGCAGGGGATTCAATTAAAGCTCCAATACGACAATCTTTTGAACTAGTAATGGTACCTGAGGTTTGGGATATGAGACCCGATAACATTCTGAGAAGCGTTGTCTTCCCAGCACCATTTTCACCGACTAAGCCACAGATTTCACCTTTATTAATCGTTAAAGAAACCTGCTGAACGGCCTTTTGTTTCCCATATTGCTTTGATAATTCTTGGGTAGATAAGAGGGAGGCCATAACTACCTGCCTTTCTATAAAAAAATGATAAATCTATGATATACTAGATTCAAAAGTTAGCGAATTTTGTTACATAAATGTAACGCGTGGAGAATATAATGGGAACTTACGGAAAAATTTTTAAACTCATTCGTGAATCAAAAAATATGTCTCTAAAAGAAGTGGCAGGGGATTTCGTGACACCTGCTCAGTTATCACGTTTTGAAAACGGAAAGAGCAATCTTTCTGTAGATACATTTTTTTATTGCTTAAGACGGATGAATGTGGTAGAGGGCGAATTTTCTACCCTATACCAGTCCTACTTTCAGATAGATAATTTGTTTTCATCAGAGGAATTTGTCCGTGCAGTTTATAGTCACAATGCTCAGTATATGGATGATAGAATTTTGTACCATCAAGCAGAGTATGATAGGGATGGACATCCGTTTGATAGGGTGATGGTTGCGGCCTTTCATATTTTTAAGCAACAATGGTGCGATCCTGATTATGATGTTTCTGAGGATGAAAAAGCTATTTTATCGGACTATTTAATGTCCATAGATGATTGGGGGAAATTTGAACTCTGGATTTTCGGAAATTGTAGCAGAGGTCTTCCTAGCAAGATGTTGGAAGTTCTGGGAATGGAAGTTCTCAATCGAACAAAGTTTTATATGGATATCACTGAAAATAGAGATAATGTCTATAAGGTACTCATCAATATTTCGAGTAGTTTGTTAGATAGGGGAGAGGAGATTGCTGCGATTCGTTTTCTCAAAATTCTTGACTCTGTCAATATCATGGAAAAGAATATGCGGGATCGCTTGCTGCTTAAGCTCCTAAAAGCACGCTTGTCCTACATGAATGGAAATGATGGTGGCCTAGAAATAATGAAGGAATGCCTGCATATTGCCAAATTTTTAGATTGCTATGATTTAATCCACCAGGTCAATAAGGAAATTGAGAAAGTTACAGATATGTAATGAATTTTTAGTGGCTCGTCATTTCCTGTAAGATAATACTTGTAAGTTTGACAACTTTATAAAACAATGTTTAGAACCTGTATTCACAAGAAAAGTGCTTTTAGAGAAGAGATGGTTTTTCGCTAATCAAGGCAGTTTTTTTGAGGGAATACTGACGGTATTTTGAAAAAACGAACGGTGAGTAGCTGAAAAACTAGCCTTAGTTAGAAGTGCTGAACTGTGAATACAGGTTCTTAATTATCTTGGAGGAAATAATCGATGAAGAAATTACTTGTTTTAGGTGCTCTTGCAATGCTAGGTTTTGTAACTTTTGGGCTTCTAACAACTAATAGCAGTTCAGCAAGTGCTGAAACGGAGGGCAAGGTAGTTCTGTTTGGAAAAGTCGATTTTTCAGACGATGAAGAACAGGACACGGATGAGGAAAGGGAAGAAGTAGCGACGGAGAGCGATGATGCTAGCTGGCTTGAAAACTTTATCACGACACATAAAACACCATTTTCTAAAACAATCAAGAAATGAAATCAGGGACTTTTCTCTGATTTTTTTCTTGACAAGTGTATCGAGCTGCGATATAATCTATATATCGAAGTTCGATGTATCGTAGTGCGAAAGGAGTTTTATGAACGATAAGTTAAAACGCATCTATGTTCCCATGACAGAGACAGCCTTTTATATTCTCTTTCATTTACAGGAAGAACGGCATGGCTATGATATTACCCAGAAGACCAAGGAAGTCACGGCAGGTCAGGTCGTGATTAGCCCTGGGACCATGTACGGCGCCCTATCGAAAATGGAGAAAGACGGCTTGATTGCCTTTGTCAGAGAAGAAGACAAGCGAAAGTTTTATCGGATAACAGAAACAGGTCGAGAAATCCTAGACATAGAATTGGCTCGAATTGAACGGCTCTATCGAAATAGTAAGGGGGAAAGTTATGGAGACTAAGACAGAGTGTAAAGTATTTTTTATCACGGATTTCAATCAGCAGGCGCAGTATCTGACTGAAATGCATCGGAAAGGGTGGAGGCTAACTAAAATTCGTTGGAGCTTCTTTTATCATTTTGAAAAATGCCAGCCAGAAGAGGTTGTGTATCAGGTTGATTTTAAGGAATCAAAAAATAAAGACCGAGACTCCTATTTGCGTATGTACGAGGATTACGGATGGGAGTTTGTCACATCATGCCGAAGCTTCGTTATTTTTAGGAAGGCAGCTGTAAAGGGAGATCTTGAGATATACGGTGATAGGGAAAGCAAGCTGGTATTTGTTAAAACAATCATCCAAAGACGCTTTCTACTATCCTTAGGACTTTATTTCATTTTGATAGGGATGAATCTGAATGAGCATCATGATGTATTTACGCTTGTTTTTTCCGCTATCTATATCCCTCTCGTACTGTTGATTGGATACCGTTTTTATCGACTTGTAAAAAACAACTAGGTCCTCAGACTGATTTTTAGCACTCTAAGCAAAAGAGTGCTAATTTTTTGTCTTTTTCTCTTGACAATCCATTTTTTCGGCGTATAATGAGAGTATATAGTTTAGCACTCGCCATACGAGAGTGCTAAAGCTAAAAATCAATCGTGTTCATGAAAGGAGCGGAGATGATTACCCAACGTCAAAATGATATTTTGAATCTGATTGTTGAATTGTTTACGCGCCATCATGAGCCGGTTGGTTCTAAGGCCTTGCAGGAGATGATTGCATCTAGTTCGGCGACCATTCGCAATGATATGGCTAAGCTAGAGCAGCTGGGCTTGCTAGAAAAGGCCCACACGTCAAGCGGTCGGATGCCCAGTAGGGCTGGTTTTCAATACTTTGTCAACCATTCGCTTAACTTGGAACACATCAATGAAGAAGATGTTTATCAGGTGGTCAAGGCCTTCGACTTTGAAGCCTTCAAGTTGGAAGACATCTTGGAGCGGGCCAGTACAGTCCTAGCGGATTTGACAGGCTACACCTCGGTCATCTTAGATGTGGAGCCGACCAGTCAGCAGTTGACTTCCTTTGACATCGTGCAGCTCAGTAGCCACGATGCTCTGGCAGTCTTGACCTTGGATCAGTCCAAACCTGTCACTGTTCAGTTTGCCATTCCCAAGAACTTTTTGACCAGGGACTTGGAAGTGCTCAAACGCCTAGTGGATGAACGCTTCGTTGACCAGACGGTCTTGGCAATCCACTACAAGCTGCGGACGGAGATTCCTCAGGTGGTGCAACGTTACTTTACCACGACGGACAATGTCTTGGATCTCATGGACTACATCTTTTCCAATCTCTTCCAAGAATCAGTCTTTATCAGTGGAAAGGTCGCTTCGCTGACCTATGGCAATCTCGCCACCTATCAGCTCTTGGATAGCCCACAAGTTTTGGCAACAGAGCTACGGGCAGGTTTGGGACAAGACCAGCAGACCAGTATCACAGTGGCAGAACACAGCGATCCGGCTCTTGCAGATGTAACGGTTATTCATCATCGCTTTCCAATCCCCTATCGGGGCATGGCCCAGATGAGTTTGCTTGGTCCTGTTGACATGGACTACCGTAGGCAGCTGAGTTTGATCAACATCATCAGCCGCGTCCTATTTATGAAATTAACCGATTACTACCGATATCTAAGTAGTAATCATTATGAAGTCAATTAAGATGTGAGGGCGTGAAGGAAACGATTGAAAAATAGGAGATTGACGCGGTGTCATCAGACACAAGGAAATCTATCTTTTTTCTGAGTTTCTAGCCCGAACTCAATTTATTATTTGTCAAAGTAATAATAGAAAACGAAGAGGTGAACAACTTGTCAGAAGAAATCAAAAACGAAGAAATCGTAGAAGAGGTTGAAGCAACAGAAGAAGTTGTGGAGACACCTGAAAAATCAGAATTGGATTTGGCAAATGAGCGTGCAGAGGAATTTGAAAACAAGTACCTCCGTGCCCACGCTGAAATGCAAAATATCCAACGCCGTGCCAATGAGGAACGCCAAACCATTCAGCGTTACCGTTCGCAAGACTTAGCCAAGAAAATCTTGCCAAGTTTGGACAACTTGGAACGTGCCCTTCAAGTCGAAGGCTTGACGGAAGATGTCAAAAAAGGCTTGGAAATGGTACAGGAAAGCTTGATTCAAGCCCTCAAAGAAGAAGGGGTGGAAGAAGTCGCAACAGATGTCTTTGACCCAAATCTTCACATGGCCATTCAAACAGTCCCAGCTACAGACGACTGCCCCGCAGAACACATTGCACAAGTCTTCCAAAAAGGCTACAAGTTGCATGAACGTCTGTTGAGACCGGCTATGGTGGTGGTATCGGAATAAATGCTAGAGCTACGCGAAATCAGTGATGAGAATTTTCACGATTGCTTACATCTGGATTCTGGCTTATCTAAAGAAGACTATGTTGATTCAGTTGAGTTTTCATTGGCAGAAGCTTGGAGCCTTCGACCATTCTCACATCCGAAAGCTATTTACAATGAAGGTGAATTGATAGGCTACGTTTCGCTTTACTGCAAAGACAGCAATGGTGAAATCATCAATTTCTTAATTGATAAGAAGTACCAAGGAAAGGGATTTGGCAGAAAAGCAGCTGAAGTC
The DNA here is from genome assembly GCF_046032515.1 of Streptococcus suis. GTDB lineage: Bacteria > Bacillota > Bacilli > Lactobacillales > Streptococcaceae > Streptococcus > Streptococcus suis_AL. Next base: position 28,637 of record NZ_JARQPJ010000016.1, on the reverse strand, counting down.
TGTATAGACTATCTGAAAACAGAGTACAGTCTAGCCCAAATTTCCCTACCAGTTCATAAAGAACATTTGGAAGCTAGAAATTTCTGGAAGAAGTTAGGATTTCAAGAATCAAACAACATTGAAGATGACTATATCTTCATGCGTCGAACAACCTGACCGAAATGTCATGCACAGTAGTTTGCAACCAATCGCTTCGTCGCGAGGCTCCTAGCTCTTGGGCAAACTTTGTGTCGGTAACTCTAAGGTCGCTAAAGCGACAAGAGTTACTCGAAAACTATGAAAAAACCTCGTCTGCAATGACGGTAAACTATGAATGAATAAAAGTAAACTAAAATAAGAGGTAACACACATGTCTAAAATTATCGGTATTGACTTAGGTACAACAAACTCAGCAGTTGCAGTTCTTGAAGGAACTGAATCAAAAATTATCGCAAACCCAGAAGGGAACCGCACAACTCCGTCTGTTGTGTCTTTCAAAAATGGTGAAATCATAGTTGGTGATGCGGCAAAACGCCAAGCAGTAACTAACCCAGATACTATCATCTCTATCAAATCAAAAATGGGAACTTCTGAAAAAGTTTCAGCAAATGGCAAAGAATACACACCACAAGAAATCTCAGCTATGATTCTTCAATACTTGAAAGGCTACGCTGAAGAGTACCTTGGTGAAAAAGTAACTAAAGCCGTTATCACTGTTCCTGCTTACTTCAACGATGCACAGCGTCAAGCCACCAAAGACGCTGGTAAAATCGCTGGTCTTGAAGTAGAACGTATTGTCAACGAACCAACTGCAGCAGCTCTTGCTTACGGTTTGGACAAGACTGACAAAGACGAGAAAATCTTGGTATTCGACCTTGGTGGTGGTACTTTCGACGTATCTATCCTTGAGCTCGGTGACGGTGTCTTCGATGTACTTGCAACAGCAGGTGATAACAAGCTCGGTGGTGACGACTTTGACCAAAAGATTATCGACCACATGGTAGCAGAATTCAAGAAAGAAAACGGTATCGACTTGTCAGCTGACAAGATGGCCCTTCAACGTTTGAAAGATGCGGCTGAAAAAGCTAAGAAAGACTTGTCAGGCGTGACTTCAACTCAAATTAGTTTGCCGTTCATCACTGCAGGTGCAGCAGGTCCGCTTCACTTGGAAATGACATTGACTCGTGCGAAATTTGACGAATTGACTTACGACCTTGTAGAACGTACAAAAGTTCCTGTTCGTCAAGCCCTTTCAGATGCTGGACTTAGCTTGTCAGAAATCGACGAAGTTATCCTTGTCGGTGGTTCAACTCGTATCCCAGCCGTTGTAGAAGCTGTTAAGGCTGAAACTGGTAAAGAGCCAAACAAATCTGTCAACCCTGACGAAGTGGTTGCCATGGGTGCGGCAATCCAAGGTGGTGTCATCACTGGTGATGTCAAAGACGTTGTCCTCCTTGACGTAACTCCATTGTCACTTGGTATCGAAACAATGGGTGGCGTATTTACAAAACTCATCGACCGTAACACAACTATCCCAACTTCTAAATCACAAGTCTTCTCAACTGCGGCGGACAACCAGCCAGCTGTTGACATCCACGTGCTTCAAGGTGAGCGTCCAATGGCAGCGGACAACAAGACTCTTGGCCGCTTCCAATTGACAGACATTCCAGCAGCGCCTCGTGGTATTCCACAAATCGAAGTAACATTTGACATCGACAAGAACGGTATCGTTTCTGTAAAAGCCAAAGACCTTGGTACCCAAAAAGAGCAAACTATCGTTATCCAGTCTAACTCAGGTTTGACAGATGAAGAAATCGACCGCATGATGAAAGATGCAGAAGCAAACGCGGAAGCAGATAAGAAACGTAAGGAAGAAGTGGACCTTCGTAACGATGTTGACCAAGCAATCTTTGCGACTGAGAAAACTCTGAAAGAAACGGAAGGAAAAGGCTTCGACGCAGAACGTGACCAAGCCCAAGCAGCCCTTGATGAGTTGAAAGCAGCTCAAGAAGCAAACAACTTGGACGACATGAAGGCTAAACTTGAAAACCTCAACGAAAAAGCTCAAGCTCTTGCAGTGAAACTTTATGAGCAAGCCGCAGCAGCACAACAAGCAGCCGCAGGCCAAGAAGGTGCTCAAACAGCTAACAATGCAGGCGATGATGTGGTGGATGGCGAGTTTACTGAAAAGTAACACACCAAAACTGATGGCTACTAAAAGTAGCTCATCAGTTAACGGTTACCGCTATTACGGCTAACCTAGGTGTCTTACTAGCTCGAAAACAAAGTATGATCGACTTTGTTTTCTCACGTCGTAAATGGTTCAGGGAACGTTTTTATCCCGTGAGCCAGAATTCAGAAACGAGCGGTTGGACTGGGAGACCTTTTTATCCTGACTTCTTGAAAATTAGTAGGAAGTCGGTTAAGGTTCTTAGCTCGAACTCAGTTCTCATCTTCTCGAGAATAGAAATCATTCGTCAATAAAATTTCCAATCACAGAGGTTGCAACCCAGCCTCTGTTTTTGGGTAAATACCCTTCTAACTTTTACAGAATTGAATACGCCTACGACTCTTTGAAAAAAGATAAACTTTACCTAGATGCGAGGCATCGTCGGAGAGTTTCCTATTTTTCTTTGAGTCGCTTAACGGCTTAATATCTTCATAGAAAGGAAAGTGTTCGTAATCGAACACGGGCTACTTTCAATATTTCAAAGAAAGGAATACAAGTTCGTTTATTCGAACACAGTCGTTTATATGTAGTATTCTTGCATGACTATTTTGGTGTAACTGAATACGCCTACGACTCTTTGAAAAAAGATAAACTTTACCTAGATGCGAGGCATCGTCGGAGAGTTTCCTATTTTTCTTTGAGTCGCTTAACGGCTTAATATCTTCATAGAAAGGAAAGTGTTCGTAACTGAACACGGGCTACTTTCTAATTTTCAAAGAAAGGAATACAAGTTCGTTTATTCGAACACAGGCTAAAAACCTAGTGAAAAAGATAAACCTCCTAGTGTGTTTTACACACTGCGTCAGTTTCCTATTTTCATACGGTTTTCTTAACGCCTTTTGTATCATAAACTATGAACAACACAGAATTTTACGATCGTCTGGGGGTTTCTAAGGATGCCTCTCAGGACGAGATTAAGAAGGCTTATCGCAAGCTTTCAAAGAAATACCATCCAGATATTAATAAGGATCCAGGTGCGGAGGACAAGTACAAGGAAGTCCAAGAGGCTTATGAAACCTTGAGCGATCCGCAGAAACGGGCAGCCTATGACCAGTATGGTCCTGCTGGTGCCAATGGAGGCATCGGCGGAGGAGCAGGTGGATTTGGTGGTTTCGACGGAGCAGGTTTCGGTGGCTTTGAAGACATTTTCTCTAGCTTCTTTGGTGGAGGTGGTGCGACGCGCAATCCTAATGCACCTCGTCAAGGGGATGATTTGCAGTATGCAGTCAACTTGAAATTTGAAGAAGCGATTTTTGGTGTGGAACGTGAAGTTTCCTATAACCGTGAGGCAACTTGTCGAACCTGTACAGGTTCAGGTGCCAAACCTGGAACAAGTCCAGTAACCTGTGGGCGTTGTCATGGTTCTGGAGTGATCAATGTGGACGCCCAAACTCCACTTGGAACCATGCGCCGTCAAATGACCTGTGATGTCTGTCATGGTCGCGGAAAACAAATCAAAGATCCATGTACAACCTGTCATGGAACTGGTCATGAAAAACAAGCCCATACGGTAACGGTTAAGGTACCAGCTGGTGTGGAAACTGGTCAACGTATTCGCTTGGCAGGTCAAGGTGAAGCTGGTTTCAATGGAGGTCCTTACGGAGATCTCTACGTTGTCATTCAGGTCCAACCTTCAGACAAGTTTGAACGTGAAGGAACCACTATTCACTATAAACTGAACCTCAACTTTGTCCAAGCAGCACTTGGAGATACAGTTCATGTGCCAACAGTTCACGGTGATGTGGATATGGTCATTCCTGAAGGTACCCAGACTGGTAAGACCTTCCGACTCAAAGGAAAAGGTGCACCAAGTGTTCGTGGTGGAGTCATCGGTGACCAATATGTGACGGTAAATATCGTCACTCCGACAGGTTTGAATGACCGCCAAAAAGCAGCTCTTAAAGAATTTGCGGCAGCTGGAAATATTGATGTCAAGCCCCATAAAAAAGGATTTTTTGACAAGGTAAAAGATGCCTTTGATGAATTGTAATTTGTTTTGAACAGATATTCAAAATCAGTAAGCTCGGCTTGCTGATTTTTTACTTTCATGATAAGCTAATAAAAAATACAAGGAGAAGCCTATGTGGAAAGATGCGACGGAAATGGCCTTGGCTGTTCGAACAGGTCAGGTTTCTGCTAAAGAACTGGTAGCGGAAGCTATTGAACGAATAGAAGAGGAAAATCCTGCTATCAATGCAGTTGTCAGCAAGCAATATGAGCAAGCCCTGCAAGAAGCAGAAACAGGGGACTTTCAAGATAAGCCCTTTGGTGGTGTTCCTCTTTTGTTGAAAGATTTGGGGCAAAATGAAGAAGGGCACTTGTCAACAGCGGGCTCTCGTCTATTCCAGAATTACCGAGCGGGGCATACAGATAAATTGGTACAGGCTTTCAAGGATATGGGGTTCATCATCTTGGGCCGGACCAATACGCCAGAGTTTGGTTTTAAGAACATATCTGACTCCAGCCTACATGGGCCAGTCAAGTTGCCGCTAGATTTGAGCCGAAATGCAGGTGGGTCCAGTGGTGGTGCAGCAGCGGCAGTTGCTTCTGGTATGGTACCTTTAGCAGCAGCTTCAGATGGTGGCGGTTCTATCCGTATTCCCGCCTCCTTCAATGGTTTGATTGGGCTCAAGCCCAGTCGGGGTCGGATTCCAGTTGGACCAATTTCTTATCGAGGTTGGCAGGGCACTTCCAGCAACTTTGCTCTGACTAAGTCAGTCCGCGATACCAAACACCTTCTTTATCACTTGCAGACCTATCAGGTGGAAGCTCCCTTTCCTCTGGCTCTCCTGTCTGAGCAGAGTCTCCTTGCACCGCAAGATCAACCTCTGAAAATTGCCTACAGTCTGGCATCGCCGATTGGCAGTTCGGTTTCCGCTGATGCCAAGCAAGCTGTCTTGTCCCTTCTGCCTCAGTTAGAAGCACTGGGGCACCAGATTACCGAGCTAGCAAGTCCTATTTTAGACGGCCTTGAAGTCATGCAGGCCTATTACCTGATGAACAGTGTTGAAACAGCTCAGATGTTTGACGAGATTGAAGCGGGGCTGGGTCGTCCCATGACCCCTGATGACATAGAGATCATGACCTGGGCCATTTACCAGAGCGGGCAGACCATCCCAGCTAAACTCTATTCTAAGGTCTTACAGGATTGGGACCGCTACAGTGCCATCATGGCGGACTTCCACCAGCACTACGATCTCCTTCTGACACCGACCGTCGCAGATGTAGCGCCCAAGCTAAACCAGTTCACTCACTCGCAAGAGATGCTGGACCGCTTGTTGCACATGCAGGAGTTGGCAATGGCAGAGCAGCAGAGCTTGATTTGGGAGATGTTTGCAGATAGTCTAGCCTGGACACCCTTTACCCAGCAGGCAAACATCACCGGCCAACCGGCTATCAGCTTGCCAACTTATAAGACCCCACAAGGCCTGCCAATCGGCATTCAATTCACAGCAGCCAAGGGACGAGAGGATTTACTTTTGCAGTTGGCAGACCAAATGGAGGCAGCTGGTTTGCTCAACTTGTAAGGGAATTCATTTTTTCAGTTCAATTATTTGCCAAAACGTTTTCAAAATGTTAACCTGTAAAAGTTGGTGGGTTAACACCGAAAAATTAAAAAGGAAGTTATAGCTTCCAAAGGAGATTGTTTTATGTTGAAAAAAGTTTTGGCCTCAGCTCTCTTGGTTTCTACTTTGACCTTGGCAGCATGTTCTAGCTCAAGTTCGAATACTAGCAGTTCTTCTGCTGAACAGACTCAATGGGAAAAAGTACAAGAAGCAGGTGTCTTGAAGGTTGCAACACCAGGAACCCTCTTCCCAACTTCTTACTACAACGATGCCAAAGAATTGGTCGGTTATGAAATTGACATGATCAATGAAATTGGTAAGCGTTTGAAACTGGAAATTGAATACCAAGAAATCGGTGTGGCAGAAGCCTTTACAGCTGTTGATAGTGGTAAGGTCGATATTTCTGTTAACAACTTTGACATGACAGAAGCACGTAAGGAAAAGTACAACTTCTCTATCCCTTACAAGTATTCAGTTGGTGGCTACATTGTTCGTGAAGATGGTTCATCAGGAATCGAAGCAGCTGACTTGAGCGACTGGACTGGTAAAAAAGCAGGTGGTGGCGCAGGTACTCAGTACATGAAAATTGCTGAAAAACAAGGCGCAGAGCCAGTTATCTATGACAACGTAACCAACGATGTTTACTTACGTGATGTATCAACAGGTCGTACAGACTTCATTCCAAACGACTACTACACACAAGTCATGGCTATCAAATGGGTCAATGCAAACTTCCCAGATATCAAAGTGAAGATGGGTGATGCAAAATACAATCCAACAGAACAAGGTATTGTCATGAGCAAGGCTGACACAAGCTTGAAAGAAAAAATTGACGAGGCTCTTGAAGCGATGAAAGCTGACGGAACTTTGAAGGCAATTTCTGAGAAATACTATGCAGGACAAGATTTGACAGTTCCTGTTGAAAATGCAGATGAGTTGCCAGTTATCGAAGTTGAATAAGACTTGGTAAGAAATTAAATTGTATGTTGTATAGACTTTGTCGGTCCCAGACTGGCAAGGTCTATCTGGTTTTTAGGAAAGAGGAGAAGATATGGATATTAACTGGCAGGCAGTTTTTAATGCAGATATTGCAAGAGAGGCCATTCCACAGATTTTGGAGGGGCTACCCTACACTTTATCCCTATCCCTAATTGGTTTTGCCTTGGGGACTTTCTGTGGATTTTTTGTAGCCCTCATGCGGATGTCTAAGTTTGGACCCTTGCGTTGGTTGGCTATGGCCCATATTTCTCTCATGCGTGGCATTCCCCTCATGGTCCTTCTTTTCTTCATCTATTTTGGTTTGCCTTTCATGGGGCTGCAACTTGATGCTATCTCCGCATCTATCATCGCCTTTACATCCATGTCTAGTGCCTACATTTCTGAAATTATTCGTGCATCTCTTTCGGCCATTGATAAGGGACAATGGGAGGCGGCGCGTTCTCTGGGCTTGCGGACCAATGTGATTTACAGAAAAATCATCATCCCCCAAGCCTTTCGGATTGCCCTTCCACCTCTTAGCAATGTTCTCTTGGATATGGTGAAAAGTACGTCCTTGACCGCTATGATTACAGTGCCAGAGATTTTCAATAAGGCAAAAATAGTCGGCGGAGCCAAGTCTGATTACATGACAGTTTATATCTGTGTTGCCTTGATATATTGGTCCATCTGCACTCTCTGCGCCTTCGGTCAGCTCAGGTTGGAAAAACGCTTGGCGACGTATTAAAAAAATTCCTCGGTTCTTTTGAATCGAGGAATTTTTGCTAGTCTGGATAGAAGACAAGAATAGCGGAAGTGGGAGAGGGTTTGGTGTATTCGAAATCCTCCACATCTTGCACGGATAAGCTTTGAACAGTGAAGTAAGTTTGTTTTTTATAGCGAATATTAAAATCATTGCTACTACCAGAATCGATAGTTGAGAAACTATGTTCATTTAGAGTAAACTCTTCTTTTGAGAGTTTCTCGAGATTTTCTTTGGTTGCCATTAAATAGATTTTGCCAGAGAAAGGAGATTTAAGAGAGAACTCTCCTTTGGATGCCGCGATTTCGACAATTTGCTGAAAGTTCTCAATCTTAGCCAGACTTTCGTTTGTTTTTAGAGCTTTTTCTGTTTCGATAGAAGCTGCTGTTAGCTCGTTTTGCATTTCTTTATTAACTTCTGAAGTGACAGAGTGACAAGCACTTAAGCAAGGTATCATCATGCAGAGTGCAATGAGGGAAATATACTTTTTCATCATGGGCTCCTTTATATAATTTCATCGTTTTCAGCTTGTAAAAGTACACCTTTTTCCAATACCATTTTTGCTAGTAATGCAATAATAATTAGCACACCATTTATGAAGTAATCACTGAGTGAAAAATCGTATAAATCACTTACATTCTTTAAGTCTAGGTAAGATAGGAAAAAAGCACTTGCAAATTGTATGCTAGTCCATGCGATCAGAGTTCCTAAAATTATCTTTGTATAGACTACATTTTCAGTTGAGAAAATAATTCCTTTCTGAAAGTTTATAATTAATTTTTTGAGTATGGTAGCTAGGTAGATGAAGCAGGCTACCAATAGGATACTTATGATTAGAATAATAACAATGATAGGCAAGGGGACAGTTAGTTGTAAACTATTTTGAATAGGTTTCCCGCCTATAAGTAGAATAAGAAGTGCCAACATTATCAGTCCTGTTAAGGCAATCAATCCATAACGAATAAAATTCAGCAATTGTATGACGATGTTGAAAAATATTTTTTTGTTCATGCTATTTCCCCTCACTCACATATTCCAAAATATCTCCTGGTTGGCAGTCTAGGATTCGGCAGATGCTCATCAGGGTATTGAAACGAATACCTTTTGCCTTGCCTGTCTTGAGAATGGATAGGTTGGCTTCGGTAATGCCGACTTGCTCCGCCAAGTCCTTGGAAGTCATTTGTCGGTCTTTGAGGACCTTGTCTAAATTTACGCGAATCATTTCCATATCAGATAAACTCGCTGTTCTCGGTTTCAAGTTGTTGCCCCTTTTGTACTAAGGTCCAGACAAAATAAGTCAGGAAGATAAAGAGAGCATTGAGGATAAAATCTGACCAACGCAGATTGAGGAAGTTGTTTGGTCCAGCAGCATTTATCAGGACGAACAAGCTGGTTAGGCAAAATTGACCAGCAGTTAAGACCAGCAAACTGATGAAGAGTTTCTGATAAAGGGCAAGGCTAGCTGAAGCGAAGTAATCTTCTTCCAGAAGAAATTTACATAACTTTTGAAGCAAGTGGGCAATGTGACTGAGAGCCGCTAAGACAATTAAGATTAATCCACTTGTTAAAAGGATGAGCCAGACACCAATCTGGTCAATGGGTTTGTTAAAGGTGTATTCCCAAGAACGTGTTACAAAAGAATCCCCGCTAAAACCTGCCAATGTAGAGAAGGCATAGAGAGCAATCAAAAAATAGAAGAAATAGCGAACACATGCAGCAACCAATCCTGCTGTTTTGAGTAGATTCGTTTTCATAGCAAACCTCCGATTATTATTGTTTTATGATAATATTATCTTCAAAATTATTATAAAACAATAATTTTTGGAATGCAAGCGTTTTTTAAAAAAAATAATAAGAAAACCGCCAAGTAGCTGGCGGTTTGATGTTATTTAAAATACAAGAGTCTCAACCCATTCAAAATCACCAAAATCGTTGATCCTTCGTGGCCCACGACACCGAGTGGTAGGTTGATAGACTGGAAGAGGTTAGAAATGATAAGAAGAGCAATGACAGACAGGGCAAAGATGATGTTTTGCTTGATGATGCCCCGCATTTTCTTAGAGAGGCGAATGGAGTAAGGAATCCGTGTCAGGTCTTCCATGAGCACGATGTCGGCTGACTCCATAGCGATATCCGTTCCGCTTCCCATGGCATAGCTGACATTGGCTTGGGCAAGGGCAGGAGCATCGTTGATACCGTCACCTACCATTCCGACAGATGCAAACTCGGTTTGCAGTTCTTGGATAACAGAAGCCTTGTCCGTCGGCAGACAGTTGGCAATCACACGGTCAATACCGACCTGACTCGCCACGTAACGAGCCGTCTTTTCTTGGTCGCCCGTCAGGAGAATTGGCGTCACGCCCATCTCTTTCAACTGGGCAATCAGCTGCTTGCTCTCTGGCTTCAAACTATCTTCCACCATGAAAATCGCCGACAGCACATCATTTTGGCTGACATAGACCAGGGTTTTCCCAGTGCTCTCCGCCTCGTCAATCTGTGCCAGCAAGTCAGCAGACAGCGGACCTACCAAGCTATCCACCACAAAGCCTGCCTTACCGATTTTCCAGCTATCGCCTTGATAGCCCGCCACCAAGCCTTTTCCGGTCACGTCTTCTAGGCTTTGGAGGTCAATAGCAGAGCTGTCAGCTGTATAGGTCATGAGAGCTTGAGCGATTGGGTGACTCGATTGTTTTTCAACTGCCTGAACAACCTGCTTGATAAGTTCTTCATCGCCAAGATAGGTCGCTCCAACAACTTCAGGTTTACCAATGGTCAGGGTACCTGTCTTGTCAAAGACAATAGCTTCTAAATTGGCGATGTTGTCCGCAATATCACCGCCCTTGATAATCATGCCTTTGCGTGCCGCACGGCTGATGGCAGAAAGTGTCGCCGGTGAAGAAGAAGCTACAAGCGCACATGGAGAAGCGATGGTCAAGAGAATCATGCCACGGTAGAAGGCAGTCAACCAGTCCCACCCCAGAGCAAAATGAGCAAAGAGGATAAAGAGCGGCACCACCACCAAAACAACCTTGACATAGGTATCTTCCATATTTTCTATGAAAGTCGCTGTTTTTGATTTGGATTCTTGGGCATTTTCGACCATTTGGACGATTTTATCGAAGAGGGCATCGCCTTTTTCAGCTGTAACTTGAACGGTCACAGTTGGTCCTTGGTTGATAGTACCGCCGATAACCGCCGCACCAGCTGCTTTTTCCGCAGGAAGCGGCTCGCCTGTAATCATGGATTCGTCAAAGATAGATTGCGGGCTGATGAGAGTGGCATCCAGTGGGACCGTGTCGCCCTTGCGAACTTGCAGGAGGTCGCCGATGCGAATGTCGGCAGTATCCAAAACAGTGATATCACCATTTTCCTCGATTTTACGAGCTGTTGGAGGCGTCATGTTCATCAGAGCTGCGATGGCATTCTTGCTTTTCTCCATGGCTAATTCTTCCAGAGTAGAAGAAAGGGAGAAGATGAAGATGAGCAGGGCCCCCTCCATCCAGTAGCCGATCAGGCCAGAGCCGATAGCAGCCAAGATCATGAGCAGGTCAACAGACAGGTGCTTGTCGAAAATCAGCTCAGTCAGACCTTCCTTGGCTGACTGGTAACCACCGATGACAAAGGCTGAAATGAAGAGGATGGGTGCCCCTCCCTGTCCAGTCTGAAGCAAAAGGATACCCATTAGAATGAGCGCCAAGCAGAGAGCGGTTGTGATGATATGGCTGTGTTGTTTGAGGTTGGATACGAGTGTCATAGTTTGTTGTTTCCTTATTTAGAATTATTATCATTTATCTAAGTTAATTATAACAATTATAAAAAGAAAGTCAAGTTATTTGTAATAATTCTAAATAAGATTGTTCTGATAATTCAAAGGGAAATAAAAAAAGCGACAGAAAGCCGCTTTGATATTCGTCTTTTAGCCCTGGCAATCAGGACAAATGCCGTAGATGGATAGCACCTCTTTTGTAATTTTGTAACCAGTTTGGGTATGAGCTTCCTTCTTCAAGCTCGGGATTTCTACATCCATGAAATCAGTGATTTTTCCACAGACTTCACAAATAACATTGAGGTGCTCGTGCCCCATAAAGTCGTAATAAGTTGTATTATCATTGGTCCGTTTCAATTCAGTCACAAACCCTTCTTCCAATAGAAGTTTGAGGTTGTTGTAAACAGTCGCCAGGCTCATGTTGGGGTAGTTAGGTAGTAGATCTTGATAAATCATCTCAGCACTAGGATGGTCATCGCTTTCGATAATGTAGGCAACGACTGCTTTTCTAGTTTCGGTAATGCGTACACCCTTTTCTTTTAGATGTTGGATGACGTGTTCAAAAGCAGTTTGGTTTTCTGCATTGAGGTGAGAATGGAGTTCCATAGTTTCCTCCTTTCGTTATTATTTTATAAAAATTCTAAGATACAATATTCAGTTTCATTATAGTGTATTTGGGAGGTTGTGTCAATTTTGAGACAGGAAATCTGTCATAGGACAGTTTGATGTCTCCTGACTTGTTTACATACTTTTCCTGTGCTACAATCAGACCATGACACGATATAAAGCAATTATTTCCTACGACGGACATGAATTTTCTGGTTTTCAGCGCCAGCCCCATGCTCGTACAGTTCAGGAAGAAATCGAAAAAACGTTAGTAAGATTGAATAGTGGCCAGCCAGTGACCGTTCATGGCGCAGGTCGGACAGATGCTGGAGTACACGCCTACGGTCAGGTCATCCACTTTGACTTGGCTGGCAGTCGAGATGTTGAGAAGCTCCGCTTTGCCCTAGATACCCAAACCCCTGAGGACATTGATGTGGTCCAGGTGGAGCAGGTGGCGGATGATTTTCATTGCCGCTATGCCAAGCACAGCAAGACCTATGAATTTCTGGTGGACATTGGCCGGCCCAAGAATCCCATGATGCGCCACTATGCGACCTTCTATCCCTATGATTTGGACTTGGGCTTGATAGAAGAAGCCATCCAGGATCTGGTGGGGACCCATGACTTTACAGGCTTTACAGCATCGGGGACTTCAGTCGAGGACAAGGTGCGGACCATCACGGCGGCGACCATGGAGTATGACCAGCGGCGGCAGTTCTTGATTTTTACCTTTTCAGGCAATGGCTTTTTGTACAAGCAGGTGCGGAATATGGTGGGGACCCTCTTGAAAATTGGCAATGGTCGGATGCCTGTGGGGGAGATTAAGCGGATTTTAGCGGAAAAGGATCGTGGTTTGGCAGGTCCAACTGCGGCAGGCAACGGCCTCTATCTAAAGGAGATTATCTATGAAGACTAAGTATATTTTGGCGCTTTCGGGCAATGATATTTTCAGCGGTGGCGGCCTCCATGCAGACCTGACCACCTACACAGTCCATGGGCTGCATGGTTTTGTGGCGGTGACCTGCTTGACAGCTATGACGGAAAAAGGGTTTGAGGTTATTCCGACAGATGCGGCGGTGTTTGCCCAGCAGTTGGCTAGTTTGAAGGATGTGCCCTTTTCAGCTATTAAGATTGGCTTGCTTCCGACGGTGGACATAGCAGAGCAGGCCTTGGAATTTATCAAGGCCCATCAGGATATTCCGGTGGTTTTGGATCCGGTCTTGGTCTGCAAGGAAACGCATGATACCGAGGTCAGCCAGCTGAGGGATGAACTCTTGAAATTCCTTCCCTATGTCAGCATCATCATACCAAATCTGGCAGAAGCTCAGCTATTGCTCCAAAAAGACATCCAAACGGTGGAAGAGATGGAGCAGGCGGCGGTGGCACTTTATGACTTGGGTTCCAAGTCGGTGGTCATCAAGGGGGGCAACCGCTTGGGAGGTTCACAGGCTGTCGATGTTTACTATGACGGGAAGGAAGTGGTGGTGCTTAAGTCGCCCCTGCTTTCAGAAAACAATGTGGGGGCAGGCTGTACCTTTGCGTCCAGCATTGCCAGTCAGCTTTTGCTAGGTCAGGACTCTTTGGAAGCAGTCCGACTGTCCAAGGACTTTGTCCATACAGCCATCTTAAAATCAGATCAATATGGGGTGATTCAATATGAGAAATAAAAAGACGCAAGAACTTGTATTGCTGGCCATTCTAACAGCTTTGACCTTGACTCTGGCTTTTGTCCACGTACCGACACCAACGGGCTTTGTCACGTTGTTAGATGTTGGTGTTTTCTTTACAGCCTTTTACCTGGGCAAGAAAGAAGGAGCCATTGTTGGCGGACTGTCAGGGCTTCTGATTGACTTCTTGCTGGGCTATCCCCAGTGGGCTTTCTTTAGCTTGCTTTTCCACGGTGCTCAGGGCTATTTCGCAGGATGGACGGGTAAGAAACGTTTTCTGGGCATCATTTTCGCCAGTCTTTCCATGATTGGTGGCTATTTTGTGGCATCTAGTTTCATGTATAATGTAGCTGACGCTGTTACAAGTCTGATGAGTAATACTCTGCAAAACACAGTTGGTTTGGTGCTAGGTTATATCTTGACTCAGGCAATAGAAAGAATTGGTGCAGTAAATCATGTCATTAAAGGAAATTAAAGACCAAACTAAGCAAGTTGTCGAAGAGATTTTAGAACTCAGCAATCTTCAAAAGAGTCAGATTTTTGTACTAGGTTTGTCCTCTAGTGAGGTCATTGGAGGGCATATTGGCAAAAATTCTAGTTTGGAAGTTGGTGAGGTGGTTGTTGAAACCATCTTGGAAATTCTGGAGCCAAAAGGTATTTATCTAGCTGTCCAAGGTTGTGAACACCTCAATCGTGCCTTGGTGGTAGAGCGAGAATTGGCAGTTCAAAAGGATTTGGAAATGGTCAATGTCCTGCCCACCCTTCATGCAGGAGGCTCTGGACAGTTGGCAGCCTTCAAGTATATGAAGGATCCAGTCGAAGTGGAATTTATCACCGCTCAGGCTGGTGTGGACATCGGTGATACGGCGATTGGTATGCACATCAAGCACGTCCAAGTGCCAATTAGACCGAGCTTGCGTGAGATCGGTCAGGCTCATGTCACCGCCCTTGCCAGCCGTCCTAAGCTCATCGGCGGAGCCCGTGCGGCCTATATGGAAGATCAGATACGGAAAAATTAATCACAGCCTGTAGGTTGTGATTTTTTTTGAAAACAAAATCCTTGCCAAGTGGATTTCTTTTTGCTAAACTTGTTCTTGTGGTTGATACAAGTTCAAAAGGAGGATTTCCATGGATACCAAATTTTCAGTAGCTTTGCATATCTTGACCATGATTAGCGAGAGCAGTGATGTCATGACGTCGCAGGCCTTGGCAACCAGTGTCGGTACCAATGCCAGTTATATCCGCAAGGTCATCGCTCTCTTGAAGAATGCCGGCATCATCCAGTCCCAGCAGGGCAAGGCTGGCTATGAGTTGAGCAAGGATCCGGCGGACATCAGCCTCCTGGACATCTACTATGCCACCCAGGAAGTCACGCATATCCAGCTCTTTCAACAGCACCAACATGCGAATCAAGCCTGCCCAGTTGGTCGGCATATTGCAGGAGCTGTCCAGCCAATCTTTGCGACCATTGAGCAGGATTTGCAGGATAGATTATCCCAAGAAAGCTTGGCCCAGGTTATTGCCAACTTGTATCAAAAGGCAAAAAAATCCAACTGACTTTCACAAGTCAGTTTCTATTTAGCACAACTTAGACTTGTATTAGATACAAGTCTACGAATAAAAGGAGTAAACCATGAAAGCAGCACAACACACAACTTATAACAAAAACAATATCGCACTCAACCTAACTGACATTGCTAAACCGAACATCAAACCAGACCAGGTCCTTGTCAAAGTGACAGCGGCAGGTGTCAATCCTCTAGACAACATGATTTCTCGTGGCGAGGTTAAAATGATTGTGCCTTACAAATTGCCACAAACAGCGGGCAATGAGGTCGTTGGTTTGGTCGAGGAAGTCGGATCCAGCGTGACAAATTTTGCAGTTGGTGACCGTGTCTTTGGTCGTCTTCCTCTCGACAATATCGGTGCCTTTGCCGAGTATGTGGCGGTTGAGGCTGCTGCCCTTGCTAAAGTTCCTACCTATCTGACTGATGTGGAAGCGGCGGCTGTTCCCCTGACAGCCTTGACTATTATGCAGGCTCTTGACCTCATGGGTGCAGAGGCTGGCAAGACCATTTTCATCTCAGGCGGGACAGGCGGCGTCGGCGGGATGGCTATTCCCATCGCTAAAGCCAAGGGTTTGACGGTCATTACCAACGGTGACGGGGCAAATGCAGAGCGGGTATTGGCTTTGGGTGCTGACCAGTTTATCGACTACAAGACAGAAGATTACACCAAAACCCTCTCCCAAATCGACTATGTACTGGATACGCTTGGTGGTGCAGAAACCGAAAAACAAATGTCGATCATGAAAAAAGCTGGTCAGCTGGTTTCCCTCCGTGCCATGCCAAATGGTGAATTTGCCAAACGCATGAACCTGCCAAAATGGAAACAAATCCTGCTTGGCTTGGTTGGTCGCAAGTTTGACAAGATGGCGGCAAGCTACGGTGTACACTACCATTTCATCTTTGTAGAAAGCAATGGTCAACAGCTACAAGAAGTAGCAGATATTTTCAGCAAACTAGAAATCAAACCGTCTATCGACACCGTTTATCCATTTGAAGAAGTCAACGCAGCCTTGGACAAGGTAGCCAACGGTCGCTCACGTGGAAAAACTGTCCTCAGTTTTGAAAAATAGGAGAAGTCATGTCTTATATCGATACCAAAAACCAATACATTACTGTCGCTGGCAATCAGATTGCCTACCGTGAACTAGGTAAGGGCAAGTCCAAACTGCCCTTGGTCATGTTAGTCCATTTGGCCGCAACCTTGGACAACTGGGATCCAAAATTGCTAGACTTACTAGCTGAAAAAGAGCATGTCATTGTTCTTGATTTGCCTGGCGTCGGAGCCAGTCAAGGCAAGGTAGCTCCTACTATTCCAGGAATGGCAGAGCAGGCTCATGCTATTATCAAGGCTTTGGGGCATACGAAAATTAACCTGCTTGGTCTTTCTATGGGTGGTTTTATCGCCCAAGAAATCGTTCGTCTTGATAGCCAAATGGTTAACCGCTTGATTCTAGCAGGAACAGGTCCTCGTGGCGGTGTTGAAGTCGATAAGGTGACAGGAAAAACCTTCCGCTATATGCTGAAGGCTGGTCTGGAGCGTGTGGATCCAAAACGCTTCATCTTCTACAACCACGATAAAGCAGGACTACTGGAAGCTGAAAGAGTTTTGGGGCGTATGGGAGAAAGAAAAGCCGAGTATGCAGACAAGGACATGAATATCCCAGGATTTTTAACCCAGCTGAAGGCTATCAAACGCTGGGGGAGAGATCCTCAAGAAGATATGGCCTTTATCACGCAACCAACGCTGATCGTCAATGGTGACAAGGATATACAAGTTCCAACTGAAAATTCCTATATCATGCATGAGAAAATCAAAAACAGCCAACTGATCATCTATCCAAATGCGGGTCACGGATCTATCTTCCAAAATGCAGAGGTCTTTTCAACAGCCTTGATAGACTTTTTGGAGGAATAGTACCCGCTAATCTTGACGATACAAGTCCTGCAAATTCCCCAAAATCACCTCAGCCTGCTCTTAAAAGAGTTGATTGAGTTACTTGTCTTCTTTTTCTTTTGCCTGTATAATGGTCTAAAAATGAAAGGAAATCAAATGAACACAAAAGATTTTTACTGGGTGCGAGAACCAGAACACTACCAGATATCAGATACGGAAATCAGAATCACAACCCAAGCTCATACGGACTTGTGGCAGAAGACCTATTACCATTTTGTCAATGACAATGCCCCTTTGCTTTTGATGGATACGGAGGAAGAGTATTTCTCCTTTACGGTTAAGACAGATTTTTCCAATAGTCATACCCGCTTTGACCAGTGTGGTGTCGTGGTCTATCAGGACTCGGAAAACTGGATTAAGGGCTCGATTGAGTATGAAAATGAAAACTTTCAGCACCTGGGCAGTGTCGTGACCAATCATGGCTTTTCAGACTGGGCAACTCAGGAAATTCCAGCCTCTGTCAAGTCTATCTATTACCGTTTGAGCCGACGGGGTAGCGATTTCTGCATTGAGAACTCTAAAGACGGTGTCCATTTTGAGCAGATGCGGATTTGCCACCTACATGAAGGCAGTGGTAACATCCATTTCGGTATTTATGCCTGCTCACCAGAAGATTCTTCTTTTGAAGCGGTCTTTTCCGAAATGAGCTTGACAGACTGCAAGTGGTTGGCCCACGACGGACAGCAACCAGATGAAAAACTTGAGTAGAAGCTCTGCTATTTCCCAAAAGTCCGCTATAAAATCGTTGAAATCCTTGCTAATTGTGTTATAATGAAGAGTATGCAATAAAATTTTAAGGAGAATGACAGAATGTCTGTATCATTTGAAGCAAAAGAAACAAACCGCGGCGTTTTGACTTTCACAATCGGTCAAGATGCGATCAAACCAGAATTGGACCGCGTGTTTAACCGAGTTAAAAAAGACTTGAACGTTCCAGGTTTCCGTAAGGGTAAATTGCCACGTGCTGTCTTCAACCAACAGTTTGGTGAAGAAGCTCTTTACCAAGACGCAGTCAATGCTCTCTTGCCAGCAGCCTATGAAGTAGCAGTTGCTGAAGCTGGTCTTGAAGTCGTTGCACAACCAAAAATCGACGTTGTATCTATGGAAAAAGGTCAAGACTGGACAATCACTGCTGAAGTTGTGACAAAACCTGAAGTAAAATTGGGTGACTACAAAAACTTGGCAGTTTCAGTAGAAGCAACTAAAGAAGTATCTGACGAAGAAGTAGATGCAAAAATCGAACGTGAGCGTAACAACTTGGCTGAATTGGTTATCAAAGAAGGCCCAGCAGCTGAAGGCGACACAGTTGTGATTGACTTTGTAGGTTCAATCGACGGCGTTGAATTTGACGGCGGTAAAGGCGAGAACTTCTCACTTGGACTTGGTTCAGGTCAATTCATCCCAGGTTTCGAAGCACAATTGGTAGGCCACGCAGCTGGTGAAGAAGTAAACGTTGAAGTGACTTTCCCAGAAGACTATCAAGCAGCTGACCTTGCTGGTAAACCAGCCCTCTTCGTGACAAAAATCCACGAAGTAAAAGCAAAAGAAGTTCCAGCTTTGGATGATGAATTGGCAAAAGACATCGACGAAGAAGTAGAAACACTTGATGAGTTGAAAGCTAAGTACCGTAAAGAATTGGAAGCAGCAAAAGAAGTTGCCTTTGACGATGCAGTTGAATCAGCAGCTCTTGAATTGGCTGTAGAAAACGCTGAAATCGTTGAATTGCCAGAAGAAATGATTCACGAAGAAGTTCACCGTGCAATCAATGAATTCTTGGGTGGTATGCAACAACAAGGTATCTCACCAGATATGTACTTCCAAATCACTGGTACAACTCGTGAAGACCTTCATAAACAATACGAAGCAGATGCTGAAAAACGTACTAAGACAAACTTGGTTGTTGAAGCAGTAGCGAAAGCAGAAGGTTTCGAAGCAACTGAAGAAGAAATCAATAAAGAAATCGAAGACTTGGCAGCAACTTACAACATGGAAGTCGCACAAGTTCGTAGCTTGCTTTCACCAGAAATGCTTAAACACGACATCGCTGTGAAGAAAGCCGTTGAAGTGATCACAAGCACTGCAACTGTAAAATAATAATGCAAATTGGAAAACTCGACACAATCGGGTTTTCTTTTTTTAGAAAAAAATAATATAATCTCTAAAAAGTACTTGACCAGTTAATTATTTTGTGATATAAACTTAACTAGTTAATAATTTTAAAGGAGGAACTATGAAAAAGAAATTGTTTAGCTTTCTCTGTCTGAGTTTGATCTGTTTGTTGGCCGCTTGCCAACTTCAGCCCAAGTCGGAAGAGAAGGAGGGGTTGACTATTATCACTAGTTTTTACCCAATTTATTCACTGGTTAAGGAAGTGTCTGGGAGCAAAAATGATGTTCGAATGATTGGCTCAAGACAGGGCATACACTCGTATGAACCATCGGCTGCGGACATAAAGGCCATATACGATGCAGATGTTTTTATCTATCATTCGCGAATTTTGGAATCCTGGGCAGGACGTTTGGAACCTAATTTGCAAGGTTCATCTGTCAAGGTTTTGGAGGCTTCGACTAATTTACCGCTGACAAAGGTTCCAGGCTTAGAAGACATGGAAGCTGGTCAAGGGATTGATGAAGCTAGTTTATATGACCCCCACACATGGCTGGATCCAGTTTTGGTTGGTCAGGAAGCTGTTGCTATTGGTGAACTTTTAGCAGAAAGTGATCCTAAGAATGCGGATTATTATCGTCAAAATGCCGCAACCTTGGAGGAAAAGGCGCAAAAGTTGGCAGACAAGTATAGCCCAATCTTTTCAAAAGCCACATCAAAAACATTTGTCACTCAACACACAGCCTTCTCTTACACTGCGCAACGCTTCGGGTTGAAGCAGTTGGGAATCGCAGGAGTTTCAGAGGAGGAACCAAGCCCTAGACAATTGGCGGAAATTAAAGAATTTGTTGACACCTACAATGTGCAAACAATTTTTACAGAAAAAGGTGCCTCGGATAAACTTGCCAAGGCATTGGCGAGTTCGACAGGTGTGGACTTAAAAGTGTTGGATCCTCTTGAAGCAGATCCAGAAAATAATTTAACCTATCTAGAAAATCTAGAGCAAGTCTTAGAAACATTAGCTCAAGAGTTAAAATAAAAGGCCGAATTCTATCGACCGAAAGGAGAAAAAATGAAGAAAAAAGCAGTTGTTGGCTCCGTAGCCGCCCTTGTTTTAGGGATGAGTCTCTGTAGCTATCAGCTTGGACGTTTCCAAGCGATGGAAGAGCAAAAAAATCGTGTGTCCTATATTGAAGATAGTCAAAGTGTACAAACTACCGTTGCTGAACAATTAACGCCTGATCAAGTTTCTGCCAAGGAAAATATTGACGCTGAGCAGATAGTCGTTAAAATTACTGATCAAGGCTATGTGACATCACACGGTGACCATTTCCACTACTATAATGGTAAAGTCCCTTTTGATGCGATTTTTAGTGAAGAGTTGGTCATGAAGGACCCGAACTATGTTTTACAAGATAGTCACATTATCAATGAAGTCCAGGATGGCTACGTCATAAAAGTTGACGGGAAATACTATCTCTATCTAAAAGACCCTAGCAAACGTAAAAATGTTCGTAGCAAAGAAGAAGTGGAGCGGCAAAAAGGAATCTCTTCTGCTGACAGTAAGAATCAGGCAGCAGGAAATAGTAAAGACGGCCGCTACAGAACAGACGATGGCTATGTCTTTAATCCGACAGATGTTATTGAAGACACGGGAGATGGTTTTATCGTTCCGCACGGCGACCATTTCCACTTTATTCCTAAAAAAGATTTATCAGCTGCCGAATTGAAGGCTGCACAAGATTACTGGAATCAAAAAGGAAGTGTGAGCTCGGCTAGTGGTAGTCAATATGGCGATAGAAACAATAGAGCACAACAGACAACAATTAGTGCGGGGCAAGGTCAGGATTTGGCTAGTTTATTGGCTCAATTGGATGCAACGCCGCTATCTCAACGCCATGTAGAAGCAGATGGATTGGTATTTGACCCAAGAACGATTACGAAGAAAACTGCAGCAGGTGTCATCGTTCCACACGGCGACCATTACCACTTTATCCCATATAGCCAGATGTCTCCTCTAGAAGAGAAGATTTCTCGAATTATTGGTGTAAATGGAGCAGGTGTTTCTTCTGGTGCACAAGCAAGTCACTCCCAACACACACCGACACAACCAAATCGTCCAGTAACACCAATCGGCACGGTTACAACGCAACCGGTATCGCCTACACAACCAGTATTGCCAACACAACCGAAGCAGTCAACAGGGAAAGTAGTTTCCTATATGGGACGTCAAATTCCTGCTTATGGAAAAGGGTTAGATGGTAAGGCATACTTTACAAGCGATGGATACATCTTTAGCAAATCCTCTATTACCTCAGTTGATGATCAAGGGTTGATAGCTAGTCATGGAGATCATTTCCATTATGTTGGTTTTGGCGAGCTCGAAGATTTTGAAATCAAGCAAGTAGAGGAATGGGTTAATGAGAAGGCAGGCAAACAAGTGCCACCGAAAATATCTGAACAAGTAGGAAACGATGCTAAACCCACAACACCAAGTCAAGGGAACGATTCAACACCTGTAAAACCAATTCAAGAAGAAAATCGCCCTGCATTTGAATACAAACAAGTAACGGCTAAACGTAAATTGGCTGGAAAAGTTGTTTATGAAATGGAAGTAGGTGGAAAAACGTATACGTATGGTCGTGATGAACTAGATTTGATGAAAATCTCTTTTGCTGAGTTGACCTTGGCAGAAAAAGATAAGCAGTATATCTTTGATATTGCACCGCTTGCAGAAGGAGATCTTAAGCCAGCCATGTTGGTCGGTATGGATCAAATTCCGATGAAGGGAGCGAATGCGACCTATGATACTGGACAATCCTTTATTATTCCACACATTGATCACATCCACGTCCTACCTTACACATGGTTGAGTAAGGAACAAATTGCAACGATCCGTTATATCATGCAACATCCTGAAATTCGTCCATCTGCTTGGACTACAAGTGGACATGGTGATGGAGAAGCAACGGATCTTGTTCCCCCAATTCTAAATGCAACACCTAAAGCAAACCGCTTAGGCTTGAAAAATTGGCAAATCATTCACACCTCAGAAGAAGTCATGGATGCACGTGCAAAAGGGAAATTTGCAACAAATGACGGCTATATCTTCTCGGCGGAAGACGTACTAGATCCAGCAAGTTTTGTCTTTAGTCAAGCATTCAGTCTACCAAGGGCGACAGGTGGTTCTCTGCGTTCAATTTCCAAGAAAGATTTATCTAAAGAAGAATTGGAAGCTGTACAAACTCTTCTTGATAAACGAGACGCTGAAGAATTGGCGAAAAATGTCACACCAATTGAGAAACGTACAGGTTTGAAAAATTGGCAAATTGTTCACTCAGCAGAAGAATTGGTAGAAGCTAAGGCAGCAGGAAAATATACAACAAAAGACGGCTATATTTTTGACCCAGCAGACCTATTAGATCTAAAAGTGAAAATAGGTACGGATAGCTATCGCATCCCACGTGTGATTACAGATGGTTACCGTCGGATTAACAAGAGTGATTTGAATTACTTAAGCGAGCTGATCCCAGCAGAGGCTATGGTAGCTCAACGTGAGAAATCTAATTCTAGTTCACCGTCAACACCTGCACCAACTGAAACAGGAACAAGTGCAGGCGAGACAACAACGCCAGAACAGCCACAAGTTGCCAAAGAAACAGCAGAGGAAATTTACAACCGAGTTGAAGCGAAGAAAGTCGTTCCTTTCGAAGCACTGACCTACAATGCTGGCTATGCGACCGAAGTACGCAACGGGACTCTGGTAATTCCGCATCAAGATCACTATCACTATGTATCCTTTAAATGGTTTGACCAAGGCAGTGCAAGAAGTCCTGAAGGGTATAGTCTAGAAGATTTCCTAGCAACGGTTAAGTACTACATGACTAATCCACAAGAACGCCCTGTTTCAGACGATGGCTGGGGAGTATTTACACCAAGTACACCATCTGAATCAACAGAAGAAACAGAGACGGAAGAAAGTGATGAAGAAATTATTTCTGAAGAAACCGAGGAAATTGACGAGTTTACAGAAGAATTAAAACGAAGAGCAGAAGAGTTTGGCATGGACTTCAAAACCTTTGAACAAAGTCTGGTCACACTCTCAGACCGTTACAAAGTCTCTTTTGAAGCTTTCGAATATGATGCAACAAGCAAAGTTGTTCGACTTGTAGATAAGGATGGGGTCAAACGGACCATCTCCCTTCCAAGTTTAGAAGAACAAGTATAGTAAACAAAATACCTGTAGCGCTTAGCTCTGCAGGTATTTTTTTACAGAAAAACGATAAAGATTATCTTTGACTATTTGCCTTTTTTAGCGTAAAATAGAAAGGAAAGACAAAAAAGGAGAACAGCCTTGGAACTTAACGTATTTGCAGGACAAGAAAAAAGCGAACTTTCCATGATTGAAGTAGCCCGTGCTATTTTGGAAGAACGTGGACGTGACAACGAAATGTATTTCAACGACTTGGTCAATGAAATTCAAAACTACCTTGAAAAATCAAACAGCGAGATTCGCGCAGCCCTCCCAACCTTCTATTCTGATTTGAATGTGGATGGAAGCTTCATTCCACTTGGCGAAAACAAATGGGGCTTACGTTCTTGGTACGCAATCGATGAGATTGATGAAGAAGTGATCACTCTTGAAGAAGATGATGAAGATGCACCAAAACGCAAGAAGAAACGTGTCAATGCCTTCATGGACGGTGATGATGATGCGATTGACTATGGACATGACGATCCAGAAGATGAGGACAACTATCCGGGTAGTGCATCATCAGAATACGATGATGAAAATCCAGATGACGAAAAAGATGAAGTTGAGTCCTATGATTCAGAAATCAACGAAATTATTCCAGATGACGAATTGGACGAAGAGGATGTTGATTTAGGTGAAGATGATGACGAGTATTCAGATGAAGAGGTCGTCGACGAATAAGAATTATATCCCCCTAGATTCTTAAAAATAATTTGACAAGACTACCAAATTACGATAAGATATTATTGGGCACCTCTTTTGAGGTCGGAGCTCCCTAGCGATAGGGAGCTATTTTTGTTTTTTCTTCAAGTTAGCAGGAAGTATCCCCACAAATTGCTTCCTATTAGCCTGAATCGTAGAAAAGGAGTTTGCATGACAAAGTATATTTTTGTAACAGGTGGCGTTGTTTCCTCTATCGGCAAAGGGATTGTAGCAGCCAGCCTAGGTCGTTTATTGAAGAACCGAGGTCTCAAGGTAACAATCCAAAAATTTGATCCATACATCAACATTGACCCGGGAACAATGAGTCCGTATCAACACGGTGAAGTTTTTGTGACGGACGACGGCGCAGAAACCGACTTGGACCTTGGGCATTATGAGCGTTTCATCGACATTAACCTGAACAAATATTCAAATGTTACAACAGGTAAAATTTATAGCGAAGTCCTCCGTAAAGAGCGTAAAGGGGAATACTTAGGGGCAACAGTTCAAGTTATTCCACACATTACAGATGCTTTGAAAGACAAAATCAAGCGTGCAGCTCGTACTACAGATGCAGATGTCATCATCACGGAAGTGGGTGGAACAGTAGGTGATATTGAAAGCTTGCCATTCCTTGAAGCGCTTCGTCAGATGAAGGCAGATGTCGGTTCAGACAATGTTATGTATATCCATACAACACTCTTGCCTTATCTCAAAGCAGCAGGCGAAATGAAAACTAAGCCAACACAACATTCTGTAAAAGAGTTGCGTGGTCTAGGTATTCAGCCAAACATGTTGGTAATTCGGACAGAGCAGCCTGCTGGACAAGGAATTAAAAATAAACTGGCACAATTCTGTGATGTCGCTCCAGAAGCAGTTATTGAGTCCTTGGATGTCGAACATCTTTACCAAATCCCATTAAATATGCAAGCGCAGAACATGGATCAAATTGTTTGCGATCACTTGAAGCTCGACGTACCTCCAGCAGATATGACAGAGTGGACAGCAATGGTAAACAAGGTTCTTAATCTCCAGAAAAAAGTAAAAATCGCTTTAGTTGGTAAGTATGTAGAATTACAAGATGCCTATATTTCTGTAGTTGAAGCTCTAAAACACTCAGGATATGCAAATGATGCTGCTATCGAATTGGACTGGGTCAATGCAAATGATTTGACAGCAGAAAACGTAGCTGAACGTCTAGGACAAGCACAAGGAATTATCGTTCCTGGTGGCTTTGGACAACGTGGTACAGAAGGGAAAATACAAGCCATTCGTTATGCTCGTGAGAATGACGTGCCAATGCTAGGGGTCTGCTTGGGAATGCAGCTGACCTGTGTAGAATTTGCACGTCACGTTCTCGGTTTAGAAGGTGCTAACAGCTTTGAATTAGACCCAGAAACCAAATATCCAATTATTGACATCATGCGTGATCAAATTGGAGTGGAAGATTTAGGAGGAACTCTCCGTTTAGGTCTTTATCCAAGCAAGCTCAAACGTGGCTCCAAGGCTGCAGCTGCTTATGATAATCAAGAAGTTGTACAACGTCGCCATCGTCATCGTTATGAGTTTAATAATGACTTCCGTGAACAATTTGAAAAAGCAGGTTTTGTTTTCTCAGGCGTGTCACCAGACAACCGTTTGGTAGAAATTGTTGAAATTCCAGAAAATAAATTCTTCGTTGCCTGCCAATATCATCCAGAACTACAATCTCGTCCTAATCGCCCTGAAGGTTTGTATACAGCCTTTGTTTCGGCAGCTATGGAGAATGAAAAATAAGTGTAATTATTATAGAAGAAGATTGGTATTATTCAATCTTCTTTTATATTTTATATAAAGAAACGAAAAAGATGACAGTATTTATAGAAGAAAATACGAAATACCATCCCCATATGGCATCATTGTCTAGATGGTTTTAAGCATTATATTAGTAGAGTATTGCAAAAGAATCGGCTAAATCAATACGTTTTGTCAAAAAAAGTAAAAATAAAAAATAAAATTCAAAAAAAGTGTTGACAAGGCTAGTTCCTAATGATATACTAATTCTTGTGTTAAGCGGGGATGGCGGAATTGGCAGACGCGCAGGACTAAGGATCCTGTGACCGCTTTAGGTCGTGTGGGTTCAAGTCCCACTCTCCGCATAGTGGACTAGCTAAGGCTAGTCCTTTTGCTTTATCTAGATAAGTGCAGAGCACGATATATGCTAGGTCATAAATTACAAGAATGATAGGAAACGGGTATTGTTATAGCTTTCATGAAAAGATATGTGAAACTTTTCTCAAAACTAGACGGTTTCAACTAGCATTTTCAAAATAAAAATGGTAGAATAGAAGAGTATGAGGTGCAACCTCAAAAAATATTAGGAGGCTATCGAAATGCCATTAGTTTCAGCAGAAAAATTTGTCCAAGCAGCGCGTGACAACGGTTATGCAGTTGGTGGATTTAACACAAACAACCTTGAGTGGACTCAAGCTATCTTGCGTGCAGCAGAAGCAAAACAAGCTCCAGTTCTTATCCAAACTTCTATGGGTGCAGCTAAGTACATGGGTGGTTACAAAGTAGCTCGCAACTTAATCGCTAACTTGATCGAGTCAATGAACATTACAGTTCCAGTTGCTATTCACCTTGACCACGGTCACTACGAAGATGCACTTGAGTGTATCGAAGTTGGTTACACTTCTATCATGTTTGACGGTTCACACCTTCCAGTAGAAGAAAACCTTGCAAAAGCAAAAGAAGTTGTAGAATTGGCACACGCTAAAGGTATCTCAGTTGAAGCTGAAGTAGGTACTATCGGTGGTGAAGAAGATGGTATCATTGGTAGCGGTGAATTGGCTCCAATCGAAGATGCAGTAGCAATGGTTGCAACTGGTATTGACTTCTTGGCAGCAGGTATCGGTAACATCCACGGCCCATACCCAGCAAACTGGGAAGGTCTTGATCTTGACCACTTGCGTAAATTGACTGAAGCTGTACCTGGTTTCCCAATCGTATTGCACGGTGGTTCTGGTATTCCAGATGAGCAAATTCAAGCAGCAATCAAATTGGGCGTTGCTAAAGTTAACGTTAATACTGAGTGCCAAATCGCATTTGCAAACGCAACTCGTAAGTTTGCAGCGGCTTATGAAGCAAACGAAGCAGAATACGATAAGAAAAAACTCTTTGACCCACGTAAATTCTTGGCAGACGGCGTGAAAGCTATCCAAGCATCTGTTGAAGAGCGTATCGACGTATTCGGTTCAGCGAACAAAGCTTAATGTAACTGCGAAGAAATCTCAGATTTCAAGCAAACAAAGCATAAGTTTCTTAGATTAAACCAAAAAGGATTTTCTTTCGAGAATCCTTTTTATTATAATAGTTGATTAAGTTTGATCTAGTTCTTCGCTATGAAGAAATCTACGATAGAAGTGAGCAGAGAACAATTAAAATATAAACCGCTCCAAAGTTTTCATGACTGTAATAGCTTAGAGAACGAAGAATTATGGATGGGGCGCAAACTGTAGTATTAAAATATTTACCTATGAGTATAGATACTTTTAAAAAAAGAAAGTGAAAATAATTCTTGCCAAGTCCAATCTTTTCTGTTAGAATAGTATGGTATGTGGTGCTAGCACATCCGATATATTTGATCAAATGAGGAGGAAGATACAATGGCTAAAGTATGTTATTTCACTGGTCGTAAGACTGTATCAGGTAACAACCGTTCACACGCTATGAACCAAACTAAACGCGCAGTTAAACCAAACCTTCAAAAAGTAACTGTTTTGATTGATGGTAAACCTAAAAAAGTTTGGGCTTCAGCACGTGCACTAAAATCAGGCAAAGTTGAACGCGTATAATAACAAAGTCGTTAGAAAAATCTAGCGACTTTTGTTTTTGGAAAAATAGCCTAGATATAAAGTCGATGAAGAGCAAATTCGGTCACTACATAATAAACAGGAAAGAATATCAACTATATAGCCCTTCACATTGTTGTTGAAAAGTTAACAAAGAAGGAACGTTGTCAAAAATGAACTGTGTATTGATGTGGGGGATTTTTCTAAGGTCGAACATTTAAACTTGGATTGACATTGGGAGGAGCATATCCGTACGGGTTCTAAGTAAGAAGGGAATCACGAACTGGAAGAATAGAGAGAATAGAGAGAATAGAGAGTGTTTTAAAAATCCAAAAAAATCTCCAAAAACCGGTTGACAATGTGTATAAGTCGTGATAGAATAATTGAGTTGTCTCTTGAGGGGCTAGTCAGTAGCGGGATGAAAAAAGTTTCAAAAAAGTGTTGACAAGTTCAGTAGAAGATGATAGAATAATTGAGTTGTCTCTTGAGGGACTGGTCAACAGCGAAACGAAAAAAAGTTTCAAAAAAGTGTTGACAAAGTTTCTAAGAAATGATAAACTAATATAGTTGTCGCGAGAGCGCGATAACGAACAAGACCTTTGAAAATTAAAGAAGACGAACCAAACGTGCAGGGTGATTTATCTAAGGATAAATCGTCAATGACAAA
>NZ_JARQPJ010000015.1:0-67245 GCF_046032515.1 Streptococcus suis | reverse complement strand
AAGCAGGCTGTGGTAGGATTACCCCAAATGGATAGAGTAGCTAAACTAGCAATTTACAACACGACTTCTTGTCGCACTTCACTATCGGGGTCTTTGGAATCTTTAAACATATCAATAGATAAGCTTCTCCTAAAACAATAGTGCATCCTAATGTTTTCTCCGATTAATAATCTAATTTTACTTAGAATTTGCTGAATATCTGGATCATTTAAGCTATATCCAACAAATACAAATGTTTTACTAATCAAATCTCCACGAAGTGTTTGAATAAAAAGTTTGTGACTCTCATCAAAACTCTCGTAATCATCACGAGTCAATACTGCCTCATAGGGTCTAGAAATATCTCCATGAAATTTATAGACAGTAGTATCAATATTTGGAGGGGTAATTGATAAATCGTTATTATCAATCTTGATATCTACACGTTTTCCAGATTTCTTTAAATTATCTTCAATTAAGTGGTCGTAATTAGTTGTCCAAAAAGTTTCGATAGGCATGCTCGTTAATAGTGTTAGCAAATTATTATCTTTAGAGTTTTTGGTAAATTCTTGTATTAATTTTTGTGAAATCTGATTTTTTGATTGTGCAGAATTTTTATAGTATTGTGCAACTGAAATTAAGTCATGCTCTTTATCAATATTTAGTCCAATCGAATCAGAAAATTGCCGTAATAATTCTTTCCAGTTTACATAACCTGAGGGAACAGAAAGTCCTGCACCAGCAAAAATTGCTGCATTATTTTCTAACATTGCTGCACTAAAATCAGAAATAAATTGTTTTTTTAGTTTTTTCATCTCTCTCCTACCGATAACTATTTATTATCACTAGTATACCATAATTTGTAGTTATTCATATTTTTTGTGTGATAAAATTTCCAAGCTAATCTTGTTATGATGTGCCTATCACTAATAAAGGAGTAAGCTATGTTAAATAAAGTGAAAGCTCGATTTCTGATTGGAGTAGGAGGTTTAATCGCAGTCAGTTTTATGGTCATGATTGGCTATACGATTGGCTCACAATCCGTTTCAAAGCAAACTGAAAACCAAATCCGAGCAGAGGCTAATAAACTTGTGACAAAGGAAAAGCAGGAAGAAAAAGCAACTGTTTTATCAGATGAGTTTGTCAAAGAATTTCTCACTCAATATTTCACCAAGGTTCAGCTGGGTGAAAATAACGCTCGTATCAAGCCTTACATGACGGACTCGGCATTTTCAGAAGAGGAAGCAAATCAGAATAAAGCGATCAATCAAGTTTATAAAGATTATATGCTGGACTACCGATTTGAATCAGCCAGTATCTATGTCAATACAGAAAGCAATGTTGCACTTGCGGAAGTTACCTATCAAGTGACCTATGTTTCTGATTTGAGTGAGCAACAACAGCGAACCACTCAGACAGAAACCAAGACGGTTATGATATCCTACTCCAAAGTTTCCGACAAGCTCTTGGTAAATCAAGTAACCATATGGAATGGAAAACTGGAAGACATGAAAGAAGCCACAGATGATGCTAATTCCAGCATACCAACGATCCAAGGAACTACAACAAGCGAGAACAACTAGCAGGAGACAGTCTTCTGCTTTTTTTGATAGGGAGACAAGATGACACGAATTAAAGCAGTAAAACAAAAGGCTATTTTAGATGTAGCTGAAAGTCTGGGTTATTCCTTCAGACGATTATCAGGACACATTTATGAACACCCAGATCATGATTCCTTTCGGATTTTTGCCGATACCAATACTTTCAAATGGTTTTCAAGAGATATACAAGGGGATGTAATTGACTTTGTTCAATTAGTTTCAGGTGTTACTTTCAAAGAGGCCGTATCCTATCTTGAAGCTGGGGATTTTGAACAGACCAAAGTAATAGAAGAGGTTTATCAACCGTTTCAATATTATTTGCGTGAAGAACCCTTTCAGAAAGCACGTATTTACTTAAAAGACATTCGGGGTCTAAGTGATCAGACTATTAATACCTTTGGTAGACAAGGACTGCTTGCTCAAGCTACTTTTCAATCGGAGCCAGTATTAGTGTTTAAAAGCTTTGACCATAATGGGGCCTTACAGGCAGCAAGCCTACAAGGTCTCGTCAAAAATGAAGAAAGACATGATCGAGGCTATCTCAAAAAAATCATGAAAGGCTCTCATGGCCATGTTGGTATTAGTTTCGATATTGGGAATCCCAAGCGACTCATTTTTTGTGAATCAGTTATCGATATGATGAGTTATTATCAGCTTTACCAAAAGCAATTATCCGATGTTCGCCTGATTTCAATGGAAGGTTTAAAACTTTCTGTGATTGCTTATCAGACCTTGCGTCTAGCAGCAGAGGAACAGGGGAAATTGGCATTTCTAGATACAGTAAATCCAAGCAGACTTAGTCATTATCTTCAGGCAATACAAGAGACGACAACCTTCTTCCAAACTCATTCAAATGCATTAACATTGGCTGTTGATAACGATGAGGCAGGAAGAGAATTTTGTCAGAAACTGTCAGATAAAGGACTTCCGCTTTCTCAAGATTTACCACCATTGCAAGGACTTGAAACAAAGTCAGATTGGAATGATATTGTGAAACAGCAGAGTGAACTATCCTTAAGTGATTGTATCCAAACAGCCCAAGCACAAGTTAATAAGAATCATCCTCCACCTAAACGAGAGCGTGCTATGGAATTGTGATAACAAAATCAAGTCCACTATCATAATCTAGAAAGTGACAAGGAGGACACCCTATGAGTGTGATTGAACGTCTGGCTGAAAAAGTAGCTAGGCAAGAAGAAAAGGTCTCACGTGAGACAGAGAAATTGGAACACTATCGTGACCAACTACAAACAGCTATGTACAGTACCTTTATCAAACGGCAACAATCTAGTCAGTTGTCATTTCATGAAGCACTAGAGCAAGCCTTTGGTAAAGAAACCACACTACACCCAAATTACAGAAATGAGGATACAGAATGAGTAAAACATGGAATTTTGATCAGCCACTAGATGATGTGAAACCAACATCGTCCCATGAAGAACGAGCTAAAATCGCAGCACTCTTCCATAAACAGGATGAAAAACCAATTGAAGAAGTAGATTATGTGGCTGCTTTTGAACAGCAAAAAAAGGAGTCAGAATTTAAAGATGTACAGACACCCGAATTAAAAGTTAAACAAAGTCAGCCGAAGAAAGTAAATATCACAAGTGACTATAAACAACACTTGGCAGATTCCATTGCACAAAACAACAAGGATATTTCCGCCTGTCAGAAGCAAATTGAAGAACTTCATCAATTGATTGATGAAAAGAAAATCCAAAATAAAAAGTTACAGGCTATTTCAGTAGCTATTGATGATTTATAAGTCAGGTAGTCCTATTCGGGCTACCTTTTTACAATTTAAGGAGAAGGTGAAGGTAATGAAATTCTTTCAAAAGAAAACACAGAATCAAGACCGATTTAAACGACTGATTCATAGACTATCAGAGATGTCAGATACTGAACTAACCAAAGTAGAACAACTCCTAGATGTGGTTTTTGATACAAAATTTAAGCCTGATAGGAACGTTGAATTATCTCAAAGCGTTATAACCGATGAGGAACAAAGTCTTGATAAGTCGATCCAAGAAGCGAAAAATAAACTTGACACGGAACAATTGGAAAAAAACATTGAGAGATTTAGACAAGGTAGGCGAGAGAGCAATAATAACAAATAACAGACCAATTATTTTGGCCTGTTTTTTGAAATATGTGTCATCGTTGAATCAAACGAAGTAAAAATATTTCTTGCTTAGTAGGAGGTGTTGTGGTATAATTTAGTTAGATTAGAAGTCATCGAAGGTACAGCAATGTATAACTAGGTGGCCTTTTTTCATATTGCGGAGAGATATTTTATGCCTAATAATGTATTTGAATTAATAAATTTTAAGGACTATTTGCCGTTAGATTTAGATATTACTGATAAAACTAGGTTGGTTTATAGACCAGTATTAGCACCAACTCAATTAAAATGTTCTCTTGAGCCGGCTTTAACTGAAGAACAGTTATATGTCCATATGAAAGAAAACTCTAACTGGTCTTTCAAATACAATGGGAATGATGATTTTTATAAACAGGATTGTATTGACTTTTTAAGAGATATAGACTTCCAATCATTCTCTCAATATGGGAAGTTGGTGGACAGAAAATACATAGAAGCAAAAAGAGTTTACTTATTTGATAGCTACTTTAGAAATTTTCTTCAAGAGATATTGGAGCGTATCGAAGTTTTTTTGAAGAAGAGTACAGCTGATGCTCTGACGATTGGATACAATAAAACTTCTTATATTTTTGAAGATGATACTCTCTATTATTCAGAACAATCTAAATACCGAAAAGAAAATCCTAAGAGGCTGGATATTGTTTTGAAAACAAAATATCATTTGTCACGATTGATTTTGGAAAAACAAGATGATGCCACAATCAAGAATCAGATTAACCAATATGGGGTCGTGTTACCTTGGACCGTTTTTCGTTTAATGACATTTGGAAATATAGCGTCCTTCCTCGTTGCCCTACAACCAGAATATCGAAATAAGGTTGCTGCCTATATTAGTCTTCCCTTGGACAAGGATGATAACATTCCAGCTAAAATCTTATTGTCTTGGTGTAACGCTCTTCGTTATCTTAGGAATATTTGCTCACACAATGGCAGATTATATGGTCGCTTACACCATACACTGCCAGCTTTTCATCATTCTGACAGAGAGTTGCTAGTGACAGACTCAGAGAATGATAGCAAGACACTATTTATCTATTTTATAGCAATGAGACATCTTATCTTGTCAATGTCCATAGAAACTAAGAATTTTTGGAATAAAAAATTACAAAAGCTTCTGGAAGAAAGTAATCAAGAACAAGTGGATTTGAGACACTATGGTTTTCCAAAAAATTGGATGGATTTATTGGCAATAAAGATATGATAAGTGCTTAGATGGACACGGACTAAAAAATAGATTAGAACGGAGGTAAAGTATTGAATCTTATTTCAATCAAAGAATTTGTCGAATTGACTATCAATAATAATCCAGACATCAATCCCAAAGAGCTTGAAGAAACCTTGCGTGCAGTACTTGAAGAAAAAGAAGGAGGGGCAAGGTGTATGAATTGTGGATCTCCTATTTGGGTAGCAGGGAGTGCACTGGTAGGGAGCTACATGTGCTTCACGTGTCTAACAGGTGAAGCCGATGGTAGTGATGATTTTGAAGTTTTAGGTTAAGCTATTTCATTTCAGAAATTTTTCGAGAGCCAAATGGCTCTTTTTCTTTTCCTGT
Organism: Streptococcus suis; assembly: GCF_046032515.1. Lineage (GTDB taxonomy): Bacteria > Bacillota > Bacilli > Lactobacillales > Streptococcaceae > Streptococcus > Streptococcus suis_AL. The sequence goes on along the minus strand of NZ_JARQPJ010000015.1, from coordinate 61,952 downwards.
GATAATTTTTTCAGCTCTCTCTTGTTACACTCTATCTAGTTTTAGAAAATCAACCCTTGACTTTTTCTTGGGGGTTTGGGGGCGAAGCCACCATGTTTTCTTATCGTCGGCTGACCAACCTGTAAGGTTTGGGTTCAGCTGGCGATTAGATTTTAGGTTATTGTGGACACAATAACTGAGCTCGCAAAGACCGAACAAGGAACGAGTTAGGTCTTTCGAGGGGTGTCTGACAATGTCAGGCTGCCTCACATTGTCAGACAATGCCTGATTTGAAAGGATGGATAGAATGAAACAAGATATTAGGCTCGTTAGAAAGCAGTTTAGAATGACGAGACAAGAAGAAAAACAGATAAAAGAGATGATGAAAGATCAGCAGATAGAGAGTTTTTCAGAATTTCTTCGGCATAACCTCTTTAAAACTGATGACGATGACAAAAGTATTGAGATGTGGTTTTCCCTATGGCAATCACAAAAGTTAGAACAGGTTAGCCGTGATTTATATGAGGTACTAGTCATCGCTAAGCAAAATCATCAAGTGACTCAAGAGCATGTTTCAATCTTATTGACCTGTGTTCAGGAGTTGATTGTGGAAGTAAGCCAATCACATTCTCTAAGTCAATCATTTCGTGATAAGTATATGAGATAAGAGGTTAGTATGGAATATCGTTACAGAACCAACTTGAAAAAAGTCTTTTTAACAGATAGTGAATTAAAACAACTGAATAATCGTATTGCAGAAAGTAGGAGTAAAAATTTTTCCGAATATGCTAGAAAAGTATTGCTTAATCCAAACATGACATTTTTAACAATTGACACTTCAAATTATAAGGAACTCGTTTTTGAATTGAGAAGGATTGGAAATAACATCAATCAGATTACACGTGCGATTAACCAAAGTCATCTCATTTCTCAGGAACAACTAAAAAGTTTGAGTCAAGGGATTGACGAGATGATTTCTGAAGTTGAGAAAGAGTTTCATATGAATGTTAAAGCGCTAAAGGAGTTTCATGGTAGTCACTAAACACTTTGCGACTCATGGGAAAAAATATCGTAGACGCTTAATCAAATATATTCTCAATCCTGAGAAGACCAATAATCTTGAATTCGTTTCTGATTTTGGAATGAGTAATTACTTGGACTTTCCAACTTATGAAGAGATGGTCAAGATGTACAATATCAATTTCATCAATAATGATGAATTGTATGATTCGAGAAATGACCGTTTGGAAAGAAAACAACAAAAAATTCATGCCCATCATGTGATTCAATCTTTTTCTCCTGAGGACAGCCTCACTCCTGAAGAAATTAATCGTATTGGCTATGAAACAGTGAAAGAATTGACTGGTGGAAATTATCGCTTCATCGTAGCTACTCATACAGACAAGTTACATACCCATAATCATATACTTATCAATTCTGTTGATCTCAATTCAGATAAGAAACTCAAATGGGATTATGCCCAGGAGCGGAACTTACGGATGATTTCTGATCGTATTTCTAAAATGGCTGGTGCAAAAATTATTGAGAAGCGTTATTCCTACCGAGATTATAAAAAATATAGGGAATTTAGTCATAAGTTTGAATTGAAACAACGTCTCTATTTTTTGATGCAGCAATCTAAAGCGTTTGATGATTTTTTAGAGAAAGCAAAGCAGCTGCATGTCCAGATTGATTTTAGTCAGAAGCATAGTCGTTTTTTGATGACTGATAGAACAATGACAAAACCAATTCGAGGTCGCCAACTTAGTAAACGGGACTTATATGATGAAGAATTTTTAAGAACACATTTTGCCAAACAAGAGATTGAAAGTCGTTTAGAATTTTTATTAGAGTCTGTTCATTCACTAGAAGAATTGCATGTAAGAGCAAAAGAGTTGAATCTAACCATAGAGTTAAAACAAAAAAATGTGATTTTTACCCTAGAAGAAGATGGTCAAAAGATTACTCTAAGCCATAAAAAAGTTAGTGATAAGAAATTGTACGACATTCCATTTTTTAACCATTACTTTGAAGACAAAGAGGCAAGAGATATTCAAGCATTAGAAAATATTCAGGAAGATTATCAGACTTTTCAAGAGAAGCAGCATAAGGAGAAAGTCTCCGCAGAAGAAATCGAGGAAGCCTTCAAGAAATACAAGGAAAAACGAGATGCCGTTCATGAGTTTGAAGTTGAACTTACGGATAATCAGATTGAGAAATTAGTTGATGATGGTATCTATATCAAGGTTTCATTTGGTATCAAACAAAGTGGGCTCATCTTTATTCCCAACTATCAGTTGGATATCCTAGAAGGAGAAAATCAGAAAAAATATAAAGTTTACATTCGAGAAACGTCCTCTTACTTTGTCTATAACAAAGTAAACTCGGATAAAAATTGTTTTATCAAAGGGAGAACTTTAATCAGGCAATTGACCAACGATAGCCAAAAACTCCCTTATAGACGACCAACTTTAAAAAGTCTTCAAGAGAAGATTTCTGAAATTAATCTTATGATTGAACTGTCTAACGCAAACAAACAATACCAAGAAATCAAAGATGAGTTTGTATTAGAAATTGCAGAGCTTGATATGAAGCTGGAAGAAACACAAGAAAAAATCGCCACCTTGAACAAGATGGCAGAAGTATTTATTAATCTGAAGAGTGAGGATCACGAAAGTAAGAAATTAGCTAAGTACGACTTCTCTAAAATGAACATGACAGAATCGATAACTCTAGATCAGCTTAATAAAGACATACTGATAATGCAACAGGAATTTGATAAAGAAATTGATGAATATGAGGGATTAGCCAGAAAGTTAGAAACATTTGTAAAAGTGTTAAGTATAGGAGGAACTCTTAAACTCAAACAACGAGATAATATTTCAATGGAGTAAAAAGGTTTGTTGATGACAATAAATATAAATTTTTAAAAATAGATTTCTCTCAATCTCAAAAGTGCATAGAATACTCATTATCATTACTTGAAAATTTGATAATCTTAAAGTAATTATAAGGAGGAATTACTATGTCAGCAATTACAGATAAATGGATAAAACTATTTAATAATGTCAATAATTCTCAGGAGTTAGATACATTTTTAAAGAATGTTTCAGGGAAAGGGCTCAATGAATGGGAACAACTATATAATGACTATGATGAAAGTAAAAATTTACTTATTGAAGAAGCATTAGAACAATGTGAATGGATTTTATATATTCCACAGCAAAGGCTTAAGACTAGAATTAATTGGTTAGATTTATATAAACCATTGTGTTATAAATATGTCCAAAAGATTTATAGTATTGTTGAAACTAAGAATTATATTTCTGATAAACAGACTTTTATAGAAAGTATTGAAGAATATTTTTTTGATATTTGTATGAATATCAGTTATCGTACAGTTGTCTTAGAAATTAATGATTTACGCAGAAATTCAAAACTTCTGGGGGAGAGTAGAGAGGATAGATATAAATACTATATAGATATTTTATTGCGAGATAAAGAGTATATTGTTGATTTTTATAAAAGATACCCAATGTTATATGAGGTATTAGATCAAAAATTAAAAAATATAAGTTTTTATATCCAAGAAATTTTAAATAATTTAGAAGACGACATTCAAGATATTCAGAATTATTTTAAAGTATCGGATTTACAATTATTCAAAATTAATTTTAATGCCGGTGATACTCATTCTAAAGGTAAGACAGTTTGTATATTAAATTTCAAAGATAAGGATATTGTGTATAAGCCTCGTAATATGATATTGGATGTTAATTTAAAATTATTTGCAGAAGAATTTGAAAAGACATTTGGAATCTCGGATACATTATTTATCCCTAAGACTTTAATTAAGAAAGGATATAGCTATGTAGAAATGATTGAAATTCAAGAATGTTCTAGTTTAGAAGATGTTAAAATATATTTTGAAAATATGGGGAAAATTTTAGCATTTTTACATTTGTTTGGTGCAAAAGATTATCATGGAGAAAATGTATTAGCGTCCGGGAGATTTCCTTATTTAATTGATAATGAAACAATTCTTCATTTTAGCGAAAATGAGAAAATTAATACATCTGTACATAAAATGTATGACTTTGTAGCTAACTCAGTATATAGTACAGGTATTTTGCCAATGACACTATATTCAATTAATAATAACAAAGGAATGGAAATAGGTGCATTAAATTCTGGAGCAAGAAGAGAATCTCCTTATTTAACTCATAAGCTGTCTAATGTTGGCACTGATGAAATCAGAATTGAAAAAGTTTTTAAAGAGGTTGGAAGCTTTCCTAGTACTGTTAGATACGAGGGTGAGAATATCTCTTGTTCTAATTATTTACCTCAAGTTCAACAGGGATTTGAAGAGATTTATAGAATCTTTGTTGATAATAAGTCAGTTATCTCAAAAATGATTAAGAAATATTTTAATAATTGTGAAACGAGATACATTTATAGGAATACTAATATATATGTACAATTACTAGAGACAAGTCATCACCCAGAACTATTAAAAAATCGTTATGATTTTGAAATGTATTTTCTTAGATTATATGAATATGGTGATATTTCAAATGAATTTGATAGTAAAATGATTCATGATGAGATTAATCAATTGAAAAATGATGATGTTCCGATTTTTTATTCCGATTCATCTAATAATAATATTTCAAATGGAGTTAAGGAGTATATTTTATCACTTGAGGGTGAAAGTATTGTAGAGAAAATTTTAAATAGAATAAAAATAGCATCTACTTCAAACTTAGTTCGTCAGAAGAGAATCATTAATATGTCTTTTATGGGAACAGAATTATTTGTAAAAAATATTGAACCACTTAAAAGAAAAGACTTTGGAAGAGAATTATTTGTAAAAAGACTATTATCTAGTAGGTTTGAACATGATGGCGAAATTAGTTGGTTAGCAATGCTAGCTATGGATAAAAATTATGACATATCACCTATGAAGTATGATTTATATTCAGGTACAGCAGGTATTTTACTTGGAATCAATAGTTTAGAAATCAAGGAGTTAGAAGAACTTTTTTCTGGAGTAATGAAATACACTGTTAACTACATAAAGGATTTTAGTTCTGATATTACGTATCAAAATATTGGGGCTTTTACTGGAATTTATGGCTATCTATATGCATTGTGTGTATTAAAGGAGAGTAATAAAGATATTCCTTTAGAGATTGAAACATGTATCTTTGAAACCATTTTTAGAACTAAAGATATAGTTTCAAATTTAGATAATTTGGATATTATAGGTGGGATTTCTGGTATTTTAGGTGTTTTATTGAAAGTCAATAGTACATTTAAAGGAAATTTAGATATATTAAATTTAACAGATAAGTTGATGAAACTAATTGTTCAACGTCTGCTTAAAATATATGCTGAAGAAGGGGGCTGGATTTCAGAAGATCCAGGGTATGCTCACGGGAATTACGGTGTAATTGTTCAGTTATATAAATATAGTTTAAGTTTAAGTACAGATTCAAATATTAGAAAAATGATTATTCAGTGTGTACAAGACTATTTAAGGAAAGAGAGAGAGGAGCTAGATCACAATAGAGTTCTAAAATTAAGAAAAAATGCTAAATACTACTCATGGTGTAATGGTATTGTTGGTATTGTAAAAGCTAAGCATTATTTGTTAATTAATGGGTTATCAGACAAATTGTTATCTGAAGAAGTGGAATATTACAGCAAAGATATACTAACTAATGGATTAAATTTGGATAATTCAATTTGTCATGGGAATGTGGGTAATTTGGTGATTTTGGATTCAATTTTACCTGTTCAAACTAATCAATTTGAAAATGCGATACATCAGGAAAGCAATCAATATTTATTAGAAAAAATGACCTATGAAACTGATGATTGGGGTGTTTTGACAGGTGAAATGGGAATATTGATGGCTAATTATAAGGCAGGTAGAAAATGTCTTAATGAATTGCTATTATTAAATTAAGTGGTAAAAAGTTAATAGAAAGTTGATTAATTTTTAGTTGATTTTTTAGAAAAAAGGGTGCACTAAAAACACCTAGCGAAAAACGTTTTTTCGCCAGCTTATCCAAGGACATGTGCCGATAATCACTTATCTTCCATAAGCCTCCTTGGTGGCGTATAGAGTTGGCGGTTGCGTAGTAGCGCATCCACCAGACGCACAAATTTTCTAGCGGTTAAGACGATGGCTCGTTTGTGTTGATGTTTAGGAACTTCTTGATACTTCTTCATATAAAAGGTTTGATACTCACTATCATGTCGCCTCACCGAGTTGGCGGCTTCAACTAAGTAATAGCGAAGATAGCGATTGCCTCGTTTTACAAGTTCCGTATTTTGAGAGTTAGTGTTCCTAGATTGATACTGTTTCCAATTCAATCCTGCATATTTAGCGACTTGAGGATGATCTCTAAATCGCTAAATCTGTCCAATTTCAGCGATAATTCCTGCAGCGTAAACTTTACCAACACCAGGCATAGAAGATAAACACTGGTATTCGGGAATAACTTCTACCATGTCTTCAATAGCTTTATCAATATCCTTAATCATTTGTTCCAGATTTCTGATTTCTCGAGCTAATAGCCCAAGAATGACATTGACAGAATCCTGTTGGAGTTTAGAGAGACGATAAGAACCACGAATGACCGCTTGAATAGCTTTCGCTAGCTTTTCAGTAGCTTTGAATCATCCTCTTCCTAGTTTCTGGAGAAATTCTGCCAGATCTTCGAGAGCAATAGTGGCTAATTCGTCTAGGGAGTAGTCTTCTGTCATAAGAGAGATGATTGTACTAGACCAGAGATTGGTCGAGAGGTTCTCATTCTTGATTTCAGTTGATAAGGTATTGCACTTGTAGTAGATGTTCTCAATAAAGTGCTGCTTGGTCTTGGTCAACTGCTCAATGAGTTGAAGCCTGGTTCTGGTCAAGTGCTGGAGCGCCATGTATTTCTCTTCCTTGAGAAAAGCAGGTGAGAATCGCTCGATACGGAAATAATCGGCAATATAGAAGGCATCAAGGGTATCATTCTTGTTTTCTTCAAAGGCTTCCCATTTCTTAATCTTATTGGGCTGTTCGACCATGACCTCAACCTTTAGAGCTTTCAAGTCGCTGTCTTCATGAAAGAACATGGCAGGGTGAAAGCTGTAGAGACTGGTGGCTTCCAAACCAATGACGATGCGTTCAAATGAATAGGAGTCATTGAGTTCAAGAATTTGTTTCTTGATTTCAGAAGCACCTACTAGGTCATTGGGAAGAGAAGCTGTAAAGGGAGTTGTTGTATCACTAAGCATGATTCAGACATCTAATTTGGTAGAGTTAACATCTAAACCGACAAAACATTTCATTTGGAAGGTCTCCTTTCATTTGTATTTGGAAAGTTTCTTGACTACTGTAAGGTTCCCCAGAAACACGTTGGACCAACAGCCTCGCATAAGAGAATTCTAATCACTAGCTCACCTGCCGCCTGTACGCTACTACGTACAGAAGTGAGCATAATGGAAACAGCTAGTGTGTTGGAAGTAGGAACAACGCTTGGGTAACAGACTTTAAAATGAAGTCTAAGCAACAAGGAGGAAAAGAAACAACCATGAGTCCATTCCATGACTCTATTGTTCTGGAAAACCTTGCAATAGTCAAGTTAACGTTTTTACAATTATTAAAAATTTGGAATTGAAAAATCCCCATAAACTTATTTTACGAGGAGGAATGTAATGAAGAGAAGAGTACCATTTATAGAACAGCATCAAAAAACAGAGTGCGGTTTATGTTGTGTAGCAATGGTATCAAGTTATTTTGATCATGAGATTTCTGTCAAAGCTTTACGTAATATTCAAGAAACCGGAAGGGATGGAACAAATTTTGGAAATTTAATTGATATATTAGAAAATATTGGATTTTCTATTAAGTCGTTTCGTTATCCTAAAGAACAAGTTGAAAATTTCTCTAAAATTTTGACTCCAGCAATTGCCTTATGGCAAAGTAAACATTTTGTAGTAATTGAGAAGGCAAATGAAAAATTTGTATGGATTGTCGATCCAGAGCTTGGTAGAATTAGATATAGTTTGGAAGAATTTTCAGAAGGTTTTTCAGAGTATCTAATCAGTATAGTAGATAGTTCACAAGTATCTAGTAGAAAGAGTAAAGAAAACTTTCAAGTAGTTTATAAACAGTTGTTAAAAACTTGGTCATATTTTATTCCATTACTTTTTTTAACACTAGGTAGTTATGGAGTAAATTTTATTTTTCCTCTATGGATGCAACAAATTTTAAACGAAGTATCGCAGGGAGTATTTATTAAACAATTCGATTTATTACTTAGATTCTTAGGTTTTGTCTCCATATATTTTATTATCATGTTGTGCCAGAGATATTTTGCAATTATATTAACAAGTACTATTGATGAGGGACTAAACAATAGTGTGATAAGTAACCTATTTAAATTACCTTATAAATTTTTTTCTACTAGAAGTAGCGGAGATTTAATCTACTCAATAAATGGTTTGTCTAGAATCAGACAGTTATTTACAAATCAGTTTATACTTGGGATTTTAGATATAGGGTTTGCTATTTGCATTTTAATCTATTTTGCTAGATTTAATTATATTATATCCTTATTAGCTATTCTATTGCTTTTTTTGAATCTTTCTATATTATTCTTGACCAAACAGAGTTTAGAACAAAGAAATAAGTCATTTATAATTTCTCAAAATGACTTACAGAATAAACAAATTGAAATGGTTTATTCTATGATGGGAATTAAAATGGAAGGTTTTGAAGACCAGACATATAAGCAGTGGAAGAGTTTATTTGATAAAAATATATATAGGTATAAATGTAGCGAAATTTTTTCAGGATTTGTGAATTCGTTATTTACTATTATCACATTTATTTCACCTTTTGTATTGCTATTTGTTTCCTTACAATCAAATAGTAGTGTTGGTATAGGAAGTGTATTTGCACTTTATTCTTTAAGTACTCTTTTATTCAGTAAAACTAATAATATTTTTGAAACAGTAGTATCATTTTATAATAGTAAAACGTTTTTAGCTAGGATAGTTGAAATTTTAGAAGAAGACATGGAGGAAAATGGACAATTAAAATTTGATTTAAAAGGTGATATTGAATTAAGAAATGTATCATTTTCATATACAAAAGATAGTAAAAAAGTTTTAGAAAATATTTCTTTAGAAATAAAACAAGGAGAGCAGGTTGCAATTGTCGGATCATCTGGTTCTGGAAAAAGCACTCTATCTAAGTTATTAATTGGTCTATATCCAGCAAGTTCAGGAAAAATATTGTTTGATAATATAGATTATGATGAATTTGAGAAAAAATACTTACGTCAACAAATTGGAATTGTGCCTCAAGATATGACGCTTTTTAATAAAACTATTCTTGAAAATATTATAGGTGATAATATTATTTCACAAGAAGAAGTAGAGGAAATTTGTAAATTAGTAAATATTCACGATGAAATCCAAAATATGCCTATGGGGTATCATACGATAGTTTCGGAGATGGGATTGAACTTGTCTGGTGGGCAACGTCAAAGAATTATTTTGGCTAGAGCATTAGTCAAGAAACCTCGAATTATGCTCTTAGATGAAGCGACAAGCTATTTAGATAATGTAAACGAAAAACAAATAATGAGAAAATTTAAAGAGCAGAATATTACTATAATTTTGATTGCACATCGTTTATCTACAATTATTGACTCTGATCAGATTTTTGTTATGGACAATGGAAAAATTTCTGAGAGAGGGACGCATAGAGAGCTATTAAATAATAGAGATGGTTTATACAGTCAACTTTATCAAATGAATTATTAATTTTAATAAAAAATCTCAAGTTTAAGTTATTTTGCATCAAATGAGTTGATTATGCTTATCATTTGTATCATACTTCCAAGAAAAGTAAGAATAATCTTATGTTTCAGAGATATGGAGTTTAATTTTATAGTATCACTTACTAACAATATTGGAAAATGTAAAAAAAATTGAAAAGAATCCTACTTCGTCAAGGATAGTGAGTGATTTACCATAACATACGAGAGAATCAAGATGGTTCTCTCTTTTTATTAGATTTCCTGCAAAACAAAATAATTATTTAGAATTTTAGAAAATTTTGCAAAACCTCATTTGTCAAATTAAGTTAGATATTTTGAAATAACTCAGAAAAACTTGGTGTAGAGTTTGGTAGTTCAAGGATTTTCTAGAAATTAGATTTCTTTTACCGATTATAGCTGATAATAATTCTTGGGAAATCTTATTGAAGGCTATCTGATTTGGAAGCCCATGTTTCCGTAGTGAGCCAGGATGTTCATTGAAGCCTCGTTAACCAAGGGGTTGTATTGACCCCAAAAAGTTGGATACTTAATAAATGCTTGCTAGACTTTAAAATCTCGGAAATCTCTGTTACAATAGTCATAAGTTTTATATCTTTCTAAGGGAATGTGGTGTTCTCCTAGGATATAGGACTTTTTTCGTTTTGTAAAGGTGTTTCCGAGATTTATTTTACACTAACTGAGAGTATACTGTCATTTGGGAGAGCGTAATCGCGTGAAACTTGTCTTAAAGAATAGCTCTGAAGGGACACTGTATCCATTATTTCTTTAACTCAAGAGAGTAGTATGTATTTTTGGTCTTTTTGACCACTTCAATACCATAGCGGTCCATCAAGCGAATCAGATACTTCAGTCCACTGACGTTGACATCAAATTGGCTACAAATCTGTGACCAACTAACTCCTTGTTTTTTTAGCTTGTATATCTCTAATTTATCCTCATGGGTCAATTGGAGATTTTTCGTTATCGGTGATTGTCTTGTATAATCTTAGCTTATGTAAATAGGCTCTTAGAACTTCTTTTTGTTAGTGTATTCTCATTGGGAAAATGTTTTAGAAGATAGGTGGTATATTTTTCTAAATCAAGCTTATGTTGCTTGGTAATTGCCAAGAGGTTCATAATGATATTTCTCTGAAAGAATAGCCAATTTTGTTAGTCAAATTGCCATAGATTAATACCTTATTCAAAATGGTTTCTATTGTTTCTTGATTGAGAGCTTGAAACAAGGTAAGTTTTAATTTAATTTTCTAATACGAACTTTAAGAACAGATTATTTTTGTTTTTCTGATAACAACGACAAGATTGTGGAATTTCCAAAGAAATACTCCATTGTGACATCAATATAGCCTCCAACTTTAGCAGTATGCTGAAGGTGTGAGAATTATGATAGATACATTGTCATAGAGCTAAATTGATTGTTCCATTTTAATTGTTCAAGCTAGCTTGACATAGATAGAAAAAGATACTTCACACGGAGTCTATTACTATATTAGAATATATAGCTAATCAATCTGTATTGTCATTTTTAAAGCGTTCAATATTATTGCACGATTTACTCATTACTAAAGCTATTTAACGATGTATACTTAGTAGTGTAAAGATGATCATCTAAAAAAAGAAAGGAGAGTTGTTTATGACTAAAGATATTCATAAACGTGAAGAAATTGATAGTCTTGATTTTGAAGTAAACGAGCAAGAGCTTTCAGGCAAATCAGGTTCAGGCTGGTTCACGGCAGTTCAATTAAGTCTAGCAGGTCGTTGCGGTCGATGGTTTACGGGTTCATTTGAATGTACTAGTAACAACGTAAGTTGTGGTAAATAAAAATAGGAGAAAACGATGGAAAACAAGAAAATGTCATCAGAGATTGATAATTTGGATTTTGAAGTAAAAGAACAAGAACTTTCGGGTAAATCAGGTTCAGGCTGGTTTACGGCAGTTCAATTAAGTCTAGCAGGTCGTTGTGGTCGATGGTTTACAGGTTCATTTGAATGTACTAGTAATCATGTAAAATGTGGTTAACTAAGGATTAGAAAATTTTATTCTGATAAATAGAGTTTGTTAAATTTACTATAAACAAGGAAAGTTTTGCGAGGGACAATATGAAAAATAAGCAATATAATTCAGAAATTGACACTTTAGACTTTGAAATTAGCACTCAAGAATTGGAAGGAACTTCTGGTGCAGGAGGCTGGTATTCAGCATTTAAAATGACTCTGGCTGGTCGCTGCGGTCGATGTTTCACATGTTCTTATGAATGTACAAGTAATAATGTTAATTGTTAATTTAGGAAGTATATATGTTTCTTGAGATGTGTAAACTTTCCTTGTTATAGTTGACAGAGATAGAGTTAAATGATAAATTATAGGAGGAACAAAATGAAAGAAAATTATGTAGAAGTTGATAGCTTGCGTCATGAAATTGACAATCAAGAACTATCAGGTAATTCCGCAGCTGGATTCAGAACTGCAGTTCGAATGACTAGTCAAGGTCGCTGTGGGTGGGCTTTCACTTTTTCTTATGAATGTACATCACCAAATGTCCGCTGTGGATAGAATGAACAAGATTGGAGGGTAAGATGGAAGGAATTATTGGAACACTTGAGTTTTATGCTCCCGTATTGATTTTAGGAGTATCCATTATTGGTGTCGTCTACGTTATGAAAAAACGGAAAGAACGGAAATGATGTATATTTAAAAAGCCATACTAGTTTATGGCTTTTTTACTTGTCTTTAGAGAGATTATGCACGAATTACTCATGATATTAAAGAACAGATTGATTATAATAGTCTTGTAAAATAGAAATGGAGGAATACTTATGTCACAATTAGTTGTAAAAAATTTAAATAAAGAGTTTGGGGAGGGAGATAGTCTAGTTCATGCTTTATCGGATGTTAATCTCTCTGTAAAGACAGGAGAATTTCTTGCTATCATGGGAGCAAGCGGCAGTGGAAAAACAACTTTGTTAAACTGTATTTCAACAATTGATAAGCCGACGTCAGGTGATATTTCCTTTGAGGGATTTGATATAATCAATGCAACAGATAATCAGTTGGCAAACTATCGCTCACAAAATATTTCCTATATCTTTCAATCTTATAATTTAGTTGAAACTTTAACAGTTTATGAGAATATTGTCTTACCGTTACAGATTCAAGGAAAAAAAGTTTCTGATTGTCATTTAAAAATAGAAAATATCCTAGAAAAATTATCAATTGGTCAATTACGAAATAAATTTCCCAATCAATTATCAGGAGGACAAAGACAGCGTGTTGCAACTGCACGTGCTCTAATTGACGAATCTAAACTGCTTATTGCAGATGAACCAACAGGTGCTTTAGATTCGGCTAACTCAGAAAATTTAATGGCTCTTCTGCAAGATATTAATCAAGATTTTGGCATTACCATTTTAATGGTGACACATGATCCAGCAGCAGCTAAGTATTCATCACGGATTATTCTATTAAAGGATGGGCAAGTTACAGCAGATATGTACCGCCACTCTTTATCAAATGAAGAATATTTACAAGAAATTTATAAACATACACGATAAGGAGAAGTAAGATGTATCCAAAATTAATTCTTAGAAATGTTCAAAGAAATTTACAGACATACACAGTTTACTTTCTTAGTTTGACGTTAATTTATAGTCTACTCTATGCATTTAATGCTTTGCCAAATCATCCTGTCATGCAAAGTTTATCAGGTGCTAAGGAGATGATGACAACCATTATGACACAATATATGGGGCTATTATCTTACGTTGTATTGAGTACAATTGCTTTTTTAGTTGTTTACTCCACTGGTTTCGTATTAGGCCGAAGAAAACAAGAGCTAGGTCTATACGCAACATTGGGGATGAAAAAACGTCATATTGTAGGAACGCTTTTCTGTGAGACAATGGTTGTTAATCTGTTTGCTTTGCTTGCAGGATTTATTTTAGGGTTAGGAGTACTGATTGTTCTAGCACATATTGCCTCTAATTTTTTTATGGGGAATTATTTTGGTAATATGTTTTTCCTAGACATGAAATCAGTGAATTTACTAGGAATATCATATTTAGCAACAAGTGTAATTATTGGTGTGATGGACATATTTACCTTTAGAAAGCAAGCTATTATTTCTCTTATTCAAGAAAATGGTGTTAAAAGTTCTATTTTTTCGAAAGGAGAAACAAAGTGGCAAGTGCTATTATTTATCTTATCGGCACTAGTTATTTGCTTTGGATGTGTCTATCTATCAGACTATACTCATATTTCAATTCTTAGAAATTGGGGAATGTTACTTATAACACTGTTTGTACTAGTTATATTTATTTTTTACAGTACATTAAGCCATTCTTTGATCCGCTTAACTTATTCATTGCCAAATTGGTATTTCAAGAAATATAATTCATTTAAACTCAGACAACTATCTAAACAGGCAGATCGTAATTCGGTGACTATATCGGTATTATCGCTTTCCTTGACATTAGCAACTAGCTTATTGATTTTTAGTGGTAGCGCCTACAGTTCATTGAGTAATGATTTAAATAAATTTATTCCTTATGATATTGATGTGCAGATGTTTAAGGGAGAAAAATACCATTATAACAATATAGATGTAAAGAGTAAGTTAAAAGAAGATGGTTTTGACTTTTCGATTATTGATAAAGAGTTTGAGTATCCAACTTATATAAGTGAATTGACTTATAAAGATATTATTGATACAAGCAATTTATGGGATTTAGATAAAGAATTAGGAGATTCGTTCGTTAATATTGTTTCGCTTACTGATTACAATTCTTTATTAAGACTTCAAGGGAAAAAAGAAGTCAGTTTGTCAGACAATGAATTTTTAATAAATGCAAACTATAAAGGCACTAGGAAGCAGATTAGGGAATTTCTCTCTAAAAATAACGAATTGACTGTTTCCGGTGTAAAGTTAAGGTCAAGTTCTAAAAGTGCTTTGGAAAATGTTTATTTTGTTACTACAGTAGAAAATAATGATCGAGGGACATTGATCGTTCCTGATAAAGTAGCGAAAAAATTGACTGTTAACAGTTTACATTATGTAGCCTTATATAAAAAAGGGATTGATAAACGAAATGTTGAATCATTTTTAGAGAACTGGATTGAAAATTATTATTTTACGGATCAAGAAGGAAATCAATCTGATTTTGTATATCAAACAAAAGTTCGATCAGCAGAACTATATCTAGGATTTATGGGAGTCATTGTGTTAGTTCTAATTTTTGTGGGAGTTATTTTTACAGTCATCACATTGAGTATTCTGTCGTTGCAGGCTTCTACAAATGCATTAGAAAGCGTTAATGATTACAATATACTTTATTTACTAGGAAATCAAAGAAAGCAAAATAAAAAAATTATTTTTCAACAGATTCTTGCCTATTTTCTAATCCCGTTGCTAATAGCTGTTCCATTGAGTTATTCACTTAGTAACAGCTTATTAGGCTACTTTGAAAATTTCGCGAATACGACAGTTGTCATTGATGCAAAATATTTATTGTTTATGATTGGCTTATTTGCAGTTTATATCTATTTTACCTATAAAGTTTGTTTAAAGGCTAGTAATCAGACCCGATGAGTGAAAACCAGAATAGGATATTAGCTATCCTTATTCTGGTTTTGTGATATAATGATAATAAAAAATCATAGTAGGAAATTTTAAATATGAAGACGTGGTTAAAGAATATTTCTGATAACTCACTATTGTTATGGTGGATCACTTTAATAAATCATTTTATATTAATGATTTATATATACCTTCAAATTCCATTTGACTTTTCATCAACTTTTACTCAAAAATTTGCAGTTGTTTTTATTATTTTGTTGATTATTTCTACTTACATTTGTAATTTCTTAAAGTTTAAATATAGTGAATTGAAGTTGTGGCTATTACTATCGCTATTTTTAATTAGTTGGCAATTGGCTCTGAATTTGAATGTTGAACACACATTATTCCATTTTTTAGATTTACTTCATCCCATTAATTCTTTTCTATTAGTTTATAGTTCAGTATCTATTATTTTGTTAGGTAAAAAAATAGGTGAGGAACTATTTTTTGTAACTTTTATTGTTATAATTATTACAGAGATATCTTATTTTTTTAGCAAGCCCCTCTTTTTATTTTTATCTATATTTACATCATTTTTCATTTCTTACTTACCTATTATTCTGTTAATGATGTATAAAAAAGAGTTGAAATCTTTTTTAAATTACCAGAGGAAAAATTTAACCTTCCTTTCATTTTTCCTACCAGTTACTTATATTATTTTATATATTAATACGACTGATATTGGTATTTTAAACTTTTTATGGTATGTAGAAATTCTTTTGGTACTTGTTGCGTTCCACTTGAAAACAATTTATATGAGTTTTCAAAAAAAGATAGATGAGTTGAAACTATTATATATTGAGGCAAGTTTAAAAGTACTACTGGGGGTAAGTATCCTTTTGGTTACTACATTTATTATTGTAAGGCTAGACTTAAAACAAAGTTTTATTTGTTTTAATTTACTTGTGCTGATAGTTGGATTTCTAACGGAAGAATTTATTAGATTATTTAGAGGTAAGCGGCTAACGGGTGCAAAAGATTATTTAGAAGTTTTATTTTTGAAAAGAAATAAGATGGTGAAGAATTTGTTAGCTAATGAAGATATAGAGCAACAATTCGCAGAATTTCTTCATAACGAAGTATTACAAAGCGTGATGGCTATTAAAAATTTTAATAAATATGGAGAAGATGAGAAGTTTAGAACTCAGATTGGATATGTCTCAGATGAACTAGTTCAACGTATCCGAGAGAGAATGGATTATTATCAACCAATGAGTAGTGGCAATGAGGAGTTAACTAAAAAATATACATCATTAATTGATAGAATATTGAGGAGATATGAGACTATGAAAAAAGTTGAAACAGATTTTCAGTCTGATTTTTTTCTAATGGAACCGTATGATAAGATTCTTTATCGCTTTATTGAAGAGTTAGTGACCAATGCTGTTAAATATTCGTCAGGCCATATTATTTCGTTATCTCTCTCTGTATCTGACGATATTATTTATTTATCTTGTAAAAATGATTATGATATTTTTAGTAACCATCTTGGTTATGGGTTAAAGAATTTAGAAAATCGTGTCAGTGTTTTAGGTGGAACAATAGAAATTCAGACAATGGATGCTATGTTTCAAGTAGAAATCCAATTACCAATAGATAAGGAGTTATGCTATGAAAATTTTATTAATTGATGATCACAAGTTGTTTAGTCAGAGCATAAAAATGATTTTAGAGCTATCAGAAACAATTGATTATGTTGATTTAATTGAAAATTTTCAATCAGTAGATGATATTGATTATAGTCGATACGATATCATTTTGATAGATATTAATTTGACTAGTATTTATGAAACAGATGGATTAGCCTTGGCAGAAGAAATGATAAAAAAAGAACGAGGTATTAAAATCGTTATTTTAACAGGATATAGCAAAAAAATTTATGAATATCGAGCTCAGAAGATGGGAGCTTATGCTTTTATTGATAAAAGTATCGATCCAGATAAGCTTCTTACTCAATTAAAAGGTATATATAGTGGAAAAAAGTATTTTTCGGTAGAAGAAATCGTGGATATCTTGTCTGAACGAGAGATAGAAGTGTTAGAATCGGTCAGAAATGGTTTAACAATTGATGAGATTTGTGAAACCTTATTTTTAAGCAAACGGACTGTTTCGAATCATTTGGCAAATGTATTTTCAAAGCTAGGTGTTAATAATAGGCAGGAGGCAATCCATAAAGCAGAACTTTTAGGATATTTCTCTCCAGAGTAGGATTATCTGTTATGCCAATTTGGCATAAAATTTAAGATTCGTTCAAATCTTAATTATAATTTCATTAGGAGTGAACGAATGTATAGGCGACTAAGAGATTTGAGGGAGGATTCTGACTATAGTCAAGAGTTTATTTCAAATTATTTGAGTTGTAGTCAATCCTTTTATTCTAGAATAGAAAGTGGCACCAGAGAATTGCCAGTAGATATTTTGATTAAGCTTTCAAATCTTTATAGTGTGAGCACGGATTATTTGTTACATCTAACAGATTTTCGTAAAAGAATACAAAAATAGAAGTCTCTCCTTGTTTGTTCATTGACAACTGAATAAACCAAGGTGGGACTTTAATCATTTGTGGAGCAATTTAGCCTGGTACGCCGTGAGATGAGCGAGAATTATCGGCTATAAAATAGGTTGGTTACCTATCTGCCATGAGACAAATGAGGATAATGATACTTCTGAACGTTCAGGCTGCCATCGAGAAAGGACAGCGGGTGCAATCCCCATGTAGGACTTAACCAGTTCTTCCCACTGAGGTCAATATTTTGAAGTAAAGGAAAAACGTTTATGGAAAAAATACAAACAGGTGCGGAATTACCGCAGGTTGTGATTGAGGGTTATAAGGTGACGGTGCAAGTGACGAATAAGTCACTTAGTCTGACGGATATTTTAGATGATTTATTAGGTCGAAAGCTTGAAAAAATTTGAGGTTTTAGCGGACATGTTTTTAGAAATGATGTAAAATAGAGTTGTAGAACCTCAATCCTTAATCGGTAAGCACCTAAATACTGATTAAGGAGATACATATGACAAAAACCTGTATTTATTTACGCTTATCACGAGATGATGGGGATAATGTGGAAAGTAATTCCATCATCAACCAACGCTCACTTTTGAGAGATTATGCCAGAAATCATGATTTCACCATTTTAGAAGAATTTATGGATGATGGTATTAGTGGCTTAACCTTTAACCGCCCTGACTTTAACCGTATGATGGCTATGGTGAATGATAAGACAATTGATACTATTATTGTTAAGGACTTGTCACGCTTCGGTCGTGACTATATTGAGACTGGGAAATACCTTCAGCGAATTTTTCCTGCTATGGGAGTTAGGTTTATCTCGGTTAATGATCACTATGATAGTATGACTGCTGATACAAATGAAACACACTTGGTTATGCCCATTAAAAGTCTAATTAACGATAGCTACTGTCGAGACATTTCAACCAAAGTTCGAAGCACTCAAAAAGCTAAACGACAAAAGGGCGAGTTTATTGGAGCTTTTGCCCCTTATGGCTATCGCAAAGATGAAAAGCAACGGAATCATCTAGTGGTTGATGAGAATGTACGCCCTACTATTGAGAAAATCTTTACTCTTAAATTAGAGGGATATTCGTCAAACGCTATTGCAGGGTTTCTTAATCAAGCTGGGGTAGAAACGCCTCTACAACGTAAGAAAGCCTGTCAAGAAAAGATTAAAGGTTTTCATGGTCATAACTACAAGTGGGACACGAAAATGGTCAATCGTATTTTGACAAATCGTGTCTATACAGGTAGTTTGGAACAGGGGAAGCAAACCAAACTCAATTACAAGTCACAAAAGTCTGTAGCTGTGAATCCAGCAGATTGGGTACGAGTTGATGATACACATGAGGCGATTATCTCAAAAAGTACGTTTGAGCTTGCTAATAATCTCTTACTCAGAGATGTCAAACATGGGAAGAAGCTGCCTGACCTATTTGCAGGATTATTATTTTGCAGCGACTGTCAAGCTCAGCTTGTACAACGAAAGCTCCGCTACAAGGATAAAGAGACTGTTCAGTATATTTGTAGCACCTACAATAACGGAAGAGGATGTAGTCGCCATGCAGTCAAGCAAGTGATATTACTTGACTTAGTATCGACCTTTATTCATCAACATCTTGACTGGAAGTCTTATCTGATTAAAGCAGTTCCTGATTATGTTAATCAAGAACAGTTTTTGGAAGTCGATTTTACTTCTCTACTTGAGAATCGCAAGAAGTACGAACAGTTGCTCCAGTCCTTGTATTTGGATTTAGACGACGGTTTGATCAATGATACAGAATACCAAGAGTTTCAGCGATGCTATCGCCAAAAACTAAATCAAATTGAAGACACAATCATTCAAAAGAAAGAGTTAGCTCAAATCCTGTATGATAAACTTCAGGATAAGGAGAAGTGGTTAGACCAGTTGAGTACCATACAAAATAACCGAGAGCTCAATCGCCTCACTCTAGTTTCCTTGCTTGACCGCATTGTCATTCACGAAAATCAGGAGCTGACCTTGGTGTTTCATGATATGGCAGAACTCGAAGTCCTCCAGCAGTTTTCTCATCGAGAGAAGGAGGTGGTCTAATGGCACGTACCAAGAACCGCTACCGTAAGGAAACAGAAGAAGGGTTATCTCTTAAAACCTATCGAACAGGCATTTACATTCGTTTGTCGAATGAACGTACAGAAAGTTGGCGAAACAAATCGCACTCCTTAGAAACGCAAGAAAGTCTGGCTAGGAACTTTGCCAAGGAAAGGGGGCTATTTGTAACCAAGTGTTACATCGACTATGAGTATTCTGGGACAAACTTTAATCGACCTGCCTACCAGGACATGATGGAAGACCTCAAAAAAGGGATTATCAACTGTATCTTGATTCGAGACTTATCCCGCTTGGGTCGAAACTACATTGAGATGGGACGACTGATTGACAAAGTATTCCCCTTTATGGGGGTTCGCTTTATCTCAATCAATGACAATTTAGACACACTCAACGGATTAGAAGATAAGAAATCCTTTGAAGTGGAAATCAAGAATTTGGTCAACGACTTATATTCTAAGGATATTTCAAAGAAAGTTACCGCTAGTCATATTCAGAAAGCAAAGCAAGGTTATTTCATCGCTGGCTTTGCTCCCTATGGATATAAGTTAGAAAGAAGAGAGGGTGGTAATCGTTTAGTCATTGATGCACTAGTTCAACCTGTTATGGTAGATGTCTTTGAAAAGTTAATGGCAGGCCAATCTATCAACCAGGTGACAAAATACCTTAATCAGCAGAAAGTTGCTACGCCAATGGCCTATCGCCAAACAGGAGAAAGGTATAGAACAGAGAATGATACACGACAATGGCAAAGTGCGAACCTTCAGCGACTTGTTCAAAATCCTGCGTTTTATGGTAGCCTCATTCAACGTCGGCATAATAAAACTTTATCTGAAAAAGATTTTATTCAAGTAGATGATTGTCATGAGGGTTATATTACAAAAGAAGAATATCAAACCCTTCAAAAACTAATCAGGGAACGTCGTTCCATAAGAAAACAGACTCAACCTCGTACTACTAATCGTTATAAGGGGCTTATCTATGTCAAGGGGCAATCAACTCAAATGCGAAGGTACTGTAAGCATTTCTCAAATTCCAAATCAGAGTATGATTACTATTACTTTATGGAATATCTTCATGGTTCAGCACCTTCAGAGAAACAAACTGTCTATATCAGTGAACAAGCCTTAGATAAGATTGTGTTGAGCTTGGTTCAGGCAGAGATGAATCGGCTTGGCACGGTTAAAAACTTATTGCCCAAATTAGAAATGAAGAGGAATGAATATCTTAGAGATTGCCAAAAGAAAATAAAAAAATTTCAAAGGACTTTGGCTAGTCTACAAGCTGAGCAAAGCGAGCTTTATCTGAATTACCGCCTTGAGGCTCAGGAACGAGAGACTTATTTGTCTCAAAAGGCGACGATTACCTCAAAAATTGAAACCCTCTCAACAGAAATAGCCCATTATGAGGCTTTAGCGATGAAAATTGAGGAGAAACACAGTCAGCAGGTCAGTTGGGTTAAACATCTTGCTAAATGCCAAAATCAATCAGTTTTAACGGCAGAACTGCTTAATGAAGTGATAGAACGGATAGATGTTGAAGTGGATAAGTCTGTGATAGTAACTTTTACCTGCCTGATGGGAGGTGATGACCATGTCTAAAATGGCTTTATACCTTCGTCTTTCCGTCGATGAGGACGGGACAGACGAAAGTAACTCCATTACCAACCAACGCTATCTTTTGAATCAGTACCTTGATCAGTCATCAGACTTTAATCATTGGGAACGCTTGGAGTTTGTGGACGATGGTTTTTCAGGAACAAGTCTTAATCGGCCTGCTTTCCAACGCTTAATGGCTGATGTAAAGTCGGGAATTATCCGTCATATCATTGTTAAGGATTTGTCTCGTTTTATGCGTGATTATCTGGAACTAGGGAATTATTTAGAAAATATTTTCCCTTTTCTCGGAGTTCGCTTCATAGCTATAAATGACCAATATGATAGTTTGACATCTGAACAAAATGGACTGGATATTGATGTTCCGTTTAGAAACCTCCTCAATGATTTCTATGCCAAGGATGTTTCTGAAAAGGTTAAGAGTGCGATGAACAGCATGAAACGCTCGGGCAAAAACATGAGCTGGTTGCCCCCATTTGGTTATCTCAAGGATCCAGAGGACCGTTTCAAGATTATTATTGACGAGACAGTTGCACCAATTGTTCGACGGATTTTCACCTTGTATCTTGATGGTAATAGTTACCAAACAATTGCTCGACTCCTGAATGAAGAACAAGTCATTACTCCAGCAGAACGAAAGATGCAAATCAGTCAGGCACGTTACGCAAAGTCACTCCGTTTAACAACTGAGCAAAAACGAAATGTTTGGAGTAGCACTACCGTTGGTCAAATTTTAAAGAATGAAGCCTATAAGGGAACTTATCTGTTTAATACTCGGACGTATGTAAGGGGGAAGCATGTTTTCAGACCAAAATCAGAGTGGGAGCGGATTGAGAACAATCACGAAGCGATTATTTCATCAGAACTATTTGAACAAGTTGCTCGATTAAAAGCTAAGAAGGTTATCCAGAAAAAACACTCTCATCCTCCGAAAATTCCTAGCATTTTAACAGGACTGATTCGTTGTGAGCATTGTGACCATTCTTTGATTGGTTCATATAACCATCAAGGTTATCAGTATTTTTCCTGTCGCTATTGTAAAGGACAGGGAGAAAAAATGAAGTCATGCCGAGCAGACAAGATTGAGCAAGCAATCAAGGAGAAACTTGGGTATGAGGAGGATAAGTCCCGCCCAAAAGCTTCTAAGACTAGAGTTCTTAGAGAGATTGAGCGATTAAAGAGACAAAAACTATCCTTTTTCCAAGACTACAAGGATAGCCTGATGACTAGGGAAGATTACATTACTAAGAAAATGGTAATAGACAAAACTGTTAGGAATTTAGAAGAACAGCTGAAAGAAGTTAATACATTTCAGTTGTTGAGTAATGATAGGTTAACAAAAGAAATAGTTAGCACTCACATTGAAAAAGTAGTTGTTGACTGCCTCGGATTTTTTACAGTTATCTATAAATAGTTGAAGAGGAGACTTGAATCGTATCAAGTCTCTTTCTTGATAGGTTGATTTGTGATACAATTAGTGTGAAATCTAGTAAATAAATAGTGTCAGTTACTTGACATAAGAGGGACATATTGAAGAAGGCGAGAATTTCCATGATTCGGTTGTTCGTGAGGTCTTTGAGGAGACCGGCTTGACGATTGGAAATGCACGATTAGTCGGAATAAAGCATTGGCCGGACAAGGAAGGGCATCGTTACATTGTATTTCTCTATAAGGCAACAGAGTTTACAGGAGCTATCCGATCAACTGAAGAAGGTGAAGTGCGTTGGGTCGAGAAGTCGGACCTGCCTCAGATGGATTTGGCCTATGATTTGCTAGAAATACTGAAAGTCATGGATGAGCCAGATTTGTCCGAGTTCTTTTATACTAGAAAAAATGAAGATGGAGAGTGGGATAAGAATTTTAGGTAGAAGCTAGAAATAGCTTCTTTTTTATGTTGTTTGAATAAAAATACAATAAATAAGTTGACAAATGTATAAAAATGACATAAAATGTTTTTATCTTTCAAAAAAGGAGAAAAAATATGCATTTCACTACAATGAAAGTCCGATGTTTTATATAAAAAAACGGTATAAGTATGCACAGGATTATTTTAAAGGAGAATATGATGATGAAAAAATATATTATGACAGGCTTGGTTTTACTAGCAACGATGACCCTAAGCGCTTGTAGTGGAAATGCTACTCAAGAAGATACTTCTTTGAAGGATGTTCAGGAAAAGGGAAAACTAATTGTTGCATTAAATCCAGAATTTCCACCATTTGAGTTTAGAACACTGGTTGATGGCAAAGATACAATCGTTGGAGCTGACATTGAGCTTGCAAAAGCCATTGGGCAAGAATTGGGTGTAGAAGTCGAATTTTCAGCGATGAGTTTTGATAATGTTTTGAACAATGTCCAGTCAGGGCAATCGGATATTGCCATTTCAGGAATTTCAGCCACTGAAGAGCGTGCAAAAGTGTATGATTTTTCCATTCCTTACTACACCTCAACCAATAAAGTTATTATAAATAAAGAGGATTTTGCACAATATACATCGCTTGATTCTCTAGCTGAGGCAAATATAGGAGCACAAAAAGGTTCTATTCAAGAACAAATCGTTAAAGAACAGCTTCCGTCTTCCACGGTTATTGCTCTAGCTTCGAACGGAGAGCTGATTAATCAATTAAAATCACAGAAGGTAGAAGCAGTTATTTTTGAAGAGCCGATTGCGAAAGCCTATGTTGCTAAAAATGATGATTTGGTTATTTTAGATACTGAGATAAAAAGTAGCTATTCAGATGCCTATGCTATTGCCTTGCCAAAAGGAAGTACAGCTTTAAAGGAAAAAGTTGACTCTGTCATTACAAAACTAGTAGAATCTGGACAGATGGATCAATTTGTTCAAGAAGCCTATGAATTATCCATTGCTAACAATTAAATTTTATACAATTAAAGTGAATAAAAATAATATTTTCTTGACAAATGTATAAAAATGAATTAAAATGAGAATACATTCTGAAAAACTGCAAGAAAATACAATGAAAATCAAAAAGCTTGTGTTTTTTAGAATAGGTATTTTATTAAAATAAAGAGAAGGTAGTTAGGAAATATGAAAAAAATCTTGGCATTAGTAGCAACAGTTTTAGCAGGACTGACATTGGCAGCTTGTTCTTCGACGTCATCACAATCTGCATTAGATAAAATTAAAGAAAAAGGAACATTGGTAGTGGCAACTAGTCCGGACTATGCTCCATTCGAGTTTCAGGCACTAGTTGATGGAAAGAATGAAGTTGTTGGTGCAGATATGATGTTGGCTCAAAAAATAGCCGACGAACTTGGGGTCAAGCTTGAAGTTTCAGCAATGAGTTTTGACAATGTATTGTCTAGCGTTCAAAATGGCAAAGCTGATATTGCAATTGCTGGTCTTTCTTACTCTGATGAACGTGCAAAAGTTTTTGACTTCTCAGAAAGTTACTATCAAATTTCTGATGTATTACTTATCAAAAAAGATAATGCCAGTTCACTCACTTCAATTGATGCTATGAGCGGAAAAACTCTCGCTGTACAAAAGGGGTCAACACAGGAAGCTTACGCACAGGAAAATATTAGTCAAGCTAACCTAATTTCTTTAACCTTGATGGGTGAAGCTGTAAATGAGCTCAAATCAGGAAAAGTTGATGCTATTTTAATGGATTCTCCAGTTGCTGCTGGTTATGTTTCACAGAATTCAGATTTAGCCGTTGCATCCGTTGAATTTCCAACGATTGATGAGAATTCGAAAGTCATTGCTTTGCCAAAAGGTAGTACAGAACTAAAAACTGCGATAGACAAGGTTATCGCAGAAGTAAAAGCAAGTGGTGAGTTTGATACTTTCCTTGAGAAAGCTGCAACATATACAAGTGTTGAATAAGAGAAACGAACAATCATCGGAAACGGTGGTTGTTTTTGCATGCAAAAAGAATGGAATAAGTGAGCCACACCCCAAAAGTTAGACAGAAAATTGGGGTCGGTTCAATACTCCATTCTCATATATTATATTATTTCACACGCTCTAGATAAAAACTGGTCAAACGTGGTACAGTAATTCTAGCTCCATTTTCATCGGGATAGAGGCTAAATGTGTCCATTGGAATAGCATTAGATGAGAAGACAAGTTTATATTCGCTGTCAGCTGGCAAATCCAAGTGTACATCAAATAGTTCTTGATCATTAAAGTTATGAATAGTCAAGATTTCTTGCTCATCACTAGTGCGAGAAAAAGCATACAGGCTTGCTTCTTCATCTATTTTTACCCAATTAAATCCTTTTTCATAGGCTTGGTAGTCATATTTCCAGAAAGCATCATGTTCTTTATAGAAAGTAGATAATGTTTTCATCATTTGATAGAAAGAATGGTGGATTGGAAATTGTAGCAGTCCCCAGTCCATTTCTGTATATTCGTGCCATTCACGGATATGACCCCATTCATTTCCCATGAAGAGTAATTTCTTTCCAGGATGGGCAAAGTAAAAGCTGTAGTAGACTCGAGCCAGATGGAACTTATCTTCGTAGTCGCCATTCATCTTCTCGATAATGGAGTGCTTCCCATGAACAACTTCGTCGTGCGAAAGTGGTAGTAAGAATTGCTCGTTTTGGTTATAGTACATACCAAAAGTGATTTCATTTGAGTGATATTTTCGATAAATAGCAGGGCGTTCCATGAATTTTAGTGTATCATTCATCCAACCCAAATCCCATTTCATATCAAAACCGATACCACCTTCTTCTAAAGGATGGGTTACTTTAGGGAAACTTGACGAATCTTCCGCAATCATCAAGACACCCTTATAGTCTGTATGAACCATGGCATTGACACGTTTGATAAAGTCAATAGCGGCATGATTTATCTTATCTTCATCTGTTTCACCACGCCAATAGAGGAGATAAGATAGTGCATCAACACGGATGCCATCAAAATGGAAATATTCCAACCAGTATTTTAAATTAGAAAGAAGGAAAGAACGAGTCAGTCCTTTTCCAAGGTCAAAATTAGCAGTCCCCCACTGGTGGTTTTCACGATCTTGTTCGTAGGAGTATTCGTATAGCCAACTACCATCAAACTGGTAGAGCCCATGAGCATCTTTACAGAAATGAAGTGGTACCCAGTCAAGAATCACTCCGATTCCTGCTTGGTGACATTGGTCAACTAAATACTTAAGTTCATCTGGCTTGCCATAGCGACTAGTTGGACTGTAGTAGCCTGTTACCTGATAGCCCCAAGACGCATCGAGAGGATGCTCGGTAATTGGCAATAATTCAATATGTGTGTAGTTATTTTCCTTGATATGTTCGATGAGAAGTGGAGTAATTTCCTTATAACTATTGAAAGCTTCCACAGGAGCTCCTCCTTCATTCTTATTAGCAAATTTTTGCTTCCACGAACCTAAGTGCACCTCGTAGATGGATACTGGCTGTTCTTTAAAATCATAGTTAACACGATGATACATCCAGAGGTCATCTTTGAATTTATAACGCGAATTGTAGGTTGTAGAGGCAGTGTCTGGACGAACTTGGCTGAAAAATGCATAAGGGTCAGCCTTATATATTTCACGCCCATCGTGTGTGATAATCAGATATTTATAATCTTCAAGGGATTTTAATCCGTCTACATAAAGTTGAAACACACCATCAATTTCACGCTCCATAGAGTGACTGCGTTGCCACTCATTAAAGTTGCCAACTAAGAATACTTCTCTGGCATTTGGGGCATAGACACGAAATTGGGTTCCGATAATTTTGTTTCCTTCTTTTATAATATGAGCACCCATTTTTTCGTAAAGAGTGGTATGCTCACCAGCATTCATATAATATAAATCTAGGTCAGTAAATTCTGTCATAGCAATCTCCATTGCCGAAAAGGAGTGGACTAGGGTCCCACTCCGATTCAGTTTATTTTTTCATCTTATTTCCTAACCACTAATTTCACGGTAGAGCCAGATGTATTTCTCTGCCGAAGCTGTCCAACTAAAATCACGCTTCATAGCTTGTTCAACCATGGCATGCCAGTCATCGGGACGATCATAGTAGGTTTGAAGGGCTAAATCATAGACTTGTCGCATATTGTAAGCGTCACGCCCTCCAAAGCTAAAACCAGTTCCTTCTTTGGTAGACATATTGTATGGTGCTACAGTATCAACCAAGCCACCTGTTTCACGCACTAGAGGGAGTGTTCCGTAATGCATTGAAATCAACTGGCTAATGCCGCATGGTTCAAACATAGAAGGCATGAGGAAAAGATCGCTTGCTGCATAAATTTGGTGGGCAAGTGGTTCATTGTAACCACGGTAGAATGCAAATTTATCAGGATAAGCGTGTTTAAAGTGATTAAAGGCATTTTCAATGTCTTCCTCACCATTGCCTAAGATAACAAATTGGACATGGGCTTGAAGAAGATGACCAAGTACCTCGGTCAAGAGGTAGAACCCTTTTTGCCATGTCAAACGAGAGACGATACCTATCAATAGGACATTCTCATCTTGTGGAAGGGCAAATTGTGCTTGCAGGGCCAGTTTATTAGCCTTTTTACTTTCAATCGTTTCAAGACTATAATTTCTCACAAGGTACTGGTCTGTTTGACTATCCCAACTGTCATAGTCGATACCATTGACAATACCAACCAAGTCATATTTGCGCAACTCTAGTACATGTTGCATGTTTTCGCCGAATTCTTCCGTTAGGATTTCGCGAGCATAAGTTTCAGAAACTGTAGTAACCTTGTCAGCGTATAGAATACCAAGCTTCATGAAGCTGATACATTCATCATGAAAACGAGCAATACCATCCAAATAGTAGCTATAGTCCATGCCAAGCGCTGACCAAAGTGCTTGTTTGTGGAAAATTCCCTGAAAAGCCAAGTTATGAATAGTGAATACATGCTTGATATTGCGGAATTCTTCGCGGTAGCTATAGAAAGTACGGCAAAGGAATGGAAGGGCAGCAGTGTGCCAGTCATGTGTGTGCATGACATCCGGGAAGAAATGAAGTGCTTCTAACAGACGACATGTAGCATGTTGGAAATAGCCAAAACGCATAGCATCATCGTCGTATCCATATAGTTCATCGCGTTCAAAGAAATCGCGGTGCTCAATAAAATAGAATGTCACTCCATCAACAACCTGACTGTAAACATTTGCCATAGATTGGATGTCGCCAGCCCGCACATCAAAACTTGATACGTAATCGAAATCAGCATGGTTATTGATAGCAATTTTCTTATAGAGAGGAAGTACCACTCGGACGTCCAACCCCTGTTTTACCAATTCTTTAGGTAAGGAACCGATTACATCGGCCAAACCACCAGTCTTGATGAACGGAAGTCCCTCGGATGCTACAAAGAGAACAGATTTTTTTGTCATGTTAGCTCCTAAATGATTTGGTGTGGTTTCAAGTATGAAGGCGAAGTTTCGCTTCCCTTGATGTCAATTGGGTGAATAATTTTAGTTGCTTTATCGATAATTGCATTTTCAATATTTGCCCCACTCTTGATTGTCACGCCATTGAGAATGATTGAGTTTTTGATAACAACGCCTTCTTCGATGATAACATCGCGGTCAATGACTGAATTTTCGACTTGACCATTGATGTTTGCCCCGTTTGAAATTAGGCTACGTTTGACCTCTGCCAATGGACCATACAAACATGGTGAGCTATCACTTGTTTGGGTATGGATTGGCCAATCATGTTTGAAGAGGAGTTTGCGGGTATCTTGGTCAATCAATTCAATTTGAGTATTGAAGTAGGAAGCAGTCGTATTGATACATGCGACATAATCACGATGTGCATAGCCCATAATCTTGTACTGGTCAACTGTATCACGTAAAATATCTTTTAACCAGTAGAGAGACGACACTTTGTTAGCACGTTTAATCAAGTCGATAAATGTAGTCCGTTTCATAATGTAGGCTTCAAGGGAAACGGGACGGTTTTTATATTTACCATGGTTTTCCTCAAAAGCTACGACACGATGGTCTTCACCAAATTTGAGAGTTTGGCAGCCGATGAAATTTTCTTTAGCATCTGAAACGTTTTTATAAAGAACGGTAATATCAGCATCCGTTGCGATATGGTCATCCATGACTTTTGAAAAATCCTGGCTATAGATAAAGTAAGATGGAGCAACTAGCACATAATCTTTTGTAGAATTTTCGATGTAGTGGATGTTTTCTGTGAAGGCATTAATATCATGACGATAGACACTATTTGGGTCTGTTGCGCTATTGAGCAAGCGAAGGGTACCGCGTTTACTGTTGATATTATAGTGTTTGCCTGTACCAACGTGCTGAATTGTTGAACGCATTTCGGCAGGCATGTACACTTGGAATTCTGTAATTCCAGAGTTTGACATATTGGATAGAGCAAAGTCAATTAGGCGATAACGACCTAAGAAACCGAAAGCTTGTACGCCACGGTGCTTCATCACATCACCAAAATGTACATTGTTTCCTTCAATATTTACAATTCCGAGAGTATTTCTTAGCATAGCAGTCCTTTCTTACTTGGTCACATTCTTGTCAATCAAGAGGATATGGTCGATGTCTCCTGTGAGTTTAACTCCGTCGGCAATTTTAATATTTTCAGCGACGATGACGTAGTCAAGTTCAACTCCTTCACCAATAATAGCTCCCGGTAGAAGAACTGAATTTCTTACAACAGCATCTTGGTTTACTTGCACATCTGTAGAAATAACAGAGTGTTCAATTGTTCCGTCAATGACAGCCCCCTTATCAATATAGGCTGATTTTACAGTTGCAGTTGCACCAATTACTTGAGCTGGTGAGCCCTTGTCTTCGGAATAGATTCTCCAAGAACGGTCGGACAAGTCTAAGTCACCTGCATGGTCAATCAAGTCCATATTAGACTCCCAGAGGCTATTGACAGTACCTACGTCTTTCCAATAGCCACGGAATGGATGTGCAATCAAAGTACGGCCATCTTCAAGGTATTTTGGAATGATATCATGTCCAAAATCGTGTGAAGAAGTATCTAATTTGTCATCTTCCTGGAGGTATTTTTTCAAGGTCTTCCATGTGAAGATATAGATACCCATTGAGGCCAAGTTACTCTTTGGATTTTCTGGTTTTTCTTCGAATTCTTCAATGCGGTAATCTTCATCCGTATTCATAATACCAAAGCGAGAGGCTTCTTTGATTGGTACTTCGATAACAGCAATTGTCGCATCAGCTTTTTTCTGAATATGAGTATCAAGGAGTTTGTCGTAGTTCATCTTGTAGATATGATCTCCTGAAAGAATGAGGACGTATTCAGGGTCATGAAGATCGATGAAGTCAATATTTTGAGTGATTGCATCAGCTGTGCCCTTGTAAAGACCAAAACCTTCAATCTTCTCACTTGGTGGCAGGACAAAGATACCAGAACCTTGTACGTCCAAGCCCCAACGTTGGGATTGTGCAACATAAGAGTTTAATAGTACAGGTTCATACTGGGTCAATACACCGACAATATCGATACCAGAGTTGGCACAGTTACTGAGGGGAAAATCAATAATACGGTATTTTCCTCCAAATGCGACCGCTGGTTTAGCGACTTTCTTTGTCAAACCTTCAAGACGAGTACCACGTCCACCAGCAAGAATCATAGCTAACATTTTATTTTGAGCCATCTAACCACTCCTTAATATATATGATACATGTATTATAGCATAAACTATAAAAAAATGAAAGCGTTTCCTAGAAGAAAAGTGAAATATTCCAAATTTCTTTTCAAAAGCTTTCATAAATATATTATAACATATTGTTTTGTGTATGTCTATATAAGAATAGATTTATTTTTTACCGAATTTTACTTCTTCAAGCAAGTAATTGATAAATTTTTCACCCATGTCTGATAACATGGCTTTCTCATGTTGAAT
Source organism: Streptococcus suis (assembly GCF_046032515.1). GTDB lineage: Bacteria > Bacillota > Bacilli > Lactobacillales > Streptococcaceae > Streptococcus > Streptococcus suis_AL. The sequence continues at coordinate 30,450 of NZ_JARQPJ010000015.1, read as the reverse complement.
GTAGACCAATTCAATCTCATCATCAAATTCAAGTGGAATAGATACGATATTATCTCCATTAAGATTTGAATTGAGGATACCTGTTGCGATTGTATAGCCATCCAGACCGATTAAGAGATTAAAGAGGGTGGCTCGGTCGGAAACAACGATCGATTTTTTATGGTGTTCCTGAGCCAAAATCTCTTCGGCAAAGTAGAAGGAGTTGTGGATACCTTGCTCATAGCTGAGATAGGGGAAATCCACTAAATCATCAAGAGTGATTGATTTCTTCTGTGCTAAAGGATTTGTCTTGCTGACAAATACATGTGGTTTCGCAGTAAATAGATGCGTATAAGATAGGCGGTTATCGTCCAAGAGTTTTAACAAAACATCTCGGTTGAAATGGTTGAGGAATAGGACACCGATTTCTGAACGGAAGTTCTTAACGTCATCAATGATTTCCCATGTCCGCGTTTCCCGTAGAAATAGTTCGTAATCCTCCAAGTCTGTCTCTTTCAATAAAGAAACGAATGCGTTGACCACAAAGGCATAGTGCTGGGACGATACACTAAATAGCTGCCGTTTGGCATTTGGATTTTTATAGCGATCTTCCAATAGTTCTGTTTGTTCTACGATTTGACGGGCATAGGAAAGAAACTCCATACCATCTTTGGTCAGTGTAATCCCTTTTGAATTGCGTAGAAAAATCTTGATATCCATTTCTTTTTCCAAGTCACGAACGGCATTGGAAAGGCTGGGTTGGGTGATGAAGAGTTGCTTGGCAGCCTCATTCATACTGCCAGTTTCTGCGATTTTGATAATATAGTATAATTGTTGGATTCTCATACTTCTATTGTAACATGATTTGACAAATTATTTTAAAAAATGTATAATTCTAACAATTTATCCTTTAACTGAGTCCAGAGAGGCGAAGAAGGGAACGTGATAAATAGGGCAAATGCTGCCTTCTTTTCGTGTAACCTTGCTAGCCAGCAAGGTTTTTTCTCTATATCGACTTTCTTGTTTTCTGTGTCATTGTTATATAGAATAGGAGAAAAGATGATTTTAAAAGAACAGATGTTACTGGTGGACCAAGTCCAACTAGCGCCACGAATTTTTGCTATGACCTTGCAGGGTAATATGGTCCAAGATATGAAAATGGGTCAGTTTATCCATATTCGTGTCCCAGATGATTCCATGCTCTTGCGGAGACCAATATCTATTTCCGAGATTGATAGGAATAAGTCTCAATGTCGGATTATTTACCGAGTGGAAGGTCAAGGGACGGAAGTCTTTTCGAAAATGACTGTTGGGCAGTATTTGGATGTTATGGGACCGCTTGGGAAAGGGTTTGAAGTAGACTTTCTCAAAGAAGATGACCGCATTCTCATCATTGGAGGAGGAATCGGTGTTCCTCCCTTGGTGGAAGTGGCGAAACAGGCGGCGAACCGTGGCGCCAAAGTCACGTCAATCATTGGTTTTGCCACCAAAGAGGCCGTCATTTTGGAAGAGGAACTGGCAAGCTACGGGGTGGTCTATGTCACAACGGATGATGGTTCCTATGGGCGTAAGGGGAATGTCGCAACGGTCGTTGAACAGCTGACAAACGAGTTTGCAGCCATTTACTCATGTGGGGCGCCTGCTATGATGAACTATGTTGACCAACGCTTTCAGGACCATCCTCATGCCTACATTTCACTGGAGGCTAGGATGGCTTGCGGGATGGGGGCGTGCTATGCCTGTGTTGTCAAACCTAAAGAGGGACAAGAACACGAGAACAAGCGTGTCTGCAAGGAAGGTCCAGTCTTTGCGACTGGCAGTCTGATTTTATAGGAGGTTGAAATGACAAAACGATTAGCGATTTCCTTACCAGGCTTGGACTTGAAAAATCCCATCATTCCAGCCTCTGGCTGCTTCGGTTTTGGTCAGGAGTATGCAGATTATTATGACCTTAACCAGCTTGGTTCCATTATGATTAAGGCGACTACCCGTCATCCTCGTTATGGCAATGCGACTCCCCGTGTAGCCGAGACACCAGCAGGTATGCTCAATGCCATTGGACTTCAAAATCCAGGTGTTGATGCAGTCTTATCCGAAAAATTACCATGGCTAGCGCAACATTTTCCAGATTTGCCAATCATTGCCAATGTGGCTGGTTTTTCTAACGAAGAATATGCCTATGTATCTGGAAAGATTTCAAAGGCCCCAAACGTAAAAGCTATCGAGCTGAACATTTCCTGTCCCAATGTGGACCACGGAAATAATGGTCTCTTGATTGGACAGGTGCCAGAATTAGCCTATCAAGCAGTAAAAGCAGCAGTCGAAGCCTCATCTGTACCTGTTTACGTTAAGCTGACACCAAGTGTGGCAGACATAACCTTGTTGGCCAAGGCTGCTGAGGATGCTGGAGCGACTGGCTTGACGATGATAAATACCTTAGTTGGTATGCGATTCAATCTCAAAACTCGACAACCAATCTTGGCAAATGGTACAGGAGGAATGTCAGGTCCAGCAGTTTTTCCGGTTGCTCTCAAACTCATTCGTCAGGTTGCTCAGATGACTGATTTACCGATTATTGGTATGGGTGGTGTGGATACGGCGGACAAGGCTATAGAGATGATGGTTGCAGGAGCTTCAGCTGTAGGGGTAGGAACAGCCAACTTTACAGACCCATTTGCTTGTCCAAAGATTATTCAAGACTTGCCAAAACGCATGGAAGTTTATGGTATTGATAGTTTGGAAGGTTTACGCCGAGAAATCAGACATAGCTTGGGTAAGCGTTGACAAAGGTAAAATAAAAGAGTAATATAAAGAAAATATCTCCTTTAACTAAGTCCAGAGAGGCTAGGAAGGTGTCATGTAATAGGCTTGAAAGGTGATTTTCAAGCTGAATTCGTGCACATCCCTGACCGATTTGGCAGGGATTTTTGTGTAAATGAAAGGATTTTATGAAAGAAACAAGACCAATTATTGCCCTTGACTTTGCAGGAATAGAAGAAGTTCAGTCTTTTCTGGAACAGTTTCCAGCAGATGAGAAACTCTATGTAAAGGTTGGAATGGAGTTGTATTATGCGGAGGGACCAGGTATTATCAATTATTTGAAAGGCTGTGGTCACAGTATTTTTCTAGATTTGAAACTGCATGATATTCCTAATACCGTCGAGTCTGCTATGAAAGTCTTGGCAAAACTCGGTGTGGATATGACCAACGTTCACGCTGCTGGTGGTGTTGAGATGATGCGGGTAGCACGAAGGGGATTGGGTAAGGATGCTGTTTTAATAGCGGTCACTCAGTTGACCTCTACCTCAGAGGAGCAGATGAGAACAGACCAGAATATACAGACTAGTTTGCAGGAAGCGGTTGTTCATTATGCTCAAAGAGCACAAGAAGCTGGTCTTGATGGGGTGGTTTGTTCAGCGCATGAGGTGGCTTTGATTAAAGATGCCACAAGTTCTGATTTTGTGTGCCTGACGCCAGGGATTCGTCCGACTGGCGGTGAAGTAGGCGATCAGAAACGAGTTATGACACCAGCAGATGCTGCTCGAATCGGTAGTGATTACATTGTGGTAGGGCGTCCGATTACAAAATCAGAACAGCCTTACCAGACCTATTTGTCTATTAAAGAGGAATGGAATCGTGAATAAGGTTTATCAGGTTATAATCGATAGACCTATCGGGTATATTGATAAATTTGGCAACCAGTACCCCATCAATTATGGCTACATTCCAAATCTATTGGCTGGAGATGGTGAAGAGCAAGATGTTTACATCATTTCCAAAGATGTTCGGCAGCCTTTGACAGCTTTCGAGGGGAAATTGGTCACGATTATCCATCGCAGAGATGATGTTGAGGATAAATGGGTTCTGACAGGTCTTGATGAAAAACTTACCGTGACAGAAATAAAAGAGAAAACCAATTTCATTGAACAGTATTTTAATTCATGGATTGAAATGGTGGACTAGGAGAAGTCTGTAAGAATTCAACAGGGATAAATATAGTTTTTTGTAGGGTTCATAGATTGAACCAATACTTTAGGAGTGACAGGCTATTCGGCGGGATGGTCATGTTGGAATGGTACGCATTTAGAAGGAGGTCTATTATGACACTAGCAACAGAAATCGCATCACACTTATTGGATATTAAGGCAGTTCATCTGCGCCCTGAAAAGCCGTTTACATGGGCATCAGGTATCAAATCCCCTATCTATACAGATAATCGTATTACACTATCTTATCCTGAAACTCGAAATTTGATTGAAGATGGCTTTGTCCAACGCATTGAAGAGGAATTTCCTGAGGTTGAGGTGATTGCCGGAACGGCCACAGCAGGTATTCCTCATGGCGCTATCATTGCAGATCGGATGAATTTGCCATTTGCTTATATCCGTAGCAAACCAAAAGACCATGGTGCAGGGAATCAATTAGAGGGGCGCATCGTCAAGGGACAAAAAATGGTTGTCGTTGAAGACTTGATTTCTACTGGAGGGTCTGTTCTAGATGCCGTAGCAGCAGCTGAGCGTGAAGGCGCTGACGTTATTGGTGTTGTGGCAATCTTTACTTATGAATTGCCAAAGGCAGATCGTAATTTTGACAATGCTGGCGTGAAATTGGTGACGCTCAGTAATTATTCAGAGTTAATCAAGGTCGCAAAAGTACAGGGATATATCAATGCAGATGGTTTGAATCTGCTTAAAAAGTTCCGTCAAAATCAAGAAACTTGGCAGGAAGACTAGATTTAAAACGAGCCCACGCACGATTTCTGGGAACTTATCCTGTAAAATGGTATAATAGTCTCTAACGTATTTTGAGAATACAATAATTGACCGTATGAGGAGAAGAACATGATTTCAGTTATCGTGCCTTGTTTTAATGAAGAAGAGGCAATTCCCTATTTTTACGATGCTATGGAGAAAGTTCGTAAGGAGATGGGGGAACAATTTGAGTATATTTTTGTCAATGATGGTTCAAAGGATAGGACATTAACGGTTTTACGCCAATTGTCTGGTCAAGACCGAGCTGTTCGCTATCTTTCCTTTTCAAGGAATTTCGGGAAAGAAGCCGCTCTCTATGCAGGTCTACAAGCTGCGAAAGGTGAGCTAGTGACTGTCATGGATGTTGATTTGCAAGATCCACCTGAAATGTTGATGGAAATGAAGGCTATGTTGGATGGAAATCCAGATTTAGATTGCGTTGGAACCCGTCGTGTCAGTCGTGATGGTGAGCCCCCGATTCGTAGCTTTTTTGCGAAATTATTCTACAAATTGATGAATAAAATCAGCCAGGTCGAGGTAGTAGACGGTGCCCGTGATTTCCGTCTCATGCGTCGTCACATGGTAGATGCTATTCTATCTGTGTCTGAATACAATCGCTTTTCAAAAGGAATTTTTGCCTGGGTTGGATTCGAGACAGAATACTTGCTATATGAAAATGTTGAGAGGGTCGCTGGTGAAACTAGTTGGTCTTTCTGGAAATTGCTTTCTTATTCTATTGAAGGAATCATCAATTTTTCAGATACACCTTTGAATATTGCCTCCTATACAGGTTTTTTCACCTTCCTATTGTCGCTAGTTCTAATGGTTTTTGTGGTTTTCAAAACCTTGGTGTTCGGAGATCCTACAATTGGCTGGCCGTCGACTATTTGTATCATCCTATTTTTGGGAGGTCTGCAGTTGATGACCATTGGTATTCTCGGTAAATATTTGGCAAAAGTTTTCTTGGAAACGAAGAAACGTCCGATTTATATTGTTAAAGAGAAAAGTTCAAACTAGGAGCAGTTTATGGAACATTCAGCTTGGCACGAATTGATAAAGGCACAGTTGCCAGAGCATTATTTTGGTAAAATTAATCAGTTTTTAGATCATGTTTATGCTGGTGGAACCATTTATCCGCCTCGTGAGAAGGTATTTGCTGCCATTCAAACAACGGATTTGGAAGAGGTTAAAGTGGTTATTTTGGGACAGGATCCCTATCACGGACCTGGTCAGGCACAGGGCTTGTCATTTTCTGTTCCGAACTCGGTACCAGCTCCGCCATCTCTTCAAAACATCTTAAAAGAATTGACGGATGATATTGGCGTCAAACAAGATCATGATTTGACAGCATGGGCGGAACAAGGTGTGCTTTTGCTCAATGCTTGTTTAACTGTTCCAGCAGGTCAGGCAAATGGACATGCAGGGCAAATCTGGGAGCCTTTTACGGACGCTGTTTTTAAGGTGGTCAATAGCTTAGATCAGCCTGTCGTCTATATTCTTTGGGGTGCTTATGCTCGCAAGAAAAAGGCGTTGATAACCAATCCAAAACATCTGGTTATCGAATCTGCTCATCCAAGCCCTCTTTCAGCCTATCGAGGTTTCTTTGGAAGCAAGCCCTTCTCACAAGCAAATGCCTACTTGACTTCACAAGGCAGAACAGGAATTGATTGGCTTCGATAGTAGATGGTAATGGCTTTGGTACTACAAAGGAGAATATGAATGTTATTAGTGAAAAATGGTCGAGTGTTGGATCCGCAATCCGGTTTAGACAAGGTTTGCGACATCTTGATGGACGGAAGTAAGATTGTTAAGATCGCGGAGTCGATTTCTGCTGACGTTGAACAGGTGATTGATGCGACAGGATTAGTCGTTGCTCCTGGTTTGGTCGATGTTCATGTGCATTTTCGGGAGCCTGGTCAGACCCATAAAGAAGATATTCATACAGGAGCTCTTTCTGCAGCAGCGGGTGGTTTTACTTCTGTTGTCATGATGGCTAATACCAATCCGACGATTTCAAATGTTGAAACCTTAAAAGAAGTATTGGATTCCGCTAAAAAAGAAGCTATTCACATTTATAGTGTGGCAACCATTACAGATCATTTCGATGGGCAAAACCTGACCGATTTTCCTGCTTTGCTAGAAGCTGGAGCGGTGGCCTTTTCGGACGACGGTATTCCTTTGACAAATGCTGGTGTGGTTAGACAAGCTATGAAATTAGCCAAAGAGCAGGGCTGTCTCATCAGTCTGCATGAAGAAGACCCTGACCTGAATGGTGTCTTGGGCCTCAACGAGCAAGTAGCTGAAAAACATTTTCATGTTTGTGGAGCAACAGGCGTAGCAGAATACAGCATGGTCGCTCGCGATGTCATGATTGCCTATGAAACGGGTGCGCGTGTTCATATCCAGCATCTATCCAAAGCCGAGTCGGTCAAGGTGGTTGAGTTTGTTCAAGGTCTCGGAGCAAACGTCACGGCAGAAGTAGCCCCCCAACATTTTTCACGAACTGAGGACTTACTTCTAACAAAAGGTGCCAATGCTAAGATGAATCCGCCATTACGCTTGGAAAGTGACAGATTAGCGGTTATTGAGGGGTTGAAATCTGGTGTTATCTCTGTCATTGCGACGGATCATGCTCCTCATCACGCAGATGAGAAAAATGTAGAAGATCTCACAAAGGCCCCATCAGGAATGACAGGCTTAGAAACCTCGCTTTCACTTGGTTTGATGCATCTGGTGGAAGAAGGGCATCTGACACTCGTGCAATTGCTGGAGAAAATGACTATTAATCCAGCCAAGCTCTATGGTCTTGATACTGGCTATCTTGCTGAAAATGGCCCAGCTGATCTTGTTATTTTTGACCCCAATGCAAATCGGTTGGTCACAGCGGATTTTGCCTCGAAGTCTGCTAATTCTCCGTTTGTTGGTGATAGTCTGAAAGGACAGGTCCTTTACACCATTGCAAATGGACAAATAGTATTTGGTAAATAGGAAATGAGCGGATTAGATAGCTAATTCGCTTATTTCGAACCTTTTTGACGTGTAAGCGATTTTAATGTTTTTGTTTTTTGTTAAAAAGTGTATAATAGAGATATAAAAAATGCCGAAGAAAGGTCTATTTATGAAAAAGAAAAAAATCTTGTTGCCTGTAATGTCCACACTCTTGTTGGCTCCATTTGTTTTAGCTCAACAAGTACAAGCTGCTGAGACAACGACTGCAGCTACCACAACCAATCAGCCAGCAACGACTGATGCAACTGCTACGGTACCAGCAACGTCAGTTGAAAACGTAGCAACGGAGGAAACTGTTGTCCCTGCTGTGGAAGAGACAGTAGAGGCAGTCATTATCCACACAAACGACGTTCACGGTCGTATTCTTGAAGAAAAGAATGTCATCGGTGACGCTAAGGCTGCGGCAGTCATTGAAGAAGAACGTGCCAAAGTAGAAAATACAATTGTAGTAGATGCTGGTGATGCCTTCCAAGGACTTCCAATTTCCAACTCTACAAAAGGTGAAGACCGCGCCAATATCATGAACCAAGTCGGCTATGATGCAATGGCTGTTGGTAACCATGAATTTGACTTTGGGATGGATCAAGCAATCAAGTACAAGGAAACTTTGAACTTCCCGCTATTGAGTGCTAACACTTACGTTAATGGCGCTCGTGTTTTTGAAGCTTCAACTATCGTCGATAAAACTCCAACTGTTGTAGGTGATGAATTTGTAGTTATCGGTGTAACAACACCTGAAACTGCTACAAAAACCCATCCGAAAAATGTTGAGGGAGTAACATTTACCGACCCAGTCACAGAAGTCAATAAAGTGATTGACGAAGTGGAAGCACGTGCTCTAGCAGATAACCGTGTTTACAAGAACTATATCATTCTAGCTCACCTAGGTGTCGATTCTACAACACCTGTTGAATGGAGAGGCTCAACTCTTGCTGAAGCACTTTCTAAAAATAGTAAATTAGCTGGTAAACGTGTTATTGTTATCGACGGTCATTCCCACACGGTAGAAGCGACTACCTATGGAGATAACGTTACTTATAATCAAACAGGTTCTTACTTGAACAATATCGGTAAAGTAACCTTGAAATCCGATAAATTATTGGGTGAAGCTGGTTTGATTTCTGCCGCAGATACTAAGAATGTGACGCCAAATGCTAAAATCGCAGCCTTGGTTGATGAAATTAAAGCAAAATATGAAGCTGAAAATGCTCAAGTAGTTATTGAAAATAACCCAGTGGAATTCAACGGAGACCGCTCAAACGTGCGTGTTCGTGAAACCAACTTGGGGAATGCAGTGACGGATGCAATCTATGCCTATGGTCAAACAGGATTTTCAAACAAAACTAGCCTTGCTGTGACTAACGGTGGTGGTCTGCGTGCAACAATTGCTAAAGATCAGCCTGTTACAAAAGGTGATATTATTGCAGTCTTGCCATTTGGTAACATTGTTTCTCAAATCACTGTGACTGGTCAGCAAATTTATGATATGTTTACCAAGTCTTTATCATCTACTTTGCAAGTGAATCCAGAAACTGGCGAGATGCTTTTAGATGAAAATGGTATGCCACTCTTTGAAGCTAGTGGTGGATTCCTACACATTTCAGGAGCAAATGTATTCTACGATCCAACTCTTCCTGTAGAAGAACGTGTTCTTCTTATCGGTATTCTTAATCCAGAGACTGGCGAATATGACGCCTTGGATCTTGAAAAAACGTACTATTTAGCAACAAATGACTTCCTTGCTGCTGGTGGTGACGGCTACACAATGCTTGGCGGAGCACGTGAAGAAGGTCCTTCAATGGACAGCGTCTTTGCTGAATACCTAAAGACAGCTGACTTATCAGCTTATGAGGTTGTCAACCCATATTCACGTATCATTCCTGTAAATTCAAGCATTGATACGGATGAAGATGGCTACCCAGACTTTATCGAGATTTTATTGGATACTGATCCAGAAAATCCAGCATCAAATCCAGAAACTGTTCCAGCCGAAAATACAGATTCACCATCTAATCAAGCACAAAATACTTCAGCAACGGACAAGAAGGTCCCAGTTGATTCTCCAAAAGTAGGAGATAAAAAACCAGAAGTAGCAAGTCCAGTAAAAACTACAAAAGCAGGAGTCTTGCCAAATACTGGTGACCAGATGAATCTGACGCTCAGCCTGTTTGGTTTAGGTCTTGCAGGACTGGCCATGGCAGTAGGTCGTAGAAAAGAAAATTAATCAATCATCTGAAAACAGGGTCTTCGGACTCTGTTTTTGACTGGAGGAAACATGCAAACTGTATTTCAATATCAAAAAGAGGGGGATCGTGAGCAGATTAGTACTTACGTTCTGCTTAGCAACTCCCCACGTCGTAAACAATTATTGGGATTTTTACAACCACAAATCGCATCAGTTGAAGTGGATGAGCGTGGTATCGAAGAACATTTTATGAAACAATTCGCTACAGATGATTTTCTCACTCGAGCTGCAAAAACCTGTTGTGAAATTTCCAAAGCCAAGTCGGACATGGATTTGGTAACTGGCCATCTCTACATTTCTGCGGATACAATCGTCGTGTCAGATGGGCAAATTTTTAACAAGCCTCAAGATTTGACAGAAGCTGAAACCATGTTACGTTCCTATTTTGGAAAGAGCCATCACGCTGTCACATCTGTCTGCCTACGGACAAGTCACTCACTGGATGTTTTTTATACGGTTGCGTAGATTGATTTTGTCGACTATTATCCAGCCCTTGAAGAGGTTATTCAGTCGTATATCCGTGAAAAGCAGCCACTGGATAAGGCCGGTGCCTACGGTATTCAGGAGCTTGACCCACGCTTTGTGGCAGGTATTTCTGGGGATATTCACACCATTATTGGTCTACCTGTAGCAGAAGTTTCCCGCAGGATTTTTTCTGAAGAAGGTTTTGAAAAATAGCAGAGCTCAATAGCTAGTTTGTGGTATAATAGTGGTCGAAAAGGAGAGTTTATGACCGTCGACATTGAAAGATACAAGCAATTGGCCCAGCAGAAGCAAGGAGAACATCGAAAATTTCTAGCAAATTTGAAGAAAAAAGCACCTAAAAATTTGGATAGAATTGTTCAAGATATTCATGCCGAAGTATTTTCTGAAATCGACTGTACAGAGTGTGCCAACTGTTGTAAAACATTGGGACCACTCTTTACAGAAGCAGATATTACCCGAATTGCCAAGCATTTACGCATGAAACTTCCAGTTTTTGAGGATATGTATTTGCGTGTGGATGAGGACGGAGATAAGGTATTTCAATCCATGCCCTGTCCCTTCCTTGGAGGCGATAATCTATGTAGTATCTATGATGCTCGTCCCAAAGCCTGTCGAGAATTTCCGCATACTGACCGCAAGAAGATTTATCAAATCAATAATTTAACAATAAAAAATACTCTGATTTGTCCCGCAGCCTATCTCTTTGTCGAAAAGTTACGGGAGAGAATTTAAGAGGAACAAGTAAGACAAAATATTGATTTTCTGCTATAATAATAAAAAAACAAGCCGTTTTTACGGCTTTTTTCAATGAATCATATTTAGGAGGACCCCATGGCAATTATTCAATGGTTTCCGGGCCACATGTCAAAAGCTCGCAGGCAGGTGCAGGAGAACATCAAGCACGTTGATTTCGTGACCATTTTGGTCGATGCCCGCCTGCCCCTATCTAGCCAAAATCCTATGCTGACCAAGATTGTCGGCGACAAGCCCAAGCTTATGATTTTAAATAAGGTTGATTTGGCAGACCCTGTCCGTACGAAAGAATGGCAGAGCTACTTTGAAGGTCAGGGCATTCGTACCCTTGCCATCAACTCAAAGGAACAAGCGACGGTGAAAAAGGTGACCGACGCAGCCAAGAGTCTGATGAAAGACAAGATTGAACGCCTCCGCGAGAGAGGTATTCAAAAAGAAACCTTGCGGACTATGATTATCGGCATTCCAAACGCAGGCAAATCCACCCTCATGAACCGTCTGGCTGGAAAGAAAATTGCCGTTGTCGGCAACAAACCAGGTGTGACCAAGGGTCAACAGTGGCTCAAGTCTAACAAGGATCTTGAAATCCTTGATACACCAGGTATTCTCTGGCCTAAATTTGAGGACCAGGAAGTTGGTCTCAAGTTGGCTCTGACTGGTGCCATTAAGGATCAGCTCTTGCCCATGGACGAAGTGACTATTTTCGGTCTGGACTATTTCAAGGCCAACTACCCAGAACGTCTACAAGATCGATTCAAGGGCATGGATTTGGAGCAGGAAACGCCTGAACTCATCATGGACTGGACCAAGAAATTGGGCTTTCGTGATGATTATGACCGTTTTTATAACCTCTTTGTCAAGGATGTTCGGGACGGTCGCTTGGGTACTTATACATTAGACAGGGTGAGTGACTTAGATGGCAACGATTAAGGAAGTGGCAGCTCTGCTGGCTCAGGTGGACAGTCTGGACAGTCCAGTCTGGGACCAACTATCTCAGGATGAGCGAGCAGGGGTCCAGGCTGCCATCAAGAAACGCCGTAAGGAGTTGGAAAAAGTAGTAGCAGAAGACGCTCGCTTAGAAGCTATGCTATTTTACGAAAAAGACCTTTATGACAATGGGGTGGAGTTCATCGCTGGTATCGACGAAGTCGGCCGAGGGCCTCTAGCAGGTCCGGTGGTGGCAGCAGCAGTGATCTTGCCCAAGGGTTGTAAAATCCGCTACCTCAACGACTCCAAGAAAATCCCCAAGTCCAAGCATGAAGCTATCTACCAAGAGGTTATGGAGCGAGCGGTGGCAGTCGGTGTGGGAATAAAAGATGCAGCTGTCATTGACCAGGTCAATATCTACGAGGCAACCAAGTTAGCCATGTTGGAAGCTTTGGGGCAGTTGAGCCAAGAGCCTGAACACCTTTTGATAGACGCTATGAAGTTGGATACGCCCATACCGCAAACTTCCATCATCAAGGGAGATGCCAATAGCCTGTCTATCGCAGCGGCTTCAATCGTTGCCAAGGTGACGCGGGACAAGATGATGGCGGACTATGACAAGGAGTTTTCTGGCTATGGTTTTGCCAAGAATGCAGGTTACGGAACAGCAGAACACTTAGAAGGCTTGAACAAGTTAGGCATCACGCCTATTCACCGTAAGACCTTTGAGCCCATTAAGTTTATGGTAGCAGGGGGAAACTAGTCTTGACAGTCTTTTTCTGGTTATTTTTAGCGGCTATCGGCCTGTTTGCTCTCGTCTATTTCTGGGAGCGGCGGTCGATTTTTATCTCACTGTTTGCTTTGAACATCCTCGTCTGGGCCTTAGCATGGATTATCTCAACAGGCATTCTCGAAAACAATGAAATCTTGCGCTTGCTGGCTATAGCAGTGGCTATGGTGCTCTTTTTAGCCTTGTTAAGTGGTCCATTTGTCTTGCTTTTCACACTTTATCTAAATGGTTTTCAGATTTTGAAGAGAGAAGGGGTTCGCTTCCATAATTTCCTATCCATGGGACTGGCAGTCGCCCTGACTTTCTATCTCTTCATCGCTCCCTTTGTGGTTCAATCCCTGTCTGGTATTAGTTTGTTAAACATGGTATTTGTCTATGTTGGATTTTTAGTGTCCTATGCCATTATCATCAGCATGCTCTATACCACGTCTAGCTTTGTCAACTTGGTCAATCTTTTCCCAGGCAAGCTTGATTATGTAGTGGTCTTAGGAGCAGGTCTGATTGGTGACCAGGTGACGCCACTTTTGGCTTCGCGGATTGAAAAAGGCATAGCGATCTACCAGAAACATCCTGGCAGTAAGCTCATCATGTCAGGCGGACAGGGTCCTGATGAACTCGTAGCAGAAGGTCAAGCTATGGCAAATTATGCCTTGGAGAAAGGTGTGCCTGCTGAAGACATTCTCATCGAAAACCAATCAACCAACACAGAAGAAAATTTGAAATACTCCTATGCCTTGATGAAATCAGGCAGTCGATTTGCACTTGTAACCAATTACTATCATGTTTTTAGAGCTCTGCTATTGGCACGACAATTGAAAATCAAATGTATCGGCTACGGCGCAAAAACCAAATTTTACTTTAGCCTCAATGCCTTCATTCGGGAATTTGTAGGCTATGTTGTCATGAGCCGAAAGGCGCATTTGGTATTTTTGGGCATCGTGTCAGTCCTTTACTTGCTTGGTATGATAGTTAGTTTAATGCATTAAAAACAGCCTCTAGAACAATCTAGAAGCTGTTTTCTTATAGCATAAAATAGACAATGGCCATATATTGTAGTGCGGAAGCCAGTAGAATAAAGAGATGCCAAATCATGTGGAAATAAGGCTTTTTCTTGGCATAAAAGAGGGCGCCGACGGTGTAAGATAAGCCACCAGCCAGCATGAGAATGCCGAATGTTATCCCAGTTTTTTGCAGAATAGCAGGCAGGATAAAGACAACTAACCATCCCATGAAAAGATAGAGGAAGAGGCTGAATTTTTCGTTGATTTTCTTAGCGAAAATTTTATAGAGAATACCGAAGATGGTCAATCCCCATTGCAAACCTACAATCAGATAGCCCAGCCAACCACCGACTAAGGATAGGGCGACGGGTGTGTAACTTCCGGCAATGGCAATGTAAATCATGCTATGGTCGATAATCCTCAGGATGTATTTGTGAGTAGAAGCATAGGGCATGGAGTGGTAGATAGAGGATGACAGAAACATGAGGAAAAGACTGATAACAAAGATAGACATGCCGACCACCGCTGTCACGTTATAATCTTGATAGGAATGAATAGCAGTAATAGGGAGTAAAATCAGCATAAGCAAGGCCCCAACTGCATGTGTGACACTGTTAGCAACCTCCTCTCCAAAGGATAGTTGCAGGCTCAATTTTAAACTAGGATTCATGGTGACTCCTTTCTAACTCCATAGTGAGTTGACGGGTTTTGTAGTAGAGTTTGACGGATTGACAAGCGTAGCGAATGATGTCAGGCGTTTCTTCATTTTCCTCGTTTCGCATGCAGTCAACAAAATGATTGTATAAGGTTTCTGAATTGCTATATTGAAGAAGAAGATGTAAGGTCTGACTGATTTCTTGAATGGAAAAGACATTTTTTAAGATAGTCAAGGCAATCAAGCGGGCAACTTGCTGTTTTTGGTATTTTTTCTTAACAGGTTTTTCGAGCTGCTTGTGCTTGACATAGTTGTTTATCATGGCAGCCGTTAATACTCTTCGAAAATCAACATTATCAGTTGTCAACTTGCCTTGATGAACCCCAGTTCTATCATCGGCTTCGTTTCCTAGGCTACTGTTGATTTTCATTGAGTATAAACTCTTCTGTTCAAGGCTTTCCTGAGAATTGACTACTTGATTAACATACAGCAGAACTTGGTCCAAATATAAATCTAAATCAGGTAATTCATGCCAGTAGGGAATAGTTTGTTTCATGATTATCTACTTTCTTTTATCTAGTATCCATAACTAGATTATATAATTTTTAAAAAATAAAGTAAAGAAAAAGGGTGTTTCCTTTCCGAAATACCCTTATTTCACAATCAATCCGTCCCAAGCATCCATGCCGCCTGCAATATCATTTGCCTTAAATCCTTTAGATGACAGGATTTCTCTGGCCTGCTTGCTACGTTTTCCGCTCTTACAGATGAGGAGATAGTGTTGGTCGACTGGTCCATCAAATGTGGCAATCCGATCCATGGGACAATTAATAGCACCATCAATATGACCAGCTGAATATTCTTCTGGGTCACGAACATCTAGTAATTGCACCGATTCAGTTTGTATCAACCCAAGCAATTCTGCAGTAGTCAAAGTTATAGTTTGTTCATGTTTTTCTTGCATGATTCCCTCTTTCGTTGGTTTAAATTAATAAGAACAATACCAAATCTTAGCTGGACTTGTCAAGAAGGATTGACTTTTAGAATGAGAAATCCTATGATTAGTAGTAAGAATAAAAAAAGGAGTAAATATATGCCTACAGAAAAAGAAAAGATGATAGCTGGGCAATGTTATATGGCGGCAGATGCTGAATTGAGAGAGATGCGAACCTTTGCCCGCCAACAGATGAAAAAATTTAACGAAGAATTAGATGGTCAAGCCCGTTCGGAGCAATTGAAAAATTGGTTTGGAGCTACAGGTGAGCGGATTTACATGGAGCCAAATTTCTACTGCGATTACGGAAGTAACATTCATGTCGGAGAGGATTTCTATGCTAATTTTAACTGTACTATGCTTGATGTCTGTCCGATACGAATTGGGAAAAATGCCATGCTCGGTCCCAATGTGCAATTGTTGACACCCTTGCATCCCTTGGACCCTGAAGAACGTAATTCTGGTTTGGAGTACGGGGCTCCAATTACCATTGGAGATAACTTCTGGGCTGGTGGCGGTGCCATTATCTTACCAGGTGTGACCTTGGGCGATAATGTGGTTGTTGGAGCAGGAGCAGTTGTGACCAAATCTTTTGGTGATAATGTTGTTTTAGCGGGTAATCCTGCGCGTGTGATAAAAGAAATACCTCAAAAATTAAGGGGACAGCGTCACTTCTCAGAGTTCTTGTCAACATCTCAGCGCAGTGGTTGATTGGCAGATTTGTTCGTGTCTCACACTCCAAATCTGACCTAATCAACTGTGCGGGGGTGGGAAGACGAACTCTTTTTGGGGTCGAGTTCTTTCCCACTCCCATTTTTTCTTTCCTTTGCGAATAATAATAGTGAGGTGAAGAAAATGAATAATTTTGAATTGTTTAAATGGAAAAAAGCAGGCTTGACCAATCTTAACATTAATAAAGTTTTGGCCTATCAAGAAAAACATGGTAAAAAATTGACTTTACGCAATGTTGTTGTAGTGTCTGAATGCAAAAATCCAGTGCTATTTATGGAAAATTATAAGAATCTAGATACAAAAGCCTGTCGCGAGGAATTTAACAAGTATCCTTCCTTTTCAATCTTGGATGACATCTATCCTTTGGCACTGAAACAGATTTACAATCCACCTGTACTTTTGTTTTATCAAGGGGATTTAGAATTGCTGGAAAAATCAAAGCTGGCAGTTGTTGGAACTCGAAATGCCAGTAAAAATGGAGTTCAGTCAGTTCAGAAGATTATCAAAGAACTCAACAATCGCTTTGTCATTGTTAGTGGTTTAGCGAGAGGAATCGACACTGCAGCACACATCGCCAGTTTGAAAAATGGAGGCCGAACCATTGCTGTAATTGGATCAGGTTTGGATAAGGTCTATCCCAAAGAAAACAAGGACTTGCAGACCTACATTGGCAAACACCATCTGGTACTGACAGAGTATGAACCGGGTGCCCAGCCACTCAAATACCATTTCCCTGAACGGAATCGGATCATTGCTGGTTTGGTAGAAGGGTTAGTGGTTTGCGAGGCAAAATTGCGGTCTGGTAGCTTGATTACTTGCGAACGTGCCTTGGAAGAAGGAAGAGAAGTTTATGCCATTCCGGGTTCTATTTTAGATGGAAAATCAGATGGCTGTCATCATTTGATTCAAGAGGGGGCAAAGTGCATTACATCGGGCTTGGATATCCTTTCGGACTATCAATTATAAAATAAGTTTTCCTATAGGAAAATAAAAATCTTGACACTGATTAAAAAATAGTATATTCTTTGTGAGGTTAAAAATAATTGTAAGGTATAAGAATGGCTACGAAATCAGTTACTAAGAAAAAAACAGCAACCAAGAAGAATCTTGTCATTGTGGAATCGCCTGCCAAGGCCAAAACGATTGAGAAGTATCTTGGTAAAAATTATAAGGTTGTTGCCTCAGTTGGCCACATTCGTGATTTGAAAAAATCAAGCATGTCCATCGACTTTGACAACAACTACGCACCAGAATACATCAACATTCGAGGTAAAGGACCACTTATCAATTCTTTGAAGAAAGAGGCTAAAAATGCCAAACAAGTCTTTCTGGCGAGTGACCCGGACCGCGAAGGTGAAGCAATTTCATGGCATTTGGCACATATTTTGGGACTAGATGAAAATGACAAAAACCGTGTTGTTTTCAATGAAATTACAAAAGATGCTGTGAAAAATGCCTTTAAGGAGCCACGTGCCATCAATCATGACTTGGTCGATGCCCAACAAGCTCGTCGTGTCTTGGACCGTATTGTAGGGTATTCCATTTCGCCAATTCTATGGAAAAAAGTCAAAAAGGGCTTGTCGGCAGGGCGAGTACAATCCGTAGCCCTCAAGTTGATTATTGACCGTGAAAATGAAATCAACAATTTCAAACCAGAAGAATATTGGACAATTGATGCAACTTTTAAAAAAGGAAGCAAGAAATTCCAAGCTAGCTTTTATGGCTTAGATGGTAAAAAAGTCAAGGTTGAAACCAATGAGCAAGTCAAGGAAATTTTGGCCCGATTAAACGGTGACGATTTCTTGGTAGAGCAGGTGGAACGTAAGGAGCGCAAGCGCAATGCTCCTCTTCCATATACAACCTCGACCATGCAGATGGATGCGGCCAATAAAATCAATTTCCGTACCCGTAAAACCATGATGGTTGCCCAACAGCTCTATGAAGGGGTTAGTCTTGGAACAGGCGGTACTCAAGGTTTGATTACCTATATGCGTACGGATTCAACCCGTATCAGCCCTGTTGCACAGGCTCAGGCAGCAGAATTTATCACGGAGCGTTTTGGCGAAACCTATTCAAAACATGGTAGCAAGGTCAAAAATGCGACAGGAGCCCAGGATGCCCACGAGGCCATTCGTCCGTCAAATGTTCATTTGACACCAGAGTCTATTGCCAAGTATTTGGATAAGGACCAACTTCGTCTTTATACCTTGATTTGGAACCGATTTGTAGCTAGCCAGATGGCAGCGGCAGTCTTTGATACCATGAGTGTTCGCCTAGGGCAAAATGGTGTCATTTTCTCTGCCAACGGTAGTCAAGTAAAATTCGATGGTTACATGGCAGTCTATAATGATTCTGATAAGAATAAGATGTTGCCGGACATGGAGCAAGGAGATACAGTTGTTAGAACAACAACAAATCCTGAACAGCATTTTACTCAACCGCCTGCTCGCTATTCAGAAGCAACTTTAATCAAGACCTTAGAAGAAAACGGTGTTGGTCGTCCGTCAACCTATGCACCAACCATTGAAACCATTCAAAAACGGTACTATGTTAAGCTTGCTGCTAAGCGATTTGAACCGACAGAGTTGGGTGAGATTGTCAATAAACTCATTGTCGAATTCTTCCCAGATATTGTCAATGTCAAATTTACAGCCGATATGGAGCAAAAATTGGATGATGTAGAAATCGGGAAAGAGCAGTGGCAGAAGGTCATCGATGGTTTCTACCAACCGTTCAAGGTTGAGCTATCTAAGGCTGAAGACCAGATGGAGAAAATCCAAATTAAGGATGAGCCAGCTGGTTTTGATTGTGATGTTTGTGGTCATGAAATGGTCATCAAGTTAGGTCGTTTTGGAAAATTCTACGCTTGTAGCAACTTCCCAGACTGCCGCAATACCAAACAAATCACCAAGGAAATCGGTGTGACTTGTCCGGTTTGCCAAAAAGGTCAGGTGATTGAACGCAAGAGCAAACGCAATCGTCTATTCTATGGTTGCGATCGCTACCCAGAGTGTGAATTTACATCTTGGGACAAGCCCGTCGGACGTTCCTGTCCAAAATGTGACCACTATCTCGTTGAGAAGAAAGTTCGTGGTGATGGCAAACAAGTTGTCTGCCCAAATGGCGACTACGAAGAAGACAAAATTAAATAAGATTAAACTGCTATTCTCAAGGGAATGGCAGTTGTTTTTTTATAGTCATGTTTAGTTTATCTTAGCTTACTTCGACAAGCGAGGAAACTTCGTTTCCTTATTTTCAACTTTAAACGAGGCTGGTCAAAAAATTCAAAGTCAATTCTCAGTGCAGTGGTTGATTGGTTTTAACAGGCCAGTGGAGTGAAACTGTTCAGTGAACTGTTTCAGCCTGAGCTTAGAAATGAAAAAATCGAGGTAAAAAGGTTGGAGATAAGATTTGCGAAGCAAATCACAGCAATTCGTGTTTCACATTCCAAGTCTGACCTCTACAACTAAAACTAACTAAACGGCACTGCTGCTTGAAAAAAATTGAAAAAAATGAAAAAAATATTAAAAAATATTAAAAAATATTAAAAAAATAGGAGAAAAGTCTTGCATTATTGAAAATACTGTGTTATGATAATTGAGGTTTGAAAAAACTGACCTAAGACAGTAGGGGAGCTAGACTCGTAAACATCCTACCGAGGCACAAAACGATTATTGAGATAAACGTATTTGTACTTTCGTGTCTAGGTTTAGGTGCGATTTTTTTGTGCCTAGCCCAAAATAAAAACGGAGGTAAAAAAATGAGTGAAGCTATTATCGCTAAAAAAGCGGAATTAGTAAATGCTGTTGCTGAGCAAATGAAAGCTGCAACATCTATCGTTGTTGTAGACGCTCGTGGTTTGACAGTAGAACAAGATACAGTTCTTCGTCGTAACTTGCGTGGTGCAGAAGTTGAGTACAAAGTTATCAAAAACTCAATCTTGCGTCGTGCTGCTGAGCAAGCTGGTCTTGAAGGTCTTGCAGAATTGTTTGTAGGTCCATCTGCAGTTGCATTCTCAAACGATGCAGTTGCTCCAGCTAAAACAATTTACGATTTCGCGAAAACTGCTGATGCTCTTGAAATCAAAGGTGGAGCTGTAGAAGGTAAAGTTTCTTCTAAAGAAGAAATCGAAGCACTTGCTACATTGCCAAACCGCGAAGGCATGCTTTCTATGTTGCTTTCTGTACTTCAAGCGCCAGTTCGCAACGTTGCATACGCTGTCAAAGCTGTTGCAGAAAAAGAAGACGCAGCTTAATGCGTCAGAGCGTAGCTGCTTAGTGCTACAAACTATTTAAAAACCTAAATTGGAGGAAAATCACAATGGCATTGAACATTGAAAACATTATTGCTGAAATTAAAGAAGCTACTATCCTTGAGCTTAACGACCTTGTTAAAGCTATCGAAGAAGAATTTGGTGTAACTGCGGCTGCTCCTGTAGCTGTTGCTGCAGCTGGTGGTGCTGCTGAAGAAGCTAAAGATTCATTCGATGTTGAATTGACATCTGCTGGCGACAAAAAAGTTGGCGTTATCAAAGTTGTACGTGAAATCACTGGTCTTGGTCTTAAAGAAGCTAAAGAGCTTGTTGACGGTGCACCAGCTATGGTTAAAGAAGGCGTTGCAACTGCAGAAGCTGAAGAAATCAAAGCTAAATTGGAAGAAGCAGGCGCTTCAGTTACTCTTAAATAATATATTAGAGTATATTTGGAGTGAGAAACCAAGTAATAAGGCTTTTACAGCCTTTATGGTGATTTAAATTGGTTTGGAATCATTTGATTCCCCACCACAAACCCCACCACGATTAAACGTGGTGGGGTTTTATTATAATTTAGATTATCGAGCAATCAGAATATTCTGGTTGCTTTTCTTTTTGAAGAATGATGTAGGAGGTGTGTATGAACGCACTATTGTTTGATGAGCGACCTATAGTCGCAAATCCTGTCTTAGCCAGAGAAATTGGATTGAACGAGGCTATCGTTCTTCAACAAATTAACTTTTGGCTAGAAATAAACAAACAGAACGGGAAAAATTTCCATGATGGTAAATATTGGACTTATAATTCTATTCGGGCTTGGCATGAGTCCGATTTTTCTTACCTAAGTTATGAAACTGTTAAACGAACCTTTTCAAAATTAGAAAAAGCAGGCTATTTATTTACGGGTAATTACAATAAAGACCCAAGGGATAAAACAAAATGGTATTCATTAAACTACGACAAAATTTTCACATTACAAGAGGAGGTAAATCAAAAGAGAAATATCGTGGCGAGCAAAGCTTTAGAAAAAGCACATGAGAATGGTGAAAACAATGCATTGGGTCAAATTGACCCAATGGAAAAGTTCAAATTGATCCAATGCAATAATTCAGAAAGAACTGAAGGATTGGTTCAAACTGAACCAATGCAAAGTGTCAATATGAGCCAACCATTACCAAATAATACTTCAAATAATACAACAGATAATACTTCATTTTATATCAATCAATCTATCGAGGAGGAGGATGAGCTAGAAAAATTAAAAAAACAAGTTCAGTATGACTTATTGAAAGAATCAGGTTGTGTTGAGAAATTATGTGAATGGGATGAGGTGCTACCTATCATTGCTGATGTGTTTTACCAAAATGAAGGCACAATCTCTATCAATCAAATGAGATTGCCGATAGATTTTGTAAAAGAACGTTTTAGACAATTAAATATGCACCATATTGACTATATCTGTGAGTGTTTGTCAAAGGTAGATACAAACATTCGTAATATCAGAGCCTATATTCTAACAACAGCATTTAACGCACCTCAAACAATAGGTGCTTATTATTCAAACCAAGTAAAACAAGATTTTGGAGGAAGTATTTTATGATTTCAAAAATAAATAAATTTTGCATACGTAAATTAACTATTGGATTGGTTTCACTTTCCATTGGTTTTATTAGCTTAAATTCTATTATTCTTAGTCCTAATAATTTATTCACAGTTCATGCTAATGAAGTAGCATCTCATCGAAATGATATAGCTGGGAGTAGTAAAGAATGGGGGACTTTAGCTGGGAATCAATTCATTATCGATTATTCAAATACGAGTTTTGAAGTTTCTAAAGGAGCACATTCTAGTCTTTCGGAGAATTATCATGCTATCCGTATTCCAGAAACTTATCCTTACAAATTATTTGTCAATGGGCAGCCCCAAAGACATTATCTGATTTAAAGCGTGATAAGATTGGTCATCTAACTGCTGTTATAGATGGCAGAGAAGTACCTTTGCTTGACTACGGTATGGTAGAGTATCAGATGAATCGCTACCTAGGTAAGGATATTTATAATATTTACGGTAATCTATCATATACTGCATACGCATTTCTTTCAACTCGTACTTCCCACCATGGATACTTTGAATTAACTGAAGCAGATAACGTAAGGGATATTAGTGGTCAGTTAGTAACTGGATTCTTTCAAACACCTGAGTACCGTGATATGGCATCTGCCTATCATAAATCAAATTCAGGATACTTAAAAGTACAAGTGGGTGATCAAGAACTTTCTACGAATATTATTAACGGTCGATTGAATGGACTGAAAACTGCTAAACAACATTTTTATCTAGTATCAAATGGTGAATTTTCAATGGATCCACAAACTGGAAAACCAATGAAACAATTAAGGGAACTAACTGAAGATGAAGTTCATCAGTTGAAAGTAACTGAAACAAAAGTAAACTCAGAAATCGAATTTGACGTAAATGGTAAAACATATCAGACAACTGGACGATTAAATTTTTGGAAAAACTCGACTATTAATCCATTAAAAACACGACTTGCAGTTATGTCAATTGGTGATGGAAATAATATACATGGTTTTGATTTGTATGCCTCAAATAACAATTACATCGAAGTTGTAGAAAAGATAGCGGAAGAACCCTCAATTCCTGAGTCTATTTCTAAAATGATTGAATTTGTTACTGAGGACGGTGTAAAGGTAAGTGATGGGCCATCTGTTACTGGTAACAAAGGAGAAGAAGTCACATTAGAGATTACACCACCTGATGGATATACATTTGTTTCAATACCTCCTACAAGTATTGTTCTGGAGGACAGTAATCCAATTCAAATCATTGTTAATGAGAATTCAGGTCAGGAAACATTAGAAAGAGTAGAAGAGATAGATTACCGTGTTATTCGACAAGAAAATCCTGATATGTATGTTGGAGATGAAGTTATCGTTAGAAAAGGAATAAGAGGCACAAAGACTATTCAAGATATTTTTGAAACAAAAAAAGGTATCAGAACGGATAAGCTTTTAAGCTCAAGTGTTATTTCTAAGACTGCCCCAAGTGATGAAATAATTCACTATGGCACAAAAGCGATTGAAGGTGAGGAAATTATTACAAGAACTGAGATTACACCATATAATATCATCGAGGAGGTAGATCCAAATCTAAACGAAGGTGAAATTGTAACAATAGTCGAGGGTCAAAACGGTGAGTTTACTTTTTACGATTATTACCGGACAATTAAAGGTACAAAAGAACTCGCCCCTTTCAAATCAGAAGCTAAGGAAATTAAGCCAAAAATTGATAAGGTCGTAAAAATTGGGACCAAGCAAATTGAAGGTGAGATAATAGAAAAATCAAGCGAGAAGATTCCATTTGGAATGATTATTGAAGAAGATAATTCTTTATTTGAGGACGAACGTGTCGTTATTAGAGAAGGAGTCCCTGGAATCGTAGAGGTGGTAACAACATATAAAACTAGTAAGGGTGAAAAAATCGGAGAGCCAATCAATGTTCAGTCATTTATACAACGTGAAGGAGTTGATGAATTGGTCAAGGTTGGTACAAAGCCTATAAATACCACTTCTAAAGTTGAGAATTTGAATGAAATTCCTTTTACTGTTGTGAAAGAGTATGATGATAGCCTTGAAGAAGGTGTTGAGAAGATAATCAAAGTTGGGAAAAATGGACAGAAGAAAATTATTGTGACAACAAATTATGTACGTGGGATACAAGATGGCGAATCTATCGTAGAAGAAATTACGATTGAAGAGCCACAGAATCAAGTTATCCTAGTAGGAACAAAAACATTACAGAAAGAGTCCCCTTCTCCAAATAAAGATAATACAGACAGTCAGACTAAGATAGATATTCCATCATCAGATGCTAATCTTCCTAAAGTACCAAAAATACCAAATAATCCGCAGAGTGATATAGAAAAACCAATCGAGAAAGAAACTAAAAATAGTTCAGAAATTAATCAGAAAGGTTCTAGTCAAACTGATGAAAATAAAAGTAAAACTACAACAAAATTGGATAGTAACACCACAAATAACACACATGGTTCAAAATTGCCAGAAACTGGAGAATCACTTGTAAGTCCTCTGTTGATTATCATCAGTAGTATTTTTTGCTTATTTACTTCATTGGGGATGATTATTTGGAAGGGACGGAAATCAAATGATTAACGAGGAGGTTGGCAATCGTCTTGTAACACTAAATCTAAGGTTAGCAAAAAGTTCCGCCAAAATGATAATTGCAGCTTTAAAGCTAGTTACTAAAGAAGCTGAATCAAAAAAATTATCAGTCAAACAATACATATCTCAAAAAAGTTTACAAGGGGAAGTTCCCTTAAAAGATTTAGTTGGAAAGGGAACGTTAGAAAATTTGCCTATGAAACAGCCTGAACTTCTTGAATTGAAAAAGGAACTAAATAAGCATGGAGTTCGATTCTCGGTATTGAGGAATAAGGAGAATAAACAGTTTGAGGTATTTTTTCAGGCTAAAGATACGGCTGTCTTAGAACATTCTTTTAAGCAGGCAGTTGAACGTGCAGAGAGAAAAACAAAAATTAAGCAGTCAACTCTTAAGAAAATACAACAATATCAAAAATCACTTGGCCAACATATCATAAAACCAAAAATCAAACAAAAACATCAGGAACAATCCTTATAGGAGGTGGTAGGATTGAAGTATTAAAACAAATCAAACAAGATATACTTAATGTTTTCCCATTCGGAGATAGGAGATTACTCGCAAAGAGTTTATTACCCTATCTCCTTTTTTCGTATCTCGGTACCTGTCTAGGACATCATGTCAATAACTTTTCTGATGGGGATTTCCTTGATAGGTTATTTCAAGCAATCCTAGAAATTGAAACGATGCGGTGGATATTCTTTCCTAGCCTTGATGAAATAATAATTGGCTTAACCTTGTCAGTTGTTGTTGGAATAGTACTTTATTTTAGAAAAAAGAATGCAAAAAAGTTTAGGAATGGAGTGGAATATGGGTCTGCCAGATGGGGTGATAGGAAAGATATTCAGCCATATGAAGATCCAGTATTCGAGAATAATATTCTTCTGACAGATAGTGAGAAATTAACCATGAATTCTCGACCGTCGAATCCAAAGTTTGCTCGGAATAAAAATATCTTGGTTGTCGGAGGGTCTGGTAGTGGAAAGACAAGATTTTTTGTGAAGCCGAATCTAATGCAAATGCATTCTAGTTACTGTGTCACAGATCCAAAAGGAACAATCGTTCTTGAATGTGGCAAAATGTTAGAAAAAAATGGCTATCAGATAAAAATACTGAATACTATTAACTTCAAAAAGTCAATGAAATATAATCCTTTCTCTTATCTAAAAAGTGAGAAGGATATTCTTAAACTAGTTCAAACTATTATAGCCAACACCAAGGGAGAGGGAGAAAAAGCGGGAGAAGATTTTTGGGTCAAAGCCGAGAAACTCTACTATACAGCCTTGATTGGTTATATCTACTATGAAAGTCCAAAAGAAGAACAAAACTTTAATACCTTATTGGCCATGATTGATGCTAGTGAAGTTCGTGAAGATGATGAAAATTTCAAGAATGCCATTGATTATTTATTTCTGGCCTTGGAAAGAAGAAAACCACATCACTTTGCGGTCAAGCAATACAAAAAGTATAAACTAGCGGCGGGTAAAACTGCCAAATCTATTCTCATATCCTGTGGAGCTAGATTGGCACCGTTTGATATTCAAGAGTTGAGAGAACTTATGAGCGATGATGAGTTGGAATTGGATACTCTGGGAGATAGAAAAACTGCCCTATTTGTCATCATTTCTGATACAGATGACACCTTTAACTTTGTTGTGTCCATCATGTATTCTCAGTTATTTAATTTACTTTGCGATAAAGCTGACGATGTTTATGGTGGTCGACTACCAGTCCATGTTCGCTGTCTGCTGGACGAATTTGCAAACATTGGTTTAATTCCGAGATTTGAAAAGTTAATTGCTACAATTCGCTCTCGTGAAATTTCTGCGGCAATCATCCTTCAAGCGAAATCTCAATTGAAAGCCATATATAAGGATAATGCTGACACAATTATTGGAAACTGTGATACCGAGTTATTTCTTGGAGGAAAAGAAGGTACTACGCTAAAAGAATTGGCTGAAAACTTAGGTAAAGAAACTATTGAACTCTACAATACAAGTGAAACCAGATCCAATCAGAAATCATTTGGTCTTAATTACCAGAAACTCGGAAAGGAGTTAATGTCCAGAGATGAGTTAAAAGTGATGGATGGAGGAAAATGTATCCTGGAGATTCGTGGGACACGGCCATTTTATTCTGATAAGTATGATATTACTAAGCATAAGCATTACAAACTTTTAGAGGATTTTGATAAGAGAAACAAGTTTGATATTGAGGCCTATCTCAAGAATAGAGGCCAAGCCAAACTGTCTGAGAATACTAAAATTATTCAGTTGTAGGAGGTATGTGATGAGGATTAGGGAACCGCCAATATGTTTTATGTATTTAGAAATCATAGAAAGAGGAAAATTATGGAACATGAAATGATTAATATTAATGCTCATCTTGTCAAAGATGTCGTTTTTTCTAGCTTTGAAACTGAGGAGGGTATCGTCCCAGTTGTAAATTTCTCACTAGTAAAAAAATACGGAAAGGGCAAGGAATACACTAATTGTTCTGCCTATGGCGACAAGGTAGAAATTGCGAAAGAATTTGAAAAAGGTGACCTCATCCATGTATTTGGTTACTTCAAGGAAAATCGAAAAGGTGATAAAGTCTACAAGAATTTTATCGTAAAATCAATGAATAAAATTGAAACAGAACAAATGGAGGAAGAGTAATGGATTTTTTTACACAAGGCGTTGATGTCTTAAAAACGTTGGTAATTGCTATTGGTGGTGGTTTAGGTGCCTGGGGTGTTATCAACCTCATGGAAGGTTATGGTAACGATAACCCTGGAGCAAAGTCACAAGGTATTAAGCAACTAATGGCTGGTGGAGGTATTGTGTTAATTGGTTTAAAACTAATCCCGCTTCTTGCTAACTTAATCCAGTAGGAGGAGCTATGTTTGATATTTTTGGAAAACTAGAAGAAATGATTCAAGAAATCCTTTTGGATATGATAAAAGGGACATTGACAAGTATGTTTACTGACTTGAATCATCAATTAGATTTTGTATCTGGCCAAGTAGGTCAATCGCCTAGTCAGTTCAATGGAGAAGTGTTTTCCTTTATCAAACACATTAATGATAGTGTCGTACTACCAATCGCTGGATTGGTTATTACAGCTGTTTTATGTTTAGAGTTAATTCAAGTAGTGATGCAGAAGAACAATATGGCAGAAGTTGATACGTTTGAATTTTTCAAATATGTCATCAAGATGTGGGTTGCAGTGTATTTAGTCTCCCATGCTTTTGAATTTGCGATGGCAGCCTTTGATGTAGGTCAACACATGATAGGACAAGCAACAGGAGTCATTCATAGTGAGACATCTATTTCATCTGAGCAGATTACTGCCATGGTTGACAGTTTGAAAGAGAAGAACATTGGGGAATTAGTAGGAATAGTCTTTGAACTTCAAGTAGTAAAACTAACTATTCAAATAATTTCATTGATTATTCTCATTATCACATATGGAAGGATGTTTGAGATATATGCCTATAGTTCAGTTGCTGCTTTGCCATTTGCTACACTTGGCAATAGAGATTGGGGTCAAATGGGACATAACTACATTCGTGGGCTGTTCGCATTGGCTTTACAAGGATTGTTCCTGGTCATCTGTTTTGGAATTTATGCTGTATTACTAAGAGGTGTAAAAATGACGGATATTCATATGTCCGTCTTTTCAATTTTAGGTTATACAGTATTACTTGGATTCATGATGTTGAAAACTGGTTCCCTTGCAAGGTCAATCATGAATGCCCATTAGAGAGGAGATAATATGGCATATGTTCAAATTCCAAAGGATTTATCCAAGGTAAAAACAAAAATAGCTTTTAATTTAACCAAGCGTCAGCTAATTGGTTTTTCGGTGGCAGGCTTTGTAAGTCTGCCTGTTTATTTGTCTATTAGGGAAAGTGTCGGTAATGATTTGGCTATGCTCGTCTTTATTTTACTGGCTTTCCCATTTTTATTCTTAACGTTTTATGAAAAGGATGGATTAACTAGTGAAATCTATCTTAAGTATATTTTCTTACAACAACACTATCAGCCATGTGTGAGATATAAGAGAACACTCTACAAAAAGATGCACAAGGAGGAGGTACATGAGACCAGAAAGAAAAAGAAAACAGGCACAAGAGTTTCTTGAAGCAAAGGAAGCCCAATTAAAAAAGATTCAAAAGGAACCTCTAAAACAGGATAATAACACGTTACTTGGTTCTATTAAATCATTTTTTGAATTAGGAGATAAATGTTTGACTGCTGAAGATACAATACCAATTGAAAAAGTATATGAAAATGGAATTTTTCAATTAACTGATGGCTACTATACAAAAATGATTGCCTTTGAAGATATTAACTATCAATTAGCATTGGAAGAGCAACGAGATTTCATTTTCAATCAGTTTGCTGCATTCTTGAACAGTTTTGATAACTCGACCAGATTGCAACTTTGTTTTACTAACCAACTTGGAAGATTGGATGAATTAGCAGATGCAATTACAATCCCATCTAAAGATGATGGATTAGAGGCTATTCGTTGCGAATTTAGAGTTATGCTTCAAAATCAATTGGAGAAGGGGAATAACGGCTTAAGGCAAACAAAATATATTGTTTTTGGCGTAAAAGAAGATACTTATCGTCAAGCAAAGGTTGTTTTATCCAGGTTGGAAATTGATCTACAATCTCATTTGAAAGGGATGGGAATTCGTTCTATTGTCCTAAATGGTTTTGAACGATTGATTGTACTTCATCATATTTTGAATCCGACAGAGCAAGTTTCTGAATTGCCAGAGGATTTGGGCAATAGTGATTGTCGTTCTTCGATTGTGCCAGATAAATTTCACTTTCAGAAGAAGTATTTTTCTATGGATAATGTTTTGTGTCAGACCAATCATGTGCAGATTTTAGCATCAGAATTATCGGATAGGTTTTTAACGGAATTACTTTCTCTTGAGGAGAATATGGTTCTATCGCTACATATACAAGCACTAGATCAAGTTGAAGCGATTAAGTTAGTTAAACGAAAGTTTACTGATGTGCAACGGATGACGATGGAAGAGCAGAAAAAAGCCTACCGTTCTGGTTATGATTTAGATATTATCCCTTCCGATTTGATGACCTACGGTACTGATTTGAAACACCTCTTGAATGATTTGCAGAGTCGTGATGAGAAGATGTTCCTTGTATCGTTTATCATCCTTAATCAAGGATTATCAAAATCAAAACTGGATAATGCAGTCTCTCAATTAGCAACTATTTGTAGCCGACATAATTGTATGCTGAAATGTCTGGATTACCAACAGGAGCAAGGATTAATATCAGCTTTACCGTTAGGTATGAATTGTATCAAAATCAAGCGGCAATTAACGACTTCAAGTACGGCCGTCTTCATACCCTTTACGACTGAAGAGCTTTTTATGACTTCAAGTACATCTATCTATTATGGATTAAATGCTATAAGTCATAACTTGATTATGGCAGATAGGAAGAAACTAAAGAACCCCAATGGCTTAATCTTAGGCACACCAGGTTCTGGGAAATCTTTCTCAGCCAAGCGTGAAATTTCCAATGCCATACTTGTAACAGATGATGATATTCTTATCTGTGATCCGGAGGGAGAGGTGCGACAAGAAGTCGTGTTGTAAATTGCTAGTTTAGCTACTCTATCCATTTGGGGTAATCCTACCACAGCCTG
>NZ_JARQPJ010000014.1:0-67675 GCF_046032515.1 Streptococcus suis | reverse complement strand
ACTTGTCTTAGATTTGACAACTCATTCATTCTATCATCTTCTGATGGTCTTGTCAACACTTTTTCGAAACTTTTTTTCGTTCCTCTATTAACCAGTCCCTCAAGAGACAACTTAATCATTCTATCACGACTTATATACATTGTCAACTGGTTTTTTGAAAATAATAAAACAGCTGCAAAAACTGCAACTGTTTTATTATCTTTATTGACGTACCTCTAGAAGACCCAAATCTCCATCTTCACGTCTATACAATACATTTGTTGTGCCGTCATTAGCATCTGTATAGATAAAGAAATCATGTCCGAGCAACTCCAATTGGAGGACTGCTTCTTCCATATCCATTGGTTTCAAGTCTACTTGCTTAGTACGAACTACTTTTACTTCCTCGCCTGTTTGCTCAACAAGTTCATCTGTAAAGACTTGACCAGTTGCCACTTTTTGACGATGTTTTCGTTCGATCTTGGTTTTGTTACGACGAATTTGACGTTCAATCTTATCTACTACAAGATCGATAGAGCCATACATTTCTTGTGAAATATCTTCTGCGCGAAGTGTAACTGCTCCAACTGGAATTGTCACTTCTACTTTTGCGCGCTTGTCACGGTAAACTTTTAGATTTACTTTAGCATTCAACTCTTGTTCTTCATTGAAATATTTCTCAATCTTAGCCACTTTCTCTTCTACATAGGTGCGAAGTGCATCTGTAACTTCAAGGTTTTCTCCACGAATACTGAATTTAATCATATTTAGTACCTCTTTCTTGGCTTTCGCCTTTCTTCACTATTATTATACCACATTATAAGAATATTGCAACCGTTTTCTCATCGTGTTAGTGAAAATGTTTTGATTTCTTTCCTACCAATTTTCATGAAAAGTTCTACAGCAAGTTGGATTGTGGCTCCTGTTGTATATATATCGTCGAATAATAATATTTTTTCTGGCACTTCTTTTTCATCTAATAGATAGAACATCTGTTTTGCTTCTAGTCTCTCTGCACGATTTTTAGATGATTGTTTTTGGCTTTCATACTTTCCAAGAAGGGACTGATAGGGAATATTTGTAGCATCCAAAAGTCCTTCCACTTGATTAAAACCGCGTTCTGATAGTCGTTTTTGACTAATTGGTATGGGAACAATTGTGTAGCCAGGAAATTGGCTTAACGCTATTCTAAGCTTTTTAGCAAAAATATTTCTTAAAACATAATCTCCTTGAAATTTGTAGCGACTAAAATAATGTGCCATCGCTTGATTATATCGGTACAAAGCTGTATGAACAACGGGTTTCCCTTGATTCTGCCAGTACTGACAATCCTTGCAACTTTCCGATTCTCCATTTTTATAACAATGTGGACAGTGTTGCTCTGCTATTTCCTCAAAAGTTGAAAAACATTCTTCACAGATGCCCGATTTTTCTTTACTAAAGAAGACGAGATCTGAAAATCTTGTTTTATTTTTCATAGCTTGGGCGCACAATAGACAATTAGACATAACCAGCCTCCTTGTTCATCTGTTTAATTTCAGCGATTGCCTTTTCAATGGCTCCTGTACTTCCCTCATGATAAAACTGAAGTAAACCAGTCGGACGTTCCATACTCCTACCAACCCGACCTGCAATCTGAACAAGACTTGACGCTGTGTAGAGGTAATGATTGGCTTGAACAACAAAGACGTCTACACATGGGAAGGTCACCCCACGTTCAAGAATAGTAGTCGAGATTAAGACTGTGATTTCTCTCTTGCGAAACCCTTCAACTATTTCAAGGCGATTTTCTGTTTGACTAGATACAAAGCCAATTGTTTCTTCTGGGAATGTTTTTTTCATTATCTTGGTAAATTCTTGACCTTTGGAGATTTCTGGGACAAAAATGAGTAAGGGAAAGCCCGACTTTCTCTGTTCTTCAATCGCTTTTTTCAACTTTGGAACTAGTCTATTTTTCTTTAGGGTATCATCGAATTTACTAAACCAGACTTTTTGCGGGACAACAAGTGGGTTGCCATGAAAGCGCCTTGGCAAACTAAGACGGCTTAATTTACCCATTCTGACTTTTTTATCCAATTCATCTGTTGAAGTCGCCGTCAGAAAAACTTGAACTCCGTCTTCCTTGACCGCATTATCTGCTGCTCGATAGAGCATGGGATTATCTGCATAGGGAAAGGCGTCCACTTCATCAATCAAAACCAAATCAAAGGCCTGATAAAATTTTAATAACTGATGTGTGGTTGCTACAACTAATGGAGTTCGGAAATAGGGTTCAGACTCTCCATGTAGTAAACTAATTGGAACTGAAAAGTCGTTTTGCAGACGTTTATAGAGTTCGATACAAACATCAATTCGAGGACTGGCTAGGCAAACCGCTCCGCCTTTATCAATCACTGAGGCAACGGTGTGGTAGATCATTTCTGTCTTACCTGCTCCTGTTACTGCATGAACCAATGTCGCACGATTATTTTCCATGTTTGCAACTAGTCCATCTGAAATTCTTTGTTGCCAATCAGTTAGTTGACCTTTCCACTTTAAACACTTAGTGATTGGAAAATCTTTCTGAGGAAAATGATAGAGCTTTTCGTCTGACCGTACTCTGCCTAGAAGCAAGCAGGCTCGACAGTAATAAGCATCGTTTGGCAATTTGTTTTCTTCTTCAAAAGTTGTTCCACAGCGAAAGCAGTTATTCTTTTTTGTAATACTTGGCACTTTTTCTGCTATTTCTCTTTCTTTTGCTGTCAATTGGTATTTGGTAAATAATCTTCCATAATAATTTTCTAATTCTTTCATCGCTTATTTATTCGGAATTTCTTGTCAGTTTTTAAAAAAATTAGTACAATTTGGTTATGAAAGAATTTAAAACAATTAGAGAAGATGGTATTGTTGAAGAAGAAATTAAAAAGTCACGATTTATCTGCTTTATGAAACGAGTGACCAGCGAGGAGGAAGCTCGCGACTTTATCAACAAAATCAAGAAAGAACATTACAAGGCTACTCATAACTGCTCTGCTTTTGTCCTTGGAGAAAATATGGAAATCAAGCGTTCCTCAGATGATGGGGAGCCGTCTGGTACTGCTGGTGTGCCAATGCTGACGGTTTTAGAAAATCACGAACTGACCAATGTTGCAACGGTGGTTACCCGCTATTTTGGAGGTATCAAACTCGGGGCAGGCGGACTTGTTCGTGCTTACGCTGGAGCCGTGGCTAATGCAGTCAAGGAAATCGGTGTTGTGGAAGTTAAGGAGCAGGAAGGGATTTCCATTAGCATGTCCTATGCCCAATACCAAGAGTTTGCCAATTGGCGATCGGAGCAAGGTCTGGAAGAATTTGATACCCAGTTTACTACTGAAGTTTCAACCATGATTTTTGTTGATAAAGAATTCCTTGAACAAACCTTAGCAAGTCTCACTGACTTTTACCACGGAAAGGTATCCGCGGAAAAAGCTAACTCTCGAATCGTTGAGGTGCCTGTCTATTAAAAAAGACTATCGCTAAGATAGTTTTTTTATATTATACTTTTTAGCTATTCTACTATATAATGTATAATAACATTATTTGGAGGTGCCATATGGCTATTTATCAAAACATTACTCAATTAGTTGGAAAAACACCTGTTATTAAACTCAATAATATCGTTCCAGAGGGGGCAGCGGAGGTCTATGTGAAATTAGAGGCCTTTAACCCAGGATCTTCTGTAAAAGACCGTATCGCCTTGGCTATGATTGAAGATGCTGAAAAGGCTGGTACAATCAAACCTGGAGATACTATTGTTGAGCCAACAAGTGGTAACACTGGTATCGGTCTTGCTTGGGTTGGAGCAGCAAAAGGTTATAAGGTGATTATCGTCATGCCTGAAACCATGAGTGTTGAGCGTCGTAAGATTATCCAAGCTTATGGAGCTGAACTTGTCTTGACTCCTGGTAGCGAAGGAATGAAGGGGGCTATCGCCAAAGCAAAAGAGATTGCTGAAGAAAAAAATGGCTGGGTTCCTTTCCAGTTTGCTAATCCATCCAATCCAAAAGTTCACGAAGATACAACAGGACAGGAAATTTTGGAAGACTTTGGAACAACTGGTTTAGATGCCTTTGTATCTGGCGTTGGTACTGGTGGTACCGTTTCAGGTGTTTCGCATGTTTTGAAGACAGCAAATCCAGATATTGCTATCTATGCTGTCGAAGCCGATGAATCAGCTGTCTTATCTGGTGAAGCACCTGGTCCGCACAAGATCCAAGGCATTTCGGCAGGTTTTATTCCAGATACTTTGGACACTAGCGCCTATGATGGCATTATTCGTGTCAAATCCGATGATGCCTTAGCTACAGGTCGTGCTATCGGTGGAAAAGAAGGATTCTTAGTTGGTATTTCTTCAGGTGCAGCAATTCACGCTGCTATCGAAGTTGCTAAGGAGTTGGGAACTGGAAAAAAAGTGTTGGCAATCTTGCCTGATAACGGAGAACGTTACTTGTCAACAGCTCTTTATGAGTTCAATGATTAAAAAGAAAGAAGGTTAGGAATGCATCCTATACCTTATTTTCTTTGTGTTCTTTGAGATAGCCTTTAGCTTCCTCAATCCATTTCGGAAGTTGTTTTGCTAAAGGGGAAAAACCAATTTTATTCCGTTCATTTGTAAAACGATGATGACGCGGAATTTTTTGTTGTTCTTCTTCTAAGGTCCGGATTGATAAACTAGCCTTTTCAGTATATTCATCAAAGTCAACTACCTGTACCAAAACCTCTTGCCCCAATTTTAAATGATCATGAATATTATCAACAAAACCTGTTTTGATTTCCGAGATATGGATCAGCCCCGTCGTCCCATTCTCTAATTGTACAAAGGCTCCATACGGCTGAATGCCCGTTACCGTCCCCTTGAGTTTATCTCCGATTTTCATCTTAATCCTCTATTTCGATGGTCTCAATTACAACATCTTCATGTGGACGATCTGCTGAATCTGTTGCAACCGCTGCGATAGCATCCAAGACGACGAAGGATTCTTCATCAACTAGATGACCAAACACTGTGTGGCGTTGGTCTAGATGCGGTGTCCCGCCATTTTTGACATAGGCTTCTGCAACTTCTTTAGGCCAACCGCCTCGTTCTAATTCTTTCGCATTGTATGGGAAGTTTTGGTTTTGAACGATAAAGAATTGGCTTCCATTTGTATTTGGTCCTGCATTGGCCATTGACAAGGCTCCTCTGAGATTAAAAGCTTCCATTGAAAATTCATCTTCAAACGCAGTACCATAAATAGATTCACCACCCATACCTGTTCCGGTTGGATCGCCACCTTGAATCATAAAGTCTTTGATAATACGATGGAAGATAATTCCATCATAATAGCCATCTTTAGAAAGAGCTACGAAATTTGCTACAGTTTTGGGTGCAATTTCAGGGAAGAGTTTTACTGTTAACTTACCATGGTTAGTCTTGATATGCGCAACTGGCCCTGTAACATTTTCCAAATCTAATTGCGGGAAATATTTTTCTTTTTCTACCATACCTAATTTCTCCAAGGCATCAAAAATGCCATCTTCTTCTACTTTTTTTGTGATATAATCTGCATGCTTTTGCAGTTCTGGATGCGAATACCCCATAGCGATACTAATTCCTGCATAATCGAATAACTCAATATCGTTGAGTCCATCTCCGAACACTAGGACATTTTCAGGTTTCAGGCCTAGTTTTTCAACAACCTTAGCAACACCAGTTGCTTTGGAAGAGCCTTTTAGCACAATGTCCGATGAAATAGCATCCCAGCGAACACTACGCAATTCCGCTTGCAACTCTTCTGGAAGTTCTACTTCGTGACCATCTTTCTCGAAAGTTAACAATTGATAGATGTCATTTTCTTTATAAAAAGTTGGGTTTGTTTCCAAACCTTCATAAATCAAGTCAATTACTTGACTAATGCGGTCAGTTCGTGCAGAAAGTGTCCCTTTTTGACTACCAAGCATACCATATTCGATTCCAATTTCTTTAGCCCAATTTAATACAGATTCTACTAAATTTTGGGGCATTGGCTGATGGTACACTACCTGACCTTTGGCATCTTCTACGTAGGAGCCGTTAATCATAGCGAAAAAGTCTGGCTTTAAGGCCTTGATTTCTGGCACTAAACCATAAGGCGTTCGTCCTGACGCAATTCCTGTCAAAATTCCCTTTTCTTTCAGTGATTTGAAAACCTGCTGAATTGATTCAGGAATGTAGCCTGTATTCTTCACACGTAGCGTGTCGTCAATGTCAAAAAAGACTATTTTTATTTTTTTTGCCTTATATCTGAGTTTTGCATCCATATAATTCCACTATCCTTTGGTTGAAAATTAACTAATTTTCATTATACCACTATTGGTCCTCTTGCGCCACCAAACCATGCTGGAAAGCATAAACAACTGCTTGAGTACGGTCGCTCACAGCTAGTTTGGATAAGATATTGGAAACATGGGTTTTAACAGTTTTTAGGGAAATGAATGACTCATCTGCAATTCGTTGATTATCATATCCCTTGGCTAACAGCGTCAAGATTTCGCGTTCACGGGCTGTCAAGTCATCATGTAAATCTGGGTGGCGTTTATGGTGCTCTACTTTTTTCTCTACTTCTGTCTCAATAGCATATTCTCCAAGAGCTACCTTGCGGATGGCTGCTAATATTTCGTCAGCACTTGACGTTTTCAACATATAGCCACGAGCTCCTGCTTCCAGCACAGGATAGATTTTTTCATTATCTAGGTAGGAGGTCAGGATGACAATCTGCGCTTGCGGCCATTCCTTCAGCAAGGCCAGGGTTGCTTCTACGCCAGTCATCTTGGGCATAACCAAGTCCATCACTACAACATCGGGTTTAACCTCTAATGCTTTAGCCAAACCTTCCTCGCCATCGCTAGCTTCTGCAACTACTTCAACATCTAGCTGTAAATTTAAGTAACTTTTCAATCCTAGACGAACCATCTCATGGTCGTCAACCAGCATCACTCGAATCGTATTCATCTTCTTTTCCTTTCAATAGTGGGATACGAATATCGATCGCCACTCCCTTATTTGGGGCTGTGCGAATTTTTATCGTTCCAGCCATGTCTTCAACCCGCTCACGTATGTTTTGAAGACCATAACTTAATTCATCATCTGCACCTTGTTGGAAGCCGATACCATCGTCTGTCATTTTCAACTGCAGTTCTGTTTCCTTCTGCAAGAGGTAAACATCCAAATGCTTGGCCTTGGCATGTCGCAAGGTATTACTGATAATTTCTTGCGCAATGCGGAAGAGATGTTCTTCAATTAGTTTCGGTAGCTCCTCTACTTCATGTTGGAAATGAACGATAATATTACTTTTGTCGCTAACTTCACGCAAAATCAGCTCAAATCCTTCAACCAAGGTTTTACTTTCAAGTTCACTTGGGCGTAGATGTAATAATAGGATGCGTAGATCTCTTTGGGCAGACTCAATCATGTCTTTCACGAGCATCAGCTGTTCCTGCAAAGTTTCCTGCGGAAGAGTGGATAGATTGGACGATAATCCTGACAAAATCATGCTCGTTGCAAATAACTCTTGACTAACCGTATCATGCAAATCCCTGGCAATCCGTTTCCGTTCTCCCTCAACAATCTCTTCTTTCTTGACTAAATCTTGATTGTCAACCAGCTGCACCTGACGCGTGAGGTTTCTGACCTTATCAGACAACTGGAGCAAGAGTTGATCACTTTCGGTATCTGTTCGAATACTTTTATTCTTCAAGATAGCTTGTAACTTCGTCCGCATAACCTGAGTGGAGGCTAGGCTGACAGTTTGTACCATTACAGCTAGAAAAAGAGTCAAAACAATAACTAGTAGAATGAGAGTAAACACGAGCTGCTCCGTTGAAATCCAGAGCGTAACATCTAGCAATGAATAATTTAAAAGTGGGAGGGTGGAAGCAATCACTACAAAAACAATAAGACAGGCAAACCAGGCTAGGAGTAGGTAGGTACGTTTTCTCATACGCGAACCACCTCCACATCTCCCAGTATATTGTTGGTAACGACTTTTACACGTTTGTGTGATTCTTGATAATCGGGACTATTGACCGCTATACTTTCATTCCGCAAATCCCAGTATGATTCACCCAGGAAACTTACTCGTCCATAGATACTAGTTGCTGACAGTGCAACCTCAACATCAATTGGAACAATAATTTTTGTCCGTCCAAACGTTTTACGAATTACAACAATATTATCTCTGCCAACTAATACAGTCTTATCCAAATCAACTACATCATTGCCAAACAAGCGTACAATGTTAATATCTTCAAAACCAAACCTATCTTGAGAGTGATCGTGGTTGCCAAACCATCTATTTTTCTCTTTTTGAACCTGTAGAGAATAGTCACTAAAAACAATGTGGGTATATTGGTTTCTCTTTTCATAACGTGAAAAGAAATTAATCAGCATGTAGACGACTAGTAGCATAATCCCAATAATGAAGTAGGGATTTAAAACAAAGACCAAAAATAATAGAGATAAGGAGCTGACCAGTAAAACACTGTTGACTTTTCTTCCTAGGAAGTACCAAATGACAAGTAATAAGGCAGAGAAAAGTAGCAGGGTCCGACTGGCCTCATTGGCTACCACGTCAAAGGCTGCCATCGTAAAAATCATACTTTCTATTAGTAGAAAAAATTGAACTTTCCGCATCTTCTCCATCCTTTCTATACTATTGTAACAAAAAATAAGTAAAAGAACTCCATCCAAAGTAGGAAATATAGTCGAATGAATTAGCTTTCAGACAAGGAACTGAGGCGCAGGCTATACTAAAGTATGGCAAGGTGAAAGTGACGATGTATCAAAGTTAATTCAAATGACTATATTAGTTCAAAGCAACGAGATGCAGGCTATACTTGGGTACGGCAAAGTAAATTAACAAGGCAAGCAAAATAAACTAAACATACTATAAACTATGCAAATCACTCCTAGACCATCACCCTGATGGACAGAAGGAAACAATTTTGGCATAGGTAGGGGACCGCTCACAAGCTACGCTCTCTAATCAAGAGAAAAAGGTCCGGCATCTGCCCAACCTTATTCATCTTTATTGTCCACTATCTGTTGAAGTACTTGTACTCGTGGAACTTCCTGTTGAGGAATCGCTACCGGCGCCGGTTGATGCAACGGAGACATACAAGGTAACTGTTCCATCAATTGTTGCGCCAGCAGTAGGATATTGTCCAATGACGATATCACTTGTCGTTGAATAATAGCTTCTATCTTCTTGTTTTTCAATACTTTCCACATTGACACCCAGTGCTTGTAATTGACTACGTGCCTGTGAATAGGTGTACTTGCCAGATGTTAAATCAGGCATAATCAATTCTTTTCCTTTTGAAATAACTAGATTGATGATAGAACCTTTTGTCAACTCTGTATTGGCAACGGGATCTGTACTGATAACTTGACCCGCAGTAACAGATGAGCTGTATTCCTGAGTAATAGTTCCAATACTGAAGCCTGCTGTCTGAAGAATTTGAGTAGCATTCTCCTGAGTTTTTCCAACAACGTTTGGAACAACTTGTGGCGCTACTCCTTTGGAAACGTAAAGGGTAATTTTTGCCCCCTTCTCAGCAGAACTATTTGCTCCTGGATCTGTTTTGATGACGAGACCTTGGGCAACTTTTTCGCTATATTCTTCTTTTGTTGTCACTTGGAAACCAAGAACCTCCAATTCCTGCCGTGCAGTATCAGAATCCTTATCTGTCACATCTGGAATAGATACCATCGCAGCCGTTGCTACTACAATATCAATCTTACTTCCTTGACGTCTGGTCGTCTTTGCAGCCGGGGAGGTCCGTATTACCAAGCCTTCATCTACAGTCGCTGTCGCTTCTTCTGTGATGTTTCCAACTTTCAATCCTGCCACTTCAATCATTTCTGTAGCTTTTTCAACGGTTTGACCAGATACGTCAGGGACGGTAACTGTTCGTGGAGTGTTGAAAAATATGAGTCCAGCCGCTATGACTGTTAACAAAATAGCCCCTATCAAGACTTTGTAGCGTGTACGCATACCTGACCTTGGTTTTGAAACAGGCTTATTTCCCGACTTCGCCACTTCTTTCTTACCAGACCCCTTATCCGTCGCAGAAGTTTGGGCAGAACTGTTTGTATGCGGTACTTTCGTTTCAACATTGGCCTGGGAGAGTTTTGGCAAGGTTTTTGGATCAACCTTGTTCCCTTCTAGTTCAACCCTGGGTTCATTCCGACGATCCATGGATAGGGCCGAAGCTAAATCTGCATACATTTCTGCAACCGACTTATAGCGCTCGTTTAATTTTTTAGCCGTTGCTTTTAGTACAACATTTTCTAAAGCCTGAGGTACGTTGGCATTCTCTTCTCTAACAGATGGGAGAGGTTTTTGGAAATGCTGAAGAGCGATTGTCACAGCACTATCTCCATCATAGGGAATGCGACCCGTCAACATTTCAAAAAGGATGATTCCCATCGCATAAATGTCACTTTGAATGGTCGCTTTCGAACCACGCGCCTGCTCAGGTGAAAGATAGTGAACAGAACCCAACATGGAGTTGGTTTGTGTCAAACTCGTTTCAGCAAAGGCAACTGCAATACCAAAGTCTGTTACTTTAGCGACTCCATTGGAAGTCAAAAGAACGTTCTGAGGTTTCAAATCTCGATGGACAATTCCTCTCGTGTGCGCCATTCGCATAGCAAGGAGAATCTGTCCCATAATTCGCACCGCAACATCGTTGGAGAGTGGTGCATTTTCTTTTATATAACGTTTTAAATCGAGGCCATTGACATATTCCATAGCCAGATACTGTTGACCATCTTCTTCACCGATGTCCGAAATACGAACGATATTGGGATGGTCAAGTTCTGCCATGGCACGCGCTTCACGTTGAAAACGCTGGATAGCAATTTGATCTGTCTGATAGTTGGTCCGAAGAACTTTAACAGCAACCTCTTCTCCATCTAAAATCAAATCTCTTGCTAGGTAAACATCTGCCATACCGCCTCGACCAATTTGCCGAACGATTCGATACCGACCGGCAAAGATCTTACCGATTTGAATCATTACCTAGCCTCCTCCGTAATGTGAAGCAAACCTACTGTAATATTATCTAGACCGCCTGCATTATTGGCAAAACGTACAAGTGTTTCTACCTTGCTTTCAATTGAAACATCACTCAATACAATATCACGAATGTCCTCGGTTGGTACCATATTGGTTAAGCCATCGCTGTTAATAAGGACATAATCTCCAACCTCAAGAGTTTTCAAAGCAATGTCTGGTTCAATTGGTTCGGCTTGTCCGATGGACTGCGTTACAATATTTTTTTGAGGATGGCGCTGTGCTTCTTCTTCTGTGAGCTGACCAGCTCGAACAAGGGCACCTACCAGCGAATGGTCGTTGGTTAGACGTGTATATTCGCCATCTCTAATCAATCCAACTCGTGAATCTCCGACATGGGCATAGATCATTTGGTTGTCGATGACAACAACTGCTTCAAGAGTTGTTCCCATCCCCTTGTATTCTTCTGTCTGTCCAAGTTCATGAATCTTTTGGTTTTCAGCGTCAATGTTGGCAACCATCCACTCACGAACTTCGTTTAAAGTCACTAATTGGGTATCAACCCAAGCAGCCCCTAAATCTGTCGCTGCCATCTCACTGGCAATGTGGCCCGCACGATGACCACCCATTCCATCAGCCAATACGACTAAATCAATACCTGCTCTGTTTTTATAGCGGTTAATATAATCTTGGTTGTTTGAACGTTTTTGTCCAACATCAGTTAATAATGCAATTTCCATACTTTTTTCGTTGCTAAGCAACTTCCTCCTCTTACTTCTAAAATTTTCTTCTAAATTGACCGATGAAAAATCCATCTGTTTGGTATTGTTCCGGTGTAATCAACAAGCAACCATCCACCATAATATCTGTTTTGGGATGGTCCAGCATGACCTGTTCAAAATTAGGATGCTGGTTTAAAAATTCTTGAATAACCTCTTGGTTTTCCTTTTTAATAATAGTACAGGTGCTATAAGTTATTATACCACCGATTTTCAGGCTTTGGCAAACACTGTCCAATATCTGTAG
Organism: Streptococcus suis; assembly: GCF_046032515.1. Classification (GTDB taxonomy): domain Bacteria; phylum Bacillota; class Bacilli; order Lactobacillales; family Streptococcaceae; genus Streptococcus; species Streptococcus suis_AL. Next base: position 55,616 of record NZ_JARQPJ010000014.1, on the reverse strand, counting down.
CTGAATAGCTTTTAGAGAATCAAAGTCCATCGATGCCTTGTTATATCGAATATCTGGCTTACGGCGGATGAGTCCAATACCTGAACAAGGGGCATCTACCAATATCTTATCAAAGGTAGCTGGACCAAATTCCTCATGAACGCGACTGGCATCCTGACGTTTGGTCTCAATCTTATCTGCTAGACCTAAGCGAGTGGCATTTTCCTCAATGAGGGTGAGTTTATGATCATACAAATCCAATGCAAGAATTTTTCCATCCGTAAGATAGCTTGCCATATGACAGGTCTTTCCACCCGGAGCTGCACAAGCATCCAAGATGATTTCATCCCCTTGAATATCCAAAGTTGGCGCCACTAATTGACTGGTTTCGTCTTGAATAGTGATAAGCCCTTCCTTGAAATAATCTGTCCCCGCAAAGTGTCCATGAGATTTAACCAACCCAACTGGTGATAACTGCGAGTGTTGGGCATCTAGTTCCTCTGCCAATTGCTCCACTCGTTGACTATCTGTCACACGAACGCTGGCCTTATTCCGATCATGTAAGCTTTGGAAAATCTTCTCTGCACGTTCATCACCATATTCTGCAATCAAGGTTTGGACCAACCAAACTGGCACAGAATACTGAACGGATAGACGTTTGTTCTTTCGTTTGATTTCTGCAGGATTGGGCAAGGTCGATTGGCTCATTTTACGCAAAATAGCGTTGACAAACTTGTCAGTACCAGGCTTTCGCTTGGCAATATTAACTGCCTCATTGACAACTGCGTGGGGTGGTAACTTGTCCAAATATACCAACTGGTAGAGGCTCAACATGAGGAGATAGTAGACCCAAGTGTCCAACTTTTCTCTGTCTTCAATGAAATGGGCCAAATACCACTCTAGGGTAATTTTACGAGAAACCGTCCCATAAACCAACTCGGTCGCCAAGCCCTTGTCCTGTGCTGATAAACGAGAAGATTCTAGAGCCTTATTGAGAGCGATGTTCGAGTAAGCACCTTGATCAAAGACGCCTTCCAGTACAGATAAGGCTAGACTTCTGGCTGTTTCATGTTTATTAACCACCAAATTGTTCTCCTACTGCAATATCTCGACCTGCTCCATTCAAAAAGTCTGCAATGGTCATTTTTGGCTTACCAGCTGGCTGGACAGTTTTCAGAGAAAGGGCTCCCTGACCTGTCGCAATGATCAATTCTTTCTTGCTTCGAGCAATAACCCGACCAACTGGTCCTTCACCTTCTGCTTCTACAGCTTCTTGAATTTTAAAACGTTCCCCTTGCCAATAGGTGTGGGCAACGGGCCACGGGTACATACCGCGAATGTGGTTAAATAGTTGACGGGCTGACTTATTCCAATCCAGTACCTCTTCTTCTGGCTGGATATTTGGTGAGAAGGTTACCTGTGCTGGATTTTGAGCGACTGGTTTCAAGTCACCAGCAATATAGGCTGGCAAGGTTTGCAATAGCAAATCCCGTCCAACAACAGCCAACTTTTCAAATAAGGTACCAACATTATCCGTTTCTTCAATAGCAATGCTATCGCTGGAAATCATGTCACCAGCATCCATTTCCTTAACCATTTCCATGATGGTTACGCCGGCACGTTCATCACCGTTAATCAAAGCGTAATGGATAGGGGCACCACCACGGTATTTAGGAAGAAGAGAAGCATGAACATTGACTGCAAAGTCAACTGAGTTCAATAATTTGGTTGGTAGGAATTGCCCAAAAGCTGCCGTCACAATCCCATCTGCTCCTAAATTCATCAGCTCATCCATTTCTTGACTTCCTGATAACTTTTCCGGTTGATAGACTGGTAAACGGTGTTCCAAAGCCACTTCTTTCACAGGTGTCATTTGAATGACTTTTTTTCGTCCAACAGCTCGGTCAGGCTGGGTAACAACAGCTAAGATTTCATACTGATCATCCGCCAAAAGACCTTTTAAGACTGTCGCAGAAAATGCTGGTGTTCCCATAAAAATCAACTTTGTCATCTTTGCTTTCTCATCTCCTTTACATTACATCGTTCGTACTTATTCTATTATCCCTTAATTATACCATTTTTGCTTATTTTTTCCTTAATTAAAGGTTTTTAAAACAAAAAATGCAAGGTCAATAGTGACCTCACATCATATTCTGCGGTTCGTTGTCAATAATCAGCCGCAAATCTTGATTTTCTCTCTCCTGCGTCCAATCCAAAATCTGATTCAATACCTCTTCCAAACGGTCTTCATGCCGATATTTCAAGATGATCTGGTAGTGGTAGAGATTATGGGTTCTGGCAATAGGCTTGGGCGTCGGTCCCAGGATTTGAATTGCATCTGTTAAGTGTTGACGGAGAAAGGCTACAGTTTCATAGGCTTTTTTCACGACAAATTCTTCCGACTTGTGCGAAAAGGTTAGACCAACTGTAAAATAGTAAGGTGGATAACCAAGATTTTTCCGAATTCCCATCTCATAATGATAGAAACCTTCATAGTCCTGCTCTTTGGCAAAGGCAATAGCATAGTGGTTTGGGTTGTAGGTCTGAATTAAGACCTCCCCTTCCTTATCTGCCCGACCAGCCCGACCAGCTACCTGAGTTAGCAACTGGAAAGTCCGCTCAGAAGACCGAAAATCAGGCAAATTCAGAGCCGTATCCGCATTGAGCACGCCAACTAGGGTCACATTTGGAAAATCCAAGCCTTTGGCAATCATCTGAGTTCCCAGAAGAATATCCGCTTCGCCTCGACCAAACCGTTCGAGCAAGTCCTCATGAGCACCTTTTTTCTTGGTAGTATCCACATCCATACGCAAAATTCTAGCTTCTGGCAAGAGCTCCTGCAATTCATCGTAGGCCTTTTGCGTACCCGTCCCATAATAACGAATAGAACGACTTTGACAGTTTGGACAGGTCTGAGGAATCCCCTTTTGAAAACCACAATAATGGCAATTCATGGTTTTTGTATCCATGTGAAGCGTTAGGGAAATATCACAGTTTGGACACTGGTCCACACTCCCACAATCACGACACATGACAAAAGAAGAATAACCACGCCTATTCAACATAAGAACGACCTGTTCCTTACGAGCCAGCTTTTCTCTAATCTTCTCAATCAAAACAGGGGTGAAATTACTAGCTTCCTGCTGACCGATGTAATCTCGGAAATCCACAACTTCCACTTCTGGAATACGAGCCAAGGAATTGGCCCTCTGGTTAAGAGTCAGTCTTCCATAGACTCCGCGACTAGCCCGAGCCCGTGTTTCAAGACTCGGCGTAGCAGACCCCAAGACCAGAGTCGCTCGATTATAATCTGCCCGCAACTTTGCCACATCACGCGCATGATAGCGTGGATTACTGTCCTGCTTGTAGGTCGCCTCATGCTCCTCATCAATGATGATAACACCCAAGTTTGTCAAAGGGGCAAAAATGGCCGAACGGGCCCCGACAACCACCTGGGCATTTCCCGCCTCAATCTTCCGCCACTCATCGTACTTCTCTCCGTCAGACAATCCAGAATGGAGAATGGCAACCTGCTGACCAAAACGAGAAATAAAACGATTGGTCATCTGAGGGGTCAAGGAAATTTCAGGCACCAACATTATAGCCGTTTTCCCCATTTTCAAGACCCTATCAATAACCTGCAGATAAACCTCCGTCTTCCCAGATCCTGTCACCCCTTGTAGTAGAAAGGTTTGGCTTTCCTGACCGATAGAGGCCACAATCTCCCGAACCGCAATCGCCTGCTCTGGATTCAGTTCCAAGGCCTGCGTTTTTTCTACCTTATCAAAAACACCCTGAGTCCGCGACACTTCCTCTTCCCAGACTTCTATATAGCCTTTTTCTTGGAAATAGCGGAGCGTATCAGCTGAATAATCCGATTTTAGGTTTGAAAGGAGCTGGTCTTCAGGATGAGTCAAAAGAAATTCTCTTAATTGCTGCCGTTTTTTAGCCCGATTGCTGATGTCTGCTTCTCGTAATTTCTCCAAACAAACTCGGTACCATTTTTCTGTCTTGATTTGCTTTTTATCCTTGGCCACATAGTCTACCAAGATTTTTCCTGACTGGGCCAGACGCATGATTTTCCCTTGCTCTGTCACGTCCAAGTCAGAAAAACGAATCTGCTCCTTATCACCAAACAGACTAATCTGCTCTGCCATTTCCAAACCAAGCCCTGGACGGAGCAATTTGTCATAGGTCGAATTGAGCAGGCTTGGCAACATGGATTTTAAGAGGGTAATTTTATAGGAGAAGACCGACTTTCTCATCTGGTCAGCTAACCAAAATTGCTCTTGATTGAGAACAGGACTATAGTCCAAGACTTCCGCAACCTCTTTCAAATCCTGCAAATCAAGCCTATCATCTTCATCAATCAAGTCAACTACAATCCCTTGAATCAGCCGATTTCCCTTACCAAAGGGTACATGGACACGCACGCCAACCATAAGTCCCTCTTCCAAGTCAGCTGGTACTTGATAGGAATAGGCCTGATCGGTCTGCATCAAGGGGACGTCTACAATAACCTGTGCTAACATACTTCCTTCCTCCTTTCTGTCAAAACTTTCATCATTCCGTAAGTGAAAAGAAACCCGGATGGTAATCCCAACCGAGTCTTGTTTCTAAATCTTTTCGCCTTCTTCTTTTTCTTTAGCGATTTGTTCTTTGATTTTCTTCTCTTCTTCTTCCGCCAAACGCTTCGCTTCTTCCGCACGGCGACGAACTGCCTCACGTTTTGCTTCTGGGTCTGGGTGGATGACTACATTGCCAGATTCAATTTCTTCCAAGGCACGAAGGGTTGATTTTACTGAAGTAAATTCTTGAGTTGGCTTTGCACCTGCTTCCAATTCATGGGCACGTTTTGCCTCAAGAATAACCAAGGAATACTTAGATGGTACCTTGTCCAACAAGGTATCGATAGATGGTTTCAACATCATAGTTCTATTCTCTACTTTCTGTTAAGGTTCTGTTACTTGTTCACATCACGAATCATTTCGTCATAACGACCGATTACGCGATCGACACGGAAATGCTCTGCTTCGATAATTCGTTTGACACGTTCAGCTGCCAAAGGAACTTTATCATTGACAACCGCATAGTCATACTCACGCATCAAGGCAATCTCTTCCTTGGCACGTTCGATACGTTGCGCAATGACTTCCTCACTGTCTGTCCCACGACCAACCAAGCGATCTTGCAACTCCTCCAAGTCAGGTGGTGTCAAGAAAATAAACACCCCATCTGGAACCTTTTTCTTCACTTGGAGGGCACCCTGTACTTCAATTTCTAAAAAGACATCAATTCCCTTATCAAGAGTTTCATTGACATAGGTCAGAGGTGTTCCATAGTAATTTCCAACGTACTCTGCATATTCCAACATCTGACCCTGGCGAATCAAATCTTCAAATTCCTCACGACTACGGAAGAAATAGTCAACACCATCAACTTCTCCCGGTCTCTGTGGACGTGTCGTCATGGATACAGAATATTCAAATTTATTATCAGAGCTTTCAAAAATTTCCTTTCGAACTGTTCCTTTTCCAACACCAGATGGGCCAGAAAAGACAATGAGTAAGCCTCGCTCTTTCATGATATCTCCTTTTAAATCTTTCATTCTAGTGTAACAAAATTTAGCATGAATTTCAACTGATTTTAAATGAGCAGGGTATTTTTTCAAGCAGAAAGGGAGCTGATTGGGCTCCCTCCGCATTATTTAGCAATATCTGTCGCTCTTGTTTCACGAATGACAGTGATCTTGATATTTCCTGGATAATCCAGATTATTTTCAATTTTCTCACGAACATCATGGGCCAAGATGGTAATCTGATCATCAGTGACCTTGTTAGGATGAACGATAATCCGAATTTCACGACCAGCCTGAATAGCATAGGATTGTTTAATCCCTTCAAAACTGTTAGCGATTTCTTCCAAGTCTTGCAGACGTTTGATGTAAGCTTCCATAGATTCACGACGCGAACCTGGACGAGCAGCGCTCAGAGCATCTGCCGCAGCCACAATAACTGCAATAGTACTTGTCGCTTCTACATCGCCATGGTGACTAGCAATCGCATTGATAACAATTGGATTCTCTTTATATTTCTTAGCCAATTCTGTACCGATTTCAACGTGGCTTCCATCCACCTCACGGTCAATAGCTTTACCAACGTCATGTAGGAAACCAGCTCGCCGTGCCAAATTCACATTCTCGCCCAATTCAGCAGCAAGTACACCTGCTAATTTAGCAACTTCGATTGAGTGGCGAAGAACATTTTGTCCATAAGAGGTACGGAAATGCAAACGTCCCATGATTTTAATCAAGTCTGGATGAAGGTTTGGTGCCCCAACTTCATAAGCAGCAGCTTCCCCATACTCACGAATACGATTATCCATCTCTACACGGTGTTTCTCAACCAACTCCTCAATACGAGCTGGATGAATACGACCATCTTGAAGCAAGGTCTCCATGGTCATACGGGCAATCTCACGGCGAATCGGATCAAAACCTGATAGAACAACCACTTCGGGTGTATCATCAATGATAACATCGATACCTGTGAGACTTTCAAAGGTACGAATATTTCGACCCTCACGTCCAATAATCCGTCCCTTCATCGCATCATCCGGTAAATGAACCGATGTAATCGTCTGCTCAGCCACATATTCACCTGATATACGTTGCATCGCTTGGGCTAACAAGTCCTTTGCCATCTTGTCAGAACGTTCTTTTACTTCACGCTCTGCTTCCTTGATACGAGTCGCAATTTCATGCGTCAGTTTATCACGTGTATCGGTAAGGATGATTTCCTTCGCCTCTTCTTGACTGAGGGCCGCCACTCGTTCTAACTCCAAAGCTTTTTGTTCTTCGAGTTTTACAACTTCTTGTTCACGCTCATCAATGTGCTTAGCTTTATCGGTCAGACTTTGTTCCTTTTGTTCCAAAGTCTTTTCCTTGTTGGTCAAATTGTCGTCTTTGCGGTCCAAGCTGGTCGCCCGCTCTGTCAAGCGTGATTCGATTTGCTTCAACTCTTGACGTTCTGACTTAAATTCTTCTGCAATTTCTTCTCGGTACTTACGAGCTTCTTCCTTAGCTTCCAAGAGTAATTCTTTTTTCAAGGTCTGGCGATCGCGCTCAGCTGTTTTTAGAATAACCTCAGCTTGCTCTTCTGCTCGACCACGAACATTACTAGCTTCTTGTTCTGCGTTTAAAAGTGTCAATTCTGCAGTTTCTTTTGCAGATTTCATCTTCAAAGAAATGGCAAAGTAACCTAATACTAAACCAATGAGAGCAGAAACAAGTGTCACTACTACTGTAATGATGTTCATATTTCTACCTCTTTTTTTATAATTCGATTTTCACAAAATCTGTATCTATTCTATCATATTTGAAACGATTTCACAATTCCAAATTGTCAAATATGGTATAATAAATTCATCACTTATTTGGAGGAAACCATGAAAAAAGAAGTCACTGTCGAAAGCTTCGAGCTAGACCACACTATTGTAAAAGCACCTTACATCCGCTTAATTTCTGAAGAAGTCGGACCCAAAGGAGACATTATTACAAACTTTGATATTCGCCTTATCCAACCCAACGAAAATGCAATGGATACAGCTGGTCTACATACCATCGAGCATCTATTAGCTAAACTAATTCGCCAGCGCATCGATGGGCTAATCGACTGCTCTCCTTTCGGGTGTCGGACAGGTTTCCACATGATTATGTGGGGAAAACAAGACTCTGAAAAGATTGCTCGAGTCATCAAGTCGAGTTTGGAAGAAATTGCAGAAGGTATCACTTGGGAGGATGTTCCTGGGACAACCATTGAATCATGCGGCAACTACAAAGACCACAGCCTTCATTCAGCTAAAGAATGGGCAAAACTAATCCTTTCTCAAGGAATCTCTACCGATGCCTTTGAAAGAAAACCAATCTAACAAAAAAGCGGATAAACCGCTCCGAACGTAGACAAACTCCTAAAAATATAAAAAATTGAAGAAGTTTGCGAAAGATAGCAAGTCATTAAACTCTTAGAAACATTGATATTTCGGCGTTTCTGAGAGTTTTTTATTTTCAACATAAAGAAAAAAAGATTGAAGAAAATTGTCCAAAATGGACTTTTTCTTCAATCCGAAGCGACTAAACCGCTTTTTTGTTTAATAATCCAAGGCATCAGAATGACCAGCACCATTGCCGACAAAGTAGCCTGTCTTACAATTTATAGAGAACAAGTAGGTCCCATCTGGTTTAAACATATTGTAGTAGCCATTGCCGTTGATAATATTAACTTTTTCCAAGATATATTGATTGCCTGTTATATACCCACGTTGTTGCGAGATAGTCACAATATTTTCAAGAATACCTGGATTGAAATTCCATGCTTCATTGTTTACATCATCAATCATTGCTTGATTATAAGGAACACGACTGCGGTCACGTTGCAAGACGACACCAGCTGGCACGGCAATACCAAAGTCGGTTGTTGAGCCTGAAACCGTTGTTGAAGCGACTTCTGTTGTCGCTGGTACACCAGTAGATACAGTTTCATCAGCACCTTGGTTGCTTGTGACTGCAGCCTCACTTGCTACCGTAGCCGAAGCGACTTCCTGTTGTGAACGACCAAAATTCACGACTGATGCTAATAGACTGTCAACTGCACTAATCCCTGTCGTTGTCGCAGAAAGAGATTCTCCTGATTTAACCGTCGCCGTTGTATCAATTTCACCATTAACAACGACTTCTTTATCAAACTGACCATTAATGGCCTGAATGGCTGCAATGGCTTTTTCAAGATGATCATACTGTTCTTTAGCTTTGGTATAACCGTCCGAATTCTTATCCAATTTTTCCAACAGCACTTTCAGTTCTGCTAATTTACCAAATTCTGAATTTTTTAGCTTGGTCAAACTACTATCCGTAAAGAAACTATTATAGAGCTGTTCAAAAGCGGTCACATTCGCATCTGTCGAACTTGATGCTGTCGATGACGTCTGGCTTGTACTTGTTGAACTTGAAGAAGTCGCAGTATTCGATTTGTTAACCGAATTCATCCAAACCAGGGCCGTCGCCATTACACCAATCATTGAAAGCCCTACTGCTGACCAGAAGTAAAATTTCTTTTTTTGGTCCCTATCTGCGCCCTCACTATGGTCCAAGTCTTCGGCCTCATCTTCTTCCAATTCTAAACTAGAATCATCTGCCATTGGAGATAACCCCTCCATTGCTACAGTACTTGCAATCACTGTTTCTTCCAAGGTTTCCATCGGAGTTACCGAAAGTTCTTCTACAATAGGAGCAATCTCCTCACTAACTTCCGTAAGAGAAGACTCATTTGCTTCTACCTCTTCCGCGCTTTCATGTCCTTGATTTTTTTCCTCATCAGCCACCTCAACTAAAGGAAGAAGATTGATTTTGGTTTCAAATTTTTGAGATTCAATTTCTGCGCGGTGTTGCTTGATATAACGATCCAAGAGACCATCATCTTCTGTCACACCCGCTTCAATTTCCTTATGTTTTTTGACTGCTTCTTCGATTGTTAAATCTTTCGCCACTTCAAAATCTAAAACTTTCTCCTCATCCAAAGGAAGATGATGACTATTTTTTTCTCCCACGATGTCCTCCTATCCTTGCACTTCTTGCACTTGACGTTTCACTCGTTGACCAAAAAATTGATAAAGATCCACTTTTAGGGTACCATTATACAGTTTGCGTTTCTTATCCGCTTGCTGTCCAAAACGGGTTTCAAACAACTCATCACTAGTTAGAATAAACTTAGACCATGTTTTGAGTGGTTCAAAAGTCTGCCCCATTTCTCGATACAGGGTAACAATGGCTTCATCATCCAACAAACGTTCTCCGTAAGGTGGATTAGAAATAATGACACCATTAATTTTATCTGTACGCAAGTCTTGCACACGCATTTGCTTGAAAACAATATCCTGCTCAACTCCTGCCGCAAATGCATTCTTCTTCGCAATTTCAATCATACGAGCATCAATATCTGATCCAGCAATATCTAATACCAAATCTGCCTTGATAGAAGCTTGCGCTTCTTTGCGTAATGCAGCCACCAATTGATCCTCAACCCACGGCCATTCCTCAAATGCAAAACTTCTCTTCAAACCTGGAGCTATATTTTTTGCCAACATAGCCGCCTCAATACAGAAAGTTCCCGAGCCGCAAGTAGGGTCAATAAGCGGTTTATCTGGATACCAATTCGATAATTGCAAAATAGCAGCTGCCATATTTTCTTTGATTGGTGCGCCACCTTTTTCCACCCGATAACCACGTTTGAACAAACTAGAACCTGTCGTATCAATCATGACTGTCGCCACATCTTTCAAAATCGACACTTCAATTTTAAACTCTGCCCCCATCTCTTGCAAGGGAACCCCTTCGGGACGAGAGAAGTGTTTCTGCAGTTTCTTTACAACTGCTTTCTTAGAAATAGCCTGCACACTTGGTTCATTATGCAATTTCGATTTGACACATTTGGCCTTGGAAATAGGGAACTTACAGCCTAGAGGCAAGTAATTTTCCCAGTCCAAGTTAAAAACTCCTTGGAACAACTCTTCAAAAGTCTTTGCTGGAAATTGTCCAACAATGATTTTAATTCTATCTGCTGAACGCAACCAGATATTGGTTTCGATAATGGATTTTACATCTCCTTGGAATCGAACACGGCCATTTTCCACTTGACATTCATAGCCAAGATTACGAATTTCTCGACCCACAACCGCTTCCAGACCTGCTGCTGCCGTTGCAATCAACTCAAATTGTTTTTTCATTTTTTTCCTCTACAATAAAAGCTAGCAGAGCTAGCTACCTATTTTATGCAATTTTCTGTAAGCCATGTTTTGTTCCGGTGGTACTAGGTTCTACCACCTTCGATAACCATCTGTCTACTGTCTAAACAGTCAGGATTTCTGTTCATTTCCATCCATCCCATGCCCCGACCAAAGTTTGGGTTGCTAGCTTGAGGGGTTTACCGCGTTCCATTTTTTACGTTTCCATAAAAACTTCGTCACTGTGGCACTTTCAGATCTACTCTGGCATATCAAAAGACTTAGCCATTTTAACCGCCGTAACGCCCAAGGGCGTCCCTAGGCTTATTGATTCGCCTAGCACAAACACTACTGGCATCTCAGCCAGTGCTAGCATGGACTTTCCTCATGGTAGAAAACTACCACGCGATTATCCAAAAATTGCACCTTAATTATCTTAGAAGTTGTATCTACAAAGCAAGCCACTTTAAATCAAGGAATATCTTTGACAAAAATACAGGATGTATTTGTGCACAAGAAAATAACTGTGAATAAAGTGTCAGTTTAGGTGTATAATTTTCTATTCTTGATCCTGAACGATTTGTTTTCCAAATACTTCTTTCTCCAGACGATTCAGACGGCGGAGAATATCAAAGTTTGTCGCTGAAGATGGACGTTCTGTACGCAATACGTCGTTCGATTCTTCAGTAGGAAGAGTTGTTTTGGAAGAATTTGCTGCCTGCGCTTTCAATCGAGCAATTTCGCCTTTTAATTCCTTGATAATCGCTTCATAAGCATCATAGTCTTTCATAATATCATCAAGAAAATCGTTCACTTCATCTTGATCATAGCCACGAAAACCAATTTTAAAATCTTGCTCGAAAATATCTTTTGTCGTAAATTTAATACTTGCCATCTCTCTCTCCCTAATCTAAAACGTCACTGCTCCTATTATATTAAAAAAAATAGGGAAAAATCAAGTCAAATCACTCAGAATTTGAAAAATTTTCAGCCTCCTCATTCAATTCCTCGAAGGTAAGCGTTTTTCTATTATATCCTTCTTTCTTTAAGACCATGTGATATAAATATTTCAAATTGGTTTCATTTTCAGAATCGTAAAATAAATAACAACCTGTCGTATTATCCAGTAAAAACTGGTTATAGTCTCTAAATTGCCCTGGGTTTTCATAGCGTGGATAGGCATACTTTACAAAATCAACCTGCTTAAACCGTGCTAACTTTGCTTGGTTAGCCTCATTCCACTGTTCGCCATGATTTTCAAATGGAAATATTATTGCAATACTCAGTTGATACCCTTCGGCTCGTAAATCTTCTAAGACTTCTAAGGACCAGTATTCAAATCCCAATTGACCTGTCAGTATAAACCAACTAACTCCCTCTTCTAAAAAACGAATAAAACTCCTACGAATTGCAGATTTAATAATGTGCAGTCGAGGATCTTTTTCTGAAAAAATTCCCAGGTCTGTATGTCTATAACCTGTTACCAAAAGGCTCTTAGTATCCATTTCTTGTACTCTTTTCGCTAATTATGGTATAATATGCTGATATTATTTTATCAAGAAGGAGTTCTATGGTCAATTATCCTCATAAGGTGTCAAAAAAAATCAATAGAACCAGTCCTATTTCATCCCAGCGAGTAAACTTTGCTAATCGCGGAATGTCTTTTGAGGCCGCTATCAACGATAGCAATCAATATTACCTTGCGCACGACATTGCTGTCATTCACAAGAAGCCAACTCCCGTGCAAATTGTAAAAGTTGATTACCCCAAACGGAGCCGTGCTAAGATTGTCGAGGCATACTTTCGACAGGCATCTACAACAGACTACTCTGGTGTTTTTAAAAGACATTATATTGATTTTGAAGCGAAAGAGACACGCCAAAAAGCATCCATGCCCATGAAAAATTTTCATGCGCATCAGATCGAACACATGAAACAGGTTGTAAAACAAGGTGGCATTTGTTTTGTCCTTCTTCACTTTTCAACATTAAAAGAAACCTATCTCTTGCCAGCCACTCATTTGATCGAATTTTATCAAGTAGACATGGGTAGTAAGTCGATGCCTCTAACCTTTATTCGACAATACGGCTTTGAGATTCAAATGGGGCGTTTCCCCAGCATCCCATATCTGGAAATCGTTGAAAAAAATCTATTAGGTGGTGAATCTTTTGAAAACTACAACAATTAAAAAAGCTCTTCTAATCACTGCAAATATGTTACTTGCGGGGGCTATCATTGCCTGCCTGGCCGGAGCTGCATTGGTTGTTTACTACATCCAAAGCGCTCCAGAATTGACAGAAGAATCTTTGACAGCAACTGTGTCAAGTAAAATTTACGATAAGAACGGAAATCTTATTGCAGATTTAGGAGCAGAAAAACGTTCGAGTGCTAAGACTGAGGAAATTCCAACAGACTTGGTAAATGCGATTGTCGCAATCGAAGACCAACGCTTCTTCAATCATAGAGGGGTTGACGTGATTCGTATTGCGGGTTCCCTGATTAATAACTTGAGCGGAGGACGTTTGCAGGGTGGCTCGACACTTGACCAACAGCTTATCAAGCTGACTTATTTCTCGACATCCGTAGAAGATCAAAATCTAAAACGGAAAATTCAAGAGGCTTGGCTGGCTACTCAATTGGAACGCCGCAATACCAAACAAGAGATTTTGACCTACTACATCAACAAGGTGTATATGTCAAATGGTAACTACGGTATGAAGACTGCTGCTCTTGCTTTTTATGGAAAAGAGTTAAAAGATTTGACTCTTCCTCAATTAGCTCTTTTAGCAGGAATGCCCCAAGCGCCAAACCAATATGATCCTTATACCAATCCAGAAGATGCAAAAACACGTCGCGATTTGGTATTGGCTGAGATGCTGGAAGAAAAGTACATTGATAATACCCAGTATGAACAAGCTGTTCTAACACCTGTAACAGATGGTTTGCAACCATTATCTAATGCAGCTGCTTATCCTGCTTATATGGACAACTATCTGAAACAAGTCGTTGAAGAAGTTGAAGCCAAAACAGGTTACAACTTGCTGACAACAGGGATGGATGTCTATACGAACGTCGATCCTGCCGCCCAGCAACAACTTTGGAATATCTACAATACAGATATGTATGTCAGCTATCCAGATGATTTATTACAGGTAGCTTCAACGGTTGTGGATGTTTCTAATGGTAAAGTCGTTGCGCAATTAGGTGGTCGTAAACAAGAAACAAACGTCTCATTTGGTACCAACCAAGCCGTTGAAACCAACCGAGACTTTGGTTCTACAATGAAGCCAATCACTGACTATGCTCCTGCTTTTGAAAACGGCATTTATACATCTACAGCAGATTTAATCTTAGATGGTCCTTATAATTACCCTGGTACAACAACTCCTGTCAATAACTGGGATAAACAATACTATGGTAATATCTCTGTTAAGACTGCTATTCAGTATTCTCGAAATGTTACAGCCGTTAAAGCATTGGAAGCTACAGGCTTAGAAAATGCCTTGAAATTTTTGAATAGCGTTGGTATCAATTACCCAGATATTCATTACTCTAATGCTATTTCAAGTAATACATCCGACACTGGTAGCCAGTATGGGGCAAGTAGTGAAAAGATGGCTGCTGCCTACGCCGCTTTTGCCAATGGCGGCACATACTACGCTCCGCAGTATGTCAATAAAATTGTCTTTAGTGACGGAACAGTAACAGAATACGCTCCTCAAGGGACCAAAGTCATGTCTGCCGAAACAGCCTACATGATGACCGATATGATGAAGGCTGTTATGTCTTCCGGTTATGGATTAAACGCTTCTGTTAGTGGAGTTCCTATGGCAGGTAAAACAGGTACATCAAACTATACCGATAGCGAAACGGATACTATTCTAGCTTCAATTCCAGAAGCAAATTATAGCTACATGGTCGTTCCTGATGAAAACTTTGTTGGATATTCTAGTCAGTATGCAATGGCTGTTTGGACCGGATATACCAATCGTATGACTCCTATCCTTGATAGTAGCATGCGAATTGCAACAGATGTCTACCACAATATGATGCTCTTTATGCATTCGGACTATACTGCTACCGATTGGGAGTTGCCAAGCGGACTCGTACGTTACGGTTCCAACTACTATCTCAGAGGTAGTCGCTCACTCTCCAATGCTTATAACACGTACACTAGCTCTAGTACAAGTTCTTCTAGTTCGACTGAAACTAGTGAAACAACCGAAGCGACGACAACATCAAGCGAAACATCATCTGGAACTGCAACCGAGACTGCAACTTCTTCAGCTGAAACTGCAACAACAGGAAACAATCCTGCGACGGGACAGACAGATGGTCAATAAGAAAATTCCCAGACTCTTCTGGGTTTTTCTTTTGCTTAAATTATGATAAGATAAGATTATGAAACCTGAAGTATTTTATAAAACCTTGGCAGACCAAGGTATTCAATTAACTGACCAACAAAAACACCAATTTCATCGCTATTTCCAACTATTAGTGGAATGGAATGAAAAAATCAACCTGACAGCTATTACCGAGGAAAGCGAAGTCTATCTGAAGCATTTCTACGATTCTATCGCTCCAATCCTGCAAGGCCATATTCAGAACGAACCTCTTCGGCTTTTAGATATTGGAGCTGGAGCTGGATTTCCTAGCCTACCTATGAAGATTATCTTTCCGCAACTAGATGTTACCATCATTGATTCTCTTAATAAACGAATTAACTTTTTACATTTGCTTGCCGAAGAACTAGAGCTCGAAGGTGTTCATTTCTATCATGGTCGTGCAGAAGACTTTGCACAAGATAAGAACTTTCGTGCACAATTTGACCTTGTCACGGCACGCGCAGTTGCCCGCATGCAGATTCTTTCTGAATTGACTATCCCTTATTTGAAGCTCAACGGAAAATTAATCGCACTCAAGGCGTCCAGCGCAGAAGATGAATTGACCCAGGCAAAAAACGCACTCAATCTCCTCTTCGCAAAAGTCATCGAAAACCACGACTATACTCTTCCAAATGGCGACCCTCGAACATTGACCATCGTCGAAAAGAAAAAGGAAACTCCAAATAAGTTTCCACGCAAAGCTGGTATACCAAATAAAAGACCCCTTTAAACATAAGAAAAGCGAGTTTCACTAAGAAACCCGCTCTTTTATTATCCAATTTTTGTAATATTGGTTGCTTGAAGACCACGTTGGCCTTGCTCCACTTCAAATGTCACTTTTTGACCATCTTCCAAAGATTTAAAACCATTAGACTGAATTTCAGAAAAGTGTGCAAATACATCTGGACCGTTTTCTTGAGCAATAAAACCAAATCCCTTTTCTGCATTAAACCATTTAACTGTACCTTGTACCATTTGTGTTACCTCTTTTTTATTTATTTGTAAAACTTATCAAGAGGAAAAACAAAAGATGAAACTGATACTTAAACTCTAAACTTATTTACATTCTCTACTGTAACAGTATATTTCATATATGTCAACGATAAAGGGTTGATCGCCCAATAAATTCAATAATCATCGCCACGGATTATAGAATCGCCCCTGATTAACAAAAAATAGATAGATTGTCACGACTACTAGAGCAAGAATAAATAGCAAGACAGCGTAATCTATTCTCTGTAGAGGCTGTTGGGTATACCATGTTCTTTTTTTATTCTTTCCAAAACGCCGCAATTCCATAGCTGTTGAAATCGTATCAATCCTCTCCAAGGAGCTGAAAATCAGAGGAATGACAAGGGATAGATTCCCTTTTATACGATCCATCACTTTTCCTTTTCTGGACAATTCCAAACCACGCGCTTCTTGAGACATTCGAATCGTATAAAACTCTTCTTGAATATCTGGAATATAACGCATGGTCAAACTGACTGCGTAAGCAACTTTGTAGGATACCCCAATTTGATTCAAGCTGGAAGCAAACTGGCTAGGATGAGTGGTCATGAGAAAGATAATCGCTAAAGGAACTGTACAAAAATACTTCAAGAGAAGATTCACCAGATAAAATGCTTGCTGACTCGTCAAGGAATAAACTCCCAGACCTGATAGCAAGGGAGTGTCTGCTCCGTAAAGTTCCACTCCATACCGTGGTGCAAACAAGTGAACCATCAGGGCATTCATTGCAGCAAAAATGATCGTCAGAATTAAAACAAGAGAGATTTCTTTATAACGAATCCCTGACATTTTGAACAAGGCTAGAGAAAATACTGCGATAAAAAGAATCAAGCGGGTATCGTAAGTAATCATAGCAAGAATGGAAACTATGAGAAAAAAGAGTAATTTACTGACAGCCGATAAACTATGAATCAAGCCAGTTCCTGGATGGTAACCAATTAGTTTTTGTTGACTCATCTTCCTCTCCTTTCTTCCTGCATATAAAACGTCGTTAATTCTAAGGGATTAACTCCCACCCTCTCCGCCAAGTGAAAAATTGATGTTTCTTTTAAATTGGCTCGCTCAATCACCGTATCATCAGATAAAATTTCTGCTGGACTGGCATCTTCAATAATCTGCCCATCCACCACAACAACAGCTCTATCTGAATAATCTAGCATGAGTTGCATGTCATGGGTAATCATGACAATGGTGTGCCCTTGGGCATTTAATTGATCCAAAAACTCCATCATTTCCCGATAATGTCGTTGATCTTGTCCTGCTGTTGGTTCATCTAGCAAAATAATTTCTGGATTGAGAACCAAGATAGATGCTATCGTTACCCGTTTTTTCTGCCCATACGAAAGTGCCGAAATCGGCCAATTACGAAACGAATACAGGCCACATACTTTCAAGATATGGTGAACTCGGTGTTCGATTTCTTCTTCTGTCACCCCTCGCATACGCAAACCAAGGGCAACCTCATCAAAAATCATCGTTTGGCTAATCATTTGGTTGGGATTCTGAAGAACATAACCAATCCGTTCTGCTCGCTCTTTGACAGAATCTTCTTTGATCGACTGCCCCTTCCAGAGAATCTCACCCTCACCCTGAATAAAACCACAAAGCACCTTGGCTAAAGTAGATTTCCCAGCACCATTTTTTCCAACAATAGCTAGACGTTCCCCCTTATGAATCGTCAGTTGAATATCTGTAAGAACTTGTTTGTTAGGATAGGAAAAATGAAGATGCTTAACTTCTAACAAAGCCTCTTTCTCTCCATTTTCAAAGTGTAGAGTCGGTAGGGATGCTATATTCAAAGCCTCAATATCAATTTCCCAAACTGAGGAGAGGCGTTCTGCCTGCGCAATCGGATATCCTAAGGCGCGAAGAGTCGATAGATATAAGGGTTCACGGATGCCGTTTTCCTGTAACAATGAGGTACGTAATAAATCATCAGGTCCTCCATTGAACAAAATCCGACCGTCATTAATCAATACAACTCGGTCCACCTGACGATACAGTACGTCCTCTAAACGGTGTTCGATAATAATGGTTGTGGTCCCTTCTTGCTTGTGCAGACGGTCAATCAAATCAATCGTATCTTGGCCCGATTTGGGGTCTAAATTAGCAAGTGGCTCATCAAACAACAAAATAGGACTCTCATCAATAAGAACTCCGCCCAGACTGACATGTTGCTTTTGACCTCCAGATAAATCTTGTGGTCGATGTGCTAGTAAATCGGTCAAAGACAGTCTTTCTGCCCAATCTCCTACTTTTTGCTTCATCACCACCTGGTTTTCCATATCGTTTTCCAAAGCAAAAGCTAGGTCCTCGGCAACTGATAAGCCAATGAATTGACCATCTGTATCTTGAAGAACCGTTGATACGAGCAAGGACTTATCATAAATTGAAAGATTAAAAGCTTCCTGACCATCCAATAGTAAACTTCCGCTATGTTCTCCCTTGTAAATATTGGGAATAATACCATTAAGACATTGTCCAATCGTCGACTTTCCTGAACCAGATGGACCAATAATCAGAACTTTCTCTCCCTGATAAATCGTTAACTGAATATCTTTTAAAGTGGGTTCCTGTTGCGCTTGGTATTTAAATGTAAAATCTTTAAACTCAATGATTTTTTTCATAAGACTATTATAGCGTAAATTGACTCTGAAAAAAAGGAAGAATCATCAGTTTCTCCCTTTTCAAATAAGTTCATCTATGATTCTAGAGCAGATGAATTCTAACTTCCTACATCACAATCATATTAAAATGATGCCCATCAAGGTCTGTAAAACTTGCTCCATAAAAGCCAGGGGCATCTGTCGGGCGACCTGTAATTTGCCCGTCATTTGCTTCAACACGCTCGATAATTCTATCCACTTCTTCCCTACTCGCCACATTAAGCGAAATCAAGACTTCATTGCCACTCGCTACTACCTGAAATGGTACGCGTTGAGCAAAGCTATAGCCTGCATCAAAATCAAGTTGCCACCCTCAGGCAAAGTCGCAGACTTAATATCTCCAAACATCGCAACTGCAAAGCCGATTGCCTCATAAAACCGACCAGCTATTCGAGGTCTGCTACTGCTAATACTCAATGAAAATCAAAAGTGACCTAGGAAACGAAGCGAAGATAGAACTGAAGTTCATCAAAGCAAGTTGACAACGGATAATTTTATTTTCGAAGGGGATAAGTTCATCCAAAATGACTTCATCTCCTTCTCTTTTCTAATTGATAGGCTTCGTATAGAATGGACTGAAAAAATATAAAGAATTCTGATTGCACAAAAAAATTGCACTGATTTTTCAATGCAATTTTGGTATTACTAAGCATTTGCTGGAGTAAGAGTTTCCCCAATCGCTTCCAAGCGTTCTACCCATTCTTGACGAGTCAAGCCGTTTTCAGAGATGTAACGGTTGCGCTCATGAGCACGACATTCAGCTGAACAGCCACGAACATACTTGTGCTCATTCTCTTCTGATGTCAAAATACGACGGTTACAGAATGGATTGCCACAGTTGACATAGCGCTCACATGGTGTGCCATCGAACCAGTCCTTACCAACGACAACTGGGTCTACATGGTTAACATCGACCGCGATACGCTCGTCAAAGACATACATCTTCCCATCCCACAATTCGCCACGAACTTCTGGGTCTTTACCATAGGTTGCGATACCACCGTGGAGCTGGCCAACGTCCTTGTAGCCTTCACGAACCATCCAGCCTGAGAATTTCTCACAGCGAACACCACCAGTACAGTAAACAACCACGCGCTTGTCCATGAATTTCTCTTTGTTATCACGGACCCATTGTGGCAATTCACGGAAGTTGCGGATGTCTGGACGGATGGCACCACGGAAATGCCCAAGGTCGTACTCGTAGTCATTACGTGTATCCAAAACAACTGTATCTTCGTCCAAGAGAGCTTCTTTGAACTCTTTTGGTGACAAGTAGGCACCTGTGGTTACAAGTGGATCAATGTCACTGTCGAAGTCATTGTCTTCCAAACCAAGGTGGACAATTTCTTTTTTATAACGAACAAACATCTTCTTAAAAGCTTGCTCATTTTCTTCGTCAATTTTAAACCACAAATCGCTGAACAATGGGTTGGCATGAACATAGTCCATGTACTTTTGAGTTGTTTCATAGTCACCAGAAACAGTACCGTTGATTCCCTCATCAGCAATCAAAATACGTCCTTTGAGTCCGATAGACTTACAGAAAGCTAGATGCTCAGCAGCATAGGCTTCCGCATTTTCAATTGGGACATATTTATAATAAAGTAATACACGAATGTCTTTTGACATGATTTCTCCTTCTCAATCTTTGCAATAGATGATAAAACTCTGTCATTTCTAATAAATGATACCTTACGATTATATCGTTTAGCCCCTCAAAAGACAAAAATCTGAACTGAAAATTTAGAACCTCTATTCGCAGGTTCAGTGCTTATATGTAAAAAATACGGTAACATGGATGACATGCTACCGCATTTATTGAAGGTTCGCTATAACTTCTTAGTCGTCTAATTCTATTTTCAGCTGTCGGAGTTTTTCCAAGGTATCATGTCCGATAAGTTGGTCCACTTTTCGCTTATGGCGTCTAGCAATATTTTCCTTCCATTTATCTTCAATAGGATTATGTGGCTTCTCGATTTTCCTTTGCTCTTTGATTTCTCTTGCCTCCTGCCACTCCACTCCTTTAATAACTTCTTCCCAATAGCTGGCAATGGCAGAGCAGAGATAGAGTTGGACCTTATTCAACCAGTGTCCAAAAAAAGTTTGCGGAGCATTTTCCTCCACTAGCCGATAGGTCCTTTGGATTTCAATAAGTTGACTTTGATATTTTTCCCACTGGAGCATAGCTTTACTCGGCTTTTTTCGATAAAGTTGACGCTGTTTGATTAGAGCTATATACGGTGCAACAAAACGACTCGTCCGTATCTTGATAAAATTTCTGGAGGAGCGAATGGCCACCAGCATGCCTGAGGCCAATAGGCGTTCAACCTCCCTTGCCTGATGATCTGGAAAACGGTAATGGACTTGCCACCCCTCTTCTTCAACCACTAAGCGAATCTGCATCCTACCATTTTGCCAACTCGCCTCCACCTCTTGCTTTTCATCCCATAACTTTTGAAAAAAGAGAAGAAGGTAGTAGCCTTGCTTACTAAGTTCATACCAACTGTTCGTGTGGTAAAGGTAGGTCCGAATCGCTCCTTTCATATAAAATTCGCCATGGAAATCATAAAAAGTTGGCTGTTTATATGTAGATTGTGATGGGTGGTTACTAACTCGGAAAACCTTATAATAATAACTATTCCAAAGAATGCATCCATAAATTGATTTCGTCGTTTTCGATTGATAAAGACTTAAAACTTCCTCGTCAGGATTGAGTATAGAATGAATAATCGGTCCCAACTTTTCTTCTGTCCAGACCATACTTCTCCCCTTGAACACATGTTTTTGTTTGTTTTATATTATTATATCATATATGTATTTTTTTGTATTAAAAAACCCTAGAATTTTTTCTAGGGAAAATAAAAACTTAATCTTTAGACAAACTACCTGTCTTCGTTTGAGATTTTGCATAAACAGCCAAAAGGAGTGTCCCTGCAATAGCAACTGTAATACTGTTTGCAATACCTGCCACAAGTCCCTGTGCAAAGACCTTATTCGCTGCCTCACTGTAGATAAGAATATCTAAAACTGGGGCAATGACTCCCCAAGCAATGAGGTTAGCTACTGCTTGAAAAATATTGAAAGCAAAAATATCTTTTCCGTCAAAAATTCCTTCTTGAATACGCAGACGTTTTTTGGTAAGACCAACAACCAAACCAAAAACTGCTGAGGCTAGAACCCATGACCACCAAGGCGACCCACCTCGCAGCGCGTCTATAAAGGCATGACCAATAAGCCCTACAAAGAAACCAACAATTGGTCCAAAAACAATTGACAAGAGCGACTGAACTGCATACTGCAATTGAATGTAGGTATTTGGTACAAAGGTTGGAATACTAATCAGCAAACCAATAACCACAAAGAGGGCTGCGCCGATACCAGTAGCAACGACTGTTTTGATTGAATTATTTTTCATAACTATCTCCTAAAATTTCTTTAATTACTAATACGTTTGATTTCAATATGCCAGTTTTGACCTACACCGACATTATAAGCCTTGGCAAATGAGCCCTGATTAATCGCAACACCTACACGATAGAGGGAATTGATATAAATCAATGGTTGTCCAATGCGTACATCCGCAAAGGACTTGCCGTAGGTTACTTGGTTTTGATACACAAGCATGTCGTTATTGTATATGGTCACTTCAAAGCGATCTTCAAACTGCGGTTGCAAGGTGTAAAATTCTTCCCTCGTAATCGAGGTCCAAAGCGAGCCGAATCGAACATCTAGAATATCAATTGCACCTTTTACATAGTCCGAACCCACTTCCGTTGGGACAGTTGGAATTTCCACAATCTTATCCACGCTTAATTCTGGACCAACTTCTTCAAAGCTAATGTGTCCAGAAGCCAATTTAGCTCCCGTATAGGCATAAACATCTCGACCATGGAAGGTGTACGAATGTTCTGTATTGGCACGGCGATTGGCCACCTCTGAAATTTCTCGAACCGCCTTTATCCCCACATATTTTTTGATGAAGGATAGCGTCCCATTATCTGGCGTTACAATATAGTGATTTTGTTCGGTCAAAGCTACTACACTCTTACGTTTTGAACCAACTCCTGGGTCAACAACCGAAACAAATGTTGTCCCCTCCGGCCAGTATTCGACCGTTTGAAAGAGGCGATATGAACCCTCAAAGATATTGTACGGAGTAATATCATGAGTTAGATGGTGAACAACTAAATCTCTCGATTCTTGGAGAGCAACACCAATCATCGCTGAAACTGCACCATCAACTAAACCAAAATCTGATTGTAAAACAAGTAAATTATTTGACATAGCTCCTCCTAAAAATAATACCACTCTATCATATCAGAAAAGCTAGATGCTTTCAAATAGCTATTTCCTAAACAATGCTATAGTTTCGCCTTATAGCTAATTATTTTAGAACAACTTATTTACATCTTCAATCTGAACATTTTACAGTTGGTTATCATTTGGCAATCTGGCACTAAAAAATTTCCCAACGTCCGTTCTAATTCCCAATCTAGAGCTTACACTTTCATATTCATGCAAAGAATACCGCCTAACGGCAATTCCAATCTTCAACTTTTTAAGCCAAAAATTGTCCTTATGGACAGCTGAAAATAAAGAAAACCAGCTACCGCTGGTTCTCATTTCCAACCTTTTAATAAAAATGACTATTCCCCGGACTTTTGAGTATAAAGAAAACTGCCTACCGGCAGTTCCATTCTCCAACCTTTTAATATAAAAAAAGTGCTACTAGCACTTTTTTTATATTAAAACCCATCTACATTCGTGTAGATTTTTTGGACGTCTTCGTCGTCTTCGAGGGCGTCGTAGAGTTTTTCAAATGTTGCGAGGTCATCGCCTTCAAGTGATACTTCTGATTGTGGGATCATTTCAAGTTCAGTGACGTTGAACTCTTGGATTCCTGATTCTTTAAGTGCCACGATTGCCTTGTGCAAATCAGTTGGTGCTGTATAAACAGTGATTGTGCCTTCTTCTGCTTCTACATCATCAACTTCCACATCTGCTTCGAGGAGCAATTCAAAGATAGCATCTGCATCATCACCAGCAAAGACAACCACACCTTTTTTATCAAACATGAATGATACGGAACCAGATGCCCCCATGTTACCGCCGTTTTTACCAAAAGCAGAGCGCACGTTAGCTGCCGTACGGTTTACGTTTGATGTCAAGGTATCAACGATAATCATAGAACCATTTGGTCCAAAGCCTTCGTAACGACCTTCTACGAAAGTTTCGTCTGTATTTCCTTTCGCCTTGTCAATGGCCTTGTCAATGATGTGTTTTGGAACCTGCGCTTGCTTAGCACGGTCGATAACAAATTTCAGCGCTGAGTTTGTTTCTGGATCTGGGTCACCCTTTTTCGCTGCTACATAGATTTCAACACCAAATTTGGCGTAAACTTTTGAGTTAGCACCGTCTTTTGCGGTTTTCTTGGCTACAATATTGGCCCATTTACGTCCCATGGGGAACCTCCTACATTTTATAAAATCGCTTTATTATACCATAAATGGCAAGGATTGAGAAGATTTTTAAAATCTTCTTCACTATACAGTTGACATGTATAGTTTCCCGATATATAATATATAGTACAACTATACATTTGAATTACATAGGAGAAGCCAAATGAAAAGGAACAAGCATCTCCCCTTAACGGAGACAACCTACTATATTCTATTAGCCCTCTTGGAACCTGCCCATGGCTACCATATCATGCAAAAAGTAGAGGATATGAGTGATGGTGATGTGAAAATCGCTGCAGGAACCATGTATGGAGCGATTGAGAATCTTTTGAAACTAAAATGGATTTATTCCGTTCCAAGTTCCGATAAAAGAAGAAAAGTCTATCAAGTAACAGCAACGGGACAAGAGATTATTAAACTGGAAACACAACGTATTCAAAAACTACATCATATTGCCAAAGAATTAGGTTTTTAAGGAGGAAGCCATGATAAGACACAAATTATTCACCAGTTTACAAGAGGAAGAACATTGGATCAATTCGATTCAATCCGAAGGTTATCAGCTTGTCAAAGTAACTCCGTGGACAGCAGCCTATCATTTTGAAAAATGTAGTCGCCCCCCTCATCCCGTACGCCTTGATTTTCATGAACATATTGCAAAAGGAGAATATTCAAATTACCTCTCTCTATTTGAAGACTGTGGTTGGCAACCTATACAAGGTAGTCGTAGATGTGGCATCCATTATTTTCAACAAACAATCGAAACTTCAAGCACAGAAATTTTTTCTGATACCGAATCGAAAAAAGCATTCTATTCACGCTACCAAAATTATGCCTACTCCTATTTCGGATTATTTCTGACTTTATTTTTTATCCATTACCAAGTTGGACTCCAAAATGGATACACACTTTGGAATCCTAAATCCTGGTACCTAACTCCAGGGCTATGGGAACGAACTGGTACCAGTTTTTGGTTTGGTTTTCTCTTTGAAACCCCATTCGCATTGTTTAGAAGTGGCATTATTCCCTTATTTTTCCTTGCTTGGTCTATTTATTTCCTCCATATCGCTGAAAAAGGTAAAAAAGAAGCGAAGAAATTAGAAAAATACTGATGGCATACTATCCAAACGAAAAAGATTGAAAAGAGTTGACTGCAATCATCTTTTCAATCTTTTTTTACTTTTTACAACTCAACTGTCGCAACTTGGCTATCTTGACTGACTTGCCCAAGATTTTCAAGGCTGACAGATTTGATTTCTGCTGTGTTTGTGAAGGCAACAACGATGGTTGTTTCACGCCCTGCTGAGCGAATGGCTTCCAAATCTGCGACAAGGAGCAAATCCCCTGCTTCAACACGTTGACCATCTGTTACCTTAGTTGAGAATGGAGCACCGTTTAGTGCAACTGTATCTAGGCCGACGTGCACCAAGACTTCTACACCCTTGTCAGACAAAATCCCGACAGCGTGTTTGGTTGGGAAGACACTGGTTACGATACCTGAAACTGGTGCGTAAACATTGCCGGAGCTAGGCTCAACTGCATAACCGTCGCCCATCATTTTTTGTGAGAAGACTTGATCTTTCACTTCTGTGATGGCAATGGCTTGCCCTTCAGCAACAGAGTAAACTGTCTCCATCACACCTTTGAATTGTGCTTCCTCAACTACTGTTTCAGTCGCAACAATTTCCGTACGAGGGATGGCCACGCCAGATTCTAGCAAGTCTTGAATGTCTGATTTGAGAACATCTGCTTTTGGTCCATAGACTGCTTGAACACCTGAGTCTTTGATAATCAAGCCCATAGCACCAGCCTGTTTCCAAGCATTTTCATCTCCAACCTGTGTCACATCTTTAACACTAACGCGAAGACGAGTCATACAAGCATCCACATCTGCGATATTATCACGACCACCAAGCAAGTTGATGATTTGTACCACTTGTGAATTGGCATCTGCAGTATCTACGTTTGAGTTTGAAACCACATCCGTTGTTTCTGTATCATAGTTACCATTGCGTCCAGCTGTTGCTAGGTTGAATTTCTTAATCATAAAGTTGGCAATGAAGTACATACCAACCGCAAAGAGGGCTGTTACCCAGATAAAGTTAATAACATCCATACCGATACCAGCTTTAATCGCCATCGGTGTACGTGTAAGGAATTCGATATTACCAAATGAATGCATACGCAAATTGACAATATCCGCCATAGCAAAAGCAGCACCTTGTACAAAAGCATATACGACATAGAGCGGCATTGCTGCAAACATGAACATAAACTCAATTGGTTCTGTTACACCTGTCAAGAAAACGGCTGCAGCAGATGAAAGGAACATACCGCGGTATTTTTTCTTCTTATCCTCATCAACATTGCGGTACATAGCGTAAGTCAATCCCATCAAAATCCCTGATGAACCAATCATTTGACCAACCTTGAAACGGGCTGGAGTAATGTTTGCAAGCAAGTCATTGTACTGCGCCAAATCACCAGCATCCTTGAGGTTAATCAAGTCTGTAATCCAAGCCAACCAGAGCGGATCTTGACCAAATACTTGTGTACCTGCTTGAGCACCTGTCAAGATGTCATAGGTACCACCAAGTGACGTATAGTTCATTGGAATGGTCAACATGTGGTGCAAACCAAATGGAAGAAGCAAACGTTCCAAGGTACCATAAACAAAAGGTGCAAGAATTGGTGCTGTATCCTGTGAGCTCGCAATCCATTTACCAAAGCTATTGATTCCTGTTTGAACAACTGGCCAAAAGATTGCCAAACCAAGCGCTACAAGGACAGAACGATAGATGACAACAAACGGCACAAAGCGTTTGCCGTTAAAGAAGGTCAATACATCTGGCAACTTGCGATAGTTGTAGTATTTGTTGTAAGCAGTCGCCCCAACAAAACCAGCAATAATCCCTACAAAGACACCCATGTTCAAAGCAGGTTGACCCAAGATATTGACGAAGTAGCCTGAAACTGGAATCTCTGTTCCAAAAACAGTGGTTACGGTTGCCGCTGCATCTGCAAGCATGTCAGTCGTCACACCAAAGAAGTGACCTGTAATCAAGTTAATAAGGATGAAGGCAAGACCTGCTGAGAAGGCTCCACCAGCCTTTTCCTTAGCCCAGCTTCCACCGATTGCCAAGGCAAAGAGCAAGTGGAGGTTACCGATAATCCCCCAACCGATTTGGGCGATGATATTCCCGATACGAATCAAGAGTTCTGATTCTGGGCTGATTAACGGAATAGAGTTTCCGATAGAAACCATCAGACCTGCTGCAGGCATAACGGCGATCACGACCATTAAACACTTACCGAATTTTTGCCAAAATTCGAAACTAAGAAATTTTTTCATTTTTTCTCCTTTATTTTTTGGCTATGTGCCATTTTATACATTAATTTCAACTTCCACTCCGAAGTGGTCCGAGATAACCGGAAGATTGTCCCCATTGAAAATCACTAAGCTGGATAAAACTTCCTTTTTCTGATTTAAGAACACATAGTCCAGACGTTTTTCCTGACTATGCCCTGCCCATCCGTCAATGGCTTTTTCAACAGTGATACCTGCATCCTTTTCCTCTGCCAAATCATAACTATCATAAAGTCCAAGGTCCCTGATAGCTTGGTAGGCTTTGGGATTTGACAGGGCATCCGTATTGAAATCTCCCATTAGAATTTTCAAGTGCCCCGAACTTGTCCGTTCCACAATCGAGCGGATATTATCTAGCTGATTTTCTTCTTTACTGTCAGGAAGATTGATGTGACAAGAATACAGGTCGATCAATTCCTTCTCATACAAGACCGTCAAACCGATGATTTTTCTAGATAAGATTGATGTCAGGTCTTGGTGCTGACTACAGTAGAAGGCATCCACTTCGTAGACCGGTAATCTTGTGAGAAAGGCAATCCCTTCATCATACTTATCATAGCCGATATGAGAATTGGACCAAAAATAAGAATAGTCTGTCACTCCCAGCTCTGTCAGTTTTTCAAGCAAAACCAAACCATAATTGTCCTGGCGCAGTTCTCTGGTTACCAAGGGGCTTGTCATTAGCTGATTGACTTCTTGCAGGGCAATCACATCGTATTGCTTTTGAGCAATGGTCTGAGCAAGTATGTCCAACTTTTGGTCTTGATTTTCTTCGAACCAGGCATGGACATTGACTGTTAGTAATTTCATAGGTCTCCTTTCTTCATCGTATTCTAAAATAAAACGTTTCCGTATTTGTAAACTAATTGTAACGTAAACGTTTCCATTTGTCAACTCTTTTACGGAACAATTCAGTAACTTTTACGTAATTCTTTTAAAAAAACTATAAAACTGACGATTATTCCTAAATATGTTAAACTAGTGATAGAAGAGTTGAGGAGTCACCATGAGTAAATATAAAAAAGTCTACGCAGACATCAAGGAAAAAATTGAACAAAATATCTGGCAGGCCAATCAAGAGATGCCAACTGAAAATGAGCTAATGGACATCTACTCCTATTCCAAGGATACTATCCGCAAGGCACTATCGCTATTAGAAATGGATGGCTATATTCAAAAGCGTCAGGGGAGAAACTCGATTATCTTAGACCACAACCTGGTCAGAAAACCGTATGTGTCTGAATTGAAGACCGTTAGCGAACTCAACCGCTTTGCTCACCATCAAGTCCAGACCCAACTGACCAATCTCTACATCGTACAAGGCCAGCCAGAAGTCATGAAGGAATTGGAAGTGGATGAAAAGACAGATCTATACCGTGTCAGCCGCGTTCGGACTATTGATGGAGAACGATTAGAGTATGAGATTTCCTACTTTGACCGCAGGATTGTTCCCTATCTCAGCAAGGAAATCGCCGAAAGCTCGATTTATCAGTATCTAGAATCGGACCTGGGCTTAGGAATCTCTCATTCACGTCGGGAAATTTCCTTCCGCTTTGCTACGGAGGAAGAAAAATCCTTGCTGGATCTGGCTGGCTACGACATGGTGGTTTCCGTCACCAGTACCACCTATCTGGCAGACGGCCGTCCTTTTCAGTACGGAACCATCACCTATCGACCAGATAAGGTTACCTTTGTTTCAATGGCCGAACGGTAAAAAATGAAAAATACAAAAAAGAATGTTCCCACTCAGGAACATTCTTTTCAATTTAGGAGAGCAAAAGTATTAGTTTGAATGCCAAATATCTTGGTTGTACTGTTCAATAGTACGGTCAGATGAGAAGAATCCTGCTTTGGCGATGTTGTGAACAACTTTCTTGTTCCATGAATCTTGATCTTCGTAGTCTGCAAAGACTTGCTCTTTTACTTCGATGTATTCAGCCAAGTCAATCAAGGTCATGAACCAGTCTTTCGAAATCAATTCATGGTGCAAGCGACCTAGACGTTCTTCATTACCAAGTGCTTTTACCTCATCGCTAACGATAAAGTCAACTGCACGTTTGATATTAGCATCACCATTGTAGTAGTCCGCAGATACGTAACCAGCCTTGTCGTACAAGTCGATGATGGTATCTGAATCTTTACCAAATGTATAGATGTTGTCCATACCAGCCAACTCAGCAATCTCAACGTTGGCACCGTCCATGGTACCGAGTGTCAATGCACCGTTCAACATGAATTTCATGTTACCAGTACCTGACGCTTCTTTAGAAGCCAATGAGATTTGTTCTGAAATATCTGTCGCAGGAATGAGTTTTTCAGCAACCGTTACGTTGTAGTTTTCTACCAAGTGAACGTTGAGGTACTTGCTCACTTCTGGATCATTGTTGATCAACTCAGACAAGCAGAGAATCAAATGAATGATGTCTTGGGCAATCACGTAAGCTGGAGCTGCCTTACCACCGAAGATAACAGTGATTTTACGTTTTGGCAGGTTGCCGTTCTTGATTTCAAGATACTTGTGGATGACATACAAGGCATTCATTTGTTGGCGTTTGTACTCGTGGAAACGTTTGATCTGTGTATCGATGATAGAGTTTTCATCCAGCTCGATACCTTTGTTGTCTTTAAGGTAACGTTTAAGAGCCAATTTGTTGTTGTGTTTGATTTCAGCCAACTTAGCATGAACTTCTTTGTCATCAGCAAAGGCAAGCAATTTTTCAAGTTTAGTCGCATCTGTCAAGTATTCATCGCCAATCAATTCTTTGATGTAGTCAGCGAGGTCTTGGTTGGCAAATTCCAACCAACGGCGGAAAGTGATACCGTTTGTTTTATTGTTGAATTTTTCTGGGTAAAGCTCGTAGAAAGCTTTTAATTCAGAGTTTTTGAGGATTTCTGTGTGAAGCGCAGCTACACCGTTCACTGAGTTAGAGAAGTGGATATCCATGTGGGCCATGTGGACACGACCTGATTCATCAATGATTTGGACTGCTGGGTCTTTAATTTCTGCACGAATAAGGGCATCCAATTCTTTGATAATATCAACCAAGTGTGGCACCACTTCTTCAAGGAACTCAAGTGGCCATTTTTCAAGTGCTTCCGCCAAGATAGTGTGGTTTGTGTAACCAGTCATATTCTTAACAATCGCAACAGCTTCCGCAAATTCAATACCATGTTTTTCAGTCAAAAGACGGATCAACTCAGGAATCACCATTGATGGGTGAGTATCGTTGATTTGCACATAAGCGTAGTCAGCCAAGTCATGCAAGTTTGAACCGCGCTCAATTGCTTCATCAATCAAAAGTTGAGCAGCATTTGATACCATGAAGTATTGTTGGTAGATACGAAGCAATTCACCATTCTTATCAGAATCATCTGGGTACAAGAAGAGGGTCAAGTTTTCTTTAATGTCTGTCTTGTCAAATGAGATGCCATCTGTAATCAAGTCATAGTTGACAGACTCAATGTCAAACAAGTTAAGGTAGTTCTTAGTCTCTTTTTTATAGCCAAGAATATCAAGACGATCCAATTTCGATTTCAACGTGAAGTTTTTGAATGGAACATCATAGCTGATAGTTGTTGGAATCAACCAAGAATCATTTTCAATCCAGAAGTTTGGCTCTGCTTCTTGCTCATTTTTCTTAAATACTTGGCGGAAAAGACCACAGTGGTAGTTCAGACCAACACCTTCACCGTTGATAGCAAGTGTTGACATAGAATCAACGAAACATGAAGCCAGACGTCCCAAACCACCGTTACCAAGTGATGGTTCTGGTTCAACGTCTTCAACTTGAGCCAATGATTTACCAGCTGCTGCCAATTCTGCTTGAATGTCATTGTAAACACCCAAGTTGATCAAATTGTTTGACAAGAGTTTACCGATAAGGAACTCAGCTGAGATATAGTAAACTTTACGTTTTCCTGTGTTTTTTGGTTTTGTAGCTGCTACATCTTTTACGTAGTTTAACAATTGAAGATAGATTTCTTCATTTGTCAAATCAGCTAATTTCTTCGAAGTATTTGTTTCTGCAAATGTTGTAAATTTAGTCATGGTTTTCATTTCCTCGTTGGTATAGTAATGTCATTTTTGTCAAGAAGTCTTTGCGCTCTTGGGTCAAGTCTTCAGCTTTCATGCGCCATTCCCAGTTTCCACCGATAGTTGACGGCATATTCATTCGACTTTCTTCACCCAAGTCTAGGACGTCTTGCATGGTTGCAATAGCTGTATCACTCACTGTTGCAAACAGCATACGGAGCATAGCTTGGCTAACTTTTTCAATCGGCTTACGGTTGCTGTAGGCGTCCACGTATTCTTGTTGTTCTGGATCAAGATTGTTGTACCAGCCATTGACAACCTCATTATCGTGAGTTCCAGTGTAGGCAACTGAATTTGGAATGCAACGGTGTGGAGCATCGATACTCTTACCTGTTACATCAAAGAAACCAAATTCTAAGATTTTCATGCCTGGATAGCCACAATCTGCAAGCAATTTGCGAGCTTTAGCGTCAATGTTTCCAAGGTCTTCTGCAATGATTGGAAGGTCTCCAAGTGTTTCTTTGACAGCCTTGAAGAGATTGTAGCCAGGACCTGGTTCCCAGGTACCAACCTTAGCTACTTCTGCCTTACCATCAACTTGCCAGAAGTCTGAGAAACCTTTGAAATGGTCAATCCGAAGGACATCATAAAGTTTAAAACTTTCATGGATACGATAAATCCACCAGTTATAGCCTGTTTTTTCATGTTCTGCCCAATCGTAAATAGGATTTCCCCATAATTGACCATCTGCCGAGAAGTTATCAGCTGGTACACCTGCTACATAAAGCGGCTTGCGTTCACTGTCCAATTTGAATAGTTGGGGTTTTGTCCACACTTCAACGCTATCAGCAGAAACATAGATTGGCATGTCTCCGATGATTTTGATGTGGTGTTTGTTGGCATATTCTTTCAATTGTTTCCATTGGCTGAAGAAGAAATACTGTGTGACTTTGTAGTAGTCGATTTGATTTGCCAATTCTAAGCGGTACTTATCAAGAGCTTCCTCGTTGCGAGCTACAACTTTTTTATCTTCCCATTCTTGGAGAGCTTTATTACCAAAGTATTCCTTGATAGCCATGAACTCCGCATAATCTGTCAACCAAGATGAGTTAGCCTTTTCAAACTCTAGAAAAGCAGCTTTCTTCTTATCATCTTGTAAAAATGCTTGAACTGCCTTCTCCAAAATTGGTCGGCGAACTTGATAGATAAGAGCATAGTCTACTTTTTCAGGATTATCTCCAAAATTTACATCTTGGAAATCTTCTGTTGCCAATAAGCCATCTTCAACCAAGAGGTCAAAGTCTATCAAGTGTGTATTTCCTGCAATAGCAGAGAAAGACTGGTAAGGAGAATCTCCATAGCTTGTAGTTGTTAGTGGTAAAATCTGCCAGTAGGTTTGCTTGGTTTCCACCAAGAAATCTACAAAATCATAGGCAGACTGTCCAAAAGTACCAATACCAAACTTACCTGGAAGTGAGGTAATATGCATCAAAATTCCACTGGTACGATTTGTCATAAAAACGTTTTCCTTTCTGTCGGTTACGAATATAGTTTAACGCAAACGTTTGCACTTGTCAAGGATTTTATAAAAAAAGTTTCAATATGCTCTAAAAAGCCTATTTTATAGCATTTGTTAGCGGATAACAAAAAAGAAAAAATCAGATATTTCTATCCGATTTTCCGAATTCTTCACTATTTTTAAGCAAAGCTTTGCTCTTTTATTTGGATGCTTCCATCAACCATATCCGCTTCCAGATATTTGACATCAACATGATCCAAATAGTAATCTGTTACCTTGTCTCGAATCTGATTTTCAATCACACGGCGCAGAGGACGGGCTCCCATGGCCTGGTCATAGCCTTCTTCCATCAAGAATTCTTTGGCAGCTTCCGTTACCATTAATTGGATGCCTTTCTTCGCCAGGGTATTATTGACCTGAGCCAAGAGTAATTCTACAATGGCTTTGAGATCATCTTTATCCAAGTGCTTGAATTCGATAACTGCGTTAAAACGATTAAGGAACTCCGGACGGAAGAATGGTGCGATGCGGTCCATGATGTCTTGATTTTCTTCACCTTCTGCCATTCCATAACCAAAACCTGCATTAGAAGTCGCGATAATAATGGTATTTTTAAAGTTAACTTGGTTGCCCTGTCCATCAGTCAAATGCCCATCATCTAGCACTTGCAAGAGAAGGGTAATCACTTGTGGGTCTGCCTTTTCAATCTCATCCAAGAGGACAATGGAGTACGGATTGCGGCGGACGCGCTCGGTAAGAGTATGGGAATTGTCATCGTAGCCAATGTAGCCAGCTGTGGTACCGATCAGCTTGGAAACAGCTGTCCGATCGCTGTATTCAGACATATCCAAACGAATAATGGCATCCTTGTTACCAAACAAGTCTAGCGCTAACTGTTTTGCCAGCTCTGTCTTACCTACACCTGTCGGACCGACAAAGAGGAAGGAACCAATCGGACGGTTGCCGTCATCAAAACCTGCACGATTCCGACGAATGGCACGAGATACAGCTTCTACCGCATCGTCTTGACCGATAACCTTAGCTGCCAGACGATTTTTCAATTCCTTGAGTCGTTCAATGTCAGAAGCTCCCATTTGAGAGACTGGAATTCCTGTCATCCGCTCAACCGCCTGAGCCACATCATTAACAGTCGCAACAACTTTTTGACTTTCGGTATGGTTGTCAATCTGTTTTTGTAGCTTATCAATGCGGACCTTTTCATTCAAGGCTCTTTCGTAGTCTTCTTTTTCTGCTGCTTCCAACTGCAACTGTTTTGCCTCAGCCATTTCTGCTTCTAAGGTCTGAATATCTGTCACAGGATGTTGTGCAGCCAAGTGTGCAGCAGTCACATCGATTAAGTCAATAGCCTTATCAGGCAAGCTACGTTGTGGAATATATTGGACGGAATAATCAACCGCAGCTCTCAAAACCTCATCTGGCAATTCAATATTGTGATGAGCTTCGTAGAGCGGTTTGATCCCTTTCAAAATCTGGTAGGTGTCTTCTGCGGACGGAGCATTAACCTTGACTTCATTGAAACGACGAGCCAGTGCAGCATTCTTGTGAATAGTATTGCGGTATTCGTCCTGTGTAGTCGCACCGATAACAGTTAACTCTCCACGGGAAAGAGCTGGTTTGAGAATATCTGCCAAGCCCTTGGAACCTGAGTCTCCACCAGTGCTACCAGCTCCCAAAATCTGATGAATCTCATCAAAGAAGAGAATGATATTGCCAGCTTTTTTGACTTCATCCACAAGATTTTGGACATTTTCTTCAAAAGCTCCACGATACTGAGTCCCAGCTTCCAAGCCTGAAATGTCGATGGAAATGATTTCCTTGTTCTTAATGGCTGCTGGTACATCACCATTGACAATAGCTTGAGCCAAGCCTTCTACTACCGCAGTTTTACCAACACCCGCATCACCGACCAGAACAGGATTATTCTTGGTACGGCGAGCCAGAATTTCAGATGTTTCTTGAATTTCCTTGTTTCGTCCAATGACTGGATCTAACTTCCCTTCACGCGCATCTTGTGTCAAATTGCGACCAAGTTTTGCCAGAATTCCGTCTGACTTTATCTGACCTTTAGCCTGTGTTTGAGCCACTTCTTCTGTCTGTGGCAGGCGACCAGTCTGACGGTAAATGGCAAATTCCTCCGGTGTTACTTCACGCCCATTGATAGAATAACGGCGACGCTCTGTACTATAGCCACCCATGTTGCCCATGAGTTGATTGAAAATATCATCCATATTGTTAAAGTTATTGAAATTGTTGTTCATCGTTTTTACCTCGTTTATATTTTTATTTTTTGACTTTTACTGACCTTTATTTTAAAAAAATTGATATAGTCTTTTAGTTTGCTTTTAGTACTAGGCAACGAGCTGAAGGCAGTACTGAAGTACGGCAAAGCGAGTTAACGCAGTAATAAAAGATAAACTAAATGACGCTAATAGGGTATAATCCTGTCTTTCATCCCAACCTCCTTAGAAGTTTGTCTTTTACTGACCAATAGGTTCAAGAGTAAGTCAAACTGTTCTCGTTTGACCTAAACTGACCT
Source organism: Streptococcus suis (assembly GCF_046032515.1). Classification (GTDB taxonomy): domain Bacteria; phylum Bacillota; class Bacilli; order Lactobacillales; family Streptococcaceae; genus Streptococcus; species Streptococcus suis_AL. The sequence goes on along the minus strand of NZ_JARQPJ010000014.1, from coordinate 19,864 downwards.
TTTGTTCAAAGAATTCGTAAGGTCCTTTACCTTACGAATCTTATTTTACACCATTGGTCAGTAAAAGTCAATAGTTTTGTTTGACCTTTTTTGACTTTTATACAAAAAATCTACCTGACGGTAGATTTGGTATAGTCGAGTGAATTAGAAACGGGACACATCTAAGTTTGTCAATTTGAGAGCTCTAAAGTTATTTTAGGAGTGGGTTATTAACACTATAACTTAAAATCGTCCTTTTTCTAATTCAAACTGCTGTAGCTACTAGATGATAATCCCTTCCAAATGATCTAGTTCATGCTGGACAATTTGAGCTTGAAAATCTGTCAGCTTTAGGCTCTGCTTTTTCCATGAAGCATCGAAAAACTCCACTTCAATCTCCTGATAGCGTGTCGTCGGGCGAGTACCTTCGAGCGACAGACAGCCCTCCTCAGTCTGATAGGGCTTGGCCTTGCTGATGAGGATTGGATTATACATGACCAGGTTGGTAAAACCCATGCTGACGATGATAATCCGCTTTTTAATACCAATCATATTGGCTGCCATACCCACGCAGGCATGAGCGTTGGCTGCTAACGTATCCTGCAAGTCCTGACCGACCTGCACGTCTAGCGGAGTTGCAGGTTCAGACTTCTGCTGCAAGAAGAAAATATCTTTCATAATAGGTTGAATCATGGGAACCTCTTTCGATAAAGTATATAGTATTATTTTACTATTTTTTTGATAATTTGAATTATTTTATGCTTTATCGGATGAGGATAGTAACGAAAAGTACCAGCTTTTCTCAAAATATACCCATTAAAGTTCTGTTTAAACCGAAGAACACCGTCTGAGTTGTCGAATATCCCTTGAATACCAAGGAAATTATAACGCTTAAGATTTCGTTTTATTGCACGTTGCATCGCCTCATATTGAAGTAAGAAAGGTGCAGATAGGCTTTGAAACTCTGAATATGAGCCACCAAAAAGATAAGTTGCCTCGTTCACATCATAAATTATCAGTGCACATGCCAAAAAAATAGGAGCTGTCTGAGTTTGATTTAAAATATTTTGAACCACCTCCTGTTTTTTCAACAATTTCTGTACCTGCTGTGCATACTGTTTTGAATTTCTATCACTTGTTTCTATTTCCTTTTCAATTTGCTTTAGACTGGCTTTCGGGTCAAGTTCTGCAACTAAAAAATCTGCCTGTGTACCAAAGCTTTCAAAAAGACTGTTATAGTAACCACTATCTCTATCTTCAAAGCCTTGTCTAGCTCCAGTTTCCTCAATTATTTTTTTGAAATCTGAAAGCTCCTTATGATTGATACTACGAATCCTGATACCGTAACTTTCTGAATTTTTTATGTTTCGTTTACTATTTTTATTGTAGGATTGCAATAACGACGTTGTTGAATACCCTTGCAAATCCTTCACATAATGCCAAACAGGCTCTCCATTTGGATAACCTATTTGTAAGCCATCATGTTTAAATCCAACTTGCACCATCTTCTCAATTAGTTGAGTATCTACTTCACTCATTGGATTCCCTACACTATCAAAGAGTTGATAGACTTGGGAAGGCTTGACCACCAATTCAAGTACGCCTTCACGCTTCGCATAGTTTGTTAAAGATTGATAAAATTCCTCTAAATAAGCATCATCGGTAACCAGCGGTCCAGAATTCAATTCCATATACAAACCACCTGCCATCTTCTTACAGAAAAGCAAAGTAGAAATAACGATTTCTGATTGTGAATTTTTAAAACCAACATAGCGAACATCATATCCTCGCTTGGATAGTAATCCAGCCATCTCAATAGATTGAAAAAATGATTTTTCATTTACTTGTTCACAATGCTTTAAAAATTCTTCTTTAGCTATTTGACAAAAAGCCATTATTTTTTCTTCCTTAATTTTTTTCTAATTTCCAGTAAAACTTGAAAAATCTTATATAATATTGGCGAAACAATCAAGTCGAATTCCCCAATATACTCTTCTACTACTGGATTCAAATGTGATTTAAAGTGATAAAGGCCTCCGTCTAAAGTTGGCTCTATTCCTCCTAAATTTTGCCATTTCACACCTCGTTCGAAAGCATACTTTGCTGTCTCCACCCATGTTAATAAAGCAGGCTGATAATGTTTAAACTTTTCATCCATACCAGCATAGATATTTTCAGATGTTCCTGCAAAATCAATTGTCAAAGTACCAGCCAATGGAACTAACTTACTCCCGTTACGAATCAGAGAATTTATCATTTCTAATTCTGTATTTATTCTTCGGGTTTCTTTTTTATAATTTTCAATCTTCGATTGTCTTGTAGTGAAGGTGAAAGTCTTGGCTTCTTTTACTAATTTTTCTTCAAGATAAGATAACTGTTCATATCTCTTTGCTAAATCCAAATAGGCAACTACAATATAAGAATTTTCTGGATAGGCATTCAATATTTTTTGATAATACTCTCTCCCCCGCAAGCGAATAGATTTGCGCTCCTCAGTCTTTTTTAATAGCTCTGAAAAATCTCTTAACAATTCCTCACGACCAATTCGAATCTCAATACCTTTATTACGCGCCGAGCGAATATTTTGTCGAACTCGTTTATTTAGTGATTCCTCTGAGAAGGATTCGCTATATAATACTGCATGACAAGTAGGTTGGATTGTAGCCGACATGGTCTGCACTCGACCAGACCAAATACCTCCCAAATCAACAATCCTATCTTTGACGGCAAGTACATTTAATTCTTCTTCCCTATCTCCTGTTATAGTTTTACTAGATAGTCGAATAAATGGATCGAATTTTATAACAACACTGCGTTCTCGGAGGGCAAATTCTTTAATGGACTTAAATACAAATGATACTAATTCAGCATCTTCATAATCCATTACAGGACCTCTTGGTATATAAATCATCGTAAAACCAAATGGTACTACCAACCTTCTGATAAGAAGAGAAGCAACTGCCACTAATTTCCCATCTTTAAAAAAGCCTAGTCTCTCATTTCGCCACTCACTTTTTACGGTTGCCCACTGACTGCTCTGCAAGAGATTGACTTGGGGAGATTGTTTGAGGAAGCCATCGTGCTCTACCTCAGAAATACCAATTTTATATGTATAAACCATGATTACTCGACCTTCTATTCCAAACGACCGTGTGAGAGCCAAGCATAAAGAGCCCTTACTTTGCAATTTATGTAGCTTTTTCGTTATCATCTAGAAATTGTTGCTGATTAGAAGGGCTTGGCCGATAGGTCAAGCCCTGATATACTTAGTATATCAGCGGTTTTGTCAAGTATTTTGTCCTGTTTTCAGTAAAAAAAGCCTAGTTTTCACTAGACTTTTCTTATTTATTTTCCACAATAAATCGCAATCGCTTGGCTGACAAAGGCTGCTGTTCCTTCTCCTCCCACTTGATCAATAAATTGAGTAAACCGGTTATCTTCAATATACATTTGTCCTAGACTTGCTAGAATTTCATTGGTACAATTATAAAAATTCTCACTAATATAAGCTTTAAGAACCTCTACTTGTTTCTGAACTTTAGAATCATCAGCTGATAATTTTTTCAATTATCCAAATTCCATCATGATACCAGACATTTCTGCACTTATCTGAGCAAACCCTTCCTGATTCGTCTTAGCAGAAAATTCCTGAAAAGCTGTGGTATTCCCCCATCTTTCTTTAGCTTCCTCCTGGAAAGCCAACAAATCTGACTTATCAAACACTTCAAAATTCATGTAATTTTCTCCCTTCTGCTGTAAAGACTTGGCATGCTTTATGACTTTTTCCAAGTGTTTCTTTTTCAACTCCAGTAATCTAATCTGGTCTTTCAAAGCCGCTTCTCTGTCATACGCCGCATTCCCTACAATTTTTTTATTTCTTTGAGAGGAAATTCCAATTCACGAAAAAGTAAGATTTCTTGCAACTTTTCAAACGCCTCATTATCATAATAACGATATCCGTTTTCCGCAATAAAACTAGGTGTCAGCAAATTTATTTCATCGTAATAATGAAGTGTGCGCACACTGACACCTGAAAGCTGACTCATTTCCTTCACTGTTTTCATGGAAAATCTCCTCTCTATGATTAGTATAAGGGGTAACGTAAGGTGAGAGTCAAGGGAAATATTACATTTTTTTCAGCCGGTTATCCACAATAGCAATCTTATTTTCCTGGCACCAGTCCAGTACAAGTTCTTTGTAACATTGTGTTTCAAAGGCATACCATTCTTCCAAACGGTCACATCTCTCTAACTCATTCTTAAAACGTCTAAAAGCACCGCGCCCTCGAATAGCTCGAGATAGATGGCCAGACAAGTCTCCATCTGTCAAATCAGAAATATAGAGCTCCATGAATGTGTAGGTATTGAAGTCATAATAGGTCGGCAGCCTTACAAACCGTCCCATGACATCCTCCTCAATCTCTTCTTCTAAACCTTCACGGGATTCAAGTCTGAACTCCCCAACAGACAGGTAGACTAATTCGTCTAGGTGGCTATCATAATAGTACCTGTCACCTTGATCCAGCATCTGCAACGAATCAATCACATCTTGAAACCAAACTGCCATATCCTACCACCTCACTGCATCTAATTCCTCTATCATGGCTTTACGTCGCGGATACTGGACTTTCCACGAGGTGCGAAGACTTGCACTCACCACTTTTCCATCAGGTAAACCTGCAATTTTTACCAAATACCCTGCCAACTGACGATAGCGGCTTCGACTACTAGCCACATCCATCTGCTGACAAAGAGCTTGAGCGTAGGCATCTCGTAATTGCTCAGGCAGTTTCTCTGATAAATAGTCTTCAAATCGATCCAAATTTTCTAAGAACCAGTAACTTGCTGTAATGCGGTCCAATAATTCCTGCGGTCGGTCTGCCAATTGCAACAATTTCAACTGCTGCGACTGGAAACGACCATCCTCCAGCAAATCATCTAAGTAGCTCTGCCATTCTTCCCTAGAAACATAGTCCCGCAACTCCTCTACCAGCTCCAAATCAGTATCACCAGCGGAGAAAATCATCTCCAGCAATTCTTCTCTGACCTTGTCATCCTGCCCCTGAGACCGGTAGATGTCCCGTAACTGCTGGCTATAATCCGACACCAGTCCCCTATACTGGGCATCCAGGCGCTTACTTTCCTGCAAGAGTTGAACTGCACGATCTAGATGCTGATTTGCTACAGCCTGGGCAATGGCTAGTTTACGGAGTCCAGCCACCTCCCAATGATTGGCCTGGAAGGTCAACAAGTCTGCCTCACTAGAGTCCAACTGAACCAACAACCTGTAACAGAGCAAGGCAAATCGATCACGACGGAATTTCCATGACCAAGAGGACTTGTCTCCTTCTTCTATCGCCTGCAAGACCGCTTGAAAATAGGTCAATTTCTACTCAAAGAAATGTTCTTCTTGAAACTCTGTTTCTACAAATTCCATGAGAAGGTCTTCTGCAACCTCATAGCCACTTAGCTTTTCTAAGCACCAATCTAGTAATTCTTGGACAATCTTATCCGGAGCTACAGTCACTAAATGCTGCCAGTAACCAGCAAGTCTATACAGCAGACTACCAGTCGTTCCATTGGAATCATCCAACTCCTGCCGGCAAATCTGATGGTAAAAGGCATCTGATATAGCCAAGAAATTTGCATACTCACACCTATCCAGTAAAGGCTGGAGATACTGATGCATGGCCTTTTCCACGGCTCGTTCGTAATCCCTAGTCTGCCTATACTCGATATAGCCCGTACGCCTGTCCTCAAAGGGACGGCCGAGGTCTCTGATTTCCTTTTTCACATTTTCCACTTGCTGAGAAGTTAGCTGGGCAGAGAAACGCAGTTGTAGCCGATTGGCTAGTTCCCTATCTTCTTGGGCTAATTCAAGAACAACAGCCCGTAGTTGCTCAACTGTCAGTTTATCCAGGAGCTGGGCAAGTGACACATCTTTGCCCTCAAGAGCTGGCTGGCTATCTAATTCAGAAATAGCAAACAAGACTGCTGCCATATGCTTGCAGTGGTTCATTTCTTGAGCATATGGACACTCACACCACATATTGACCAGCTGACCGTGCTCAAAGCTAATCTCCACCTCATAGACTTGACCACCAATAACGTGTGCATTGTAGCCATCACTGGTCTTTTGAAGCCCTTGAACAGCATCGTCTAAAAATAAACTGCAACCCCTATCTACAATGTAAGGCTTAAAATAGTCCATCCAATTTTCCATGATTTATTTCCTTTGATTTTGCTACTTAAATTATACAAAAAAAATAGGAAGGTTTTCAAGTCAACGACAAAAACTTCCCATTCTTTATTGAATTCATCACTCCACCCTCACCGGCACGCGCCCATAGGTCTGCTCTGCCATTGCGTCAGCGCCGAGTTGATAGACCACATCCGCCTGCTGGGTCAGGCTGTCCCAGGGCTCTTTTCCGATCCGCGTCACCAAGCCCACCCACTCCTTGACCTGCTTGAGATAGGCCTGGCCACGATTCGTGAAGCCCAGCACATGAACCGCATCTGGCAAGGGAGCTTCCACCGCATTAACCAAGATGTAGGTCAGCACCCGCCGCACCCGCGCCTTGGTGTAGCGCTTGGTCGCAACAGCATCCACTAACTCCTCCACGGTCGCTACGCTCCCAATAGCAGAGCGGATACGACTGGCTAGTTCTTCGTTGACTTGAAAGACCTGACTGAGATCTGGGTGGGTCGCAATCTGGTAGCGGAGCAGCGGAAAATAATTTCTCCAGCTTACCTTGGTCGCCTCTTCAAAGAGATTGGCAGATGGTAAAAAGTCACGCACCAAGTCCAGCTGGTCAGCACCCTTGCGGATAGCTATCGCCGAGGCGTAGGACGTTTCCACCTCTTCCGAATGAAAACCAGCTCCCTGCCGTTGAACAGGGCTGAGCTGAATGCCTGTCCCTGCCACCGCCTTGGCGTAAGCCAGAGCCAGAATATGGTTGGGCGTATCACCTGTGAAAGTCAGCCCAGCAAACTCCTGCCACATAGCCTGGGTCTTCTGTGGATAAGAGAGATTGTCTGGCAAGTTTTTCACAAAATTTTCCATCTCTTCCGACTTATCCACATAGATATCCGCAATTTTCTGGTAATCCAGCATTTCTTCCGTACCGAAAACCAGTTTTTCCACACCCAGCTTGTGTAAAATGCTGATTGCTCCCTTGGCGAAATGGTCAGCCGACTGGACCGACACCAAAAAGGGCATCTCAACAACAAGATCTGCCCCGTGTTCCAAAGCCATCTGAGCCCGTGTCCACTTATCCACAATGGCTGGCTCACCCCGTTGCATAAAATTGCCAGACATAACTACAATTTTCAGCCCCTCGGCCTGTTCCAGCAGGTATTTATGACCTGTATGGAAGGGATTGTATTCTGCAATAATCCCTGAAATCATGCCTTGACCGCCTTGAAAAACCACCGCTGGCTAGTTTCTGTCGGAGCTTGATTTTCAAAGTCCGCAAAGACTTCCACAGAAGCAAATCCAGCTTGTTTCAATAATTTCACATAGGTTTCAATCGGATAGGTCCGCTCTTCATGAACTTCATCCCGACGGATAAACCGCTCCTCTTGACTGTCTTCATCTTTGACAAAGAAGGTCAATTCGTGAACAATCGAATGTGCATGCTCCCCCTCATAGGTGTCCCAGACAAAGGCAAAATCCTCATAGTTTTCATGGTAGCTATAACCTGCAAAGCCCTCCTCCATTTGATAGATGGAATGAACGTCAAAAAGGAAAGTACCACCTTGATTGAGAACAGAGTGAACTCCTTCAAAGACCCGTAAAACGGCTTCTTGGTCCGCCATGTAGCACAGACTGTCCGAGTAACAGGTCACCGCATCAAAATCTCCAACTCCTTCCAGAGCCATCATATCTGCCTGGGCCAATTCCATCATGACACCAGTAGCTTCTGCTTTTTTCTGGGCCAATTCCAACATTTCATAGGACAGGTCAAGCCCTGTCACCTCATAACCCTTTTGAGCAAAACGTACAGCCTGAAGCCCTGTCCCACAGGCCAATTCTAAAATTGTCTTGGTGTCTTGTGGCAAGTTCCGCAAGCTAAAATCTGTCCATTTATCATACAAGCTGTCATCCATGATTTCATCATAGACCGCCGCAAAGGTTTCATAAGTTGCCATATTTTTCCTTTCATAAAAAGCAGCCAATCGACTGCTTCATTAACTCATGCTGTGTTCAAGAAGTCATAGTTTTGAGTTGTTAACAAACTCTTTTTGACTAGTCGAGTTCTCTCCCGCTTCCACTATTCCTCTTCTAAAAGTTCTGCGACTTCTAGGAAGCTGCCTTCGTGCCATAATTTTTCAAGGTTATAGAGGTCACGCATTTCTTCTGAGAAGATATGAACAACTACGCCGCAAAGGTCCAAAAGGACCCAGCCACCGTTACTATCGCCTTCTACACGGCTACCTTTGATTCCAACTTCCGCTACCTTTTCACGGATGTTTTCCGCAATAGCCTCCAACTGGCGACTATTCATGGAACTGGCAATCACAAAGTAGTCTGTCAGGCTGGTCACGCCTTGAACATCAATTACAACAAGGTCCTCAGCTCGCTTGTCATCAGCAGCCTGAACCACAACTTTTACTAAATCTAGTTCTTTCATCTTATCCTCTAATTATATTTTCTAATTTATCCACCTGGGCAAAATTCCATGACCAGATGTTTTGGTAGTGGTCAATCAAGTCCTTGGCATCCAATTTTCCTGAATAACCTGTTGTCGTTCCGCCCTGAATCACTGCTACCTTGTAGCCTAGTTCAAAGGCTACTTTAATCGTCGTGTCAATGCAAAAATTTGTCGCCATGCCCATGATGATGAGCTGCTCAATTCCCTTTTCCTGCAAATAAGCATGAAGCCCTGTTTCCTTGAAGGCGCTATTGAAGATCTTATCGAAAATCTTCTCACTAGCTAAGGGGGCAACAGTTGAGTGAATCTCCCAGTCAGCAGTCCCTTCGACCAATTCTTTGTCATGATGCCGGACATGGATGACCTCTAGCCCCGCTTGACGAGCTTGAGCAAGGCAATCTTGCCAGAGCCGAAGCCGATTTTCAATTCCATAGGGCTTGCTTTCTACAGGCAAATGCTGAATGTCAATGACTAACAATGCTGATTTCAAAACTTGCCCCCAGGCGTTTCCAAACGGAACACCAATTCCCTTTCTTCTTCAAGATCTAAGACAAAACCATTTTTCTCCAAGAGTCTTGCCATCTTTTGGTTGCCCTTGACATAGGAGACAATCAAATGATTGCAGACAGGGTGCTTCTGAGCCAGTTGAATAACAGCTTCCAAAGCAGCCTGACCATAGCCCCTTCCTTGAAATTCTTGACCAATCATAAACCGCCAGAGCATATACTGCTGGATGTCCTCATCAATATCAATCAAGGCAAAGCCAATAACCCGCTCATCTGCCCAGATGGCATAGGGAAAGACATCACCATTCATTCTGTATAGCCAGGCATCCGCCAAGGAACGCACGTTGGGAGCCACGAAGCCCTTATCTGCCTCGGCTACTGTCAAGTCCAAGACAGCTTGATAGGAGCTTTCATCCACAGGTTTTAATACAATCATCCCTACTCCTTCAAATATGTAACATAGCCATTATAGGTTTCCAAGGTTTGTGGATAAATAGGAATTCCTTTCTTGGCTAAGTAAGAAATGGTTTGGGCAGTTTCATAGGCTACTGCCTTGTCCAAGGACTCTCTTGCGATACGACGCGCCTCGTCCACCCCAGGAAAATCCCGATTAGGTTCGATGTAGTCCGCCACATAGAGCACCTTGTCCAGCAAGGTCATCTGCCCAGCACCAATGGTGTGTCGTTGAATGGCTTGGAAAATCTCCTCATCTTTCAAGCCAAAATCTTCTGCAATTTTATAGACGCCAACCACACCGTGCCAGATATTATTATCCCAGTTGAGCAGGTCCTTGTCCAAATCATACTTGGCAATCAAGTCCAGAAAGACTTGGTCTTCCACTTCCTTAGCATAGTCATGCAAGAGTGCTGCCAGACTGGCTTTTTTCGGATCACAGCCATATTGGTCTGCCAAGGCAAGCGCCGCCTGCTCCACACCCAAGACATGTTGGAAGCGCGCTGGCTTCATAGCTACACGGATTTTTTCCAAAAGAGCCTGACGGTCAAATGTCAAATCTGCTGCAATCATTGGTAAAGTCCTTTTTCTTCGATATAGTCCAGAACTTCATGAGGCACCATAAAATTCGGCACTCGTCCTTGCTTGATAAAGCTCCGCACCATGCTGGATGAAATGTCCATCAAGGGCACATCTACCCAGATAACCGGATAGGACGTCCCCGCCTTGTAACGAGGACGCTGGACACCAACAAACTGCACCAACTGGACCAATTCATCAATCCTATGCCATTTTGGCAGGTAGTCTACCATATCTGCACCGATGATAAAATAATAATCCGTATCAGGATTTTTTTCTTTCAACAATTTCATGGTGTCGTAGGTATAGCTGACACCACGGCGTTCCAGTTCAATGGTTTCGATCCCCAAGCCCTCGATACCTGCAATAGCCATCTTGAGCATGGAATAGCGATGGTATTCGTCAATGGTTTCTTTTTTATCCACATGAGGCGGAATGAATTCTGGCATGAACAAGACTTCATCCAGCTTCAACTGTTGACGGACCTGGTCTGCCACAATCAAGTGAGCATTGTGGACAGGGTTAAAATTCCCCCCCAGAATACCTACTTGTTTGCGATTGGTTTCTTTCTTTTCAACCTCTAATTCAACCTTGGTAAAGGGTGTTAAGAGTTCAATAGCCATAGGCTCTCCTTCTTAGATTTCTTTGACCTGTTTGGAAATTTTACGGTTCTCTTTCTTGCTAGATTGTTTGAATAAAATCAGGATGCGACCGATTTTTTGGACCGTATCCACACCGATTTCTTCTTCCAAGATTTCAGCTACTTCGTGGATGTTTTCATCCGTATTTTGTAGCAAGGTCACCTTGATCAATTCACGCGCGTCCAGTGCCTGACGAACACTGGTTTTAATTTGGTCATTGAGACCATTTTTCCCAATCTGAATGATGGGTTTGAGACTGTGTGCCTGACTGTTCAAAAAGGCACGTTGTTTTGAAGTTAATGACATCTATTTTTCCTATGTTTCTATAATTTATTGGCTAACAAATGCAGCCAGTACGCACATCTAGATAATGGCTTTGCGGATCACCACATCCACACCCTTAGGTGCCCAGGCAGCAATCTTAGCCTTTTCATTGACACGAATCCAACCAAGACCAGAGAAGACCACATCCGTCTTTTCGTTGATGGTAAATTCATGACGGACTAATTCAGGAAATTCTTTCAATTCCTTGCTGGTTGGCGGCACTAAAAGTGAGCCCGCATGTTTCTGGTAAAATTCACTAGCCCCCTGCAGTTTGGTGCGGTGGAGCTGCAATTCATTGTCAAAGAAGGCCGTAAAGCCTTGGCGTTCACCAGCCACAAAGTCAAATCGTCCCAGACCAGCCAAGAACAAGGTTTGTTCTGGATTGAGCTGGTAGGTCTTTGGCTTGATTTCTTTCCGAGGGCTGATGTACTTAAGGTTTTTAGCCGTCAAATAATGGGCCATCTGGTGACGATGGATAATTCCTGGCGTGTCATAGATGTACGAACCATCATCCAAAGGAATTTCAATCTTATCCAGCGTCGTTCCAGGGAAACGTGAAGTCGTAATGACATCCTTGTCCCCTGTGATTTCTTGAATAATAGCGTTGATCAAGGTTGACTTGCCGACGTTGGTCACGCCGACCACATAGACATCCCGTCCCTTACGGTGTTGTTCAATTTTTTCAATCAAGTCCTTGATAGCCTGCTTGTTTTGGGCCGAAGTCAAAACCACATCAACTGGTCGCATGCCGATTTCATGTGCCCGCTCGGTCAACCACTGAGTAACCTTGCCTGTCTTGACAGACTTGGGTAAAATGTCCTGCTTGTTGCCGACCAAAAGCACGTCATTTCCAGAAATAAAGCGAGGTAAACCTGGAATGACCGAACCATTGAAATCAAAAATATCAATGACATTGACCACCAAGGCATCGCTTTCTCCTACGCTATGGAGGAGTTTCAAGAAATCGTCATCCGAGATATTGACATCTGAAATCTCATTATAATGGCGCAAACGGAAACAACGTTGGCAGTAGAGTTGCCCTGTTTCCAGGCCTTTTTCTAGGGCTGATTGAGGTGTAAAACCAGCGACAGCCTTGTCTAGCGTCTGAATCTGGGCACCACAGCCGATACAAAATAATTCTTCCACTTACATCTCCCTCTTGTAGTCTATCGCTCCATATTTAGCGATGATTTTTTTCATGGTCCGTCGCTCACGCCAACGGTTAATCTGCGTATTAATCGAATCCGTCTGAATCAGAGGTTTGACCAGCACAGACTTGAGCCCAGCTCGCTTAGCAGCCCGAATATCTGTCATCAACTGATCCCCAATCATAACCACCTCATGCGGCTGGACATCAAAGCGTTTCAAAGCACGGTTAATCCCAAAGGTGAAAGGCTTGAGAGCGAAGGCTTCAAATTCAATCCCAAATTTTTCAACCGCCCGTTTGACACGTTCGTATTTATTGTTAGACACCACAACAACAGGAATACCTGCGTCCTGCAAATCATGTAACCACTGGCGCATCTCTGGCGTACCATCGGGATTATTCCAAGCAATCAAGGTATTATCCAAGTCAACAAACACTACTTTTATGCCATGTTTTTTCAAGCTTTCGACGGTCACGTCATAAGCCTTTTCCAAGGCAAAATCCGGCATGTAATTTTCTAAACTCAATGTCGTCTCCAAAGTTTTTTATCAGATAATTATACCATTTTTCTAGGAAAAAAGCGAATAGATAGCCAAAAGGAAAACACCCGGTGGAGCCGAGTGCCTATTCTACGAAGCTATTTGCTTTCTAAAATCCAATCCTTAGGAATGAAAATCATATGGGTCAACAACCAATCAATATCCAGTGAATATTTCGAGAAGGCAAATCCAATTTCCTCAACACCAGAATCATCCTCATCCATGCCTAAAATCGTCGTCGCATGACCATAGTTCGCATGACTATCATCAAAGAGGCGCCAAATCAAAGCCTTGTAAACCAATTTTTTGGCATCATAAAGCGTATAAGCCTCTCGATATTCTGAAAAGGCTAAACAGTCCTTGCCTTTGGGTTCGACACCCTTAAGTTGAGCAATAGCAATCAAGCTATCATAGTTGTGATAACGGAGGGAGCTACTCAAGGATTGAGCCAACCTGTCTGCATAGTCCAGGGCTAAATCACTCACCTCCACAGCCACAGTTCCCAACTGTTCTCGCAGTGGATTGAGCAAATTCGCAGCAAAGCGAGCTAACTCTTCACGGATCTCTTGAGGTAAATTCTCTATATCTTCCAGAATAACCTCCCTTTCCTGCTCAGAACCCTTGTAGACATTGATGTCTAGCCCCTGCTCACCCAGTTTTTCCAGTTCAGAATCAAAACCTGTTTTCCCTGCTCGAACATATTGAGCGAGAGTTTCATAGTAACCTTCTGGCAAGATGATACGTTCTAAGTTATCAGCTCTTTCAATGATTGTCATAGATTTCTTCCCCCGTATGTTTGATATTCTTATTGTAACAAGGTAAGGGGAAATTGTAAACCTTTTCAACTTTTATTACATATTTACACCAAGTATATGAATACAAGTAATTCATCGCTACCAAAACAAACGGGTTCCATGAACCTGGTCAACTGGCAATTTTTCTAACAAATCAGGTACATTGTCCACCGTCAAGCCACCTCCAATTAAGATTTCAAGCTTGCCTTGGGCATAGGAAACAAGCTCCTGCAACCAATCGACATTGTTCAAGGCAGACCCTGTCAAACTGCCTCTTGTCAAAATCCGTGTCACTCCATGAGCTGCCAGCCAATCAAGAGCCTCAAATTGACGTTGGCGAGGGATTTGATCAAAAGCCATGTGAAAAACAATTTGGCAACCCTGCGCCACAGCAAACAACTGCTCCAAAGCGACTTCATCCAGCCAATTATCCTCTGTCAAAACACCAAATACTAAGCCATCTGATCCTAGTTCTTTGGCAACCTTACAGTCTTCAACCATCATTTCAACCTCTGCTTCATCGTAGCAAAAATCTCCACCGCGAGGGCGAATCATGGTCATGACTGTGGCTTCATTCTCATGAGCCAGTTGACAAACATGTTTGACCACTCCATAACTCGGCGTCGTCCCTCCGACTGCCAAATTATCGCAGAGTTCAATCCGCTGGGCACCCATTGAGATAGCTTTGGCAAGATCTACGTGGTTTTCCGAACAAAATTCTTTTATCATTGCAATTTCCTCTTATGTCTTTTACTTTAGTATATCAAAAAAGAGTATATTAACCAATACTCTTCTCTGAAATAATAATATCCTTTAATGAAATAAGAAGAACAGCTCCTAATATCAAGGCCATGCCCAGAAAATCAATCGGATAAAAACGTTCATTGACCAACCATACCGCAAAAAATACTGAGGCGATTGGTTCGATAGAAGCCAATAGACTACCATTGACAGGACCAACCATACTGACACCTTTGAGAAAGGCCGTATAGGCAAAAATCGTCCCGACTCCGACAATCCCAAATAAGCCCAATAGACTACCACCATCAAGCGGTAGATTGCCCTGCCAGGTCTGTAAACCAAAAGTAACCATCAACCCTCCCATCAACATGCCCAGACCAATGACTGACAAACTACCATACTGGTCAATGACTTGGGCAGGTAGGATAATATAGAGAGCATAGGTCAGGGCTGAGAAAAGTCCCCAGGCTAAACCAAGCGGGGTAATCGCTAGTTCCGTCAACTGTCCATGGGTTGCAATGAAAAAAGTTCCTACAATTGCCAAGACAATCGAAATCACTTCAACCCCTGTCGGTCTTTGCCTGTCCTTCAAGCAGGTATAGGCTAGCACTAAGATGGGGCAGAGGTATTGGAGAACTGTTGCCGTTGCCGCATTTGTATAAGCAATGGCCTGTAAATAAGCCAGCTGATTGAGGGCTAGGCCAAACAAGGCAAAGAAACATACAGCTAGCACGGCGCGTCCATTTTTCAAGAGTGCCAGCAAATTTCTCCTAGCTGTCACAGCACACATACCGAGCAAAACAAGTCCTGAAACCATCAGGCGCATGGAGGTGATCAACTGTACAGACATGCCTCGTCCGATTAAATACTGTCCACTCACCCCTGACAAGCCCCAGGCTATACCTGCTATTAATGTAATCAGTGTCCCCAATCTCTTTTCCGCCATCATATCTCCTTCTCACACTGTGAATACTTTCATTATACCAAAAAGAGCAGGATAGCGTCCCACTCTTTCTTACATTTATATTGCTAAACCTACAAATTCTACGAATCGTAGAAAGGCTGCCTGTCCTTCTGGTGTTCGTTTGTAGACCCCTGCATCTTCTAATACACGCGCAAAAATTTGTCCCACTGACTCACGAACAACTTGTTCGACAGTTTCTTCCGTCACATCTGGGTGAGCTGTTTTCAGGCTTTCCGCCCAAGGCTGATGATAGTCAGCCACCTGACTATCTTGACCCAGTAAGAATTTTTCTACTTCAGCCAATTCTGCCTTTAAGCGTGGAGGTAAAATCGCCAAGCCCATTACCTCAATCAAGCCGATATTTTCTTTCTTGATATGTTGCACATCTGGGTGTGGATGGTAGATGCCATCTGGAAACTCTTCTGAGGTCTGATTGTCGCGGAGAACCAAATCCAGCTCGTACAAATCTCCTCGTTTCCGAGCAATCGGGGTGATGGTATGATGGGGAGTTCCATCCGTTTCAGCCTTAATCTGAACGCTATCATCTGAGTAGCTCCGCCATTTTTCCAAAATCTTAGTCGCTAAACCAAGAAGCGATGGCTTATCTGCTGAACTCAAGCGAATCACCGACATGGGCCACTTGACAATCCCTGCCGAAACGGACTCAAAGCCGTCGAAGACTAGCTGGCGCTCAATCGGTGCCTTTTCCATGGCAAAACTGTGCCGCCCACCTTGATAGTGATTGTGGGTCAAGATAGAGCCACCCGAGATTGGTAGGTCGGAGTTGGAACCGACAAAATAGCCTGGCAACAAATCTAACAAGTCCAAGAGTTGCTCAAATGTTCGCGGACTGATGACCATCGGCACATGTTCCTGATTTAGGAAAATAGCATGTTCATTGTAGTAAGCATAGGGCGAATACTGGAAGCCCCACTTTTCCTGTCCAAGCTCCAATCGAATAATGCGGTGGTTGGCGCGTGCAGGATGATTAATCCGACCCTGATAGCCCTCATTTTCCATACAGAGTAGGCATTTGGGATAATTGCTCGCTTCAGCTTTCGTAGCAGCTGCAATAGACTTGGGATCCTTCTCAGGTTTGGACAGATTGATCGTGATTTCCAAATCCCCATACTCTGTCGAAACTTGATAATAGATATTTTTCGCAATCGCAGCCATCTTGATATAGTCATTGCGCTTGCTCAATTCATAGAAGTCACCAATCGCTTGCTCTGGACTATCCTGATAGGTCTGCCAAAAATCGCGATTGACCTGACTAGGACTTGGCGTGATTAAGTCCATCAAACAAGCCCCAACCATGTCCTGCTCTTCCAGTAATTCACCCACAAAACCAGTTCGAACTCCATGAGCCAATAGTTCATCTTTTAATTCAATCAAGTCCTCTAAATCTGTTTGAACAGTCAGAACCTGTTCTCCCACCAAAGCCAAGACCCGATTTCGCAGGTAAAGAGCATCCATTTCCTCAAAATCACTGTTGGCAATAACCTGCTCAACAAAACGATCCACCAATCCAGCCATCATTTCTCCAATCTATTTACGAGATAGAACGCGAGAGCCTCCAGCAATCTCCGCTACATAAAAGCTTGGTTCATAGCCAACCACTTCAGTATAGGTCTTGCCGACATTTTCCGTGAAGGCTTCAACCTTATCCTTGTGGACAATGGCAATACCACAGCCGCCGAAGCCAGCTCCTGTCATCCGAGCACCAAGAACTCCTTCTTGCTCCCAAGCTGTGTGAGCCAAGGTATCCAATTCCAAACCAGTCACTTCATAATCATGCTCCAAAGAAACATGGGAAGCATTGACCAAGCGACCAAAGGTTGCCAAATCCCCTTCTTCCAAGGCTTTACGCGCCTGCAAGGTCCGTTGGTTTTCCAAGACAGCATGGCGGGCACGTTTGATACGGTTCTCATCTTTGATTAAGTAACTATATTGGTCAAAGGTCCACTCATCCAATTCACCTAGAGTTTGAATGGTCAAGACTGCATTCAATTCTTCCACAGCTTTTTCGCATTCTGCCCGACGCTCGTTGTACTTAGAATCCGCTAATTCACGACGTTTGTTGGTGTTCATGATCACAATCACATGGTCACCCAAATCCAACGGCACCAATTCATATTCAAGCGTATTAGTATCTAGATAAATGGCACGTTGGTCTGCTCCCATACCGATCGCAAACTGGTCCATGATTCCAGAATTGACACCGATAAAGTGATTTTCCGTTTGTTTCCCAATTTTCACCAAATCAAGACGAGTCAATTCAAGACCATACAATTCTTCTGCGATGATGCCAATTAAAAGTTCCAAGGAAGCTGATGAAGACAAGCCTGATCCGTTTGGAATATTTCCGTAAACAAAGACTTCCATACCTGTATCAATGCTGTGCCCTGCTTCTTGCAAGAACTTGAGAACACCCTTGGCATAGTTGGTCCAGTTATCTGCCTTATCAAAGACCAGATTGTTCAAATCCACTTCGATAATCCCAAGTTCTTCAAAGTTAGCAGAATAGAAACGCAAAACTTGGTCATCACGTTTGCGAGCAGCTCCGTATGTTCCCAAGGTAATGGCTGCTGGAAAGACATGACCACCATTGTAGTCTGTATGCTCACCAATCAAATTAATCCGACCAGGTGAGAAGAAAGTCGCATCTGCCTCTTGACCAAACACATCAAGAAAGGCCTGCTTGAGTTGTTCTGTGTTCATAAGAACCTCCTAGATTTTGTAATCGTTTTCTTTTATTGTACAACTCAATAATTTAAAAGTCAATATTTTTACTAAATTTTTACTAATTTTATATTTTATGCTATACTAGAGACAAATAAACAGGAGAAGAACATGGTTACAATCAAAGACATAGCAAAACAAGCCCACCTATCCTCTGCCACCGTTTCCCGCGTTCTCAAGGGAGACCTGACCCTATCCGTCAGCCAAGAAACCCGCGACCGCATTTTCAACTTGGCACAGGACCTGGGCTACACCAAACACCTCAAAAAACAAGCTCCCCAACAAAAAGGCACCATCGGCATTGTCCAATGGTACACGGAGAGCGAAGAGCTGGCTGACCTCTACTACTATTCCATCCGTGCCAGCATCGAGCAGACCGCCAGCCTTCTCGGCTATCAAATCATCCGCTCCTTCAACGACTTGACCAATCCCCTCCTTCAAGGATTGGATGGCATCATCGCAGTTGGCAAATTTTCTTCTGGGCAAATAGCAGAGCTGGCTAGCTTATCACCCAAACTGATTTTTGTGGATTCTGATACGCTGACTGAGGGATTCTCCTGTGTCACGACTGACTTTGAACACTCTGTACAGACCGTTATCAACCACTTCCGTTCACAAGGTTTGACAGACATTGGCCTATTGGTCGGACAGGAAGAAACCACAGATGGACACCAACTGCCAACAGATCCCCGCCTGACTGCCTTTCGTGACTACCTAGACACCTTGGGCATTCTCCAAGAAAGCTATATCTATCAAGGAAAATTCTCCACCCAATCAGGCTATGAGCTGATGAGCCAGGCTATCGAGGACTTAGGCGACCAACTACCGTCAGCTTTCTTCATGGCCAATGACACCCTGGCGGTCGGTGCCCTGCGTGCTTTACAAGAACGTCAAATCGCAGTGCCAAATAGAGTCCAACTAATCGCCTTTAACGACACCGCCATCACGCGCCAGGTCTATCCAGCCCTGTCTTCCATCAGTGTCTTCACCGAGGAAATGGGCCAGGAAGCCATGCAACTGCTGGACCGTATCATAACAAGTCCAACGCCCCACCATCCCCGTAAGATTAAACTAGGTACCCAGCTGGTAATACGCGAGAGTTCTTATTGATAAGGAAATTTTCCATCATTCCGTTACTTATATTGAATTTTATACAAGTGGTTTGATACCGAGTACGGCTTTTCAATAAGTATTAAAGATGTTAAACTTCTTGTAAAACTTGTACTAAAATTTGCATAGCACATGCTCATAGCCAACATGAACAGATTATTTGCATTTTACAAGTAATCTGTTATAATGGATATAGAAAAAGGAGCTGGACGGCAATCCAGCCCCAAATGTAGAACCGTTAAAAAGACGGTGGCTCAGTTTAGATTATTTAGAAATAACCGTTACTGTCCAAAGTTTGACGGTTATTTCTTTTTGTCATTATCTTTGAAGATTTTATAGCACAAGCCAATCAATGCAATAGTAAAACTACCAAAGCCTAGAATAGTTTGCACAACTTCAAAAGCTGTCAAAAGATGCTACTCCTTTCCGTCAGATTTTGATGAATTGCCCATAGGCATCACCTCACTTTCAGAAAATCAAGAGCTACCGTCTTCACTTTTCTACTCATCTAGTATATCATATTTTATTCCTAAAAATTGTTGAAACTAGCGTAGTCTTTCCGAAACTTTTAGGAATCCAAAAAAATCTTCCTACTATCTAAGTAAGAAGATTTTTTATTGGCTCTATAATTTCTGTAGTGGGTAAAACCACCGTGGAGATTATGGAGCCTTTTTAAGTATATACAAAAAGTC
>NZ_JARQPJ010000013.1:0-72453 GCF_046032515.1 Streptococcus suis | reverse complement strand
TTGCAAGACGTAGGTTGTTTTCAGCAACTTGAGTTTGAAGCGGTGTTGCAGTAGCATCAGCAAGAGTTTTCTCTGCTTGAGTCTTCAATTCAAGAGCCTTAGCGTAATCTGAGCTTGCTTTTACAAGATTTGCTTGAGCAGTATCAGATGCTGCTTGTGCTGCTGATTGGTCTGCCTGAGCTTTAGCAAGGGCAGCTTGAAGAGTAGCTGGGTCATTTGGGTTAGTGATTGGGGTGCCTGAATCTTTTGAATACCAATCAAACATATTGATGATATGAAGTTGACCACCAAATGTACCAATACCAACACCAAGAGCTTTGTTATTTGGACTCAATAGGGCGGCTGAATGTCCCCATTTTGATGGTGCATCAGCAAATGTTGCAGTCATAATAAAGTCGTATGTGTGTTCTTTTAAATCATACATAGTACGGATTGGTGAAATAATGCCGACTGCATTTTCTGCATGAGTAGCATTACTAATATGACCATAATCTGTAATTGATTTATCACGCTTAATGTAATTTGCAATTTGAATTTTAGCTTCATTCATTGAATTTGTTGTCAATGGAATTTCAGCAACACCAAATTGTTTACGAATTGCGTTAATAACTTGTAGATTGTACAATGCAAAGTTCTGCAATTGTTTTTCAGTTAAATTGTTAACATCAATGATTTCATTTTTATCATTTTCACCAATTTTAGTTGAAGATTGTTCAATAACAGTAGCACCTGAATCAGTCATAAAGTCTGAGTCACCTTCGGTTTTATCAGCTTTGAATTGAGTCAAGTCTGCAATTGTAACAGTATCAACATTTGCCAAAGCGTCTGTTGCAGTTTTAACAGCGTCATTTGTTTTATTGAGTGCGTCAGTTGTTGTTTTAGACTCATCTTGAGCAGCAGTCAATTTTGCTTTTGCTGTATCAACAGCGTCTGATTTTACAGCAACCTCAGTTTCAGCAGCTTTGATTTTTGCATCACGGTCTGCGTCAGCTTTCTTAGCGTCTTCAAAGGCTTGGGTTGCAGTATTAACGTTAGCGTTAGCATCTGTAACAGCTTCGCTTGCATTATCAAGGTTAGCTTGAGCTTCAGCAAGACCAGTACCAGAAAGGGCGTCTTGTGCTGATTTGACGTCTGCTTCTTTAGCTGCTACGTTAGCATCAGCGGCGTCTTTTTCTGCTTGGGCAGTATCAACAGCAGTTTGTGCGTCTGCGACTTTACCAGTTTGGTCAGCAATTTCAGCGTTGACTTCATCTGTCTCAGTTGCGTTAGCAGCTTGGTCAGCAAGGTTAGCTGTTTGATCAGCTTGGTTAGCTGCAATATTAGCAGGTGTTGCATTGGCAGCGTTAGCTTCTGCGTCAGATACAGCTTGTGTTGCTGTGTTAACGTCTGCTTGAGCAGTGGTAACGTCTTGGTTAGCTGTGTCTGCATCAGCTTGAGCGTTAGTTGCATCTTGAGCAGTAGCATCAACAACAGCTTGTTGAGCTTCAAGAGCTGGTTTGACATCAGCAGCAGTTTTAGGTGTTTCGACAGCTGTAGTTTCCGCGGCTGGTGCTTCAGTTGTAACTGGAGCCTCAACAGTTGATGTTGCCAATGATGCTTGAGCTTCTTCATAAGAAGAGTAAGTTCCATTTGGTTCAGATTTTACAATTTCGCCTGTGGCGTGGTTGACAGTTTGCCACTCACCAGTCACACGGTTTAAGAAAATATCATATTGTGTGTCTGCTGATACGGTAGACGCACCAACGGTTGCAAGGGTGATAGCAGTAGTTACCGCAATTGCGCCATATATATACTTGTTCTTTTTCATTATTTCCTCCTGTTTAGGCTAATAGGAAGGGCTTGGCCGAAGTGTCAAGCCCTGCTATACTAGTATAGCAGGCATTTTGTCAAGTATTTTGCATGATTTTTAAGAATTTTATCAAAAAATTTTGGGGAAGAAAAATTAAGTGCAATACTTAAATAAAAATAGGAAAATACAATTGAACAAATTTTTTTCAAAAAATCTGTCAAGTAACTTTACTTTACAAAAAACTTTTGTTATACTGTTAAAGTTGGCGAAAGTCATACACACTATTTTTAGATTTAAAAGGGGCTTGGCCCTGACATTTAATGGAGGAAGAAAGAAATGGCAGTACCTGCACGTCGCACTTCAAAAGCGAAGAAAAACAAACGTCGTACTCACTATAAAGTAGCAGCTCCAACTGTGAAATTTGATGAAACTACTGGAGATTACTCACGTTCACACCGTGTATCTTTGAAAGGATACTACAAAGGACGTAAAATCGCTAAGGCTGCTTCAGCTGAATAATAGAAGGGAGATACCATGCGCGTAAATATTACACTTGAACACAAAGAATCTGGTGAGCGTTTGTACCTTACTTCAAAAAACAAACGTAACACTCCAGACCGTCTTCAATTGAAAAAATACTCACCAAAATTGCGTAAGCACGTGATTTTTACTGAGGTAAAATAGGGATTCACTACACGTCAATAGACGGTAGAAACCCTGATTTTATGCGATTTTTGAAATTGTGAATTTCACTACATTGCAGTACAAATCAATCAAATCTCTACATTTTTCTCTACACTTTTTAGATAATAAAATTTAAGTAGAACATGCAGATAATGAAAGGAACACTTCGTATGAGGTGTTCCTTTTTAGCTTCTTATTTACCAACTGAAGAAAACCGATACAGTTATTCACCGTCTAAAATATTTTCTAACATTGGTTCGATAGAACTACATTTTAAATCTTCAATGAGCCGACGAGCATGGAAAGAATTTACTTTCAGAACTACATAACGCTAGGAAAAAATTTTATCTTTAGAAATTTTTGTATCTATATTTCATATCTAATTCTTGATAGATATAATATCTCAGAACTTCTTGAAGAAGCAATTTAGTCTCATACATCTCATGGACATCAGTTATCATTTTTGGATATTTATCTTTCGAATCACCATGAGTATAGTAATTTCGTGTTTGAGCTAATTTTGTTATTAATAATTCTCTATCACAGTCCGAAAAAATTTTAGTCTGATTAAGCTCATCTATTAAATCAAATAAATTTTTTAGGCGTTCGGAAAGACTAGGTTCTTTCTTCTTAAATTTCAATTTGTTTCTAAATTTTCTTCTGATTTCTTCTAAAATATGTGTATTTATAAAATCAACCAAAGATTTTCTAGCTTTTTCTTCATCATCAGATAGACACTGTGGAATTTTAAAATTCTTAAAGTTTCTAGAATAAACTTCTAAATTCCTGATAGCATCAATTAACTGGTCTTCTAAATATAAATCACCATGAAGATTTTTTGAAAATTGTCTCACTATAAATTCAAGTTCCTCAGATTTATCAAACCAATGATTTAAAATATGTTCAAAGTTGTCTTCTAGTTTCCTCAAAGAAATATCTTGCTGATAATTTTTCCATTTTTTAGACTTTCTAGCATGCTGAACGAAGTATTTTCCCTTTATAATCGGCAAACGCTTATCTTCTAGCATTTTATAATCAACTAGAAACTCAATATTAGTAAATGATAATGGAGTATTTGATAAAATCTCAATAAATTCTTTAAATTTACGTGAAGCCTGATAGAACTCATCGAAATATCTTATGTTTGAATCAACTGAAGTAAGTTTAATAAAATAGGCACTTGTAAATGATGTATTTGTAAACGAAGAATGTAGTATCGCCATATCTTCAAAGTTCATCCCAAGTGATTTTATTAATACTTTTGTTGATTGATATTCATTTACTGCACTCTCAAAAATGGTTTGATTATCACCATGCTTAATGGTTACCAATGATTTTTCAATCCATTCTTCAATATGTTCAAAACTAAATTTATAATCTTTGATTTCTTGAGAGTCTAGTTTGTTAATCAAAGATTTAAAAGATTCTGGACTGCCATCAAAATCATCAATCGCATTATAAAATACGTTATATATCTTAAAATTTTTTACATGATATTTGGTAATTGGAAATCCGGGGTAAGTAGAGGTCACACTTGGTTCTCCGTAAGTATTTAAAATTAAGATATTACCGTTACTAGAATAACCATATATCTTTTCTAAATTCTTACCAAAACCAAATGAGATACCTGTCTCCTCTTCAAATTTACCAAATAATTCTAGTATAATTTCCCTCGGAGAATAATGTAAAACACCACTTAAGTTATTTTTACTAACGATATCATCAGAACGTTCTGAAAAATATCCTTTAATTTCAAACTCTTTATCCCAAGTGTAATCTTTGAAATTCATATTATCCCTTCTAACTGTTCTTCAGAAATCCTTCACAGTCTTCCAAATCCTGATTTTACGATGGTAATAAAATTACTTATATTAAACCAACTTTCAATTATCAATCAAAACCTTCCTATGCCTACTTAACAAGTCATCACATACAAAATATTGTCCCAATCGTTCTACAAATACTCATTTCTTACTTGTTACTAAATACTATACTCTAAAAACAATCAATATTTCCTTATTTCTATACTATTTTTTATCTTCCATATCCCTCAATGCATACTCACATGCTTGAATCACGAAACTTGAAAAAGTTACATCTTTGTTTTGAATTGCTTTCTCTATTTCTTCAATAAGTGGTACTGGAAAGCGAATTGTTTTATTTTCTGTTTCTTTGCGATTTGATTTTAGTTGAAATGCCATATCTTTTCTCCTCTTTTTGTTTTTAGGATATAGCTTTTTGTACATTAAATATGCATTGCGTTTTGCATTGCAAACTTAGTGTTATTACGTTATAATGTAATAAAAATTATAATATAGGAGCCCAGATGGATATTGCTAATTCATTAAGAAGGTATTTAATATTAAAAAATAATCTAATCCCCTCAACACAAAATAGAATAAAAGAACTTGAAAGAGAAATTTTTCAAGCCGAGGTTACTCTAAATGCTATTTCAGATGAAAAAGTATTTCTTGAAGACTTTAAATGGGATATTCGAACAAGAGGATTTACTATTTTTAATCTGGTTCACCTACCATCCCTGATTGTGTTTATTATATTTCTTATAGTTGCACTATTATCTTTAGCAGGGATTGCCATTATTGGTGTCATTATAGAAACAATTATTCGAACTTTTATACTTTTCCAAGATTTTGAGTTTGAGGATACATTCTTCTATATCCCAATAAAAGCGGTTGAAGACTTTATCTATTATCCACCTTCAATTCCTGTTCCGATTGTGGTTGGGCTTTTGATAGTTTGGGTTTTATATAGTATCAGACAGGTTCAAAAAAATAAAATCTACTATGAAAATGTTGTTATTCCAGAGAATCGAAAGAAAAACGCTCTCGTCCCTGGAAAGCGTAGAAAACAACAATTAGTGGTAGATAATCTGAAAAATACCTTGAAATCCACTGAAACTCAACTACTGAACCATCAAAATGAATTGATGAATATTATGAATACTATATCCATTCCCAACCAGTATTGGACTAACGATGAAGTCATAAATTTCCTCATACAGAAATTAGAATATGGGCAAGCGAAGACCATCGGAAATGCTTTGAATCTTTGGGATATAGAAGTATCAACTAGAAGGGTTGAGCAGGCATCGAAAGCTGTCATAAAAGAGACAAGAGAATCGGAAGCTCGTCTGGCTAGACAGAGGCAAGAACAATTTATTCAAGCTACTAAAGCTCAACAAGCGAGGGATGAAGTTCAAGAAAAAATAGCTGAGGAAATGAAACGCAAAAATGACCATGATGCAATACACGATAATATTGCGAAGAAAAACGGTTGGTTATAAATAAGGAGACATACTATGAACAAAAAGAAAATTTTAGCAAGCTTGACACTATTGGCATCTACAGCACTCTTGTTTGCTTGTCAGAGTAATGAAAGTACCACAAAATCCTCTGAAGAAATTGTTGAAACCTCTTCTTCATCAAAGGATTCAATTTCCGAGGAACAAAGAAATAAGTGGTTGAAGGAGTTTTATGAAGAAGTAGCTGAGACTGATGGTTCAAACTACCATAATGAGATTGAAGAACGTAGTCAAAAAGTATGGAATGAGAATCAAACCAACATCTTCAATGGACAGGCTAGTCTAAATGTTACTAATGATTACCTTCCTTCTGAATTGACAAAGCTAAATGTCACAATTGACGGTTATGATGAAGCAACTAGAAGATTGAAAGTTACTGTTACTAACAACTATGATGAAACACTGATTGGAACAACAACCAATTCAAACAATAACAACTTGTACGGGACATATTTCACTCTATATGGCTACACAACTTTGTCAGGACGTTCTGAGAGGGTAAAAATCGCTCAGATTGCTCTTGCTAGTGATTTACCAGCTGGGGAGTCTATTCAACTTGAAATTCTTCCATCAGCTCTTGCAAATCGTCAAACTGATTATGCTAAAAAAATGCAAAATAGTGAGCTAGATTCTAAATACTACCTACTATCAAGCGATTACGGAAATTCTTTATGGGACATTACAAAAGACCAAGTAATGGGCGAAGAGGTTATTTCAGAACAAATAGTATTATCTAGCCTTGCGAATATCTATATCGTACCCAAGCTAGTATTTGAAACTTACCCATCTACAGCTCCAAGTGATTCAGAGCTAGAAAATCTAATTTCAAACAATTAAAGAAAAGAGCAGACTGATGAACATAAAGAAACTAATATTGCCCCTACTCACTCTAACGCTGACAATTGTCCTTTGTGCTTGTGGTAATCAATCGAATGCCAATGATAGTCAGTTATCAGGAACATATTCATACGAAAAAGGCGGTATTGATGGTTCTGAAATGGGATTTGAAGACGAAGAATTGACATTGCATTATGAACTAAAAGTAAGTGGTGATGAAAACATACTTAATATCAATCTCCTTTCAGAGAGAGGCAATAATGTGAAGTACCTCTATTCCGAGAAAGTAACTATTGATACAGACAAACAGATTATCAGTGATAACAATGGTATTGAGCTGAAATATTCAGTTTCAGGAGATTCTGTAACAATACCTGATTTAGCAGGAGATAAAGGGGATACTGTAACTTTAACAAAAGAGTAGAAAAAGAGTAGAAAAAGATGAGCAATTGATAGCTCATCTTTTTTGTTGATAAAAATTTAACTAATAATAGTTTAGGTTATCTGCATATGAGGGTTTTAATAGCTATTATACAAATTTGGGCATAGACGTATTGTGTGTTAAATAGTAGCTGGAACATTTTAGTAACAAAAAACGATGCGGTACAGAATTTTTTAAAACCGAAAAATAGTTAGAGATAAAGAACTGGAAAATACTTGAATTGATAACAAACTTAGATTTACTGAATACCTTTTTAGGCGAAAAGAGACGCATTTTGAAGAGAGAGCGTAAGCGTTAGTGAAGATTGAACACCGCCAACAAGAGAATCTAGTTGGCGAAGAGAAAGCAAACGTACGAACGTAGAAACAGGCTGTTGAGCCAAAAAGGAATTGAAAGTAAATCTTAGGGAGTTACAATACAAATTTTTCAAGCTTTACTCTTACTTATTTTGAGCTTTTATAAAATGATGTAGCTTCACGGCTTTGCCGTGGAAAATAGACAGATACTAGCAACATAATAAAGCGATAAAAAGTGGGGTTAGGTATAAATATCGAATATGTTGAAAAAAGACTAAAACTATGTAAAAAATTTTAAGAATAGATGTAAATATCAAAGTAGTTATTTACAAACTATTCGCCGAATTACCAATTTTATCAAAATTAAAAGCTTTTGATGAAATTGCCTTTGAGAATCTCGAAGGCTATGTAAGTGGTGTTAGTTCAATAAATTCTACATATGTTGAACTAAAACTGAGATTGAAAGCCGATAACATAAAGGAAGTGAGAAATACGAATGGTTAGTTTATTGACAGATAAAACATTAAAAAGTGCTTTTGGGGTGACTGATGATAAAGAGATGCTAATAGAGTTTGACAAGCGGTTTGCGACTCTAGCAAAAAATAAAGGACGCTTACAACCTTTGAAGAACTATCTTAAAGTCGGTGTTAACGATGAGACTGATGCTCCCATCTACCTAGCAATTTTAAAACCAAACGGTGAAATTGCTACTTTAGATGAATATAAAGAACATCAGATTAAAACAGCTAATGTCGAACTTGAAAGAATTATACAAGAAAAGACAAAACTTGAAAATGAGATAGCAAAATTACAGATAAAAAATGCTAAATTGAACGATGAATCTTGGCTCATAAGAGACGACTATGCCAGAGTAGCTGTTGAATTTGATGAACTTGGAGACTTATTAGAAGATTTAAAGAATGAAACAAAGCAAGAGCGAAGAAAGCTTAAGAAGAAGATTTTTAGAGAAATTCAGCAAATGAGTTTTTTTGATAAGTTAAAGTTTTTAATACGTTAGTACGAAAAAATATCTAAGTCGGCAGGGTTAGTATTACCCTGCCGACTGCAGTGACAATGACAAGCGGACTAAAAAACCTTGATTACATACAATCTAAGTGCATGAATGTTGACATCACAAAAAATGACAAAGGAGGAATTTATGACAAAAACTGACAGGCTCACAACTGCTTCACTTGAAAAAGCAAACAGCATTCGAAGTACTTATCGGGCACATTCATTCTGTTGTGTGCTGAATAATGTAGATAAGTTATTCGATATTGAGACAGACTTTTTTGAAGACCAACGTTTTAGTGACAAGACTAGAAAGCGAGTTGAAGAATTTAGAAACAAGCTCCCCAAGCAAGACCATGATTTCACCGCAACAGAAATGGTAGAAACTCTAATTAGTTTCTGGACAGAAGAAGATGAGAATCGAAGTTGCGCAATTAACTATGAAATTGGAGATGATGGCGTCCATCATTGTCACATGGTACTGGAGGATAAAAAAGCGGTACGCTTCTCAGCTCTTCAAAAACTCTTTCCAACAATCCATGCCGAACTCACTCGAGGGACAAAAGAAGAAGTATTTGCTTATCTTAATAAAACAGGAAAACATGAAGAAAAAGCACATACTATCGTCGTACCGATGCACATTTACGGGGAAATTCGAGCTAGTAAGCAAGGCAAGCGGACAGATATTGAAATGATTGAACAGCTACTTGAGGAAGGTAAAAATCCAGAGCAGATTATGTCGCAAAGCCTTAGTTTCCGTCGATTTTCAAAATTGATAAAAGAACATTACTATCAAATGCGATTGCGGACGACTCCAAGATTTAAGGAAAGTATGGAAGTGGTGTATCACGTCGGAGCATCTCGGAGTGGAAAGTCTTATCAGCAAATCCGCTTGATGGATGAATATGGAGTGGGCAACGTCTATGTCTGGAGTGACTATCAAAATGGTGGGCTTGATACATATCTGGGAGAAAAAATCCTTTTCATGGAAGAATTCAAGGGAGAATTATCTTACCAAGAATTTCTTCGTGTGACAGACTCCTACGTTCAGCAATTTCACGCCCGATTTACTAACATCTATGCTTTGTGGGAAAAAGTGCATATTAGTTCAATATTTCCACCTAAAGAGTTGTATAAGTTGATGGTTAGTGACTCGCTGAGAGCAACCGACACAATGGAACAAATGATGTTACGGATAAGCAAGGTAGTCTATCATTTCAAAGTTAAAAATCAAGGGAAGGTGCAATACAAATCTATTTCTTTTTCAATAGAAGATTTTAATCGTCATACAATAGAACAAATTGAGAAATTTGCTTATCAGTTTGACAAAGCCAATCCAAATATCCTTAACTATAACTTTGAGACAGATGCATTTTTATCCACAATGAATCCGATTAAACATCTAAAGAAAAAAGCCATCACTCCTACTGACCAAAGCAAAAGTGATGACCTAAATCAGCGAGATAAGTAATAAGTTATCTCTATTGATATTATCGCATATTTAAAGGAAAAAAGGATAATAGAAATGAACTCCGAAAAAATAAATCATATTGAAACTCTACTGAATTTACTAGTTGCCTTGATTCAGCAACAGACAAAACAAAATATCACATTTGGAATTGTGACACAAAAAGAGCTATTAGCTCTCTTAGATATCTCTCCTAATACTTTGAAAACTTGGGAGAAAAAAGGCTTACCTCGTCTTGAACCTCCAATTGAGGGGACTAGAACAGTGTATTATAAACTGTCAGATGTACTTGATTTTTTGGAAAACTAATTGACAATGTGCTAAAATAGATTTATCTAATTAGAAAAGAGGAAAGTCTATTTTAGCCTTTTTCATTATCTGCAAGAAAGAGGCATTATGAAAACCGAAACAGTTATCTATAAAAATAAAAAGGTAATTAAGAAGACCAAAAACAATGGTGATATCAACTACGTTTTAAGAGGTGTTTATCTAGGACTTGATGAAAAAACTGGTAAACAGGTCACTACCTCTATTACCGCTAAAACTCTTCGCCAATTGGATAGAAAGTATATTCAAGCTAAACTGGATTTTGAGGAGCAAGGAAGCACTCGAAAAGAAGTTATAAGAATCAATACTTTAGAAGAGATTGCTGAAGAGTGGTTTAAAAACTATCAAAATTGGGTTACATCTGCTAATACACTAAATCGAGTAAGAGGTTATCTTGACACCTATATCATTCCACGTTTTGGCGATTATAGCCCAAATAAAATAGAGTCAGCTGAGATTCAGTCGTGGGTTAATGAATTAGCCGAGAAATCTAAGAAATCTGTTGAATCTGGGGTGAAGAGAGCAGAAAAAGGAAGTGCAAAAGATTTCGGAGCTGTGACTCATAAGCTAAGCGATATTTTCGACTTCGGAATAACGAACTATGGATTATCAAAAAATCCAGTATCCACTGTCAAAATACCTCCAAAACCAAAAGCCAATAAAAAACGAATTATGGTACTTCATGATGACGATTTATCACATTGGTTAAAATTTTTATCAAACTTACCGAATACTCGAGCTAATCGTAGATTTAAAGTCATTTGTAACACCCTGCTCGCTTCAGCCTGCCGTATCAATGAATTACTAGCATTAGAAATACATGATTTGGATTTAGAAACAAGCGAAATTATTGTAAATAAGACTTTGATGTGGAAAAGAGCGAATAAGAAGTTAGGAATAAAGGGGGAGATGGTTTGTAAGCCAACCCCAAAAACCGATGCAGGAAATAGGAAGATTCCTGTTCCAAATGAAATAATTGTAGCTTTAGTAGATTTTCACAATGAGATGAATGTTTATTTTGAAAAACATGGATTGCCTAAGTCTGACTTAATATTCCCAACAATTTATGGTAACTATATGTGCGATAGAAATGAGCGTGCTACGCTTAAGAAACGCCTATCATCACTTGGTCTACCTGACTATGGCTTTCACTTATTCCGTCATACTCACGCTTCTTTGATGTTGAATGCTGGAGCGAACTGGAAGGAATTGCAATTTAGGTTAGGTCATCAGTCAATTTCAACGACAATGGATACTTATGCTGAATTAGCACCTAAGCGAAAATTTGAAGCAGTCAATATTTATCTTGATAAAGTTGCTAAATTAACAGCTTAAGTTATCTCTACATTTTTCTCTACACTTTTTAGGGCAATTTATAAAAGTCTTGCTATATCAAGGCTTTTAATAGCTAAAATAGACATTATTAGACCCTTACTGAGGTAAAATAGGAATTCACTACACGTCAATAGACGGTAGAAACCTTGAGTTAATGCGATTTTTGAATCATTGAATTTCATTACATTGCAGTACAAATCAGTCGAATCACTACCTTTTTTTGAAATAAGATTTTGATTCGGATAAGTAATAAACCCACTGGCTAATTAAGTCAGTGGGTTTTTGAGTGATTAGAAAGAAGTGAAGTTACGGATTAACAAGATCTACAATGATAATTTCTGGGCGATTAAAGAATCTTGGTACTCGTGTAGATTCTTTGGCCAGACCCCTGCTTACAATAAAATACGAATTTTCAACTTCATATAAACCACCTGCATATTTCGGAAGAAAACCTTGATTAGGCGCAAATACACCATTAACCAAATAAGGCACTCTCCATTGTCCTCCATGCGCATGACCAGATAACACTAAATCAAATCCATACTTTTGATAAGTATCAATTAGTTCTGGTCGGTGAGCTAGTAAAACTTGAAAGTCAGTGCTTATTTGCTTCCTTTTTATGTCTTCAAGTTGGTCTAGCAAACTCTCACTAGTATCATACTTTTGAAAATATTCAGGATCATCAATGCCTGAAATAGTAATGGACTGCCCCCTTACATCAACTCTACTACTATTTCCAGATAATACGACCACATTCTGTTGTCTCAGATGTTCCAGCATCTGATCATATCGATTACTCCATATTTCATGATTACCTGACACATAGTAAGTATGATTAAATTTTCCTAGCCCACTTAACAATTCTAGAGTTTTTCTGTCAGAAAGTTCATCATCAAAAATATCTCCACCTAATAAAATGATATCTGGCTTTTCTTTCCCTAATGTTTCCAAGATTTGTAGCTGGTTTTTACCGTAATTTGATGAGTGTAAATCAGTAATTAGAGCAAGTCTGATTGGCTGAGATATTTTGGGACTAACAAGCCTGTAATGAGTTACTTGAAGCCGACTGTCAAAACCTAATGCAAGAAAAATTAGGATACAAATAAAAACAAACCATCGTGGCTTAATATTTTTTAGTTTTTTCATTATTCGAACTATTTTACCAAATTTCTGTAACGAACAAACATTTTCAAAAGGTTACTCGATAATAATATCAAAATATTTTGTATCAACCTCTTTTGGAGCAACATAACTAATATTTCGTTTGGCATTGAAAATATCAGATTCTTCCAACGAAGTAGAGAGTCCGCTCCAAGGTTCTAATGCGATAAAGGGACTCTGATTTGTAGTTGACCAAATCACTAAATATGGAAAATCATCAAATGCAATCGAAAGTTTCTTCTGATGATTTTTTGATTTCAAGGTTACTTTTCGTGATGCTAATTGATCCAATGTTAAGGCATCATGCTCAAACAGTTGATAAGACAAGTCCAAGGTCTTTTGATTTTCCAAGAATGGCCGGCGGTCTCGCAGATCAAGTAAGCCAGTTTCTGGAAAACTTCTAGGTACTGTACAAGATTCTACTTTTTCAAATTCTAAATAATAGTCTTCATAACTCTCACCATCCAACAAGGGACAATTAAAACCTGGGTGACCCCCAATAAAGTAAGGTAGCTTTCTATGTCCCTCAAGGTTTTTCACCCGATATTCAGTTCGAATTGTATTGCCAAGTAGTGAGTAGTTAATGGAAAGTTCAAATTCAAAAGGGTAATTTTTTACGGTTTCATCGTTTGATGAAATAGAAAATTCCAAAGAGTTTTCGGTACTATTTACATTTTTGAACAGCATTTTTCTCACAAGTCCATGCCTTGGAATTGTGCCTGTAAATGTCGGTCTTTCTGCAGGCTCATAGATAGCCCAATCATTTCGTAAACTTCCACAAATCGGAAATAGAACTGGTGCTTGACCGCTCCAATAGGCCGGATCTCCTTGCCAAAGATACTCGACACCATCAGTGTCTTTTATCGAAGTAATTTGCCCACCTAATTCAGAAAATTGTACTGTTAAGTTCTCATTTTTTAATTCGAACATAAAGACTGCCTCCCTTATATGAAAACAAGGATGCTAACTTGAGCTAGGCATCCTTGTATTATTTTTATTCAATAACCTGTGTTTCTGCTACTTTTTTATACCAATAAGCACTTTTCTTTGGATAGCGTTCTTGGGTCTCAAAGTCAACATAGAACAAACCATATCGTTTCTCGTATCCATTTGACCAAGAAAATACATCCATCAAGGACCAGATGAAATAGCCTTTAACATTGGCACCATCTGAGATAGCATCCGAAATCACTTCTAAATGCTTTTTCACATAATCAATTCGACCATCGTCATAGACAGTACCATCTACAAATTCATCTTTATAACCTAGACCATTTTCAGTGATGTAGATTTTCTTATAGTTTGGATAGTCATTTTTCACACGCATGATTTGATCATAAAGACCTTGTGGATAGATAATCCAATCCCAGTCCGTTTTTGGAATATCAACTGGGGACTCTCTACGACCAACTCCTTTGATTTGATACTTAGAACTTCCCTTTTCACCTTTACCATTATGGATAATTTCCGTTTCTCCATAATGAGCTCTCATCCAATCACTCATATAGTAATTGATGCCCAAGAAGTCGTTCAAATCTTTTGCGGCATCTAAGGCAGCAAAGTCTTCATCACGAAGGTCTAATTCCCCACCATTTACTTTCAGAATATGGCGAACACCTTCAAGTGTTTTTTCAGAATAGTAACCCAAGTATGTAGCATCGAGGATAAATTTATTGTGAATAATATCTTCAAGTTCCGCTGCACGGACATCGTCTGGATTGGTTGGATCATAAGGATATTTCGTTGGCAATGCATGTACAACACCAATTTCTCCGCTATAACCAGCATCCTTGTAGAGCTTAACTGCCTTGGCATGTGAAACCATCATATTGTGATGAGATTGGAATACTTTAGAAAGATCATACTGGATACCTGGCGGGAACTTCCCTACGAGATATTGACCGTCACCAATTGGACCGATTTCATTAAAGGTTGTCCAGTAATTAACTTCAGGGAATTCTTTGAAGCAAAACGCTGCATAATTGACAAAGTGTTCAATGTTCTCTCGATTCAGAAAGTCACTATTAGAATGGAGCGTTTCTGGTGTATCAAAATGGTGAAGCGTTACAAATGGTTCTACGTGACGTTTATGGCATTCCGCAAATAATTTATGGTAATACTCTACTCCCTTTGGATTTACTTCTCCAAAGCCTGTTGGGAAAATACGAGACCACGCAATTGAAATACGAATGCCGTTTACCCCAAATTGTTCACTTAGTTCTAAATCAACTGGATAACGATTATAAAAATCAGAAGCTGGTTCCGCAGTGTACCAGTAATTATCTTCTAGATACTTGTCCCACGCAACACGACCTTTTCCATCCGTCTGTGTAGCACCCTCTGCTTGATATGCAGCAGTTGCTCCACCAAATATAAAATCTTTCGGTAATGTTTTAACCATATGCCTACCTTCTTCTATCAAAAATAAATAAAGGGGTAGGAGTTGGAGATGATAACTCCCTCCCCTTTTGATTAAGAACCTGTATTCACAAGTGAAGTGCTTGTATATAAGAGATAGTTTTTCGCTAATCAAGGCGGTTTTTTGAGGGAATACTGACTGTATTTTGAAAAAAACTAACGATGAGTAGCTGAAAAACTAGCCTTAGATGGAAGTGCTGAACTGTGAATATAGGTTCTAAAACTGTTGTTTGACAAAGTCAAGAGCACCTTGACCATCACGTGTAAGTTTAATGTATTGAGCCCCTTCAGTTTTGGCAAGTTTAATACCCAATGCATCGGTTTCTTGTTTCATATCATCGTAGTTTGATGCCACTTGTGGTGCTAGAATGACTAATTGATACTCTGGCAAAATCTCACGGTGTGCCCCATAGCTTCCTGCTGTAGCTGTAACTGGAACACCATATTCTTTTGCAGCTTTCGTTAGAGCGTTGGCAAGCAATCCACTTGTACCACCCCCTGCACAGAGTACCAAAACATTTGTTTGTTCAGAAATTTCGGTTTCGACTGCAGCTTTTTCAAGAATAGCATCCGCTTTGGTAGTATTGAAGTTAGCCGCAACTTTCTCTTTCAAGCTATTTTCAACTTTCCCTGATTGTTCTTCAGCGAGAATCTGCTCATCGTAAACTTTCAAGAATGGATAATAGATAAGTACATCGACAAATACCAACAAGATTGCTAGTGCAAAGGCAAGTGGAGCAAAGTTTGTTCCCATGACAATCCCCAACGGTCCTGGAGTTGTCCATGCTAAGTTGACGCTGAAACTGTTCATTTTTAACGTATCAACAAAGAATTTGAAAATCCATACGTTAGCAATTGGAGCTAAGATGAATGGAACAAAGAATACTGGGTTGAGTACAAGTGGTGCACCGAACAAGATTGGTTCGTTTACACCAAAGAAAGTTGGAACAACTGAAGCACGTCCAATTGCTTTATTTCGTTTAGACTTAGTCAACCACATAAACATGAATGGCACAACCAAGGTAGCACCTGTACCACCCATTGTTACGATAAACATTTGAGTACCTGAAGTCAGGATTTTGTCCGCATGTTGACCCGCCTGTAGAAGCTGGAAGTTGGTTTCAATATTGGCATAAGTAATGGCTGCAATTGCTGGTTCCACAATAGATGGACCATGAATCCCTACAAACCAGAACAAGGCATAGGCACCAAAGATAATTGTAATACCAACATAACCATCTGCGGCTGTAAATAGAGGCTCAAATAATTTCAGGATCGCCTCAGCAACGTTTGTTCCAAGGAATTGACGTGTCACAAGATCAATTCCATACAAGACAAAGATAGACAATGCATATGGAATCACATCTTTAAATGCCTGGGATACGTTCGGTGGAACTTCGTCTGGCATACGAATGGTAACATTGTTTTTCACACAGACCTTATAAATATTAACCGTAATGAAGGCTGCTAGAAAGGCTGTCAAAAGTCCCTTAGTTCCCATGTAACCATTGGCAAATCCACCTTCAATACCATCAGAGGCTAGTAATAAGAAGCCTGAAATTGAAGCAATCATGGTTGAAATGAAGTTGATTTGATTGGTTTTTGGCAATTGACGGTTAAACGCATCTGTCAAAGATTTTGCGGTCGTTCCTGCAACTAATACAGCTACAATACCCATTGTATAACCGTAAGGTTTCATGATAGCCGCAACTGCTTCATCAGACCAAGTAAATCCAAAGATATTAGGTACAAATGCTACCATTAGAAAGAGAGTTGAGAACAAGATAACCGGCATGGCAGCGATAAAACCATCACGGATAGCCCTTAAATAAGGGTTTCTCGAAATCTTTTCAAAGAAAGGCTTCCCTTTCTCAATAAATTCAATCAATTTATTCATTACTTATCACCTCGTTTGTACAATTCAATCATATGACTCATCATATCTTTCAATAACAATGTCGTCATGAGATGGTCTTGACCATGCATGAGCGTCACACTAAAGGCTAAATCCTCACCAGCCGCTTCTTTTTGCAACAAGCTAGTCTGAGCATGATGGGCTTCAACAATACAAGCATTGGCAACTTCAACTAGTTCTTCTGCTTTTGCATAGTCGCCTTTTTGAGCAGCAGCCAGTGCCTCCATCAAACGAGATCGAGCATCACCAGCGAATGCAACAATCTCAAAACCTAATAACGTAATTTCTTCTCTGTTCATAATATGAACCTCCTTTTAAAATTGAATTGATTTACAATAACCGTTGAATATGTAGTACAATATAGAACCTTTCACTGTCATTTACAGGTTCATCAACCAATGATGTGATCATCTCAAAAATCTGACTTCCAATCAGGTAAGCTCTTGGATTCTGGAGCTTGATGTACTGTTCCAAACTAGCAATCGATTCATTTGACTGATGAGATCTATCTAAGTAATTCAGAAAATAGGACAGATGAATCATAAAGCGATCATAAAAATTGCTATTTTCTTTTGTGCGTTTAATCCCATTCTCCGTTAAGATTTGTTCAACCTCTGCTATAATTTTTTTGCTGATGTCCTGTTCTTCACTTGTGGGATGAATGGTTTCACCCTTTGCATTAATTAAGTGAAGTGCAATTCTACCAATCTCATCATTCGGAAAATCTTTTAGCAACTTTTCACGAAACATAGCTAAGGCTTCACGCGCCATTTTATATTCCAAGGGATATTCGGCTGAGATATTGGGTAGCCTACTTTCTTGATAGGTATTCTTTAAAACCGCCTGATAGGCACAATAGATATGATCTGTCAGTGTCACATAGAGATATTCTTGTAGAGGGTAATGATAGGTTGCTACTAGATGATTGATAACCGTGTAGGTTGCAGAAATAAAATCTAAGGGAATATCTTTTAATAAAGTTAGAAAATTTTCTTTAGCCTCATCATTTTTTAGCGAAAAGATATTTTCTATCTTATCCTTAACAATTAAATCCCCTTTCTTCTTTTGAAAGGTTATACCTAATCCCATCACGACTGCCTGTTCCCCATGTTCATTTTTCACCAGAGCAGCGTTATTATTTAGTGACTGTATAATCCTAAACATAAATCCCTCCTATATTTTTAAGCAAAAAAAAGACTACAAACAAACCGAGAATATCCTACTCTCAAATCCATTTGTAGTCTTGCCTAATCGAATTAGTTACAATCCACTCTATTCTTGCTGATGAGATTATTATAGCATATTCTCAGAAAATGTAAACCCTTTCTTTAAGAAAAATGGTTATTTTTTCAATTATTTTTCTAGGAATTATTTTTCTAACCAAGAAGTAGCTGTTTGAGACAAGACGGAATCAAGTCCTTCAATATTTTCACGACCAACACTACGTAACCATTCACGCGCAGCTTCTTCACCATGTTCAATATAGACTGGCACAACACCCGCCCACGTCGCACGACCACAGAGAACACCGTTAAATTTAGCACCTGCTTCATGTGCAAACACTAGTGTATCTTGGAAAAGCTTAGCAGAAACACCTGCACTTAGATAAATGTATGGTAAATGAGTTGATGCTTCTTGTTGACGGAAAAATTCAGCTGCTTCTTCTTTCGTATAGATGACTTCCCCTGTTCCAAAGCCTTCTACAAAATTCATGTTCACAGGTACCTCTACCTTGAGAACATCCACTCCAAAGCGTTCATCCGAAAATACTTTCATAGCCTCATTTACTTTTCGAGGTTTGACTTTTGCAAATTCCACACTGGCATTGTCTTCAATCGTTTCATCGTAGCTCAAAATTTCCAAGAAGAATGGTAAACCTTCAGCCTGACATTCTGAACCCAAGCGTTCAATATAGGCATGTTTTTGAAGGTTGACATATGAATCACCATCAACGTCATAGTAGAGTAAGAACTTGATAGCATCTGCCCCTTCTTCTTTTAGTCGTTTTACAGACCATTCTACCAGGCAATCTGGCAAACGACTGGTTGAACTAGTGTCATAGCCAGTTTTTTCATAAGCCAAAAGCAAACCGCACTGTTCGTCACGAGCGCGTGATGCTGGCAAACCAAATTCAGGATCTAACAGAATTGAGGAAGAAAACTGTGTTAATTCCTCTGAAACTAGTTTCTTTAGTTCTTCCATCTGCTCCACAGTAGGTTCTTCTGTCTGATGTTTTGCCATCATTTTTTTCAGGGCTCCACGTTGGTCAAAAGCTAAAGCTGAAATAATACCTGCTTTATTGCTTACTTTTTCCATGTATTTTCTTTTGTCTGCTGTTACTACCATATTATACCTCTTCGACTTCGATTTGAGAATACAACGATTCTGCATTTTCTAAATTGACATAACCCGTCTGTTCTTCTTGGGCATTTAACATGCCTAAAACATTAGCATTTTTTAATAATTCTGCTTCGGGTAAAGCATGGACCAAACCTGCTGCAATACCTGCAACAGTTGAATCTCCTGATCCTACTGGATTGACGACTTTGATTTTTGGAATTCTGACACGATAGAACTTGTCATTGTGCTTGGCAAAAGCCCCCTGTGCTCCTAATGAGACGACTATCCAATCAATTCCTTGGAAAAGTTGACCAGACAAAACTGATTTCAACTCTTGAATATCATCAGTAACTTCTTTACCAATCAGTTGTGATAACTCCTCTGTATTCGGCTTAATAACTGTCGGCTTCTGCTGGCTTTCTAAAACGTTTTTCAGCGCCTCACCAGAACAATCCAAAACAACAGCTACACCGCGTTTTTTACAAAGTTCTACAATCTCAACATAATAATTGCTAGCAAGTCCCTTAGGCAAACTTCCTGAAATAACAACTACATCTACATTGTTCAGGATGATTTCAAGGTGTTCAATAAAATTCAAGGCTTCATGTTCTTGAATAGTTGGGCCTTGTTCTAAAATCTCCGTCTGTTTGCCATCATGAAGAACCGCAATACAGTTACGTGTTTCGCTCCCAATTTCCACAAAGGAATTTTTAATATCATTTCGAGTGAGTTGTTTCTTTATATAACTTCCAATCTCACCACCAATAAAACCAGTAGCCACTATATCTTCACCAATTTGTTTCAAAACTCGTGTGACATTGAGCCCCTTGCCTCCAGCTGTTTTTTGAACTTTTTCTACTCGATTGACCGTATCCAAATGAAAGGTATCCAAGTGATAGGCAATATCAACCGACGGATTTAAAGTGATCGTCAAAA
Source organism: Streptococcus suis (assembly GCF_046032515.1). Classification (GTDB taxonomy): domain Bacteria; phylum Bacillota; class Bacilli; order Lactobacillales; family Streptococcaceae; genus Streptococcus; species Streptococcus suis_AL. The sequence goes on along the minus strand of NZ_JARQPJ010000013.1, from coordinate 52,172 downwards.
TCATGTGAGCCTCCTAGTCGTGGTATTCTCCACGATCCCACTTTTCAAGAAATTCAGTAAAGAACTCTGGATTTTCTTGCTCTTGATTGAGCGTTTCAACTGCAGCAATCTTTTCGATTAAACGTTTATTTTCTTCAGTTGGTTTATATTCTGCTTTAATGAAGGCTTCAATGATGTCGCACATGAGCAACTCACCTATAATCTTTCCTCCAAAACCAATGACGTTGGCGTTTAACTCTTCTTTTGCATAGAGTGCAGAGGTCATATCACGAACCAGGGCTGATCGAACGCCAGGTACCTTGTTTACAGCATTGTTGATTCCAACACCTGTTCCACAAATACAAATTCCCAAATCTGCTTGTCCGCTTACAACAGCTTCACCAACTTTTTTACCAAAGATTGGGTAATGAGTACGAACATTGTCATAAGTCCCAAAGTCCAACACTTCATATCCTTGATTTTTCAAATAATCTACCACAGCGATTTTTTCATAGGTTACAATGTGGTCACAACCGATTGCAATTTTCATCTCTTATTCTCCTTTGTTTACAACAATTAGCACATTTTATTTAGCATATCAACACGAATTTGGTGACGGCCGCCATCATACTCACCTTCAACAAATCCTTTAACGATATTTTTAGCAATGCCTTCTCCTACAATCTCACTACCGATTGTAATAATACGCGAATTGTTGTGTCCTCTTGTCATATAGGCAGAACGTTCGTCTGAAACTTCTGCAGCGATCATGCCTTTGACTTTAGTTGCGGTCATAAATGGACCAACACCATAAGCATCAATCACAATGCCAAGATTTCCTTCCTCTTGATTAACTTCTGCAACTACTGCCAAAGTTGTATCAACAAAATCACTTCCATCACTGACATCTTTAAAGTCATATGATTTTTCTAGCAAATAATCTTTAATAACGTCTTTTAGTTTTGAGCCCGCTGGATCAGCACCGATAATGATTGTCATAACCTATCTCCTAACAAAAATAGAAAGTTGTAGCCATATTTGGCAGAAAATCTTTGTTTTGCAAAACTTAGAAAAGCGTTTTCGCTTTTTATGTTTAAATTATACAACCAAACAAACATAAAGTCAACATATTTTGTTTTATTTTTGTTTATTTTTTTCGTATGCAAACAAAAAACCAACATTAGGCTGTTGGTTTTGATAACTTTATGATTTTGTAGTGATAATTTCGATGTGCTTACTTAATAATTGGTAATTTTCATCCTTTGCAGTCATATCGGTCACTAGAGCAGTTACATCATTCAAATCACAAAAAGAAGTAAAATCATCTTTTCCAATTTTCGAGGCATCTAGCAGTAGATATTTTTCTAAAGAATGTTTAATGGCAATATTTTGCGTATAGGCTTCAGCTAGGGTAGAGGTCATGACATCAGTTCCCTTAAGTCCGTTACCTGAAAAGAAAATTTTGCTGAATCGCATTTTTTCTAAACTAGTATTGGTAATTTCTCCTACAAAAGATTCTGTCACTTGACGATATTCGCCCCCCAAGAGAAAGACTTGAAACTCCTCGGTCTTTTTTTGAGATAGGATGGTAAAAACAGGCATACAATTTGTGATGACAGTGAGACGAGGATTTTTAATGGCCTCAGCCAGAAAGGCCACTGTTGTTCCTGGACCTAAGAACACCGTGTCTCCATCTTCTATCAGTTGGGCAGCCTTTTCTGCTATCTCTTGCTTGGCTTCCTTATTCTGAATGTGTTTCTCAGAATGGGAATATTCCCGATATTGAAAAGCCTTATTACTTCTAGCACCGCCGTGGATTTTGGTTAAAATGCCCTGCTCTTCCAATTCAATAAAATCACGTCGAACAGTCATATCAGTAACATTTAGCAATTCTACTATCTCAGAAATTCGAACTGTGCCTTTTTTGTTTACCAATCGTGTAATTTCTTCTAGTCGTTCTCGTTTATTCATGTTTAATCCTTTGTTGTTTTTTTACATTATATCAAAAATAAACAAGAATATGTTGGAATTTTGAACATTTGTTCAATATTATTTTTTAGTTGTATTTTTGTATAAACGAGAAGACTTCAGAATATAATGACTTTCATTTTGGGAATCATTTTTAAATACAAGAACTCCTTGTTTGGTGTATTCTCCAACTACATCAGCATTACTATCTAAAATTTGCATTGTTACATTATTTACTTTATATCTTTGCTTATTAAATAAAATCTCATTATCTTTAAACTGAATTTTTTTAGATTCATCAACATTTTTTATACTTCTATTTTCCACATTGGCTAATACATAATCTCCTCTAAGATTTTTATGAACAAAAAGGGCAACGGAAAAATTGCAGGTCTTGTTATTGGCTTGACTTTAACTTCGCTCATCTGGGCGAAGTTTTTTGATTTATGATTTCCGTAAAACGATGGGTAAATTGGGCGGTCATTCCCCAGATATTTTCTGGTAGATTTTCATAAAATGGAACGGAGCGTTTGTGATGACTGAAAGGATAGTCAACCCCACCTCTCAAACGTTCAAAGGGAAAGTCACAATCTGGGACAATCTGTGAATCCAGTTGATAATAGACAGGGGCCGTTTTTTGCAAGGTTTCTAGTGGAACTGTAAAGAATCGAGCTACTTCATCATTGGGTTGAAGGGTCTGCCAATCCATGTGAAGTCGACCGACAAAACAGCGAATCGTTGAGCGACCGAAAACGAGATAATCGATTTCTCCCAGCAACTCAATTTGTTCCTGTTGAATGTCAAGTTCTTCGATAACCTCACGAATGGCAGCTTCTTCTGCTGTCTCGCCTTCATCAATTCCGCCACCTGGAAAGGAAACTTCTCCTGGTTGAGAAATGGACTCGCTCCGAATCTCATATAAGACCTGCCACTGATTGTCTGACCAGACTAAGGGCAAGAAGACTGCATAAGAACGTTTTTCACCCAATGGCTGGGGCTGATAGTCTTTCAATAATGCCTGCAATTGATCAGTCATGGCAACTCCTTACTAACTAGTGATTTACGCTTATTTTAACGAATTTTGTGGCATCTGGCAAGAACTTTGTCTAGATATAGCCGAACGAATTTGCTTTCATACCCGGAACCGAGGTACAGACAGTATAAGAATAGGAATACCCGCGTCACTCAACTGCTCCGCCAAGACCTTCAAGGTCACCGTCTTTCCTGTACCTGTCGCACCTGCGATGATCCCATGACGGTTGAGCCGTTTAAATTGCATTTCTGCACGCTCACGCCCATAACCAAAAGCAAAAACATCTGACATATTCTAGCCTCTTTTCCGATTTTTTCTAGCTTTACTGTAACATAACTTTTAGGAAAATAGCAGAGCAGACAACCGAATCACCTCAATATCCATAAAACAAAAAAGAAAAACCCGACGAATCGGGTTCACTATTAAAGATACAAGAATTTGAATAGTGCAACGGCGGCAATTGATGCGATAATTGGAGCAACCACTGGCACCCAAGCATACCACCATTTTGAATCAGATTTTGATTCACCAAGTACTGTTTTTGGCAGGAAGTGGTGAAGAAGACGCGGACCAAGGTCACGAGCAGGGTTAAGAGCTGGACCAGTTGGACCACCGACACAGGCTACCAAGGCCATAACTAGGAAACCAATGCCTAAGTGAGCAACTGCAATTGAACCTGAAGTATATGGAGCAACCATTGTTTCAGCGACTGTCTTGTCATAGCCTTGTTCAATGATTTTACCAACAAGCTCTGCACCAAAGAAATTCTTAGTCAAAGCAAGTGCTCCGAAGAACAATACAAATGAACCAGCGAACTCATTTAAGAAGCCATTAATAGTTGCAGCTTTACGACTTTCTTTCGTTCCGTTATCAAGTGCACTGATAGTTGAGAATGAACCAAGAATATGGTTAGAATTTTCAGTTTTCAAGAAGTAAGGTTTATAAACTGCTACAACCACTAACTGACCAAACATTGCACCTAACAATTGGGCAACAATGTATTGAGCAACGTGAGCCCATGGGAAGAGACCTGAAACAGCCAAACCAAGTGTGAAGGCTGGGTTGATATGGTTACCAGAAACGTTACCAAACATCAATGCTGGCATCATAACTGCCAAACCATAGCCAATCGCAATGAGAATCCAACCAGAGTTGTTTCCTTTTGTGCCTTTTAAATCAACGTTTGCAACTGTACCATTACCAATGATAATAAGGAGTGCAGTCGCTAAAAATTCAGTGATATATTTCACTGTCCATGTAACATCCATATTTTTCTTATATTTCCTTTCAAAAGTTAAATTTTTTTGGACAACAACCATTTTATCAAGTATAATAAACAAAGTAAAGCCATTCGACAAAAAGAAAACGTTTACTCAAAAAAGTAGTAAATTCAGTAAGGAGATTAGGATGGGAGCTAACCAAGAGACATTAATGTATACACTTGAAAAGAGTATCCAGAAAAAAGCAGATTTGTTTGAACACAGTTTTTCTGCCTACGCTGTACGATCGATACTAGCCAGTCTTTATTTAGGATTGGGGATTGTCATTTCTCTCTATACAGCAGACAAACTCAACCATGTCGCAGAAGGACTCGGGAAATTTAGCTATGGGTTGATGTTTGGTTGGGGGCTACTCATGATTTTATATATGAATGCCGAACTTGGAACATCCAACATGATGTATATGACAGTAGCCAGCCATCGAAAAACGATTCCTACGAAAACAGCCCTCAAGATGTTGGCAACCTGTATCCTTTTCAATTTTGTCGGTGCTGTCCTTGTTTGTTACTTGGTTTCATTGACACTGCCTTATCAGCACGTTGATGCTCACAGCTACCTATTTGAAGCAACGGTGGCCAAGCTTTCAAAGACACCTTTGACTCAATTTATTGAAGGGATTTTTGCTAATATTGTCGTGAATATCGGCGTATTTACCTTCTTACGCATCAAAGATGACGCTGGGCGTCTCATTTCCGTTATTTTCATCATCTTTATCTTTGCTTTCTTGGGATATGAGCACGTCATTGCGAACTTTTCACTCTTCTCCCTGGCCTTTTTTGCAAATGGTGGACCAGTTGAGGGAATGACTCTATTAAGTGTATTAAGCAATTTCTTCTTTTCTGGATTAGGAAACTACGTGGGTGGCGGTCTCTTTATCGGACTTCTTTATAGTTGGTTGAATCATCAATCCAAACTTTATGTAGACTAAAAAAAACTACGGTTGGAATTCCAATCGTAGTTTTTTTATTGTAAGATAATCTGCGCAACTATAGGACTAATCACCACATACATGATGCCTGTAATCCCAATAGCTAAGCCAGCCATCGCCCCTTGCGTATGCCCATATTTTATCGCTGTACCCGTTCCAATGGCATGTCCTGTTCCTCCCAAAGCAAGACCAACAGCTACCGGATCTTCAATTTTTAGTAGCTTTAAAAAGACCGGACCAAGAACACTTGTCAGAATTCCTGTTGCAACAACGACTACAAGAGTAACAGTTGCTATTCCTTGCATTTTATCAGTAATACCAACAGCCATAGCAGTGGTGACTGATTTTGGAAAAAGAGAGATTGCTAGAAAAAAATCCATCCCAAACCATTTGGCAATCAGGGCAGTAAAGACAGTATTGACAATACAGGCAAGAAAAATTCCCAAAAGAATACTTCGAATGTGATGTTTCATTAGATGGAAAGAACGATACAAAGGGATACCCAGAGCTACTGTTGAAGGCACAATAAGCATATTTAGATAGGACCCTCCTGCATAATATTCCTTATAGGAAATACCTGTCATTTTTAAAAAGACAATAATCAATCCTGTAGCTACCAACAGTGGGGTTGTGATTGGATGAGGAAATCTCCGATAAATCAGCATTCCAATTAAATATGCTGCAATTGATAACATAATACCAAAAATAGGATTTGAAAAAAGTTCAGTCATGCATTCCCTCCGTATCAATGTAGTCACCTTCAAACTTTCGCTTCACAAATTGAACAACAAAACCAATTACTAAGATATTTAAAAAAATGGCGCCTAAAATGACGATGATAATAGGAAGTAAATAATCTTTAATTGCATCAAATCTCTCCATAATGCCCACCGCTGCAGGCAAAAAAAGAATGGTCATATTAGCCAGCAAAAAATTTCCAACCGTATGAATGTGGCGAAGACGAATTAATTTGAACTCTAGGGCTAAAAATAGGAGGATTAAGCCAATGATACTTCCCGGGATAGGAAGATGAAAAATAGTCGAAATAGCTTCCCCTAAAAATGAAAATACTAGAATAATCATAAACTGAACATATAGTTTCATCTTTACACCACCTTAAATACTACTAATCCATCTGAGGTCATTCTCTTTTAGTCCAGAAAATCCCTTAATGTTAGTACTGTTATTAAGTTTACTACTCTGAAAATATTTTTCAAGGCTATAAAACGTTTACACATTAAAAATTTGTCTTAAGCTATTTTATTTATTTTGCACATAATCACTTGACAATTTATTTTTGTAGGTGTATATTTAACATATAACAAATTTCGATATATAGAACTGAACGCTATATATCAAAACCGAACCTAACTAACAACAAAGGAAAGGAGCGTCCTATGCATTTTCCAGTCCCCGCAGTGCTGACAGAATTTCTCATCATGGCTATTTTGGAATCCGATGATTCTTATGGTTATGAAATCTGTCAGACCATCAAACTCATTGCCAACATCAAGGAGTCAGCTCTCTATCCCATCCTAAAGCGATTGGAGCAAAATGACTTTTTGACCACCTACTCCCAAGAATACCAAGGTCGTATGCGCAAGTATTATAGCCTAACTCAGTTAGGTCACGAAGAATTGGTCCGACTCAAAGATGACTGGGATACCTATACAAACACGATAAACGGCATCATAGAAGGGAGCGTCCGCCATGACAAGAACTGAATACATGGAGCAGTTAGAAAAATATCTCAAAAAACTGCCCCACAAAGAATACTTTGAAGCCATCAGCTTCTTTAATGAGTATTTTGACGAGGCTGGACCAGAGCGTGAAACAGAAATTATAGAAGAACTTGGTTCACCAAAAGAAGCTGCCAGCGAACTCATCAACAACATGCTCAACAAGCAAATCCAAGAAGAGAAGGATCAACAAGAACCTATTCAACTCAACTGGAAACTCTGGGTTGGTCTGGGAGCCTTAAGTATGACAGGTCTCTTCTCTTTCTTCCTACTCTTTATCATGGGAGAGTTTATCGGAGTCATTCCTCTGTTTGCAACTCTTATCCTCGGCGCCTTTTTCCTCGGTCGCTACTTCCGTAATTTTAGCCAAACAAAACGAACGCTCTGGTTGGCTATCCTAGCTGTCATTTCCCTGCCTATCGCCATTCCACTTTTGCTTATTCTCCTAGCTAGTCTATTGGGATTGGTGGCGCTCATCTTGGCCCTCATTGTCGGTGCCTTTGTTCTGGGTGTCGGACTTCTCACCAGCGGTGGCTATCTGATTTGGGAAGCCTTTAGCCTTATGTCAGAAGGTTTCAATATCTTCCTCATGGGGTTTGGCTCAGGTTTGTCTTTGATTGGCGGAGCTATTCTCATCTACATCTTGACTGGATTTTTTGCCTACTGGTCTTGGCGACTGGTCAAGGCTTGCTTCAAATGGATCTTGAAACGAGGTAAACGAGCATGAAAAAGAAACTAACCATCGCCATTATTATCGGCTTTGTCAGCCTGATTGCAGGCTTAATTCTGGCTGGCATTGGATTTTTCACTGGGGGTGTAACCCGCTTGGAAGAGGTTGCTGCTCCGACGGAAGTCCATAAGACCTTCACAGATTTGAATACCATTAAAATTGACTTTATCCCCCACAGCGTCTATATCAAGGAGTCTAGCGATAGCAACTACCATGTGACCTATGCCAACTCCGACAACAATATGCAATCCCCCTTAAAACTAGCAGAAAAAGAGGGAACTTTGACCCTTTCTTCACAACAAGAATCTTTTGCTATCGAAGGAATTATGCAGTATCTTGGAGAAAGGTTGGCCCAACGTCGTATCAATGTCTTCTCCGTCACCATTGAAGTGCCTAAAGGGAAGACACTGGATAAATTAGAGGGACACAATCTCCACTTCTATGATTTTGGCGGTTTCACGATTGAGAATATCCATATCAAAGAGGCAAATCTGTCTGGTGGTGTCACTCTTGACAAGGTGACTATTGACAGCGGTCAGATTGAAGCAGGCTACTTCCAAGCGACACAATCCACTCTAAAAGATATGCACATCAACCTACAGGAAAGTAGCATCCGCCTGTATGAAACCAGTTTGGAAAATGTTACAATTAAAAATTACCAAGAACTGAATGCAGATCAATTGACTCTCCTAGGAAAAAACGTCCTCACTCCTTCCGAATACAGCCTATCTGTTACAAATATAAACCTAACAGATAAGAGCTTACAAGACATCAATCTGAATATCAGTACACAGCTGGACATCAAAACACTTGCGGAACACTTAGGCTACCACTATGAAACCCTCGAAGAACTAAAGCAAGCTATTGGTGATATGAGTTACTTCAACGAACAAGCTGAAAACGTCGGTATTTTCACTAAAGATAAGTATCAAACATTATCGATCAAAAAAGAGGAGGATAAACAAACCTTAACTTTGGAGAAAAAAGAGAGCAATAATAGCCTGACCATTACTTCAACTAACGCAACCATTAATCTACGAACACCAACACCAAAATAACTACATCAACCAAAAACCAACTGTTCACATGGAGCAGTTGGTTTTATTATTATTCATCTTTTTGATTATAAATCAAGAGACCTAATCCCATGAAGCCTACTAAGAAGAGGCTCAGCATCCAAACTTGATGACTACTATTTCCAACCATTGAAATGGTTTGACGAAGGCCTGAAACAGAATAGGTCATTGGAAGATAAGGCTGAATGACTTGGAAAAAGCGTGGGCTAAGTTCGATTGGATAGGTACCTGCGCTTGAACCCAGTTGCAGTAACAAGATAATTAAACTTGCGAAGGAGCCGAAACGATTGTTCCAACCCACCAAGGCTGTAACGAGGGCCATAAAGGTCCATGAAGCTAAGAGGATTAATCCCAAGGTTGCCATAGGATGAGCTGGATCGATTCCAATCAAGCGAAGAACACCGTACAGAATCACTGCCGCTAGGCTGGCTATCGTACCATTCAGTAACAATTTCCCTTTAGCCCAATCCCAACGATTTTTGTAGGAACGATTATCAATGTGTTTGACAAAAATAACATTCGCTGATAAGGCTGCAACCATCAGTGCGACAGATACCATGTAAGGAGCCATTCCGACACCGTTGGTTTTCACATCATCTTGATCACTGTGTTCCAAGGTGACTGGTTGAGAAACTGCTTGTGCATTTTTGTCTTCTACAGAGATGACTGATAGTTGTTGACTGGCTGAGCTGAGTGAATTTGTTAGGGTTTCACTGCCTGTACGAAGACTGGAGATACCGCTTGTCAAGGTTTGACCGCCACTAGCTAATTGATCCGCACCAGCAATTAATTGCTGACTACCAGAAGCCAGTTGTCCTGAACCGCTGACAAGTTGACTGGAATTGGATGCCAAGGTTGCCAATCCTGATGTTAACTGGCCACCTCCTGATTGGATGCTACTGTTGTTAGCAACCAACTGAGCTCCACCCTCAGCTAATTGAGCAACACCTGCGGTATAGGCTGTCACCCCTGACATGAGTTGACTAGCTCCACTTGACAGTTGCGTTTGAAGTTGGCTCACACCACTCGTCAAGGTTTGAGTTCCTGGTAGAACTTGCTGGTTCAAGGCGGTGTTGACCTGACTCAAGCCACTTGATAGGTTTTCAATGGCTATTGTGGCCCCTGGCAATGCTTGATTGGCAGCCGTGTTGATCTGACCGACAGCTGATTGCAATTGACCTAATTGCGTTCCAAGACCAGAAAGACTTTGTAGGCTAGATAAGGCTTGACTCAGTTGAGACAATTGACCCAAAATCGTTTGGGCTGCTGTCGCTGTTGTCGAAGGTGAATTTTGGAGGGCTCCAACCAATTCAGCTTGCTGATCAGCTGTCAAATTTTGATAGGTAGCCGTTGCTTGCAAGGCTTCAATGCTGGCTGTTTTATCAGCTTGTGCTGCTGTCAACAATCCTTGAGCTTGAGCCCCCATCTCTGTCAAGAGGCTAGATAGAGTAGAGGTATCTACTGCAAGTCCTCCGATACTTGATAGGCTACCATTTAATTGATTGATGGCCGCTTGCAACTGAGGAAGCCCTGTTAATAAGGTCTGTATCTGACTAGACTGTTCAGCAGACAAACTAGTTGAACTAGCCAGTTGCTCCAAGCCTGATTGCAATTGATTGGCTCCCGTTACCAGTTGTTCAACCTGGCTTGCTCCTGATTGCAATTGTCCCACCCCAGCGATGAGCTGAGAGGAATTGGCATTTAATTGCTCCGCACCTGAAGCAAGACTCGCTACCCCATTTGTGTAGGTCGTTAAGCCGCTGGAAAGTGTTTGACTACCTGAAGCGGCCTGATTGACTCCATCTGTATAAGATACAAGACCGGTGGCCAATTGATTTGCTCCTGTCACCAGTGATTGGCCTGATGAAGATAAGGTAGATAAGCCTGATGATAGAGTCTGACTTCCGGTTTCTAATTGACTAGCTCCATCTGTCAATTGTTGACTTCCATCTGCTGCCTCAACCATACCAGATTGAATCTCTCCCATGCTATCAAAAACAGCTGAAGTATATGTTTCAGTAATCGTCTCTGAAACAGACGCTTTCAATTTTTCCATAGCTGATTCGCCCATCTTAGAAGCGACAAAGCTGTGACCTTTAGAGGTTTGGTAAGAAATTGTTAGTGGTTCAGGCTGATCCGTCAAGAGACTGGATGCTTTTTCCGATAAATCTTCTGGTAGGGTAATGACCATATAATAGTCCCCTTCTTCCAAACCTTTTTCCGCATCTTTTTCTGATACAAAGTGGAAATCCAGGCTCTTGCTCTCTTTCATATTATCCACCATATCATCACCAATGGTGAGGGTTTTATCTTGAAAACTCGCCGACTGGTCTTGATTGACAACTGCTACAGGCAACTGGTCTAGTCGGCCGTAAGGGTCCCACATAGAGGTTAGGAAACTAATGTTATATAAGGCTGGGACACAGGCAACACCGAGAATGGTGATCAAGGTCATTGGTTTTTTGAAAAAATTCTTTACTTTTTCCGACATAAGAACCTCCTTTAGACATCCTGTCCAAAAACTGATAAAATACATTATACAAGTATCATTTTCAAAATCAAGTAATAAGAATCGTTTTTTAGACAATGTGTCTAAAAATGTATAAAAGGAGCAAAAAATGGGAACAGATAATCGGAAAGAACGAACTCGTCAAGCCATTTTAGAAGCAATGGTGACTTGCTTAGAAACTCAAGGATTTAACGAAATTACAACCACCCACCTAGCACAGACTGCTGGTATCAGTCGCTCTAGTTTTTATACCCATTATAAGGATAAATATGAATTGATTGACTCCTACCAACAAGGCTTATTTTACAAATTAGAGGCTATATTTGACCATTATGATGGCAATCGCCAATCATCATTTTTAGAAATTTTCGAATTACTCTATCGTGAAAAATTGCTTTCTGCCCTACTGACTCATAACGGAACTCAAGAAATCCAAAATTTTCTTATCAATAAAGTTAGATTATTGATCGCAAACGATTTGGCTGAGCGTTTGGGGAAAGAAGATTTATCACCACTTGAAAAAGAATACAGCAGCATCTATTTTTCGCATGCCTTCTTCGGTATCATGCAGGTTTGGATAAAAAATGGAAAGCAAGAATCTCCTCAATATATGACCGATTTTCTAATCAAAATGTTACCGTAATCATTATTTTCTACCTTCACCCCCTTAAGAAATATGGTATAATAGCCTTATCGTGCAAACGTTTTCTTAAAGGAGATGATGAAATGATTCAAGCAGAACATCTATCAAAAACCTATTCCATCATAGATAAGGAAGTCGGTCTCAAAGGTTCGATAAAGGCCTTTTTCAAACCCAAGAAAAAGAAAATTCCTGCCGTCCAAGACATTTCCTTACAGGTAGGAAAAGGCGAAATCATCGGCTATATCGGCTCCAATGGTTCCGGTAAGTCGACCACCATCAAAATGCTGACGGGAGTCCTCTATCCAGACCAGGGCTCAGTCCGAATCAACGGACTCAATCCGCAAGAAAATCGCAAGGCTGTCAATAAGCAAATCGGAGTACTCTTTGGACAAAAATCCCATTTGGATTGGAACTTGCCTGTCCAGGAATCTTTTATCCTTCATGCCAAAATTTATGATGTTCCAGATAAGGTATTCAAAGAGCGATTAGCTGTCTTGATTGATCTATTGGACTTGGCTGATATTATGAAGCAACCAATCCGTAATCTGTCACTCGGTCAACGTGTTCGCTGTGAATTTGCGGCTATCTTTATCCACCAGCCTGCCGTTGTCTTTTTGGACGAGCCAACCATTGGTTTGGACGCCAGCGTCAAGGAGACCATTCGCTCCTTCATCCGCTATATGAATCAGCAATACCAGACCACCTTTTTGATTACTTCCCATGATATGAAGGACATCGAAAGCCTCTGCGAGCGGATTTTTATCATTGATAAGGGTAAGAAGGTCTACGATGGTTCTCTGACCCTCCTCAAAGAACGCTTTTCTACAGTCAAGACCATTCTCTTTTCCACAGAAAAACCGATTGAAAAGGATTTGCAATTGGAAGGCTGGGAATTTGAACGAATAGATGACTTTCACTTTGAAATCCACTACCAAAGCAAGTTTTGGACCAGTGCTCAGGTGATTGAGCAAATCTTTAATCATTATTCGATTGAAGATGTCACCATGAAGGAATTGGAAATTGAAACCATGGTCCGCCAAATTTATGAGGAGGGTATCCATGCGTAAATATCTCTACATGACCCGCCTGACCATGATGAATGCCATGCAGTACAAGGCTTTCTTTCTAGCGACCTTCGTTTCACTGGCAGTGAAGATTTTAGTAGCTCTCTATGTCTGGAAAACCATTTTCTTCACTCAATCAGAAGTCAATGGCTTTACCCTTCAAACCTTTACTACATATATCATCTTTGCTAATTTATTAGCCAGTTTAAATTCTTTTTCACTTGGTGAAGATTTGTCTTATAGCATTTTGAAAGGAAGTATTGCTGGAGAATTTCTCAGACCCTATTCCTTTATCCTAGCCCTCTTTTTCAAGGACCTTGGAAACAAGCTCTTGGAACTGATAAAATTTGCCATCGTATTTATCGGTATTCTACTTGTTCATCAAGATTTCTACCTGCCTGATGGCCAGACCATTTTGCTCTTTCTGGTCAGTTCGATTCTAGGGATGTTTATCGTTCAATTGCTGGATATGGCTTTTGGCTTCTTAGCATTTTTTACGGTCAATGCCTGGGGAGTTATGCTCCTACGGATGGGGCTTTTCAATCTGGCTTCTGGAGCACTCTTGCCACTCAGTTTTTATCCACAGTCTGTGGAAAACTTTTTAAAACTCCTTCCCTATAATTATGCGGTTAACGTTCCTGTTTCCATTTTATTAGGACAGGAAAGCGATCTAAGGGCTTTGGGGTTGCAAGTTCTCTGGATACCATTCCTCGCTCTCTTCATCGCTACTCTTTGGTCTCAGGCCAAGCGCCGTATTGTCATTTTTGGAGGTTAACATGAAGAAATATATCAGCCTCTATCTATATAACATCAAGGTCTACATGATGGCCCAGATGTCCTTTCGGGTGGACTTCTTCATCGGGCTTTTCTCCTCGTTGATTGAACAAATTGTCTACTTGATTTTCCTCAATATTCTTTTTGGAAATATCAGGGAAATCGCTGGTTTTAACTACGGTCAAATGCTTTTCATCTATGGAATAGCGACCGTCGGACGCTCCATTCACTTGATATTCTTTGACAATCTCTGGATGTTTGGCAGTCGCTACATCCGACAAGGCGAATTTGAACGCCTCCTCCTCATGCCTGTCAATCCTCTTTTTCAACTAATTTGCGAACGAATCCAGCCACAAGGAATCGGAACAACCATTATCGGTTCCCTTGCACTTGTTCAGGCTTCCAAGGAACTGGGTATGGAATGGAGTCTTGGAAAACTAGCCCTACTCATCTTTATTGCCATTTGTATCGGCCTACTCTATGCAGCCATTCAACTCGGTCCAACCGCTCTAGCATTTTGGATTGTGGAATCATTTCCTTTGACTATGGGAATTTTCGCCCTCAATCAGATGGCTCAATACCCACTTAATATCTATCCAAAAATCATTCAAATCCTGCTGATTTTTGTTTTCCCTTATGCTTTTACAGCCTATTTCCCAGCCCTCTACTTCTTAGACCTGTCTATGTGGGGACTGGCTTTACCACTGGTTGTCCTGGTCTTATTTACCATCAATTACAAACTCTTCCGCTATGGTATGACCAAGTTCACCAGCGTTGGAAATTAAAACAAGGCTCTCAGTGCTTGAGAGACCTTGTTTTTTATACTAGAGCATGAGGATATATAAAAATACTCAAGGATTTTTTACTCTCCCTTGGTTTCCGACAACCAATTTTCCAAGACCTGCATGACCCCTGCCTCCAGATGGCTGGGAGCTCGGTACTTGGCTACTGCCTTGACCTTGTCTGTCGCATTTTCCATGGCATAGGAATGCCCAGCATAGGCTAAGAGTTCCAAATCATTGTCCGAATCTCCAAAAGCCATGACCTGCTCTGCCTGTATTCCCAAGTCCTGTAAGACCTGCTCCAGGCCCCAGGCCTTATGAATCCCTTGTGGCAAGATATCGATGGAGCCATAGCCACTAGTCACTGCAACCAGCTGAGCTTGAAAAACCTGGTTAAACTCTTCCGTTATCGACTCCACACGTGCTTCAGGAACCCAGAGACCAACCTTATAAATAGGTTCAAAATTAGGATAGGCACTGAGGTCATCTAAATATGTCACACGATTTTGGAAGGCAACCATCTGAGCTGATTCTATTGGCAAATCAGTCCCTGCAAACGGCATACCTGCCCCAGCCTGCATATAAATATTTCCATCGTTCGACAACATCAGACATACATCCGCCCAACGGCCTTTGAAAAAATGCAGTATTGCTTCGACTTCCACTTGCTGAATAGCCCGACGAATTACTGTCTTGCCATTTTGATACACATGGGCTCCATTATCCGCTACAAAGATTAATCTGTCTTCAAATTCTTGGAATAACTGAAGTAATCTACCTATTCCATTACCACTAGCGATAACAAAAGGAATCTTTTTCTGATCTAGTTGATCCAAGACCCGTGAAAATCGTTCCCTATCAAAACTCCCCTGACCATCTAAAAAAGTCCCATCCATATCTGTTGCAATTAATCGAATTGTCATCTTCTCTCTCTCCTCACCATACCAAATTGACAAAGTCTTTCATTTCTTGATAGGCTGCGTCCACACGCGCCTGTGTATCTAGATCCAATTGTCCATAGTATCGACCACCAGCGACCCAGTCTTCCAATACATAGGTCTGATAGCTAAAACGCTCATAACCATCCAGTGAATACGTTCCCTGAGAGATACGATTCACCCAGGTTGGATGGGCTTGAGCAGTTTGAATACTTGTTTGCCCATTCTCTTTTTGAATCCTTATATCCATCAAGACTCCCCGCTCGGTCCACTGGGCATTTGGTGTATCATCCATGCTTTCAATACGCTGATTGGACAGGAAATTCCCCATCGAATAGATAATCAATTTTCTCTGATTATCTTTTTCAATAATCTCTGCGGGCTCGACTACATGCGGATGCCCACCAAGAACGATGTCTGCTCCCCAATCAATCATTTGATGGTACAAACTGGTCTGTTCCTCCGTAGGCTCCAACTGGTATTCCACACCCGTCTGAGGCATGACGATGGTAATATCTGCCTCTTTCTCAGCTCGCTCAATCTCTGCCCGCATCTTTTCTTTATCAAAATCCGATAAATAGGCATCATATTCCTCCTGACTCAGCAAAGCCTCCATCCCGTTGAAACCGTAAGCATAGGCTAGGACAGCTATACGGATACCATTGACTTCTCGAATGTAGAGTGGTGCAGTTGCCCGATTGCCTTCGGCGTAGACACCGACTGTATCCACACCTGCATCTCTAAATGTATTGACAGTGGAAATTAGCCCTGATAGATGTGAGTCCAAAATATGATTGTGGGCTAAGTCCACCAAATCGTAGCCTGCATCATGGATATTGTTGGCGACAATGGCAGGCGCATTAAAAAGTGGGTAACCTGCTAATTCGACATCTGGGGAAATGGTCCCTTCAAAGTCTGCGATAGCGAAATCAGCCTGTTCTATCCAGGGCTTTACGTAGGTAAAATTCTCAGAAAAATCGTAACTTCCATCTGGCTGTTCTGCTCCTCGAAGAATAGGCAAGTGATAGAGCAAATCCCCATGAGCCATGATGCGAACAGAATTATCTGAGTGCATTGATTCTGAGGCCTGATTCAGCCTAGGAACTAGGTGCTCGCTTACAATAATAATCGCCAAGATAATAGTCGCTAAGCCACAAATAAAAAACAAATGCAGCTTTGTCCGATAGGACGCATATCGTTTTCTGCGAATATAGTTCGCCCTTTTCTCCATACCTTTACCCTCATACTCCCTACTTAAGAACCTTTGTTCAAAATACAGTCAGTAGTCCCTCAAAAAACTATTTCTTCCATAAAAGTACATCACTTATAAATAGAGGTTCTAATATTAGTATACGACATTTTTGCTAAAAAATCTAAATAAAATCAGAATTCCATCTCACAAATATATGTTTCTGACTATGTATTCCATTCCTCAAACGATTATCAGACCGATCTTCACAGACCATTTAAAAAGAGCTAACATTATCCCCTCGCGACTCTCTAAAAGACTATCTGGGAGAACAGTACAATGTTAGCTTCTTTTTATGTCTTCAACAGATAATCTCAGTCATCTAAGTGCTGTAGCTTGCCACGAAAATCTTCAATGATCTCGTAGCCTTTTTCAGCCATGATGGCCTGCAATTCAGCCGTAATGCGTTCAAAGGCTGCCACACCTTCCTTTTGCAGGGTTGTTCCAACTTGAACCATGCTGGCTCCACAGAGAATGTGTTCGAAGGCATCACGACCGGTCAAAATGCCACCAGTCCCAACAATCTGAATCTCCGGTTTCAAGCGTTGGTAGAAGGCATGGACATTTGCCAAAGCTGTCGGTTTGATATATTCACCGCCTATACCTCCAAAACCATTTTTAGGCTTAATGACCACCTGCTCGTCTTCAATATATAGACCATTTCCAATCGAATTGACACAGTTGACAAACTTTAAAGGAAACTGGTTGAAAATCGCTGCTGCTTGGTCAAAATGCACAATATCGAAATAAGGTGGTAACTTAATACCGAGTGGTTTGGTAAAGTAAGTGAAGACCTCCTGCAAGATGGTTTCTGTCGTTTCAAAATCATAGGCAATCTGCGGCTTTCCAGGGACATTGGGACAAGAAAGATTTAACTCTGTCAACCCCTTAAAATCACTGGCTTCTACAGTTCTCAAAATTTCATGAGTCTCATCAGGCGACATTCCAACTAAAGATAAAACAAATGTGCGTTCTGGCTCCGTTTCCTGCAACTCTAGTAGATAATCCAAATAGTAAGCCAATCCCTGATTTGGCAAGCCCATCGAATTGATAGAACCAAGCGGAACATTCTGATAACGTGGTTCTGGATTACCCGCGCGGTAGTCCAAGGTTGCTGTTTTTGTTACAAAAGTACCCGCCTTCGAGTTCTTAACCGCATCCAATTCTTCCTTGGTCATGCACCAAACCCCTGCCGCATTCATCAAACAATTTTCAAAGGTAAAACCACCTAGTGTCGTTGCTGTTGAAACCATATTATCCTCCATATAGGTCATTCTTTCTTGATTATATCATAAGAAACAAACGGATTTTCTTCATTTACTACTAACGTTCGGATTTTTTAATAAAAATTTATTAATTTTTTTAAAATTCTTACATTTTCTTCTTTACATTTAAAAATCATGGTGCTATAATAATTATCAGATAAATTAAATTGTCTGACAATTTAATAAATAAAAAAGAAATCAGGTGATCCCATGTCAAATGCCAAAGCTTACATCCAAGCTTCTTTTGAAGCAGTCAAAGCCCGCAACCCACATGAAACAGAATTCCTCCAAGCTGTAGAAGAGCTCTTCTCTACACTTGAGCCTGTTTTTGAAGCACACCCAGAATACATCGAAGAAAACATCTTGGCCCGTATCGTTGAGCCTGAGCGTATCATCAGCTTCCGTGTTCCATGGACAGATAAAGATGGAAATGTCCAAGTCAACCGTGGCTACCGTGTTCAGTTCAACTCAGCTGTAGGTCCTTACAAAGGCGGTCTTCGCTTCCACCCAACTGTAAACCAATCCATCTTGAAGTTCCTCGGTTTTGAGCAAATCTTCAAAAACGTCTTGACTGGTCTTCCAATCGGCGGTGGTAAAGGTGGTTCAGACTTTGATCCAAAAGGAAAAACTGATGCTGAAATCATGCGCTTCTGCCAAAGCTTCATGACTGAATTGCAAAAACACATCGGACCTTCACTTGACGTCCCTGCTGGTGACATCGGTGTCGGTGGTCGTGAGATTGGCTACATGTACGGTCAATACAAACGCCTCCGCCAGTTTGATGCAGGTGTCTTGACTGGTAAACCTCTTGGCTTCGGTGGTTCATTAATCCGCCCAGAAGCAACTGGTTACGGTTTGGTTTACTTCACTGATAACATGTTGGCAGCAAACGGTAAATCCTTCAAAGACCAAACTGTCCTTATCTCTGGTTCTGGTAACGTTGCCCAATATGCTGTTCAAAAAGCGACTGAACTTGGTGCAAAAGTTATTTCTGTTTCAGACTCAAATGGTTATATCATCGATGAAACTGGTATTGACTTCGACCTCTTGGTGGACATCAAAGAAAAACGCCGCGCTCGTTTGACAGAATACGCTGCAGAAAAAGCAACTGCTAAGTACTTCGAAGGTTCTGTATGGAACTACGACGGCAAGGCTGATATTGCCCTTCCATGTGCGACTCAAAACGAAATCAACGGCGAGCAAGCTGCTGTCCTTGTGAAAAATGGCGTTTACTGTGTGGCTGAAGGTGCCAACATGCCATCTGACCTTGATGCTATCAAAGTTTATAAAGAAAACGGCGTTCTTTACGGTCTTGCAAAAGCTGCCAACGCTGGTGGTGTAGCCGTATCTGCCCTTGAAATGAGCCAAAACAGCCTTCGTCTTTCATGGACTCGTGAAGAAGTAGACGGCCGTCTTAAAGACATCATGGCAAATATCTTCAACACAGCCAAAGAAACTGCTGAAAAATACGACCTTGGTACAGACTACCTTGCAGGCGCTAACATCGCAGCCTTTGAACAAATTGCGGATAGCATGATTGCCCAAGGTTTGGTATAAGCTTACTTTTAGTTTACTAAACTATAATAAAAATGTCCCCAAAATTGACGTGCCAATTTTGGGGGTATTTTTCATTAAAAGAAGAGGAGAACAGTGGATAAACATGTTCTCCTTTTTAAAATGTAAAAATAACAGATAAATCGGATATAGCACAATTACCAAGCCGAACAATCTGAACCAAGGGGCGTTGTAAACCCGTAAATTGTGCAGTATTTAAAACTTTTTCTACAGCAATTAGATACCTTCTGCGACTAATTCCGTCCACATGGCATCTTCGTAGGTAAAACCAAAGTTTGTTTCATTATCTATACCGTAGATAAGTTTTACTTGTACTTTCTCTCCTGGCTTCAACTTTTCAACTAGATTCACATCGTAGGTCCGTAAATCCAGGGAAAAGGGAATCTGACTAACAGGATCAACCAAACTAAAATAGTATTCATCAAAATAGAGTTCTTCTGCGGTCGAATTTTCAACTTCCACTTCAACAACATAAGCTGTGCTATAGTAGCTATCTACTAGTTCTACGCTATCGTCTTTGCCCATAGACGTTACTGTCACATGAAGACCATCAGAAAAATCAACACTATCTCCCACCTGATATTCTATGTAGGTCTTCGTATCATCGAAATAACCCTCTGAACCCAAAGAATCACTTGTACTTGACAAGCTTAAACCAGTCATTAAAATCAAACAGGTCACTCCTAGGATGAAGGAGAGAACAGCACCAGCAATGGTTGTCCAAAAGAGAGGCTGTTTGTGCAAGGGTTTCTTCTTATAATACATCTGCCCATTTTCAACGACAAAATCTTTTGTTTGCATCATAAACTCCTTATTTTAAAACAGTTGGCCCACTTGAAGGTAAATCTATTCCTGCTTGACGCAGGGCATCTTGATAAAAACCAAGGAACTGGTGATAAATACTACTTTGCTGCCCGTGCGCTACAAAGAGATTGACCCGAAAAACAAACTGACCATTGGTCGTATTTTGCGGTCCAAGAACTGTCACTCCTGTAATCTGATCAAAGTTGCTAACTTCTCGACGGTTGACTTCCTCAATAACCTGACTAACCTGTTCCAAATCGGTATTAAATTTGAGCGGAATATCGATTTGAGCACGCATGTCCCCTCTTGACTGATTGGACACCACTAGAATGTTGCGATTGGGAATAAAATGCAATGTCCCATCTGCATCACGTACTTGTGTTGTTCGGATTCCCATGCTAACGATGGTTCCTGAAATGGTAATGGGCCCGTTGGTTAACTTAACCACATCTCCGACGTCAAACTGTCGTTCAATTAAGATAAAGAATCCATTGACCAAGTCTGAGAGAAAACCTTGTGCCCCCAGCCCAACAGCTACACCCGCAATCCCGGCTCCTGCAAGAAGACTGGATACCGGTAAACCTAAAATGCTCAAGATACAATAAATGAGAATAAAGTAGAGCAAATAATTCAGGATACTCTCCACCAGACGACTGATGGTCTTCTGACGACCAATTTCCTGAGTGGATACCTTTAGGGAGGGAACTAAAACCTTTTTCACAGAAGCTTTGGCTATCTTCTTGATAATGTAAAATGCAACAAAGAGTAAAACAAGCGATAAAACCTTATTTAGGCCTGCTGTCACAATGGCCTCAATATTAAATTGAGACAAATACTTGGTAATAAAATCATTCATGAGATAATTATAGCAGAAAACATCCTAAAAGAACAAAAAGACAGCCAAGTGGCTGACTTTTATCTTATTTCTTCTTTGCAAAATACTGGCGTGTTTCCTTAATAATGATTGGAGATAGAGCCAGTAAGGCAATTAAGTTTGGAAGGGCCATAAGGCCATTCACAATATCTGCGATAGTCCAAATCAAGTCTAGCTTGAGGAAACCACCTAATGCAACCATAGCTACAAAGACTAGACGGTAAGGCAAGATAGACTTGGTACCAAAGAGGAATTCGATACAACGTTCCCCATAATAAGACCAACCAAGAATGGTCGTATAGGCAAAGAGAACCAGACTAATGGTCAAAGCCAAAGCACCTGATTGACCAAAAACTGTCGCAAATGCTGCCTGGGTCAACGGAGCACCTTCCAATCCAGCAACTGACCACTGTCCTGTTACCAAAATCGTTAGTCCAGTTAATGTACAGATGATAAGGGTATCAATAAAGGTACCAGTCATCGAAATCAACCCTTGCTCAACAGGGTTGTCTGACTTGGCAGCTGCAGCAGCAATCGGAGCCGATCCCAAACCTGATTCATTTGAAAAGACCCCACGCGCAATCCCCCGTTGAATGGCCTGTTGTACCGTCGCACCTGCAAAGCCACCCGCAGCCGCAGCCGGAGTAAAGGCTGATTTGAGAACCAAAGCAAGGGTTGGTAAGAGCTGATCCAAATGCAGAGCCAAAACAGTCAAACTGGCCAAAATATAAAGGATGGCCATAAAAGGAACTATTTTGGTTGAAACTTCTGAAATTTTCTCAATTCCCCCAAAGATAAAGAAAGCAATGGAAATGGCAGTTACGATGCTGACCAACTGGGGAGCCAGACCAAAACTAGAAGACATGGAAGAGGCACTGGAGTTAACCTGAGAGAAGGTTCCCATACCCAAGAGAGCCACTAGAACACCTGAAATTGCAAAGAAAATTGCCAGAGGTTTCCACTTTTGTCCCATCCCCAAGGTGATATAGTGCATCGGACCTCCCGCTGCTTGCCCATTGGCATCCTTGGTACGGTATTTAATGGCCAAAAATCCTTCTGCATACTTGGTTGCCATCCCGAAGAAGGCCGCTACCCACATCCAGAAAAGAGCACCTGGTCCACCTGTCGTAATAGCAGTTGCCACCCCAACGATATTTCCCGTCCCAACCGTCGCTGCCAAAGCTGTACAAAGAGCCGCAAAACTGGACACGTCCCCTTGACCAGACTGGTCGCTGGAAAAAATCAAACGAAAGGCCGTCGGCAACTTGCTGATTTGAAACACTCCCAAACGAAGGGTGAAATAGACACCCGTTCCGACTAACAGTAACAAAAGGGGTGGACCCCAAACAAAATTATTGATGTTCTGCATCAATTCTAACATAGCTTCCTCCTAAGTATGATTCTTAATCCGATAAAGCTGCCGGAAAAAACAAAAGAGGCTGAATTCATCAACCTCTAGAATCAACGCGAAAAATACAGAAAAATCCTATTTTTCAACGCTCTGTCCTTTTACCTGAGAGTTTCAGCAACTCTACTTTTCCAAGTAGAGCTACCTTGCCCCTTCGGTGCCAAAATGGTCTCTCCAGAGTTCCGTCCTTTGGACAGTCAGTCGCCTTTCTGCCCACTATCAACCGGTTATTCAGTTTTATCTAATTTTATTTTAATCTAATTTCACGAAAAAATCAAGAATATTTTCTGATACTCAATGAAAATCAAAAGTAGCCTAGGAAACGAAGCCGAAGATAGAACTCTGTTACTGTCTTGTTTCAAGGTAACAGGCTGAAAAGCTCCACCGAAGCTTTTCACTCATCAAGGCTCTTGACAACGGATAATTTTGATTTTCAAAGAGTATGAATTTTTACAAGTCTTCCATTTTTATGATAAGGTCTGCTCGCTCCCAAATCAAAGGATTATGGGTCGCAATCACAATTAGCCGATCTGGGCTCTTCAAGGATAACAAAATATCCATAATTTCTTGGGAGCTATTAGGATCTAAGGCAGCCGTCGGCTCATCTGCTAAAATCAATGGAGGATTTTTCAGGATGACTTTAGCAAGTGCTACCCGTTGAGCTTCCCCTCCTGAGAGTTCATAGATAGGCTGGGACAGGTCTAGATAAGACAGACCAACTGCATCAAGTGCCGCTTCCTGCCTCGATTTCCTTTCGTCTTTGGACAATTTCTGACCAATCAGTCCCAAATCCAGATTTTCTTTGATTGTCTGACTTTCTAAAAGACCAAAATTCTGAAAGAGATAGCCTAATTCCTCCCTAAAAAAGAGATGGGGCTTCAACTTTTTCAAATCCTTCCCCTTGTAGAGAATATCACCTGCATCAAAAGTCTCTAACTTGGCTAAGATATTCAGCAAGGTCGTTTTTCCGCTACCACTGGCACCTATCAAGGCATAGACCTTTCCAGCCTGCAAGTCTAGCGTTACATCAGAAAACAAGCTACGTTTCCCAAATTTCTTTTGAATTGATTGGATAGAAAACATACTAGGCTCCTTTCAAAATACGGATATTCCAAGCTCCCTCTTTTCTTGTCTGCCACCTCAATAAGCAGAGGGCATTGACCATAAACAAGGCAAAACTGATACTACTTATGAACATGTGACCTGTCACTACCATGCTTGCTCCAAGAGCCAACAAGAGGGAAAGCAGTTGGAACGTTAGGTATTTCTTATGGATTCCCAAGAAATCCATCCCTGCAATTTCCTTGATAAAAATCTCACGTTTAAACTCTTCGAAGTATAGAAGATTCATGGTATTAAACAAAACAATCGATGTCACGATACCCAAAATAGCACCCATAGAGGTTGAAATGGTCTCTATCCGAATACGGTCTAAAAGTTCCGTAAAGAGGGAGGAGCTACTTTTCACTTCATTAACAAACTGAAACAGATTTCTTTCCTTCAATTCACGTAAAAGTTTATCTCTGTTTTTAAATAGCATACTGCTATCTACTTCATTCAACCAAAAATCAGCAGATTCCTCTCCCAAACTTGACGGTGTCAGCACAACTAAAATAGGGTCTTTCAAATATTGCACATGTTGACCAGAACGATGATTGTAGATAAACTGCTTCTGCCCATCTTTTAGATAGGCAACTTTTCCCTTAATGGTAGCTGAGCTTGCTTGATTGGCAGGTCTTACCATACGATTGATATAGTCTTGGTAAAGATGGAGATAGGTATCGCTTTCAGGGCGCAATTTTTCAGGTAAGAGAAGCTGAAATTCTCCTTCTTGTAGAGGTGGCAATGCTTCTCCTTCTGCTAAGTTTACATCCTGTATCTGGATATAATGAGGGCTAACATAGAGGGTGTTTCCTGCTGGATGGTAGCTGTCCAGGCTTGTTCCATCTTCCAGTTGGGAGCCCATTAAATAGGCATTCAAATTACTTTTGACAAAGAGCGCGCCGTCTTCCTCCAATGCTTGCTTTAGTAAAGGATACCAATTTTCAGGCGAATTTAGTCCTGAGCGACCATCCGCAGAAATGTTCCAAGCCAAACTATAGTAATCCCCTTCTTTCTCCCACTGCTGGGCACCTGCTTGGTATTCCTGCCAAATCCCTGAATAATAGACGGTTTGAGCCATGCCCAATGACACCACTAGTAGAGCCAGCATTTGCCCCATAACCATAATGGTCAGGATTCCTTGTAGAGGCATCTTCCCTTTTAACAAGGGTAAAAAGTGGTAGGTTCGAATGGCCAAGGTAAATGTAGCAGCGAAAAAAAGGGCAATCAAACCAAGCAAGAAATGATAGCCCACTAGAGCTGCGACCAGATAGTAGACAGAATAGCCATCTAATCCAATGAGGTCGGCCAGTCCAACTGCTGGAAGAACCGCAAATGGGATAGTTAGAGCTATCTCTTTCGCATTTTCCTGTAGAGATAGCCAAAACAGATGCCAGCGCGAATCCCCTGCAATCAAACGGATACCTGCTGTACGCAACTGCCTTACATTGGCAATCACGACCAAAGCCATATAGGTAATAAGAAAGACCAGTACGGCTAAAAATTGACCACCTTGTGTCAGAAATGCTAGTAAAGTAGCAATAGTCGAAGGCTTTCGAATGTGAACCTCGTCAAAGCCAAGCGAGACAAGAAGAGAACGAAGTTCCTCTGCCGTTGCTTTTCCCTGGAAAATAAAATATTTGGTTAGGAGTGCAGACTCCACCTTTTCTGATGCCCGAAATTCCTCTAGTCCTCTTGGTAGGGAAGACTGACTAAAATTGTCATAGGAAAAGGTACGTCCACCTGATGTACTTGGCTCAATCACCCGCCTGGCAATCACACTATCCGTCTGTTGAGAATAGTCCTCTAATCTCTGTCGTACATCTGAGTAAGTCACGTCCTCAGATACCGACAAAGTGGTCACAGAAGGAAAATAATGAACAAGCATAGTCTCCTTTTGGCTAACCCCCAACCAAATCATAAAGACGGCTAGAATGATCGTCGATATAAGTACAAATTTCCCTTTCATCACAATCACCTGTCTTCCTATTCTCTAAAATGTAAGAAATAGGCTAGGAAAAAATTCCAATGTCACTGCTAAGAGTTCGCTTTAATATCTCAGTGAACTGGTTGATTGACAGCAAAATAGCCACTTCTTAAACTATAATATTATCTATGTATAAATCATTATATCAAAATCATCTTTTTAAACATACAATTTTAATACACAAAAAGCCTATTCTTTGCGAATAGACTTTCTGCGTTCCTAAATTTATTTAAGCAAATCCAAAAACAGGCCATATCCTGCTTCTTCCATTTCCTCTCTCGGTATGAAGCGAAGGGCTACTGAGTTGATACAGTAACGTAATCCACCCTTGTCACGCGGTCCGTCATCAAAGACATGACCTAAATGAGCATGACCGGCCCGACTGCGAACTTCGATGCGGTTCATGCCGTGAGAAAGGTCTTGGAAATAAGTCACAACTTCCTTGCTGATTGGTTTGGTAAAAGAGGGCCAGCCGCAGCCTGAGTCGAATTTGTCTGTTGAGAGAAAGAGGGGCTCACCAGTCGTAATATCGACGTAGATGCCAGCTTGGTCACTATTCCAAAACTCATTTTCGAAGGGTCTTTCCGTCGCAGCTTCTTGAGTGACTTGGTACTGGAGGTCGGTCAAGCTGTCTTTTAAGACTTGCTGGTCTGGCTTTTGGTAGTCTGCAACATCAATCAGAGGGATTTTTGCCTGCCCAAGATCGATATGGCAGTACCCTTGGGGATTTTTCTTGAGATAATCCTGATGGTAGTCTTCGGCGGGGATGTAATGTGCGAGTGGCTCCACTTCAACAGCTAGGGGGCGTCCGCCAAAGAGCTGGGACTGCTCCGTCATGACCTGCTCGATGGTCGGCAAATCTGCCTCATCTGTGTAATAGATACCAGTCCGATACTGGCGACCTTTATCAGGTCCCTGCTGATTGACAGAGAAGGGATCAATGACGCGGAAATAGTAGAGGAGAATTTCCCGCAAATTGATACGAGTCTCATCATAGGCTAGATAGAGCGTCTCTGCGTGGTCTGTTTGTTTGAGGAGTTGATAATTGGTCGTCTCCACCTGTCCATTGGCATAGCCAACGCTGGTGTCAAGAATACCATCGATCTGGGAAAAGTAGCCTTCCATCCCCCAGAAACAACCGCCTGCTAGGTAGATTTCTTTCATGTGAACTCCTTCTTATCTGCAAGCGTGGTTTCGTCACCCTTACAGATTTTTTTCTTTCATTTCTGCTTCCATTTTGAGGCGTTGAACCTTCATGGTCGCTGTTCGTGGAATGTCGTCATAAGCCATCAAGATAGGCTCTTTCAATAGTGGTAGGTCTGCAACCATGGCCCACCAAGCTTCCCAATTCATCTCAGCATCTTCTGCCAGAGCGATAATCGGCTGTGGTGCACCATTGATATCGCGGATAATCACGACTTCTGATAAAAAGTCCAACTTATCCAGCAATAAATCTTCCAAGGCAAGGTTGCTGTCGATGTGCTCAATGAGGTCAACCTGACGGTCTTTTAGAAGAAGCGTGCCCTCTGGAGTCATGCAGCCGTAGTCACCACTATCCCACCAAGCACCGTACACATTATCTTGGAAGCGGGCATCTTCTTTGTAGTAAGTCACAGCACGGCCTTTTGACAGGAACTGGATATGGCCGTTTTCTCCAGCTGGGAGAGGATTCCCTTGGGCATCTGTGATACGTGCTTCTGTGTAACCTTCCAGACCAATCCCCATATCACGTCCGCTAACTGTTCCTAGGTTTTCCAAGCGATGGTAACGTAAAATCATTGGACCACATTCACTTTGACCATAAACCTGCATAAAGACTGGATCTTTCTCTTTAGAAGCCTCCAAGAAGGCGCGAAGCGTACCAATATTGATAGCATCAAAGGTTGAATGGTAATAACGAATGCTACTAAAGACCTCTGTTTTTTCCTTGGCCAATCTTGCCCATTGAACAAAGTTATTCGGATGGGTTTCCAGAGCACTTGGACGATGAAGAGCAAGCGCCCGTTCAACATCATCTTTTCTTGCAGAGGAAAGCGGGTAGAGGGGGAATCCTAGCCCAATCGCCGACGACACGCCGATATTATAGCGTGAATGAACAGGAGAGATATGGAAGGCCAACAAGCCTCTCTCCGTCATCTTGTCAAAAATAGTCTGTTGCCAAGCTACTCGCCAGCCCATGGTCTGTGCTGTGTGGCAGATTAATTTTGGAACACCTGTCGTTCCTGAAGTATGGGTCATGTATTGAATGACATTTTCTGGCAGGAGATTTTCTTCAAAAGCAACTGCTTCTTGCACTAGGACTTGGGGTAAAAATACCTTTGTGACCAGGTCAGTTCGAGTCATTCCTGCTACACGTTCTTCCGTTTCTTGGTCGTAGACAATGAAAGACTTTTCCAATCGCTCTGCAAACACATCTAAATTCGAAGATGGCAAATGGTAGGAAATCATAACAGGAACAGCACCCAATGCCGTTACCGCTACTGCTAACAAATAGGTGTCGAAAGCTGGGCTCTTATACAGAACCACCTTGTCCCCATAGCCAATACCTGCTGCTGCAAATTGAGCAGCTCTTTTTTGAATAGCCTCAAAAACTGTTTGATAAGTATTTTCCAATCCTAATTCAGGGAAGGATGCGTAGGGTTGGTCAAAATAAATGGCAACATTCGGAAACTCTTGAGCTGCTGTTTTAAACTGACGATAGAGATTTAATGGTTTGTAACTAATAGTTGACATATCTAACCTTTCTAAAATGACAACGATAAGGTTATTATAACATCTTGTGCCATCCTTCACAATCTTATATCTTTGTATGACTCACAGTTGTAAAAAAACAAGTAGTCAATCCACCACTTGCTTTCATTTTCAATTAACCAATCTCTGCCAAGATTGCTTTGATTTGGTCTTTAGTGTGGACACCAGCAACTTGTTTCACAACCTGTCCGTCTTTTTTAAACAAAAGAGTTGGGATAGACATGATTCCAAACTGACGAGCTGTGTTTGGGTTTTCATCCACATCCATTTTGTAGATGCGCAATTCATCTTCATCCACTTCGCCTGCTAATTGTTCCAAGATTGGTGCCTGCATACGGCATGGACCACACCAAGGTGCCCAAAAGTCAACAAGGACTACGCCTTCTTGTGTTTCAACTTCAAAGTTTGCATCTGTAATAACTTGAACCATCATTTTTCTCCGTTTCTGTTTTTGGTACTATCATTCTACACCAAATGAAGAGAGAATGCGAATTTTTGCTACGGAAGAGAAATGAGATAGTCATGCTTAAACAATTGTGATTTGAAAGCATGTTGGTCATTCTAAACTAGACCGCAGGGTGACGAGGGGGAACTGGGATACTGTTTTGCTTGTCAAGTCCAGTTGTAGCAACGGGACAAGGTGACGGAGTAGGTGCTACGGAGAGAGAAATTGAATAAACATACTTTAGAAATCTTAATTTGAAAAGCAGATTGTTCAAGTGAAACTAGAACGTAAGGATACGAGAAGGGACTAATAAGCCCTTTGACTTGCCAGGTTCATTGCCAAAAGAAAAAAGTTGAAAAACTTCAACTTTTTTCTGTCAAATCCACTACATAGGTTAATTCTTGGTAGGCGTCTTCTATGTCAAAGAGATCCAAGCCAGCTTCTTCACTGACTACATAAACACCTTCTCGGAGATAGTAGGGGGCTGGCTGACCTGTTTCATCTGTAAAGGCCAATTTGGCATTGGGAAGGTCGACACCAAAACGGACATAAGGTGTGTCTTTGGGTGTACCGATGACTAGATAATCTGAACAGACTAACTGTCCACCCCATTTTTGATACAAATGATTGGCCACATCTCCCTCTCTGGTAAAGATGGCTAGTTTCTCTACACCTTGCTCTCTCAACTCCTGCTCTGCTTTTTCAAAAAGCGCCTGGGCAATGCCCTGCCCTTGAAAATCAGGGTGGACTGCTAGGTTAGTAAAATAGGCAGTCCGCTTACTTGGTGCGTAAATATAAGACCGGCTGCACTCCTCAGTGTAAATATCGATGTCGATTAGACCAACAATTTGTCCATCTACTTCAGCCACCCATTCCACACGGTAGTCATAAACGTCTGTCATTAGTTCGGGTTTCTCTGTTTCTCTATCATCAAAGAATGGAGAGAAGAGGTAGCTGAGTGCCTTACAGTAAACCCATCCTTTTTCATCACTGGTTTGATATTTTCTGATAATCATATAGACCTCCTAACTTTATATTGCTATTTTTTTTGAGTTTTGCAACTATCTTCAAAAGCACCTGCAAGCTGCAAGTGCTTTGTGTTTTTACTTAAAGGTCACAATAGTACAGCCTGAACCACCTGCATTTTGTGGGGCATAGCCGAACTCCTTGACTTGCTTGTTTCGACGGAGGTACTTGGTCACGCCTTCTCGGATAACCCCTGTACCGATACCGTGAACAATATCGACTTGGGCTAGGTTGTTGAGCAGGGCCTGGTCGATAAACTCATCCAGCTCCATCATAGCCTCTTCGTAGCGTTTACCACGGAGATCTAAGCGGGCTTTTGGTCCTCGTACATTGGCACGTTTGACCGTGTGAACCTGACGCTTCTTAGGCTGCTCTGCTTTCTCCACCTTAACTAGCTCAAATTCCTCCTTAGTCAAGGTCATCTTGATCAAACCAACCTGTGCTTCCCAACGTCCGTCCTTGAGCTGATTGGTCAGGGTGCCACGTTGTCCATAAGCTGTAACGATAATGTCATCGCCCACCTTGGCTTCCCGCTGGATTTTAGCTTTCTTCAGAACCTTGTTTTTAGACAAATCCACCACTTCAGGCGCCAACTTTTTCAGCTCTGCCTTGGCTTCAATAATCTGGTGGGGCTTAAGACTAGCTGCAGCATGGAGATTTTTGAGAATATCCTCGCTTTCTGCCAATGCCATATCTACAATTTCCTTGGCTTCCAAGCGTGCCTTGTTGAGCTCATTTTCCCTCTCACGATTGAGTTCGTCATAGAGCTTGCGAAGGGCTCGGTTCATCTTGAAGTTTTCTTGTTCCACCTCGCGAATCTTGTCTAAGCGACGACGACTTTCAACCGTCTGGCTCTCCAACTTCTCGATAATCCGATTGACATCGCTGTCTGTATCGGTCCAAGATTGGGCTGACTGGATGATGATGTCCGAGAGACCAAGACGTCTTGCTATTTCAAAGGCATTGGAGCGACCAGGGACTCCCTGCATAAACTTATAGGTCGGACGCAGGCTATTGGTGTCAAATTCCATGCTGGCATTTTCAATACCAGAGGTTTCTATCCCGTAGGCTTTAAGCTCAGGGTAGTGGGTAGTTGCCATGGTCTTGATCCCACGCAGACGAAGATCATCTAAGATGGCCATAGCCAAAGATGCACCCTCCTGCGGATCGGTCCCAGCTCCCAACTCGTCAAATAGAATGAGAGAATCTTGATCAGCCTCCGCTAAAATCTGCACCGTGTGAGTCATGTGACTGGAGAAGGTTGATAAACTCTGCTCAATCGACTGTTCATCACCAATATCCGCAAAAATTTCTTTGAAGATAGCTACCCGACTGCCCTTATCAGCCAAAATAGGCAAACCAGACTGGGCCATCAGATGGGTCAATCCCAAGGTCTTAAGCATGATGGTCTTACCACCTGTGTTGGGACCTGTTATCACGATAGCCGTCAACTGACTACCGAAATAAAGGTCATTTGGTACAGGCTTAGCAATGAGCGGATGCCGAACGTTGAGAAGGGCAATATCCTGCTTCTCAGATAGTTTGGGTACAACTGCTTGATGTTCACGCGCAAAGAGATGCTTAGCACGAACAAAATCAATATGACCGATAAGCCAGGCATTGTTACGAATCACGCCACTATGCGGACGGAGCATATCCGACAATTCCTGCAAGATACGGTTGAGCTCATGGCGTTCTTCGGCACGTAGGTGACTGATTTCTTCGTTCAAGGTCACCACTGCCCGCGGCTCAATATAAACGGTCGAACCTGAGGCGGAGATATCATGGACTACACCCGCAATCTTATTGCGATAGGTATTTTTAACAGGAAGGACATTGCGTCCATTACGGCTTGCCAAAATACTATCGGACAGCATGTCGCCCTTGGTCTTCAAAATATCCTGCATGACCTGACGAACTTGATCTTCAGCTTCACGGATTTTTCTTCTAATACGAGCCAGCTTTTCTGAGGCAAAATCCTCTACAAAACCAGCATCATTGATGGACTGGAGGGAGCCCTGTAAATGTGGAAAAAGCTCAATCTTCTCAAAGAGTTTATCCAGCTGGCTAAGACTGACATTTTCCAGATTTCCATAAAAATCCAAGAGAGATTTAGAAACTTCCAAGACCTTTTTAACAGCTAATAATTCAGCGATATTGAGGTCTGTATCCAATTCCAAACGACGCATGGCTGGACCAATGTCACTCGTAGCAGCCAGACTGAAATAGGGATTTTCCACAAAAATCTGCGCTATGTCTGTCAACTCGTCGAAGGCCTGTTGGATACGGTGGACTTCCACCATGGGCTCCAACTGTCGTAATTCTTCAAAGCCCTGTTCCGTCAAGAGATAGGGCTCAATTTTTTGTCTTACCTTGTGAAATTCAAGGGTTTCAATAATTTTATTATTCATATGTTCCTACTTAGTCTTTTCCTTAGCTTTATCTCATTATCAAAACAATAAGAGATAAAAATATAGTCTTTCCCAATCTCTAACATTAAAGGTATAACAGTCAACTAATACTCAATGAAAATCAAAATCAAACTTGCTCCAAAGGTTCGGGGAACCTTTAGAGGTTGGAAATAGGCGAACCTAGTTCGTTTCGCTCTGATGCAGATCGAACTCTGTTCCTTTTATATTTCAAGGGAACAGGCTGAAAAGATCCACTGGATCTTTTCACTCATCAAATCAAGTCAACAACGTCTGATTTTGATTTTCGAAGAGTATTATAAATGACGATAAAAAGGATAAGGTCTCCCTTACCCTGCTATATTACTCAACCAGAGAGATTTTAAAAAGCTACTAGTGAATGGTGTGTACTGAATCATGATGTTGGCAAGAAAACTACTGTGCAATTTATCTTGAATCATCGCTAACGGAATAGTTGATAGCAAGACCATGACAATCTGAAGAGAAATAAAAGTCACCAAGACAGCCAAGGCGCCGCTTATGAGATTGGTCGTTTTTGTATCAGGATTAAAAGCCTCTAATAGATGGACAAATATTCCTATGAAACGCACAATAGCATAAACCAAGACGTATATCAAAAGAAAGGCCAATCCCGCATAAAATACCATATCTAGGTCAAAGAGATATTTCTCATCAAAATAATAGTTGGAGCTCCCCTGAGTAGCATTGGCAAATGGCACCCAGAGATAAAGGAAGGATGCCAATTTTTTATAAGTAGCCGTCGCAACCACCAGAGCAATAATACTTCCTATGCTATAAAACGCCTGTAGAACTAGACCACGGCTGTAGCCAATGTAGAAACTCCATGCCAAAATGAGAATAATTGCTAATGAAATCATACCTTGTCCTCAAGCTCATCTAAGTCAATCAAGGTCACATTCTTTTTCAAGACCTTTTCTTTGACGCTTGCAAGTTCTTGTTCCTTTTGTTCAAATGCCATCTCGCGCGTTAGTTGAACGGATAGAGCATTGATTGCCAACAAAAGCGCGAGGGTTTCAGGGTCCGCCGTCGGCATCTTTTCTTTGATGGCTTGGTATTTTTCCTGTGCAATACGCTCAATCTCTTCCATAAAGAGATTGTCATGCTCAGTTGTCAACGTTAGTTGCTTATCACCAAATGTAAATTTATATCGATTTAAGTTTGCCATATCTTACCTCTTCTTCAATCTATTATAGCGTAAAAAACTTGATTTGGCTAATCTCTCCTATAAAGAATGCTTTCTACGAGCAAAATCTACAAAGCGGAATTTATCAATCTTGTGCTTACTTTCAGTGTATTGAAATTGTCGCGTATCTCCTAAGTAGACCCTGGATTTTATCAACACCAGATAATCATCCTGAATCTGCATCAAATCTCGTTCTTCTCGACTGGTCGGCTCTACCGTAATCTCTTTTTGTGCATAAGCAATATCAAGGCCTAACTTATTTTCTAGGTATTCGTAGATGGATTTTTCAGCAATAGCAGTTGTCAACTCTGGCACGACATCGACAGCAAGATAATCTGTATCCACAACGGAGACCTTACCGTCAATCGAACGTGTACGGACAACTTTCCACACCTTGCTATACGGCTCAAAGCCTGTCAAATGCGAAAGGCTACTATTAACGGTAATCATATCTAAGCTGACAACATCTGTCTTGGTAGAAAGCTGGAGAACATTTGTCAATTCCCGATAAGAAGTTAAACCTGAAACTGGGAAATTGAGAATTTCTTGCTTAAGGACCATTGAACCACGCCCTTGCACTTTTTGAATCAAACCTCCCTCAGTCAAAATCGCCAACGCCTTACGAACCGTATCACGACTAACACCATAGATTTCCTGGAGCTGTTGTTCTGTCGGTAGGGAGCTTTCTGCCGGATAAACATTTGTCCGTATTTTTTCTTTTAAGTCATTATAAATTTCTTGGTATTTTTTCATCATTTCCTCGCAAATTCATCTGTCAAATAGCATACAACTATCAACATTATAACAAAATTCATTTCAAAATTTAAAAAAACTAATCAAAAACGCTTGCATTATTTTTTGAAATCGGATACAATGATAACACAAAAGAAATTTGTCCGTACAAATTTCAAAAATGGACATACTTAGCGAGATGTCTAAAAAATATAGGGTGACGGAGTCCATAAGCCGTCTAGAAGGAAAAATATATGGGAAAATTTGAAAAAGAAGCCAAACAGCTCCTAGAAGCTATTGGCGGAAAAGAGAATGTCAATGCAGTAACACACTGTGCAACGCGCATGCGCTTTGTTCTTGCAGATGAGAAAAAAGCAAACGTAAAAGTCATCGAAGATATTCCAGCAGTAAAAGGAACATTTACCAACGCTGGTCAATTCCAAGTCATCATCGGTAACGATGTACCAATCTTCTACAATGACTTTACAGCTGTGTCTGGTATCGAAGGCGTATCAAAAGAAGCTGCAAAGTCAGCCGCTAAAAGTAACCAAAATGCCATCCAACGTGTCATGACCATGCTGGCGGAAATCTTCACACCGATCATTCCTGCACTTATCGTCGGCGGTTTGATTCTCGGTTTCCGCAACGTCTTGGAAGGTGTTCAGATGGAATGGCTTGGACAAGCTATGAAAGATGGGCAGTTGGTCTTCGATGCTGATGGTAACCCTGTATGGAACACCATCGTTCAGGTTTCTCCTTTCTGGAATGGTGTCAATCACTTCCTCTGGTTGCCAGGTGAAGCCATCTTCCACTTCTTGCCAGTAGGTATCACTTGGTCTGTATCTCGTAAAATGGGAACTTCTCAAATCCTTGGTATCGTCCTTGGTATCTGTTTGGTTTCTCCACAGTTGCTCAACGCTTATGCTGTACCTGGTACAGATGCAGCAACCATTGCCAGCGACTGGTCTTGGAACTTCGGTGCATTTAGTATTGCCCGTATCGGTTATCAAGCACAAGTTATCCCTGCCCTCCTTGCCGGTTTGGCACTGTCTTACCTAGAAATCTTCTGGCGTAAGGTTGTTCCAGAAGTGGTCTCAATGATTTTCGTGCCATTCCTATCACTTCTTCCAGCAATTATCTTGGCTCACACTGTCCTTGGTCCTATCGGTTGGACAATCGGGCAATGGTTGTCAACAGTTGTATTAGCTGGTTTGACTGGTCCATTGAAATGGCTCTTCGGTGCGGTATTCGGTGCCCTTTATGCACCGTTCGTTATCACTGGTCTTCACCACATGACAAATGCCATCGATACACAATTGATTGCAGATGCTGGTGGAACAGGTCTCTGGCCAATGATTGCTCTTTCTAACATTGCTCAAGGTTCAGCAGTATTTGCCTACTTCCTCATGAACCGTCACAATGAAAAAGAAGCGCAAGTTTCACTTCCTGCAACTATTTCTGCCTACCTAGGTGTTACTGAACCAGCCCTCTTTGGTGTCAACGTGAAATACGTTTACCCATTCGTAGCGGCTATGATTGGTTCAAGTATCGCTGGCCTACTTTCTGTAACCTTCAACATCCAAGCTGCTTCTATCGGTATCGGTGGTCTTCCAGGTATCTTGTCTATCAAGGCTGAATACTGGGGGGCATTCTTGCTAGCAATGGTAGTTGCGATTGTTGTCCCAATGATTTTGACAGCTGTTTTCCAACGTACAGGTGCATTTTCAAAAAAAGAAGAAACTGTTGAAGAAGTCGTAGCTCCAACTGAAGCAGTTGTTGAAACTGGCGCTGCTATCAAATTGATTAGCCCACTAACTGGTCAAGCAAAAGAATTGTCACAAGCTACTGACCCTGTATTTGCATCAGGTGTCATGGGCCAAGGTGTCCTTATTGACCCGAGCGAAGGTATCTTGGGTGCTCCAGTCGATGGTGAAGTATCTGTCCTCTTCCCTACTAACCACGCTGTTGGTATCACTGCTACAAACGGAGTTGAACTCCTTATGCACATCGGTATGGATACTGTTGGATTGGAAGGCAAAGGTTTCACAGCCCATGTAAATCAAGGTGACAAGGTAAAAGCTGGTGATAAATTGATTAGCTTTGACATTGATGTCATTAAGGCTGCTGGTCTCGTCGCTGAAACACCAGTTATCGTGACCAACCAAACTGACTTTGACACTCAAGTTATCGGAAATCTTCCTCGTGCCATCTCGCAAGGCGAAGCTATTCTGACAGTTACAAAGAATTAATGTCCTAGGAGGGGGAGCGGGAAAGAACTCGACTGGTCAAAAAAAGAGTTCGTCAACAATTTTTCGTTTTAAGTTGTTGAGCTGAAACAGTCTATCCCCAGACTGTTTCACTCCCACCCCCGCATAGCTCCAACAGTCAGAGTAGTGACTGTTGGAGGTTGGAAATGAAGCGAACTCTGTTCGCATCAGTCGTAATGGTCAGATTTGGAGTGTAAAACACGAACAAATCTGCCAATCAACCACTGCGCTGAGATGTTGACACGAACCCTGAGAAGCGAGGTTAAGCTTTTTGCCCAGCCTCCTCCTATCATTGTTTATGCAAGAAGGAAAAATCAAGAAAGAGAGAGCAAAATGACAATAGACAAACGAAAGGTTGTTTATCAAATCTACCCAAAATCTTACAAGGATACAACTGGAAATGGTGTAGGGGATTTACGAGGAATTATTGAAAAACTTCCATATCTAAAAGAGCTAGGCATTGATATGATTTGGCTCAATCCCTTCTACCCAAGTCCGCAGCGGGACAATGGCTATGACATTTCAGACTATACAGCCGTCAATCCTGATTTTGGGACCATGGCTGACTTTGAAGAAATGGTGGCTGTCGGCAAAGAACTGGGCATTGAATTCATGCTAGACATGGTTCTCAACCACTGCTCGACAGACCACGAATGGTTCCAAAAAGCCCTTGCTGGCGACAAATACTACCAAGATTTCTTTATCCTACGTGACCAGCCAACTGACTGGGTGTCTAAGTTTGGTGGCAATGCCTGGGCTCCTTTTGGCAATACTGGGAAATACTACCTCCACCTCTTCGACGTGACCCAAGCTGACCTCAACTGGCGAAACCCTCATGTCCGCGAAGAACTGTTCAAGGTGGTCAACTTCTGGAAAGACAAGGGTGTCAAGGGCTTCCGCTTCGACGTTATCAACCTGATTGGTAAGGACGAAGTCCTCGAAGACTGCCCAATCAATGACGGCAAGCCTGCTTACACCGACCGCCCAATCACCCACGATTACCTCAAGATGATGAACAATGCTACTTTTGGTAGCGAAAAAGGCTTCATGACCGTCGGGGAAATGTCTGCCACTACCATTGAAAACTGTATCCTCTACACAGCTCCTGAGCGGGAAGAATTGTCCATGGCCTTCAACTTCCACCACTTGAAAGTGGACTACAAGGACGGGCAAAAGTGGACCATTATGGACTTCGACTTTGAGGAACTCAAACGCCTCTTCCACACTTGGGGCGAAGAGATGTCCGTTGGAAATGGCTGGAACGCCCTTTTCTACAACAACCACGACCAACCTCGTGCTCTCAACCGCTTTGTCGATGTGGAGAATTTCCGCAAGGAAGGAGCGACCATGCTAGCAGCCTCTATCCATCTGTCACGCGGTACGCCTTACATCTACATGGGCGAGGAAATCGGCATGATTGACCCTGACTACAACAGCATGGACGACTATGTCGATGTGGAATCTATCAACGCCTACCAGATGCTCTTGGACCAAGGTCACGCACCTGAGCAGGCCTTCAAGATTATCCAGGCCAAGTCTCGTGACAATTCCCGCACCCCGATGCAATGGGATGCTTCTGACAATGCAGGCTTCTCAACAGGAACTCCTTGGCTGAAAGCTGGCAAATCCTACCAAACGATTAACGTTGAACAGGAAAAAACTGGCCCAATCTTTACCTTCTACCAAGAACTGATCCGATTGCGGAAAGAACTCCCTCTTATTTCAGAAGGGGACTACAAGGCAGCCTATAAGGACAGCCAGAAAGTCTACGCCTTTGAACGCTTGCTAAATGGCGAAAAACTGTTGGTCCTCAACAATTTCTTTGCAGAAGAGGTTGAACTAGATCTGGCAGACGATTATGCCCACGGCCAAGTCCTCATCAGCAACTATCCTGATAGCAAACTCGGTAAGAAAATTACCTTGAAACCCTATCAAGCATTGGCGATTTTGGTTAAATAATCACTGTATATTCCCTATTGTAAAGTAGGGAATTTTTTGATATACTCTTTACATACCGACGGTATGTAAATGGAGAACGGAATGGCAAAAAGTAAATCCCCTGACGAAAACAGACAGCTCATCCTCGATGTTGCAAGAACATTATTTTTAGAAAAAGGCTATGACCAAACCAGTCTTACTGATATTATTTCTCAACTAGGTGGCCTGACCAAGGGAGTTGTGTATCATCACTTCCCCTCCAAAGGAGCCATTCTGGATGCTCTGATTGGAGATGCTGATGAGAATATATTATCAAAAGAGTGGCCAGGAAATTATGCGATTGAGAAAATCCAATACGCTCTCATCACCTCACTTTCTGATGTTGAAAAACTATCCTTCTTGCAGACATCGCAAATTACCCTGAAAAGTCCTAGCATTTTAGCACAACAGTACGAACTATCCTATACACTGCTTATTCCGAAATTTCAGGAAGTTGTGAGACAAGGTGTAACAGACGGAAGTATTCCAACTGATTTTCCTGAAGAAATTGCCGAACTTCTGGTTGTCTATTTCAACCTCATTATTGGCCTACGAATTACGGAACTCTCTCCCGATGACTTTCTACGAAAAATTCTCTTCTTAAAAAAACTTTTTGAAAGCATGAATGCCCCTATTATCAGCGATAAAATCCTTGCTCTCGCATCTGACCTTTCTACAAAATTGGAGGACAAATAAATGAAACCACTCACTAAACTAACACGTATCGGATTGTGTACACTTGCGTTTGGGGCTATGATGACAAGTGGCCTGATTGCCTTTCTTCCGCAACTGGCACTTGGTGACAATATTGTTACAACTGTACTCATGGCAGGGCTCTACATCTTCTTGTATTATTTATTTGCCAAATGGCTATCTCGTCGATTAGGAATGAGCCTAATACAATTTCGGATAACACTCGTTAAACCAAGTCAATTTTGGTTAGTCGTTGCAATCTTTCTCCCACTAACTGTCTTGCTCGTTTTGTATTTACTAGGTGGAAAAGTGACTTTGACGGACGATTTAGTAAACTCTATCTTTATGGGCGCTATCGCTGCTCCGATTGTAGAAGAGATGTGCTTCCGTGGTATCATGATGCATCTACTAGAACAATCTTTTTCGAGAAAAGTCGCTATTCTGGGACCGTCCGTATTTTTCGGACTTGTTCACCTATTAAACGGATCTGTTAGCTCACTCACCGCCCTACAATTACTCATTGCTGGCACCTTAGTTGGAAGTTTATTTTCGCTTGCTACTTTGCAAACAGGAAGTATTCTATCCAGTATTTTAGTCCACTCCCTTTGGAATCTCTTCACCTCCATCCTTCTTTTCGACAATCAAACCAGCTTGTTCGGAGGTGAATACGGAGTTGACGTTTCTCCAATTGCAAGTCTAGCCTATCTCATCGTCATCCTTCTTAGTATGATTGCTCATCGGAAAAAAGCAAGCTGATTGTTTCTATACCATTTTACTCTTCTATGTTATCCTGTAAAAAAGAAAGGAATCACTCATGCTCCAAGAATTTTTGAACAAGGTCAAGAATCCTGTCTTGAAGGACAAGCTCGAAGCAATCTTTGCCCAAATCCAGCAGGAATTTCCAAGTCTAACCACAGAAATCAAGTGGAACCAGGGAGTGGGAAAGAACTCGACTAGTTAAAAAGAGTTCGTCTTCCCACCCCCGCACAGTTGATTAGGTCAGATTTGGAGTGTAAAACACGAACAAATCTGCCAATCAACCACTGCGCTGAGATGTTGACACGAACTCTGAAAAGTGGTACTAACCCTCGGAACTTTTATCATTGGATTCTCTGCTGCCAAGGCCCATATTTCCATTGCACCTGAAACGGTTACGACGGAAACCTTTGCCAAGGACATCAAGGAGGCGGGCTACGAGGCGACTTCCTACCTCTTCAAAATCAAGGAAGACCAAGAGGTCAACTGGGACCTGATCCTCCATATTATCGCCTTTAATATGGAGGAAAAGAAAGGTTACGAAAAGTTCTGGAGATAAAATAAGAAACTTGTATCCCACACCTTCCAATTAATAAGCACGCAAAAATAGCCAAGCTCACCGTGAGTTTGGCTATAATTATTTTATGGATTAAATGACACATGCACATGATCGTAGTGGTTTTCAGTAATACTTCCACGGTCTGGCATCAAGTTCCAAGTATATGCAGGTCCATAAATACTTGCATATGGAGCATAAAAACGTTGTTTCCAGATAATATAGGAAATATTTTTCGCACCCATATTGGCAATAGCATATTCTGCCACTTGATCCCCAAGTGCTGAACTTTGTGGTACCATAAAGTCAATTGCCAATCCCTTACCATGGTCGCCAGAATCACCAGGACGGTAACCTGAGAAGGAAGTAATACCGAAGGCATTAGCTACTTCTGCGCGGAAGGCTGCTACCTGAGGTTGCAAACCGACATCATAAGCACTTGTACTTGTTGTAGTGGTTGATAGGGCTGTCACTTGTGGAGTTTCAACTACAGGCTGTTCTATAGGTGCTTCTACTGCAGGCTGCTCTACAACTTCCTCCACAGGCGCTTCTACTACAGGCTGCTCTACAACTTCCTCTACAGGCGCTTCTACTACAGGCTGTTCTACAACTTCCTCTACAGGTGCCTCTACTACAGGTTGCTCTACAACCTCCTCTACAGGTGCTTCTGCTACAGGCTGTTCTACAACTTCCTCTACAGGCGCTTCTACTACAGGCTGTTCTACAACTTCCTCTACAGGTGCTGAGTCGGTAACTGATGAAATTTGATCCAAGGGAACAACCGTATCCTCAACCGTTACTTGATTGGTTGTTAGGTCAACAGTTGCCTGAACGGTCTCATTTGTGTTTCCCTGAACAGGAGCTTCAATCTCAACCTGAGTCACTTGATTGTTTTGGTCAACAGTCGTCGTCAGTACCGTATCAGGGAAAATCAAGTTGACATCTGCAATTTGATTTATTTTCGCCAGCAAATCCATATCAATATTCATAGCTACGGCGATGGCAGATAAGGTATCTCCATACTGAACAGTATAGGTCATCTTTCCTTCTTCTTGTACAATTTCTAGGC
This sequence comes from Streptococcus suis, assembly GCF_046032515.1. GTDB lineage: Bacteria > Bacillota > Bacilli > Lactobacillales > Streptococcaceae > Streptococcus > Streptococcus suis_AL. The sequence continues at coordinate 10,561 of NZ_JARQPJ010000013.1, read as the reverse complement.
TAATTTCAGAAACAGTACGTGGAGCCCATTCGAGGGCTAAAACATTTGTCGAAATCATCCCTGTACTAAAGAGGGAAAGCGCCAATGAAGATGTGTATAACATCTTCTTATTGTTTTTCATGATGGGTGTTTTTCTCTTGCGACGCATATGTTGGGGTTTATTTGTTCTCTTACGTTTCATAATCTTATTCCTTCTTTATTTTTTGAGATGGTTCTATCTTACCTAAATTAAATCTGAAAAACAAGCCTTCAACCGTTCTTTTAAATAAACTGTCTCCACTATGTAATCTTAGGACTTTTCTGTCACACAATCAATATAAATGTCATCTGACTGTCATATTATTAGATAATACTCAATGAAAATCAAAAACAGACTCGGAGACGCAGATGCAGATAGAACTAGCGTTCACCAAATCAAGTCAACAACGTCTGGATTTTCGAAGAGTATAAGTAAAAAATAAGAGTAAGGCAGTAATCCAACAATTGGCTACTAACTCACTCTCATTTCTATTTTCGGATTAGTCAAAACCCTACATTTCTTCTGGATAAACCAAGCCCCATTCTTTACGGAGTTGGGTCATAATCTCCATGACATCTTGGGTAAATGCTAGGTGCATAGTGTTTTCGATGCCTGCGACAGCTTTTTCCATATCCGCCACTTCGTAAGAAAGGGCCTTGGCTGTCTCGCCCGCTTCGATTACCTCTTGACTGCCGTCTTCAGTATAGGTAATGACTGCCTTCTGACCACGAGGATACTCGTAAAGCTCGATGTAGCCTTTATCGTAGGCAATCGTTCCCCGTTTTGGCTGTTTGGCATGGAGGGTCAGGGCAATGGTCGCCATTTCTCCTGCATTATTGCTGAGCAAAATCCCTACCTGCTCGTCCACACCTGTGGGAGCTAATTTGACCTGGGACAAGACCTGATTTGGCTTTTCCGTCATAAACCAACGTACAAAGGACAGAGCGTAGACACCAATATCCAAAAGGACACCGCCTGCCAAGTTTTTATTGAAAAAGCGGTTGGTCATGTCGTATTCCTTGTAGCTGCCAAAGTTCATCTGAATCATCTTCAATGCACCCAGTTTGCCACTGGCAACCACTTGGCTCAACTGACGATAGATTGGCATGTGGAAAATGGTCATGGCTTCTGCCAGGATAACCTGATTTTCTTCTGCCAGTTGAATGGCTTCTGCTAATTCTTCTGAATTAAGCGTAATAGACTTTTCACAGAGGACATGCTTTCCAGCCTTCAAGGCCTTTCTCAAATAATTGATATGGGTATTGTGAGGTGTAGAAATATAGATAATGTCTACTTCAGGATCCTCAAAGACCTCATCAATCTCTTCATAAACTTTCTCGATGCCATATTTTTGCGCAAATTCCACACCCTTGTCATAGGTACGGTTAGCCACCGAATAAAGATTTCCTCCCATAGCCTGCAAGGCCTGAACCAATTCATTGGCGATGACACCTGTTCCCAGAGTCGCCCATTTATACTTCATTTGCACTTCCATAGTGTACCTCACTTTCTTCTACCATTATAGTAAATTCCACCCTTTTCTGCACACTCTAACTAGCATTTGTGTTACAATAAGAACATGAATACCGTTGTACTAAAGGCATCTGCCCAGCAAAAACAGGCCATGATGGCTCACTATAACCGCTATCGGCAGACCAGCAAAAATCCTTACATAGAAGCATTTTTCAAACTGACCGGTGCCAGCCTGTCCATCTACACTTCTGGAAAAGTCGTTTTTCAGGGGGAAATGGCAGAGCAGGAAGCAGGGCTCTGGGGCTATGAGCCAGAAAGCTCTGGACAGACGACTGTACCTGGTCAAAACCTGCCCATGATTGGTACCGATGAGGTTGGAAACGGGTCTTATTTTGGAGGTTTGGCAGTCGTTGCTAGTTTTGTCCGCCCAGAAGACCACGCCTTTCTCAAGTCGCTTGGTGTGGATGATTCCAAGAAAATGACAGACCAAAAAATCTGCCAAATCGCCCCTCTCTTAAAAGAGAAAATCCCCCACCAAGCTCTGCTATTGTCACCGAAAAAATACAACGAAGTCATCGAGCAAGGCTACAATGCGGTATCTGTCAAGGTCGCCCTACACAATCAGGCTATTTTCCTACTCTTGCAAAAGGGTGTCCATCCTGAGAAGATTGTCATTGACGCCTTCACTTCCAGTCAAAATTATCAAAAATACTTGAAAAAGGAAGCCAACCAATTTGCCAACTCCGTCACTCTGGAAGAAAAGGCTGAGGGCAAGTACCTGGCTGTGGCAGTATCTTCTATTATTGCTAGAGCTATGTTTTTAGAAAATCTTGTCCAGCTTGGTCAATTGGTAGGCAGAAGCCTGCCTTCAGGAGCTGGCAGTAAGTCCGACCAAGTCGCAGCAAGCATCTTAAAAGACTATGGCATGGCTGGTCTCAATGAGACTGCAAAACTTCACTTTGCTAATACGCAAAAAGCACAAAAATTATTGAAATGAGGAAAAAAATATGGGAGCAATCCAAAAAACAAAACGCTCACCACTAGTCGCCTTCTTAGCTGAATGGGGCATCTTTTTACTATTTATGGCAGCTTTTTTTGCCAGTCGTTACTTTATCTGGAATCCTGTCTCTGTCGATGGCCATTCCATGGACCCAACGCTTCAACACCAAGAAAAACTCATCATGCTAAAAACAACCTCTATCGACCGCTTTGATATTGTTGTAGCCAGTGAGACAGACAGCGACGGCAAGGAAAAACTGATTGTCAAACGTGTGATTGGTATGCCAGGTGACACCATTCGCTACGAAAACGATGTCCTCTATGTTAACGACCAAAAAGTGGACGAGCCTTACTTAGATGAATATCTAGCTGCATTCCAGAAAGATAAACTTCAAGAAGTCTATTCTTACAACAAACAATTCCAAGCTGTGGCCCAATCTGCTGAAGCTTTCACACAAGATGCCAATGGTTACGTAGACTTTACCGTGACAGTCCCAGAAGGACAATACTACCTGATGGGAGATGACCGCCTTGTCTCACTAGATAGTCGTAGTGTAGGAACATTTTCCCGTGAAAACATCAAAGGAGAAGTTGTCTTTCGCATGTGGCCTCTCAACCGTATTGGGACTGTTGATTAATACAAACAAGTTTGGAGCAAAAAGCACAGCACCACTTCTCAGAGTTCGTGTCAACATCCCAGCGCAGTGGTTGATTGGGTTTAACAGTCCAGTGGACTGTTAAAGGTTGGAGATAAGATTTGCGAAGCAAATCTCAGCAATTCGTGTTTTACACTCAAAATCTGACCTATATGGCTGATGCGAACGGGTTCGCTTCATTTCCAACCTCCAACAGTCACTACTCTGACTGTTGGAGCTGTGCGGGTTGGGAGTAAAATAGTCCAGTGGACTATTTTAGCCCGAACCTGCAAATTTGGAAGTGAGGGGAACTCTTTTTGGTCTATGCGAGTTCTTTCCCACTCCCTTCTCATTATTATTGGAAATAAACTCTATGAACGAAGTGTATTTTACCGGCACCATTGACCGGATTATTTTTGAAAATCCTAGTAATTTTTATAAAATCCTTCTCCTTGAAATTGAGGAGACAGACGCAGACTATGATGACTACGAAATTATTGTGACCGGAACGATTGCCGATGTCATTGAAGGAGAAGACTATCGTTTCTATGGCAATCTGGTCACCCATCCCAAGTATGGTCAGCAGTTGCAAATCACACGTTACGAACGCAGCAAGCCTACCTCAGCTGGTCTGGTCAAGTATTTCTCCAGCGAGCATTTCAAGGGAATTGGACGCAAAACGGCCGAAAAAATTGTTGAACTCTATGGCGAAGATACCATTGATAAGATTTTAGCTGAACCTGAAAAACTAACCCAAATCACAGGTCTATCCCGCAAGAACATGCAGGCATTTGTCGAAAAACTCCGCCTCAATTATGGAACCGAGCTGATCTTGGCAAAACTAGCTGAGTATGGTATTCCCAATAAATTGGCCTTTCAAATCCAAGACCAGTATAAAGAAAAAACACTTCAGATTATTGAAGAAAATCCCTATCAACTGGTCGAAGATGTCCAGGGGCTCGGCTTTACCATTGCCGATAGGATTGCGGAAAACCTGGGAATTGCCAGTGATTCACCCCAACGTTTTCGGGCAGGCATGCTCTTTAGCCTCATCCATCGCTCCATGGAAACAGGCGATACCTATGTGGAGGCCAGAGACTTGCTGGAAGCAACCCTTGAACTGCTGGAAAAATCCCGCCATACTGAGCTGGATCCTGCCGCAGTTGCCCACGAGTTGACAGGACTGATTGCAGACGACAAGGTACAGCAAGAAGGCACAAAGATTTTTGATAACAGCCTCTACTTTGCCGAACATGGTATCCATAAAAACCTGACCCGCCTGATGGGAAAAAATGGTTTCAAACCCTTCCCACGCACAGACGTTGAGGCTGCCATAGCAGAGCTGGAAAGCATGTCTTCTCTCACCTACGATGACATTCAAAAAGAAGCCATTGTCCAAGCCATTACCAATCCGCTTTTCATTCTGACAGGCGGACCAGGGACTGGAAAGACAACGGTTATCAACGGTATTATCGCGGTCTATGCCATCTTGCATAAGATTGACCTGACACGCAATCGAGAAGAATGCCCTGTCCTCCTTGCCGCTCCAACCGGACGAGCAGCCAGACGGATGAATGAATTGACAGGTCTGCCTTCCGCTACCATCCACCGCCATCTCGGTCTGGTAGAAGGACAGGAGGAATCCTACCGAGATGATTACCTCGAAGCCGACTTTATCATCGTGGATGAATTTTCTATGGTAGATACTTGGTTGGCAAACCAGCTCTTCCAGAACATCTCCTCCCAGACCCAAGTTCTGATTGTCGGCGATGCGGAGCAATTACCTTCCGTCAGTCCCGGTCAGGTCCTTGCTGACCTCCTGAAAATTGACAAGCTACCCAGCATCACTCTAGAACGTATCTATCGTCAATCCGATGATTCGACCATTGTTACCCTAGCCAGCCAGATTCGCCAAGGTGCCCTGCCGAGCGATTTCCGTGAGAAAAAGGCTGACCGCTCCTATTTTGAAGCGCAAAACGAACAAATTCCAGCTCTGATTGAGCGTATTGTCGGTGCAGCTATCAAGTCAGGTATTCCTGCAAACGAAGTACAAATCCTCGCTCCCATGTACCGTGGTGCTGCAGGTATTGACCAACTCAACACCATGACCCAGGCCCTGCTCAATCCACTGGAAGAAGGAGAGTTAGAATTCCTCCACAACGAGCAAGCCTTCCGCCAAGGCGACCGAGTCATTCATCTAGTCAACGACGCCGAAGCCAATGTCTTCAATGGCGACTTGGGCTATATTACCGACCTCCTGCCTGCCAAGTACACCGACTCCAAGCAGGACGAGATTACCATCAACTTCGACGGTAGCGAGGTCACTTATCCCCAAAACGAATGGTACAAAATCACACTGGCCTATGCCATGTCCATCCACAAGTCCCAAGGCAGCGAGTTCCAGGTCGTTATCCTTCCTATCACTCGCACCAGCCACCGTATGCTCCAGCGCAATCTGGTCTACACCGCCATCACCCGCTCCAAGAGCAAGCTCATCCTCCTAGGCGAAATCTCCGCCTTCGACTACGCCGTCAAAAACGCCGGCACCGTCCGCAAAACCTATCTGGTCCCACGTTTCCAAGGGGAAATGGCAGAGCAGGATAGCAAGGATGCTTTATCTGAAAAAGCCGAAAGCAAAACAGCTACAACCACGCAAACCCAGCCCCCTACACAGCCAGACAGAAAAGAACTGGTTAAAGTAGTCAATGAAAACAACCAACAACTCTCCCTTCTTGATCAAGACCAGCCAGAAAAAACAAGTCCCCAACCCACAGAATACATTTTGACTGTAGACAACCTGCTAACTATCGACCCTATGATTGGCATAGAACAGGCAGATATTGAAGAATTTTTTAAAGCATAAAAACCAGCAAGTCAGTAGATTTGCTGGTTTTACTCTTTTATAGTCGTTTCGTTTGCTTTTAGTACAAGGCAACGATATGCAGACTACTTCAACTGTCCAGTGGAGTGTTTAAACTCGGAAATAAGGAAATGAGGCTTCCTCGCCCTTCGTAGTAATAAAAAATACACTAATTGAGACTCAATGAAAATCAAAATCAAGCTAGGCGACGCAGATGCAGATAGAACTGAGGTTCATCAAATCAAGTCAACAACGTCTGATTTTGATTTTCGAAGAGTATGACTATATCATCAACCATGATTCATCAAGCTGCCCCTTTGTTAATCTGAACTGCTTGCCATGTTCATCAATCAGTGCATGAAGCTCCTGAGCATCTTTTACTGACCAATCTTTTATCTGCTCTGTAAATTCCTGTCTCAAACTCAAATAATCCTGAGACTGGCTAAGTCCTAACCGATTAAATAGCCGAAGAGCATATTGATCCGCCACAAAAACACTTCTTCGACACAAATAGAGCAAAATAACATCCGCAGTTTCATTGCCAACCCCCTTCAAGCTCAGCAGCTCTTTTCGGAGTACTGCTGTCTCAACACGATCTAGGCGAGAAAAATCTCCATCGAACTGATTGGCCCACTCAACCACTGACCGAATGTAGAGTGATTTTTGCTTGAAGAATCCTGCTGGGCGAATGCATTCTTGTAAATCCTCCACAGGCATCTCTAAAAGCGAATGAATTGTTAACCGTCCCTCCAACTGTTCTAAAGCACGCTTGGCATTTGCTTCCGTTGTTTGCTGAATAAGAATCATTGATACCAAATCCTTTATGGGATTTTCATCATTCCACCAGTGAAATTCACCATATCGCTGTTTTAAATTTTGGTAAAGAACCGTCAACTGTTCCACTACTATCCCCCATATCACCTTGTTTCTCCTTGCCATTATAGCACGATGAGTAAAGGGATACAATACTACAGTTCCTCTAGTAATATTGTATCTACAATCGCTTCAAACTGCTCTACTTCAACCTCTGGAAAATAATTCAAACAATTGGCCGTTGCAAAGGCTACCGCTTCTTTCAAAAAGATTTCTGGGGCTTGACCTTGACTGATTCCCTTGACTAGCAAGCCCAGGTAGAAATCCCCTGCGGCAATCGGATTACGCGTTTCTTTCTTTGGAGATTGGATACGGAAGAAGCGCTGACCAATCTTAGCTAGACTCCCCTTGCCTCCCATGGTAATGATGATATTCTCATGAGGAGTCACTTCTTTCAGGATACCTAAAATAGCTTCAGGACTTTCTTCATCCAGCTCTGGATAAATATCTTTCAGCTCTTCATTATTGATTTTGATAAGGGCCGGCCTAGCTTGATAAGCCGCACGTAAAGCTGGTCCACTGGTGTCCACTATGGTCAGAACCTCTGGGTATTTTTCAATAAACCGCTGAATATAATCATCCGGCATCCCCTTCATCAGACTACCTGAAAAGACTAGGATGTCACCAGCTTGCAGGCTATTTTCAATCTGCTGAGTGAATTGATTGAGCAAATCTTCTGTCAGTTCAAAGCCTTTTTCATAGAAAAGAACGACATCGCCTGTACTGGTTTCAACATAGATATTACATGTCCGAGTATTCTGGCTATTTTCAACCACGCGCAGGGCATTTCCACCATCAGCATTAAGCTCCTGAATATAGCGACCAATCTGCCCACCTAAAATGGTATGAATCGTGTAGTCTGTCACACCATTTTCTCGAAGTGCATAGGCTACGTTGAAACTTTTTCCACCAGGATAATCCCTCACTTCCGTCGGTCTCAGGGGAATATTCTTTTCAATCTTTTCCACAAGAAGCGTGCGGTCTAGGGCTGGATTGGGACAAATCAAGTGAATCATAGGGAACTCCTTTTTTGTTTTATACATATTATTATACTATATAAAACAAAAAATAAAAAAGATAATTCCACGAGGGGAACTATCTTTTCTACTATTTTATGATGCAAAAACCGAAATGCGTTCTTGCTGGTAGCCACCTTTTTCGGCAATATCTACTAAGGCTACTGCATAGTCTACATAACTAATATAGCTTTCACCTTGGGCATTGACTTGGAAAACCTCGCCAGCCAAAGTGTAGGCACCTGCTTTTTGTCCTTCTGCATCAAAATCGGCTGCTGGGCTGATATAGGTCCAGTTAACCGCTGTCGCCTGACGGTAGATGTCAAGACCTGCGCCCATAGCTTCTGCCACTGGTAGGTAGTCCGCTGGGAAATTTGGTGCATCCTTGAGCATAGCTGTTTGGCTCTCATCTAGATAGAGACTGCCTGCACCACCAACTACTAAAAGACGAGTTGGACTACCAGCAAGGATGGTCGCTAGATGCTCAGCAAGACGAGCGTGATCCGGCAAGGTTTCTGGTGTCCAAGCACCAAAAGCATTGACTACTACATCAAAGCCTGCCAAATCTTCTTTGGTAAGGTCAAAAGCATCCTTCTGGATTACTTCTTGGGCTACGCTCTTGTTTTCAGAACGGACAATAGCAGTCACCTGATGACCACGTTCTACTGCTTCCTTTGCAATAGTTTGACCTGCTTGACCGTTTGCTGCGATAATGGCGATTTTCATATTGTTTACCTCACTTGTTTTCTTGTAATGTTTTTGTTTACAATGCTTAGTTTATACCACGTTCGTTGTAATGTCAAGTATTACAACTCGAAAGTTTAAAAAAATCATCACAAGGATGATTGAATACCTATAATTCTGCCAATAAATCAGCAATGGTTGTTTGTCCCAACTCTTTTTCCAGAGCCGACTGAGCACTCTCTAAACGATGATCCAGTAAAGGATGAATATTGCGACCTACCTGACAGTTTGGATTAGGTTGCTCATGAAAGCCAAAGAGTTGCCCTTTTTCTCCAAACAACTCCACAGCCTGATAAACCTGTAAGAGTGTCATCTGGTCTGGAGCCTTTGCCAAGCGAGCGCCTCCGACACCACGCGCCACCTGAACCAGACCTGCCTCTTTGAGCTGAGCTAAAATATTTCGGATAATGACAGGATTGACTCCGACACTGCCAGCAATGCTGGTACTGGTCTGTTTTTCCTTTTCTCCCTCCAAGGCTAGCAAGACCAATATATGACTAGCAATGGTAAATCTACTCGAAATTTGCAATTCTACTTTCTCCTTCCATAAAATTGGTAACGGTCACTCCTAGCAAGCGAACACCTTTCTCAGCCCGTCCAACTTCTTCAAAAAGCTGACGGATTTCTTTCTCTATTACTTGAGCTTGATTGGTCGCTTCTTCCAAACTATGCCGCTTTGTCAAGGTTGAAAAGTCACCATAACGAACCTTCAACACAATGGTTCGTCCTTTTTTCTCATTTCTTTCTAAACTAGCTGCTACTCGTTGGCAGAGACTGATTAGCTCTTTCAGGACATCCTCCTCCCGATAAAGAAGTTTGCGATAGGTTCTTTCCTTTCCAATTGACTTACGAACACGGTCCACTTTAACGGGCGAATTAGAAATCCCCCTCGCTTTCCGATAAAGTTCGAAGCCAAAACGACCAAATTTATCAATCAAGGTCATCTCTGGTACATCCAACAAATCCTTCCCTGTAAAAACTCCCATCTCATGGAGGCGTTCCACCGTCTTCTTCCCCACACCGTGAAATTTTTCAACAGGCAGGGAGGCGAGAATACCAACAGCATCTTCAGGTAGAATCAAGGTCAAACCGTGCGGTTTTTCCATATCAGAGGCAATTTTTGCCAAAAATTTATTGTAGGAAACACCTGCGGAAGCTGTCAAATGGAGTTCATTCCAGATGTCGTATTGAATGAGTTTAGCGATTTTGACCGCTGAGCCAATTCCAAGCTTATTTTCTGTTACATCCAAGTAAGCCTCATCAATAGACATGGGCTCCACCAAATCAGTATAGCGATGGAAAATTTCTCGAACCTGTCGCCCAACTTCCTGATATTTTTCATAATTGCCAGAAATGAAAATCGCCTGAGGACAACGCTCATAGGCCTCTTTTGAGGACATAGCCGAGTGAATCCCAAAGGCACGCGCCTCATAATTACAGGTAGACACCACTCCTCTACCGCCAGATAGTCTTGGGTCAGCCCCAATGATAACAGGTTTGCCCTTCAAAGTAGGATTATCCCTGACCTCAATGGCAGCAAAAAAAGCATCCATATCTACATGAATAATTTTTCTGGATAAATCATTGATTAGGGGAAATATTAACATGGACACTCCTTTCTGCTCCTAACTACTAGACATATTATAGCCTATCTAGCAAATTTTTTCATAAAGCGAACATTGACGAGCAAGTAGTACTCAATGAAAATCAAAATCAGACTAGGAGAGTCAGATGTAGATAGAACCCTTCTACTTTCGCATTTTTAGATATTATAGTCGAATGAATTAGCTTTCAGACAAGGAACTGAGGTGCAGGCTGTACTAGAGTACGGCAAGCCGAAAGTGACGATGTATCAAAGTTAATTCAAATGACTGATATGTAAAGCCCTTTGTCAAGTAAAAACAATCGAACTGATTAAAAAATGAAAAGTATCTAGAAAGAG
>NZ_JARQPJ010000012.1:0-77608 GCF_046032515.1 Streptococcus suis | reverse complement strand
CATAAAGAAAGAGAGAACGAAGTTCGTCCTCTCTAGGTGTTAGCTTTTCATCTACCCACTACAGTTGACAAAGAGCCAGAATAACATTGAAAGATGAGATAGAAATGTGTCACTGTTTACAAGAAGTGGACAAAAATATATGAAAGTGTGATTTATTATATGCTGTCTTAGAAATAGAACCCATCTGAATATAGAATAAGTCAAGTTAGACTATTCTACAATAAAACGCTTATATGTTATATTTTCGTTTATGAGTATAAAGGGAAGTTATTGATATTTATTTGAAAAATTATCTTTAAAATTAAGTCTGTTGTTTGTGAACATAAATTTTTATAATTTACTAAAGAAAAATGGTGGAGTAAACTGTTTCAAGTGCTCGAAGCAAGCTTGTGCCCCCTCGACATCTTCACAAATGATGAGACAGACATCGTCACCGCAGACGGTTGCTACAATTTGAGGAATCTCCATGGCATCCAAAATAGAACCGAATGAGTTAGCCAATCCAGGTAGGGTCTTGAGAACCACTTGATGTTGGATAGGTTTTAGCATGACCAAAGCATCTTCCATATAGAGTCGCAGTCGTTTTTCCCAGCGAGTAGGAGCAATGGGGTTGATGACATAGTGAGAAGAATCATCTTCGTTGACTTTGACAAGATTGAGCATCTTGATGTCACGGGAGAGGGTAGATTGGGTGACGGAGACTCCATTGACCTCTAGTAATTCTTGCAATTCCTGCTGGGTGTGTATTTTCTTCTCCATGATTAGAGACAGGATCAGCTGATGGCGACTTTCAATCTTATTCATAGGGCCCTCCTTGAGATGTAAGGAAAATAAAATCTGAACTCAGAATAATTTGGTGACAACAGCCTATTGAATGAACATTGCATCCCCAAAACTAAAGAAGCGGTAGCGTTCTTCAACAGCATGTTTATAGGCATCTAACGTAAATTCTCTACCTGCAAAGGCAGAAACTAGCATAACCAAAGTAGATTTTGGCAGGTGGAAATTGGTTGAGAAGGCATCAACAATTCGGAAGGTGTAGCCAGGTTTGATGAAGATATTTGTCCAACCAGAATCAGCTTCCAAACGGCCATCAAATTTATTACCGATGGTTTCGAGGGTGCGGATGGATGTTGTGCCGACTGCGACGATACGCCCACCGCTATCTTTGACCTGATTGAGAGTTTGAGCAGCTTCAGCTGATAGGTTATAGAATTCCGAGTGCATTTCATGCTCATCAACGTTATCAACAGAGACTGGTCGGAAGGTCCCAAGCCCAACGTGAAGAGTCAGATAGACTAGTTTCACTCCTTTAGCTTCGATTTTTTCGAGTAATTCTTGGGTGAAATGTAGTCCAGCAGTTGGAGCTGCGGCAGAACCGTTTTCCTTGGCATAAACTGTTTGATAGCGTTCACGGTCTTCTAATTTTTCATGAATGTAAGGTGGAAGTGGCATTTCGCCTAGGCTTTCCAAGACTTCAAGGAAGATACCTTCATAGGAGAATTCAACAATTCTTCCACCGTGTTCTAATTCTTCTACGATAGTAGCAGTCAATCGTCCGTCTCCAAAGGCAACTGTGGTGCCGACTTTCAGGCGTTTAGCTGGTTTAGCAAGAACTTCCCACTGGTCACCTTGGGTATTTTTCAAAAGCAAAAGCTCCACATGTCCATTGGTTTCAGGCTTGTAGCCATAAAGGCGGGCAGGGAGCACGCGCGTGTTGTTCATGACCAGTGCATCGCCTGGATGAAGTTGGTCAATGATGTGGTCAAAGTGGCTGTCGACCATGCTCCGTTTTTCGCGGTCGAGGATCAATAGTTTAGAGCTGTCGCGCTTTTCAAGGGGAACTTGAGCGATAAGCTCTTCGGGTAAATCAAAATCAAAATCTGCAGTATTCATATTCACTCCTTAGACTAAAATAAAATATAGGTAAAATAAATCAATAGGGCAAATGGCAAAGCCACCAATAGACTACCAATCAGGTAGAAAATAAACTTTAGGACCTTTGATTTAGAAATAAAATAGCCAGTAAGGCAGAACAGAATACCAATAAAAAATAAGTAAAAAAGCACATCTGTCATAAATGTATTATATCATAGTTAGACACTTAAGTCTTGATGGATGGGAAGAGAATTAAAATTATTCGGGTTGATGTAATATTCTATAAGTATAAATTCTTGACAAAAATTGGTCTATACCATATAATAAAGAAAAATAAGAAATGGTATATACCAAAGAGGTGCGCTATGAAAATTCATGTAGTAAACAATCAAGTTGAAGGAGCAACTGTAGCATTAGATATTTTGAGAGAAAAATTGAACGGAGGTGCCAAGGTATTAGGTTTGGCAACAGGCTCCAGTCCGTTAGAATTTTACAGATTGATTCGTGAGTCGGATTTAGACTTTTCAGATGTGACATCTATAAACTTGGATGAGTATGTTGGTTTAGGTGAGGAGAGCGACCAATCCTATATCCATTTTATGAAGGAAAATCTTTTCAATGCCAAACCGTTTAAACAATCTTTTTTACCGAATGGTTTGGCGACAGATGTAGTTGCTGAAACAGGACGTTACAATAAAATTCTGGCTGAATATCCAGTTGATTTCCAAATTTTGGGTATCGGTCGCAACGGCCATATCGGTTTCAACGAACCGGGTGCTCCATTTGATGGTCAGACTCATCTGGTTGAATTGGCGCCATCAACCATCGAAGCCAATGCACGCTTCTTTGACAATCCAGAAGATGTACCAAAACAAGCTATCTCAATGGGCATCGCCAACATTATGGCAGCCAAGACCATTGTCCTCATGGCTTATGGTCAGGAAAAAGCTGACGCCATTAAGGCGACTGTGGAAGGTCCTGTGACAGAAGATGTCCCAGCAAGTATCCTCCAAAACCATGACGATGCCGTTCTTATCCTCGACCAAGCCGCAGCGAGTAAATTAGTGTAGTATGTTGTAATCGATTATTCTTAGACATAAAGTTGGTTGTAACAGTACAACAAGTATAATTTCTGAATGAATCTAGGTTCTTTTTCCATTATGAATTTGACAAAAATTGTGAAAAGGCATGTAACTTATATTTTTAAGGGCATGCCTTTTGCTATTCTGATAATCCATATCAGTTGTTATATATTGAATGGATTATAACATTAAGTTGTATGTGAGAGAAAATTTCAACAAGAGGTATTGCTATCCTTTATCATGTTGAAAATTGATAGGGACAAGTGAAATGAGCGAAACAGTATCATTTTCTCTACGTTTCGTATAACGTTTTCATTTTTTTCAGGTAGTTTTCTGGTTTTTATATAATCATTTTTTAAAGTTGGTTTTTGAGTTATTTTTTTGTGCTATACTGGCACTACATTGTCTAAAAAAAGGGCGAATATTGTATAAAGGAGACGTTTCAAAAATGAAACGTATTGTAACAAAACGTAGTTATAAAGTTGGTCTGTGTGCTATGGCTCTTGCTCTTCTGATGAGCACTGCAGGTGGCGTAACTGCTGGTGCAAAAGATTACCATGTCACTTCATCTGGAGAACTGAAACCAATGAGCGAAGGAGTGTTTATGAAATTGGAATCTTCATCTAATTTCATTGAAAATGAAGGAATTATGGTGAAATCTATTAGTAGTCAGAATACTAATCCAAAAAATTTGAACGGGCCTTGGCATTGGAAATTTTGGGACAAAGTCAAACTGTTTTTCAAAAGATTTCGTGAAGGTTTTGGTATACAAAGATTATTTGGATTTAAATAGTCAATAATTAAAGTGTTATTCAAATGTTCATAATCTTGTAATATTTAGCGCAATTAATTTATAAACCTTCATATTAAAAAAACTAGTACTTTGTAAAAGGAGACACTACATGAAACGAGCTAATTCAAAACTAGCAGCTTTAACACTCATTACAACTCTTGCAGTTACCTCTGTTATTGGGACAACGGTGCATGCTGAGGAGAAAGTAACTGCTGATCAGACTGTAGCAGGAAAACACAAACCGATTACGGATGAGCAACTTCAAAAAGCGATTGGAGATAGAAATCCAAATAATATTAAGATACAAGCTAAATTTGAAAATACCAAGTTCAAAAATCAAGAGATAAGTATTATTGGACCAGTTAAAACACAACAGCCAAAGACTCCTGAAAACTCTTCATGGTTTTGGGATCTTTGGAATCGTTTTACAACTTTTGTCAAAAATATTTTTAGCTAAGATTTCTATTTTTTGTTGACTTCATATGGATAGAGAACAGTGGTTCATGTGAGCTTTTATTCAAATGAAAAGCGTATGAAATATTGGAGAGATTTAGGCATCTAAATTAGAGATTGTGCAAGAAATTATGTAATAGACCTCACATTTTTTGCGGATGAGATGTTGACACGAATTCCATATTTCTTGGGTCTCGGTTGTAATTTTTCTTAGATAAATTAAAGAGTGAAAAGTTTAGGATATTGTAATTGTTCTAAACTTTTTACATTGCATTGATAAAAAATACAGTCTTTGTATAACAGGTATATTCTTGTATTTTTTAGCGAAAAAAGAAATAAATTGACAAAATTATGGTAAAATATGGGTTGATTTAAAATTAATCATTTAATGAATGGAATGAGTTCGAAGTAAGTCAAGATTGACTAGACATTGTATTTAAAGCAATTCACAGGAATAAGAGATGGAAGGAGATAGAACATGCAACATCCAGTTGTACGATTTATCTGTAGAACCCTGTTTTATTTTTTTATATTGTTACTACTTTTGTATCTGTATAGTTATTTAGACATTGGACAGGGAGGGTTTATCTATAATGAGTTTTAAGGAGGAGAGTAAAAAAAAGATTAGCAGCATGTTAGAGCGGGTAGAGCATTTTGCAACAGAAAATCCTGACTACCCTGTTTACCATTATCTAGGACAGTTGTATAGTTATGGGGATTTAAAAGCAGATTCAGATTCTTTAGCAGCCCATATTGATAGTTTGGATTTACCAGCAAATTCTCCTGTCCTTGTTTTTGGCGGACAGGAGTACCAGATGTTGGCAATCTTTGTTGCCTTAACCAAGGCTGGTCATCCGTATATCCCTGTAGATAGTCATTCTGCTTTGGATCGGATTGAAGCCATTCTGGAAATAGCAGAGCCGAGTTTGGTATTTGCGGTAGCAGACTTTCCGCTAGAGACAAGTTTGCCAGTGCTTGGTTTGTCTGAAGTGGAGGCCATTTTTGAGAGGAAATCGACTTATCAGTTGATGCATCCTGTAAGCGGAGAAGATACCTACTATATTATCTTCACTTCTGGGACGACGGGTAAACCAAAAGGGGTGCAAATTTCGCATGACAATTTGCTCAGCTTTACTAACTGGATGATAAGGGATAAGGAGTTTGCGCTACCAGAGCGACCACAAATGTTGGCTCAACCTTCCTATTCGTTTGACTTATCGGTTATGTATTGGGCTCCGACGCTTGCCCTTGGTGGGACCTTATTTGCTCTACCGAAAGAGTTGACTTTGGATTTTAAGACTTTATTTGCAGCTATTCAAACTTTGCCATTTAAAATTTGGACTTCGACACCATCATTTGTAGATATGGCTTTGCTATCTCGTGAGTTCGATGGGGAACATTTACCAGATTTGACGCATTTCTATTTTGACGGAGAGGAGTTAACTGTAAAAACAGCTCAGAAGCTCCGCGAACGTTTTCCAAAAGCTGTGATTGTTAACGCTTATGGACCGACCGAAGCTACAGTCGCCTTATCAGCAGTTGCCATAACTGATGAGATGCTGGTGAATTATAAACGTTTGCCGATTGGTTATACCAAACCAGACTCGCCAACTTTTATTTTGGATGAGGATGGTCAAGTAGTACCGAATGGTCAACAGGGAGAAATTGTTGTATCAGGTCCTGCTGTCTCTAAAGGATATTTGAATAATCCTGAGAGAACCGAGACTGCATTTTTCCAGTTTGACGGCTTACAGGCCTATCATACTGGGGATTTGGGTGTAATGACAAATGAAGGTCTGTTACTCTATGGCGGACGTATGGATTTCCAAATTAAATATAATGGTTATCGTATTGAGTTGGAAGAAGTTGCCCAACACTTAAATAAATCAGTCTATATTGAGGCTGCGGTGGCTGTTCCACGTTATAATGCTGACCATAAAGTGCAAAATCTGTTAGCTTATGTTGTCCCTAAAGCAGGGATTATGGAGCAGTTTGATCGAGAGTTGGAGTTAACCAAGGTCATCAAACAGGAGTTAAAAGAACGGATGATGGATTATATGATGCCTTCGAAGTTTATTTATCGAGACAGTCTTCCTTTGACTGCAAATGGGAAGATTGATATTAAGGGGTTGATCGCTGAGGTGAATGCTCAATGATGGAGTTTTTCAAACAGCTACCTCAGTTAGAGCCTTATGGGAATCCATTGTACTTTTTCTATCTAGTCTTGGCGCTAGTACCAATTTTTATAGGACTCTTTTTTAAAAAACGTTTCCCCTTGTATGAAACAGGTGTTAGTTTAGCCTTCATTGTCTTGATGTTTACAGGTACAAAGACAATACAGTTGCTGTCTTTATTGGCCTATATCATTTGGCAGACAATGTTGATTTTTTTCTACAAGCATTATCGTCAACGGGCAAATCAAAGCTGGGTCTTCTATTTAATCGTATGTTTAGCTGTTTTTCCGTTGACTTGGGTAAAGTTGGCACCGACTTTTAGTCAGCATGGGGCAATTTTCGGTTTTTTAGGTATTTCTTATTTAACGTTTCGGTCGGTCGGAATGATGATTGAAATGCGGGACGGTTTACTAACGGAATTTAGTTTAGGGAGTTTTTTACGATTTTTGTTATTTATGCCAACTATTTCGAGTGGTCCTATTGATCGTTATAGACGGTTTACGGAAGATTACAAACAAATTCCTGAGCGAACTGAGTTATTAAATATGCTCGATCAGACTGTGCATTATATTATGATGGGCTTCTTATATAAGTTTATTCTAGCCTATTTTATCGGGCATACTTTACTGGAGCCTTTAAAGGCAGTCGCCTTGGATCAAGGTGGATGGTTTAACTTACCTACTATTGGAGTTATGTATCTCTATGGTTTTGAATTATTCTTTGACTTTGCAGGCTATTCCATGTTTGCCATAGGTATTTCCAATCTTATGGGTATTCGTTGCCCAATTAACTTTGATCAACCGTTCAAATCGCGTGATCTTAAGGAATTTTGGAATCGATGGCATATCAGCTTATCTTTTTGGTTCCGTGATTTCGTCTTCATGCGTCTGGTTAAGACTTTGTTAAAACATAAGGTTTTCAAAAATCGAAATACGGTATCTAATGTTGCCTATCTGTTAAATATGCTCTTGATGGGCTTGTGGCATGGTGTAACATGGTATTATATTGCATATGGTCTCTTTCATGCTTTGGGGTTGATCATCAATGACGCTTGGATTCGTAAGAGGAAATCAATTAATTTAGCTCGAAAAAAAGCTGGGCAAGAACCACTGCTGGATAATCGTTGGACGAGTTTCGCTGGTATGTTTGTGACCTTCCATACGGTCATGTTCTCTTTCTTGATATTTTCAGGATTTTTAGATAAATTGTGGTTCAAGTAGACAATAGGTAACGATTGTATGAATCGTAGAAAGGAATAAAAAATGGATGTAAAAGAAACAATATTGAATATTATCGAAGAATTATTTATGGAAGATGTATCTGAAATGATGGATGAAGACCTATTTGATGCGGGTGTTTTGGATAGTATGGGGACCGTAGAACTTATTGTGGAGTTAGAAAGTCGTTTTAATATTACAGTTCCAGTTTCAGAGTTTGGTCGTGAAGATTGGAATACAGCTAACAAAATCATTTCTGGTGTTGTGGAGTTGATGCATGCGTAAGCAATTGTGGCAGATTTTTGGGCCTGTGATTTGTGCAACGTTTTTAGTTATTCTCACCTTGTTGTTTTTCCCGAGTTCTTCTCGGTCAAATTTCAAAGAAGAAAAACAAGATGCAGTAGCATTGTCTTATATTAGTTTTAAGAGCAAATATAAGAAAAATAGAGCTCTGGGAGACAAAAATCATCGCTTTGTTCCTTTCTTTGGGTCAAGTGAATGGTCACGTTTTGATAGTATGCATCCGTCAGTGTTGGCAGATGCCTATCAGAGAGAGTATACTCCCTATTTGTTAGGACAACGTGGTGCAGCTTCGCTGACACAATATTTTGGCATGCAACAGATTGGGGCACATTTAAAAAATAGTCAGGCTATCTATGTTGTTTCTCCTCAATGGTTTTCACCCAAAGGGGCATCATCTAAGGCATTTGAACAATATTTTAGTAGTGATCAAGCCACTCATTTTCTGCAAACAAGTGCTGAGGATGACTATGATAGATATGCAGCAAAGCGTTTCTTAGAGCTTAAATCAGACTGTAGTTTGACAGGAATGTTTCAAAAAGTAGCTGGTGGTAAGGAATTGTCGAAATGGGATAGAGAGCAGTTGACCTGGCAAGCCTATTTATTAGAAAAGCAAGATGCCTTATTTAGTCGCTTTGCTGATTCTGGTAGTAATTTAGGATTGGTAGAAACGGAAGCGATGAAACTTCCAGAGCCTTTTTCCTATGACCGCTTGAGTAAAGTGGCTAATGAGGACGGGAGTCGTTCTACTCAATCAAATGATTTCCAAATTGATGATAGGTTTTATAGAAATCGTCTTCAGTCAAAAATCAAAAAACTCAAACAATCCCAGACAAAAATATCTTATCTGCAATCACCGGAGTACAATGATTTTCAGCTGGTTTTGAATGAATTTGCTAAACATCAGACTGATGTGCTATTTGTAATTCCCCCAGTTAATGAACGTTGGATGAACTACACTGGTCTCAATAAAGATATGTATCGGGCAACAGTAGCAAAGATTAAGTACCAGTTGACCAGTCAAGGTTTCAATCATATTGCTGATTTGTCGGAGCAGGGGGGGATAGATTATTTTATGCAAGATACAATCCACATCGGTTGGCAAGGCTGGCTGGAGCTTGATAAGTATATCCACCCATTCTTGACAGAACAACAAGCACCTGTTCATTATCAGTTAAAAAAAGAATTTTTAACTTCCGAATGGGCTGCATATAAGGGAGATTTAAACTTATTTTTAAAATAGTTAGATACAGTTATAATAAAAAGCAAGAAGGCTTTGAATTAGGAAGTCTCCTTGCTTTTTTTGTTCTTTTACTGTAATAAACTGAATGATTATATATCTTCTCCCAACAAACTGTGGTTGGCTTTGCGGAAGCGAATAACATGATAGGCAATCATAGCGTGTGAGAGCAGGTTTAAGATAACAAATAGTAGGATATTTGAATGCCCATCCAGCAATAAGGCAACATTTCCAATTAGTAAAATGAGAGCATAGATGAACAGCCCTCTCCTGCCAACTTGATGGACTTGTTGATTATAGAAGGAGGTCGAAAGGATACCACTATAGAAGAGAAGGTTTCCTACAATCAGCATGGGCAAGGCCAAATCATTATGATGACTAGGGAAAAGTTCCATTGCCACTGTGAAGAAATTCAAGCCAAGAACAATCACCAAGTGAGCGTATAGCAGAACAGTCGCATCTGCCTTGCGGTGATGGTCGATAGTGAGATAGGTCTGAGAAATATAGAAGATGAACAGAGTCGCCATTGCGAAGAAGAGGAGGATTCCTTCCAAAGGAAGTTCTAGAATCGGATAATTTTTCAAAATCGCAATGACTGTTTCACCAAAGGTGATAATAGTAATCAGCTGGCAGCGTTCTACGATATGAGGAAAGTTCATCACATCATGGCTGAGTTTGTCTTTGAAAAAATAGGAAATGAAAAATGGAAGATAAAAAAGCAAGAGGCTCTTTTCATCATAGGTCCAGAAATTGAAGTAAATAGCTACCAAAGCCAAGAAAAATACCAGCAAATAAATCCCAAACATATAGAGACTATTTTTTATATCTGCCGTAAAACCGATTTTTCGCCCCCGAAGGTAGTACTGCAAGCAAAGTAGCAAATAAGACAGGGTCAAAAAGATAGTAAAGGGCAGGGCTGTTGCTTCAAAATCATGACTAAAGTTTAGGGATAATTGCCCCACCACAAACATGGACGCAATAATCGTGATAATATCCAACAAATCCCGTTCACCATATTTGTTGAGGTAAATCGTCTCATTAATCCACAAGGTCATAATTATCAGGTTAGCGGTGATAAAAGTTAGAATTTCCCTGAGTCCGATATGGTCCCCGTGTAAGAGGCCAGTCAGTGAAGAGGTAGCTAATACAAAGACCAAGTCCTAAAACAATTCATAGTTGGATACGCGTTTTGCGATAATTTCAGACATGGAAGTCCCCTTTTCAAAAAATCTGAACTATTATACCATACGAAAAGGGAGACTGTCATCTCCCCTTGTCTGTTAGAGCGTCCAGTCCAAGTCTGGTCCTACTGGAACAATGCCTGTTGGGTTAATGTTCTTGTGGCTACCGTAGTAGTGCTGTTTGATATGGTCAAAGTCCACCGTCTCCGCAATACCAGAGTGGTTGTAAATCCGCTTGGTATAATCCCACAAGTTTGGATAGTCAACCAAGGCCTTGATATTGCATTTGAAATGCCCAAAGTAAACAGGGTCAAAACGTACCAAGGTGGTAAAGAGTCGAATATCAGCCTCTGTCAGCTGATTGCCCACCAGATAGTCCTTGTCTGCCAAATGCTCTTCCAATTTATCCAAGGTAGCAAAGAGATTGTTGACTTCTTTTTCATAGACTTTCTGATTGGTTGAAAATCCAGCCTTGTAGACTCCGTTGTTGATGTTTGGATAGACAAAGTCATTCATGGCATCAATCTCAGCCTGTAGGTGTTCTGGATAGTAGTCATCATAGTTGCCTGTAATGTCATTGAAGGCGGTATTGAACATCCGCATAATCTCGGCAGACTCGTTGCTTACGATTGTATTGGTTTTCTTATCCCAAAGAACTGGAACGGTGACACGTCCTGTATAGTGTGGATCAGCCTTCAAATATACCTGATAGAGATAGTCGCTGTTAAAGAGGGAATCCTTGATCACACCAGGACCGTCTGCGAAAGTCCAACCATTTTCCAACATGAGCGGATGAACGATTGACAGGGAAATATGGTCTTCCAGCCCCTTCAATTTTCGCATGATTAAGGTCCGACTAGCCCAAGGACAGGCCAAAGAAATGTAGAGATGGTAACGTCCTGATTCAGCCTTAAAACCACCCTCACCTGTCGGTCCTGCTTGTCCATCGGGTGTAATCCAGTTGCGAAATTGCGTGACAGTACGGACAAACTTGCCGCCTGTTGACTTGGTGTCATACCATTGATCCACCCATTTGCCATCTTGTAAAAGTCCCATGATATTCTCCTTTATTATAAAAAGTAGGAAATCCAAGCAAACTAGATTTCATTTGCATACATATCACTAATTAGTATTATAGTCTTTTTTCAATCAAAGTCAAGACCTAGGTTTTATGCTAGAATAGAGATATGAGATTGGACAAATGTTTAGAGAAAGCCAAAGTTGGCTCGCGCAAGCAAGTTAAAAAACTTTTTAAAGCCCAGCAAATCAAGATTAACGGACAAGCAGCTCAAAGTCTCAGTCAAATCGTCGATCCTGAACTCCAAGAGATTCAGGTGGCAGGGCGAAAAATCGAGCTAAACGGCTCGGTCTACTATTTACTCAACAAACCAGCAGGGGTTGTTTCTGCTGTGACAGACCAAGAGCATCAGACAGTCATCGACTTGATTTCTTCGCAAGACAGTAGGGAAGGTCTCTACCCCGTCGGTCGTCTAGACAGGGATACCGAAGGCCTGGTTCTCATCACCAACAACGGTCCACTCGGTTACCGTATGCTCCACCCTAGTCACCATGTGGACAAGGTTTACTATGTGGAGGTCAACGGTCCCTTGGGTCCGGATGCCCCGACTTTCTTTGCATCAGGCGTTACCTTTTTGGACGGCACCCGTTGCCAGCCCGCAGATTTGACTGTCTTGGAGGCTTCTTTGGACCATAGCAGAGCGACCATCAAACTGGCAGAAGGTAAGTTTCATCAGGTCAAAAAAATGTTTTTAGCCTATGGTGTCAAGGTCACTTATCTCAAGCGGATCTCCTTTGGTGGTTTTGAGCTGGGGGATTTGGAACGAGGTGCATACAGACAACTCACTCCAAATGAATTGGAACATTTATTCACTTATTTTGACTAGAGGAGGATATATAGTGAGCATTTATGAAATTATAGTACAAAAACAAGATGGCACAGACCAGTCCATGGCTGAGTATCAAGGACAAGTTTTACTTATAGTCAATACAGCGCCAGGTTGTGGATTGGCACCACAATACAAGGAACTACAGGAGCTATATGATAGCTATAAAGACAAAGGTTTTGTAGTGTTGGATTTCCCTTGTAATCAATTTTTAAATCAAGCTCCCGGTTCTGCTGAAGAAATCAATCAAACCTGTAGTTTGACTTATGGAACAACCTTTCCTCGTTTTGCTAAAATTGCTGTGAATGGATCTGAAGCTAGTCCGCTATATCGCTATCTTAAGAAAGAAAAATCGACCTTATTAGGAGGTCGAATCGAGTGGAATTTTACCAAGTTTTTGGTGGATAGACAAGGGCGTGTGGTCAAACGCTATTTACCAACGACTAATCCATTAAAACTTAAAGAGGATATTGAACGTTACCTAGAAAAATAACAAGAAGGCTGGAGTCATCTAGCCTTCTTGTTTTAGTAACCACAGAAAATAGGGAGCGCCGATAAGGGAGACGATGATACCGGTTGGGATGCCTGTTCCGACAAGTAGTACTCGTCCTATGGTATCCGCTAGAAGTAGAATGAAGCTTCCTATTATCATAGTAGCTGGAATGATGACACGATGGTCATTTCCTAACCATTTGCGCACAATGTGACCAGCAATGAGACCAACGAAGGTGATATTACCAACTAAAATGACACTAAGAGAGGCTAGGGCGGTAGCCAATACCAAGGTAATCCGTCTTTCACGCTGTAAGTGGAGTCCCAAAGCCATGGCTGTCTGGTCGTTTAGATTCATAATATTGAGTGAGCGACTTCGACTAAACGTTGCCAGCCATACCAAGAGAAGAAGAGGAGTATAGATTGCGATAGTTTTCCAATCTCCACCATTTACTCGACCACTGAGCCACTGGACAATGTATTCCATCTTAAAGTCATCTAATTGGCTGATGATGCTAACCATGATACCAGATAGCATGCTCGAAATTCCAACTCCCGTGATAATTAAGCGTGCAGGATGGATGCCGTACAGCTTCTTACGAGCAATCCAGTAAACTAGAAAAATGGTTAATCCACCGCCCATCATAGCAAATAGAGGCATGAGACTTAATAAGACAGGGCTGATTTTTGAAGAGAGACCGACAAATAGTGCCACAACAAGACCAGCTCCTGCGTTGATTCCTAATATTCCAGAATCTGCCAGAGGATTGCGGGTCAAAGTTTGTAGCAACAAACCCGCCAAAGCCAGAGAAGCCCCTCCGATAATGGATGCGATTATTCTAGGTAAGCGAATTCGCCCAATAATCAGTAGAGTCGATGAACTGGCACGACCACTCATGATGTCAATGAGATCCGAAAAGGATGAATTGCTATAGCCGATAGATAAGGAAAGTAGGAAAATGACAAATAAAAGGATTAGTAGGAATGTGAATATTTTTAGAGAGTTGTGATGTCTTATCAAAAGTGTTTCTCCTTTCTAATCAACCATAGGAAGCAAGGGAGACCAATGATACTGATGACTGCGCTAATGGGAGTTTCAACAGGTGGATTGATAGAACGGCAAACCAAATCTACCCAGATGAGGAAACTAGCCCCTGCAAAGGCAGTTAATGGCAAGAGTAGCTTGTAATTTTTCCCTGTAAACATGCGGATAAAGTGAGGAATAATG
Source organism: Streptococcus suis (assembly GCF_046032515.1). Lineage (GTDB taxonomy): Bacteria > Bacillota > Bacilli > Lactobacillales > Streptococcaceae > Streptococcus > Streptococcus suis_AL. The sequence goes on along the minus strand of NZ_JARQPJ010000012.1, from coordinate 63,666 downwards.
AGCCCGACAAAAGAAAGTGAGCCCACAAGAGCTACCGCAGAAGCTGAGAGTAGAAGGACAATTCCCAACAAGATCAAGGTCATCAGTAAGGTTCGTTGCCCTAGATTTTTAGCAACGGTTTCGTTGAGACTCAGGATGGTCAGCTGATGTGAAAAGAGTTGAGCAAGGATGAGGCCAATGATGATAAGAGGAGCGATGATGGTCAGCATCTTCCAGTTTACCTGTACCAATCCCCCTGCTTGCCAGCCAATCACTGCAGTTGATAAATCAAAGTAGATAGTAATAGCCTGACCAATAGCAGAAAATAGACTTGCTACCATGGCGCCAGATAAAATTAAACGTAGTTGATTGTAGCCTTTTTGTACCTGATAAGCTAGACCAAAGACTAGACCGGCTGCCAGACAGGAGCCCAGTAAACATATTAATAAAATTTGACTGTAGTGCAAACCACCGAATAGAGCAAAGGCAACAATGAGAGCAAGTCCTGCGCCAGCATTGATTCCTAATAAGCCAGGATCAGCAATCGGATTGCGTGTAATTCCTTGCATCATTGCCCCAGCTTGAGCCATGGCAGCTCCCACCAAGATGGCGGCTACCATTCTAGGCAAGCGTAAATCGATGATAACATCCTGAGCGGAAGAATCTGTCAGCGGATGCTTTAGGGTTTCTATCAGTTGTTGGTGGCTATAAGAAATAGCTCCAAAACGTAAACTAAGATAGCCTCCAGCTATGAAAGAAAGACAGATGATGAAAAAAACAAGCCAAATATTCTTTGGCTTTGTTTTGGGATAATGAGAACTCGCTAGTTTGTTCATATATCCAGTCCTTTTACTGAAGTTTTTGAATTGCTGAGACAAAGGCGTCAATTTGTAAATCTAAAGACATCGGGTCGGAGAAGTAGAAGAGGTTGTAGTCTACCTCGATGACGTGACCATTCTTTACAGCAGGTAGATTTTTCCAAATATCACTTTCTTTGAGAGATGCAGCAGCTTCTTTTGTTTTATCATTGACGTTAACAAGCACATAGTCGCCAACGTATTCTGGAAGAGCTTCCTGAGATACCCCAAACCAGCCTTCTTTACTGATAATGTCTTCTTGAACCTTTGCAGGAGCAGAAAAAACGAGAGCGCGATAAACTAATTCTCCGCCACGACCAAAGTTGTTACCGTAAAGGAAGATGTTTTTATCGAAGAAGTCCATGACAGTAAATGTTGAACTTGTATCAATCAATCCTTTCAATTCCTCTTTCGCAGTAGCAACTTTCTCATCCCATTGATCTAACCAGGCTTGTGCTTCCTTTTCTTTTCCAAAAATCTGACCAACATCTGTCAGCATTTTCAGGTAGTCACTCTTTCCATAAGTGATTTCAATAACTGGAGCAATTTCTTTCAGTGTTTCTAAGTTATCATCACCAGCAAATACTAGAATGACATCTGGTTTTTGTGCGGCAATTGCTTCTGTATCTGCCGTTGTCAATTGTGGAACATCCTTTAGTTTGTCTCCAAATGCAGGACTATTTTTTTCTAAATCTAGACTATAGCTAGATACATCAATTCCTAATTGTAAGAGATAGCCTGTGTAAGAGTAAGCAAAGTTGACAACTTTTTTAGGATTTTTTGGAATGTCACCGTGGTAAGTAATACCTTCAATCTTTGGCATGTTAGACAATTCTGCGTCTGTTGAAGAGGAAGAGGTAGAACAAGCTGTTAAGAAAAACAGCCCGACAAATAAACTAAAAATAGCTAAAAACTTTTTCATTTTTTCTCCTTATTATTTTTTTAAATCGTAAGTTAGCAAAATAGGGTAATCTTGACCAGCAACCTGCATCAATTGAGGTTCAATGCTAAAAATGTCCCTCAGTATCTCAGTTGTCATCATATTGGACACAGACCCATGGTAGCGAATATCTCCCTCTTTCATGGCAATCATATAATCTGAAAATCGAGCTGATAAATTGACATCGTGAAGGACCATCACAATGGTTTTCTGTCGGCTTTGATTCAGTTCTTTTAAAAGTTCTAAGACTTCCAATTGATGATTGAGATCAAGATAGGTTGTTGGTTCATCTAAGAAAATGGTATCCGTATCTTGAGCAAGTGCCATCGCAATCCACACACGTTGCCTCTGACCACCTGATAAATCATCAACTGGTAACCTAGCGTAGGGAGCGGTCTGAGTGACCTCCAAGGCCCAGTTGATTTTCTCTCTATCCTGATCAGTGAGATGCCCCAGCCCATTTTGATGCGGAAAGCGACCATAGGAGACCAGTTCATAAACGGAAATCCCTTCTGTCGCTTCTAAGACCTGAGGGAGCAGGGCTAATTTTTTTGCGACTTCTTTGGTTGGTAGTTGTGAAATGGCTTGTCCATCTAAATAGATAGCCCCTTCTTGAACAGGGATAATCCTTGTCAACGCTTTAAGCAAGGTCGATTTTCCACAGCCATTGGCACCAATGATTGTCGTTATACTTCCTTTTGGAATACTTGTTGATAATTCATCAATAATAATCCGATTGTCGTAAGAGACTTGGATATTTTCCGCTTGAATCGAAGACACAAACTCCTCCTTTCCAGAATATGATTCATTAATAATTTGTTCCGACCAGTATTATATCAAAAAAATTTATCAAAACAAAGAGTTTTCTGAAAATTTTAATTTAATGAGAATCGTTATAAAAAAGGGAGTGGGAAAGAACTCAACCAAAATAAAAAGAGTTCCCCTCACTTCCAAGCAGTTGGCTCGGGCTAAAATAGTCCACTGGACTATTTTACTCCCACCCCCGCATAGCTCCAACAGTCAGAGTAGTGACTGTTGGAGGTTGGAAATGAAGCGAACTCTGTTCGCATCAGTCGTAATGGTTAGATTTGGAGTGTAAAACACGAATTGCTGAGATTTGCTTCGCAAATACTATCTCCAACCTTTAACAGTCCACTGGACTGTTAAAGCCAATCAACCACTGCGCTGAGATGTTGACACTAACTTTGAGAAGCGGTGCTGGGCTTTTTGCCCAGCCTCCGTATGTTACAAATATTGTTTTGCTACTTCGATGTCACCGTCATAGGCGGTCTTTTCGCCGTTTACAATCTGGTAGGCGTCAGCCCCCTTGCCTGCGATGATGACGGCATCTTTCGGAGAGCTTGTCTGACTCATGGCTGTGCGAATGGCTTCTTCCCGCTCCAAGATAAAGTTGCTTGGACGGGTCATGTGGGCACGGATTTGCTCGGCAATAGCAGCCGGGTCTTCACGGTTGGGGTCATCAGCTGTCAGAATGACCTGAATCTGCGGATAGTCATTGAGCAGAAGACCAAAGTCTTTGCGGCGACTTTCTCCCTTGTTACCAGGAGCTCCCAAAATCAAAAACACCTTGCCAGTCTGGTGCTCTAAGACGACATCAATCAGCTTCTTGACACTATCGCCGTTATGAGCGTAGTCCACGAATACCTTGGCACCGTTTTGCTGGGTCAGGACTTCCATACGACCAGGGACATTGGTTTGGGCAATCCCTGTGTGAATATCTTCCAGACTTGCACCCAAGCGGAGACAGGCCAGTCCTGCTGCGATGGCATTTTCTTGGTTGAAGCCACCAATCAGCTGGATGTCGTAGTGGCCAGCTAATTTGCCGGTCGCTGTGAAGTCAAAACCTGCTGACTGACTAATCTGGTTTTCAGAAGTCGGTCCATAGAAGTCATGGTCCTTTGAGCTGACTTGCTCCTTCACGACTTCAAAATGGTCCATTCCAGCATTGACAATAACTGCTCTGCTATTGTCCATCAACAGACGCTTATGGTAGAAGTAGTCCTCGAAGGTCGGGTGCTCAATGGGGCCGATGTGGTCGGGGCTGATGTTGAGAAAAACGCCGACATCAAAGGTCAGCCTGTAAACCCGCTTGACCAGATAGGCCTGGCTAGACACCTCCATAATCAAGTGAGTCATGCCGTTCTTGACCGCCTCCGCCATCATGGCAAAGAGGTCCAGGCTTTCAGGCGTGGTTAGGGCAGACTTAAAGAAAGTCTCACCGTCCAGCGTGGTGTTCATGGTCGAAAGCATGGCAGGCTTGTGGCTCTGTTTGAGAATGTTAAAAGCAAAATAAGCCGCCGTTGTCTTACCCTTGGTGCCGGTGAAAGCCAGGAGTTTGAGCTGTTTCTGAGGATGACCATGAAAATCCATAGCAATCAGGCTCATAGCCTGCTTGATGTCATGGACGATGATAGCAGGAATGCCGACCTCATAGTCGATTTCAGACACGTAAAAAGCAAGACCAGCCTCGATAGCCTTTTCCAGAAATTCCTTCTTAAAGGCCAAACCCTTGGCAAAAAAGAGGGTTGTTGGGCTAACCCTACGGCTGTCATAGCTGAGGGCGTCAAACTGGATATCTGTCCAAGGGCTGTCAGTCTGGTTATTTTGTTTGATATGGCGGAAGTTGTCATCCGCTTTTAAGATGTCTAATACACGTTCAATTGTAATCATGTTTCTATTGTAAACCTATCGAGGATATTTGACAAGTCTGGGCTATGTAAATAGTGGGTATTTTGACCGTAAAGTTGAATGAATATGACATTTCGCCCTGAAGCAAATTTGTGCTATAATAGAGGGGATTGAAAAAGGAGAAGTTTATGTTTTATTCTTATCTACGAACACTATTAACTTTCTTGTTGTGGGCCATCAATGGCAATATTCACTATCATGATAGAGAGAAGATTTTGCCACAGGAGGAAAATTATATTCTTATCGCTCCGCATAAAACCTTCTGGGATCCAGTCTTTCTTGGCTACGCAGCTGCTCCCAAGCAGTTCATCTTTATGGCTAAAAAAGAACTCTTCAAGGACCGCGGTTTTGGTTGGTGGATTTCAAAATGTGGAGCCTTTCCAATTGACCGTGACAATCCTGGCATGGCAGCCATCAAATATCCAGTCAACATGTTGAAAAAAAGTGACCGTTCACTTGTCATGTTCCCATCAGGTAGCCGTCATTCATCTGAACTAAAAGGTGGTGTGGCGGTCATTGCCAAGTCAGCCAAGGTCAAACTCATGCCAGCTACCTATGTGGGTCCCATGACTATCAAGGGGCTCCTAGCTGGTGAGCGAATCGATGTGGCTTTTGGAAATCCTATCGATGTTTCGGACATCAAGCGTATGGATGATGCAGGTACAGCAGAAGTAACTAGCCGAATTGAGGCTGAGTTCAAACGCTTAGATGACCATGCGGCATCTTTCCAAACCAAGAAAAAACCAAATATCTTGACTTATATCTATCGTATCCCAGTTCTTTTACTGGTTGCTCTTATCTTGGGATTGACCTATGCCTTTAGCTATATTGCCAGCTTCTTCTGGCAACCAAGTACTCAGTTGGATAAAAAATAAGTAAATGAAACTCGCAGCTTGCGGGTTTTTTGTATTTTTTACGAACTATATAGGTGGAGGTAATTTATGGAAACGATTAAAACTTATATAGAAATGCTTAAAGAATACAAGTGGCAAATTGCTCTGCCAGCAGTGGCTGGCTTGCTAATGGCGACGTTCTTAATATTCAGTCAACCAGCCAAGTCTGACCAGACAGGACTGACAGACTTTCCACAGACCGAACAAACTTCTAGCAGTCAAGAACAGACGGAGGAAACCAGTACAGAAGAGAGTGAAGAGCTCAGCCAGCTGGTCGTCGATGTCAAAGGAGCGGTAGTAAAACCAGGACTCTACACTTTAGAAGCTGGTGCGCGTGTTAATGATGCAGTTGAAGCAGCTGGCGGCTTGACCAGTCAGGCAGACCCCAAGTCTATCAATCTGGCTCAGAAGCTCAGCGACGAAGCGGTGGTCTATGTGGCCAGCAAGGATGAAAATATCTCGGTGGTGGCCAGCACGACTACCAGCTCTGCTATGTCCCCAGAAGAAAAAAGCACCAGTCTGGTCAATCTCAATACGGCGACCGAGGCTGACCTGCAGACCATTTCGGGTATCGGTGCCAAGCGGGCGGCGGACATTATCGCCTATCGTGAGGCCAACGGCGGCTTCAAGTCGGTGGATGACCTCAATAATGTGTCGGGCATCGGCGACAAGACTATGGAAAGCATCCGACCTTATGTCACGGTTGACTAAGCTCCCCTGCCAGCCCATCCACCTAGCCATCTTAGCGGTGGCGGCATACTTTGCAGTCCACTCCTTTTCCCTCTTGACAATGGGCCTGTTGAGTCTGGTAGTAGTTGTCTTTTGGATTCGGCAAGGCAAGACAGTTTTTCTCAAGACGCTGCCGCTTCTAGCCCTGTGCAGTTTGTTTTTCGGATGCCAGAAGGTCCAATGGGAGCGGGCAGATCAGTCAGCCCCAGAGCAAGTGACGACTGTGCAGATTATTCCAGATACGATTGAAGTAAACGGGGACAGCTTGTCTTTTCGTGGTCGGGCTGACGGACAAACCTATCAGGTGTTCTACAAATTAGCTAGTCAGGAGGAGCAGACTTATTTTCAAAAGCTGACAGGTCTGGTCCAGCTTGAAGTGGAAGCAGAGGTCAGCCTGCCAGCTGGTCAACGTAATTTCAAGGGCTTTGACTATCAGACCTACTTGAAAACCCAGGGCATTTATCGGATAGTCAAGATTACGGCAATCAAGAAGATTGTCCCAGTCCAGTCTTGGAATGTTTTTGACTGGTTATCAAGCTGGCGGAGAAGTGCGCTTGTTTTTATCAAAACTAATTTTCCGGCACCCATGAGCCACTACATGACAGGGCTCTTGTTTGGGGAGCTGGATAGTGATTTCGACCAGATGAGTGACCTCTATTCTAGTTTAGGAATCATTCATCTCTTTGCCCTGTCTGGTATGCAAGTTGGATTTTTCATCGATAAGTTTCGCTGGATTTTACTGCGTTTGGGCTTGACCAAGGAAACAGTGGATAAGTTACAAATTCTCTTTTCCCTTGTCTATGCTGGTTTGACAGGCTTTTCTGTGTCAGTGGTGCGGTCTTTGGTTCAAAAAATTCTGGGTAATCTAGGCTTGCGGAAGTTGGATAACTTTGCGGTGTCGGTCTTTGTCTGTCTGCTGATTCTGCCCCGATTTCTGCTGACAGCTGGCGGTGTCCTGACCTTTACCTATGCTTTCTTGCTGACGGTTTTTGATTTTGAAGACTTGGGGCAGGTCAAAAAGGCTGCGGTGGAGAGTCTCAGTATTTCGCTGGGAATTTTGCCGGTGCTGATGACCTATTTCTATGCCTTTCAGCCCCTGTCTATCCTCTTGACCTTTGCCTTTTCTTTTGTCTTTGATGTCCTGCTTTTGCCAGGTTTGTCAGTTATTTTTCTCCTGTCGCCAATCGTCAAGATTACTTGGGTCAACGGATTTTTCGTCTTTATGGAAAAAATCATTGTCTGGGTGGCTGACTTTGGTTTCAGACCTTGGATACTGGGCAAGCCGTCTGAGCTGGTCCTCTTGCTTTTGCTGGTCAGCCTCTTCTTGCTCTACGATTTCCACAGGAGAAAGAAATGGCTTCTAGGACTGAGCTTGGTCCTCGCTCTGCTATTTTTCATAACCAAACACCCGCTGGAAAACGAGGTGACGGTAGTGGACATCGGGCAGGGGGATAGCATCTTTTTGCGGGATATGCGGGGGCGGACGGTTCTGATTGATGTGGGCGGACGAGTCGATTTTGCGGCCAAGGAAGCGTGGCAGGAGCGGTCTTCGCAGGCTAATGCAGAGCGGACTTTGATTCCCTATCTGCATAGTCGGGGTGTCGATAGGATTGATAGTCTAGTGCTGACCCACACCGACACAGACCATGTGGGTGATGTGCTGGAAGTGGCTAAGCAGGTGAAAATTGGACGGATTTACGTGTCGCCGGGAAGTCTGACGGTGTCTGACTTTGTAGCAACCTTGAAAGAAATCAATGTCCCTGTCCATGTGGTGGCGGTAGGCGACCGCTTGCCGATTTTTGACTCCTATCTGGAGGTTCTCTATCCAAGTGGAACGGGCGACGGTGGCAATAATGACTCCATTGTCCTTTACGGTCGCTTGTTGGAAACCAATTTTCTCTTTACAGGAGATTTGGAGCAAGGGGAGTTAGACTTGATAGAAACCTATCCCAACCTGCCCGTCGATGTCCTCAAAGCTGGTCACCACGGCTCCAAAGGTTCTTCCTATCCTGAATTTCTAGACCATATCGGAGCCAAGATTGCTCTGGTATCAGCAGGAGAAAATAACCGCTACAAACACCCTCACCAAGAAACCTTGGACCGTTTTGACAGTCGGAATATCCAAGTCTATCGTACCGACCAGCAAGGAGCTATTCGCTTTCTAGGTTGGAGGGAGTGGAGGATTGAAACGGTGAGGGAGTAAAGTTTGAACGATTTGATACAAAATAATAGTTTTTATTGGTTTCCTGACGGTTATTGTTGGGAAATCTTTCGTTGCGATAAATTTGTCAGCGTTTTCTTTGTGTTGCATTCTTATTTATTATATAATTGTAGTAGATTTTTTATTTGGCTCAAAAAGGAGACTATATTTTAATGAATTTGCATTTTTTACAAAAGAAGCAGCATTTTGGAATCCGTAAGTTTTCCATCGGTGTCGTATCTGTTGCCTTAGCAATTAGCTTTAGTGTTGCTGGAGGACAGGCTGTGGCTGCCCAAGAGGCAACACAAGCAAATGTTAGTAGCCAGCAAACGAGTCAGGTAGTAACAGATCAAGCAAATCAACTGCAGGAAACCAATGAGGTAACTGTTCAAATTCCAGAAACTGTTGGTTCCTCATTAAACCAAGCCACACAGGAGAACCCAGCTCAAGAAAGCCAGCTTGTGGAAGTAGAACCAGCTATTCAGAAGGAAGTGGTTTCTCAAGACATTTCAGCACCCCAAGCAGCACTTCCAGCAGAAGCAGGGCAAGAACAGACTGCAGAAGAGCAGTCAAATACAGCTGGTGATGAGAGCACTCTCACAGTCGAAAATTCTCATCAGATTATTGAGCAAGTAGAACCAAAATCTATTCAAACGGCACAAGAACCAGCAGGTTCAACGGACGAGGTTACTCAACCAGTTCAGCCAACTGAAACAGCAGCAGTAGAAGAAGTCGTTCAGCCTGTGTTACGTTCAGCACGAAGAGCACGCAGTGTGGCAGCTCAGGAGTTGGCTAAACTGCCACTAGATGCCAATGGAAAGCTGGTAACTTCTTTGACTAATCAATCGGCTGTTAAACTACAAACAGTGTTTGCAGATGGGACCAGTCAAATTGAAGAAGCTAATGCAGCTAATCTCCCAAGAATAAAGAATGGTCAAAATATCTCAGAACTAGTTAGCGCAGTATCACCTGAATTGAAGGCGGTTGACTATGAGAGTCTGTATGAGCATTTAAATCATTCAGAGAGGCCGCTAGAAAAAATACTATTGGAGCAGGCTCTAAAAAAGGAAAATGGTGGTAAGGCTCTAACTGATGAAGAAATGTCCCAGCGCAAGCGACAGGTCTATATGGACCAGTTGGATATGCGGGATAGCTTTAATGCTGTTCAGACAAATTTGGATAGTATTTTGGCTGGTGTTTTTGAAAAAACGACTACAGTCGATGCTAATACAATCAAAGCAAACAAAGAGAAGATTTTACTTGGCTTGACCTATCTTGACCGTCAGTATGGGTTTCAATTTGGTAATTTTTCAGCCAAAGACCTCATTTTGTACCATCCAGAAGTGTTTGGAAATAGTAGTGAACCCTTGACCAATTTATTGGCGATAGGCGATTTGGCTTATGCTGATTTGGAGTTGAGAAACAACTTGGAGACCTACCAACGAAAACTAAGCCCGATTACTAATCATGCTGATGCAATTCAGTTTATTGAAAGTCAAGTTCCACGTTGGACGGGTCAAGAAGATGTTTCAGCTTGGTTTAAAGATACTTCCAAGGCTTATATTGTTGAAGCTAGCAGTCCTCATGGTCAAACAAAACTCTACACCACCTTGCGAGATAGCCAGCGGTGGCAGAACCACATTTTGCCTCTTCTGAACCTGAGTGATGATTCGCTCTATGCCATTAGTACGACAAATACCATCACTTATGGTGCGGTAGATACCTATCTGGCCGAAAAAAACGATAGCAACCGAGCTGCTTTAAAAACTACAATAGCTGATTATGCAACTCATCAACAAGCTTTTTTGGATTTTTGGTATCGTATTAGTGAACAGAGTGAACGATTAAAAACTTATGAACCGATTATTGTAACTGACTCTCTGCAAGCCTATTCAACTGGAAAGGATTCTGCAGAACAATTGTGGTCGCCTAAATCAGGTCCTAAAGCCTTGACAGGAGTGCAGGAGTTTATCGGTCCCATGAATCTTTATATCAATTTTGTTCGTGCAGGAGGTCAAGCCAATGGGACCAATAGTATGAACAATTTCCTCTATAAGTCATTAACTAATGATGGCCATGCTGTCTACACTCATGAGTTGACACACATGTTGGATAAGACCGTTTGGTTAAATGGACATAGTCGTCGACCAGATCAGTTGCAGGAAGTATTTGCGAGAGGGTTATTTGAATCGTTGAATATGTCTGCATCACCGACTTCAGATCCGATTTTTAACCTCAATACTGCTTATACTATTTCGGGCGATAGAACCCAAAATGGGCATCCAAGTCGTTTCCAAACCTCTACAGATTTGAAAACCTATATGCAGGGAATGCTAGATGTCCTCTATACTTTAGATTATGCAGAGGCCCAGTCAATCTTGAAGAAGGCTCCTGATGAAAGGGCTGTTCTGCTTAATAAAATCAGTCTCATTCCAAATCCAGCTAATAATGGTGGCGGAAAAACGACTGAAATTGTAAACTCCATTGATACGACTTCAGCTGCTAACTTACAGACGATTGCTGATTTTGTAGATCAAGGCTTAATTTCGGGACGGTATAAGTTTGATGGGCTTAATACACGAGGAACAGCCCGTACGAACTCCTACTATACCATTCCTCTCTTTGAACCGATTTATGCGGCTCTACAAAATGATTCGGGTAGCGGAGGTGATATTAGCTTTAAACGGAATGCCTATGAAATTTTAGGCGAGTACGGCTATGAAAAAGGGATGGTGGCCTACATTTCTGACCAATATGCAAACGATAAGGAAGCTCTTGCAGCTATTATGCCTGAATTCGATGGGAATTTAGCAACCTTTAAGAAGGCTATGTTCAATCGCCGCATTGCCAAGGTGTCTGAGCTAAAACCCACTAGTGTAGCCAGTGATTTTACTGCAATTCAAACTAAAATGGATGAAGCCATTGCTAAAGACTTACAACAACTTAAAGTCAACGCAAATAATAACGTTCTTTTGTCAACTGGTGTAAATGCTGTTAGAGAGTTGAAAAATCAGATTTTCCAAGCATATTTGAAAGATACAAATGAATTCCGTACAAGTATTTACAGTCAACCAAAGGCGCGTGAGCTCTATGTTACCGATGGTGCTGAAACCTCTACCGATGGTCAGGGAACGGAAACAAATCCATATCAAAGTTTATCTTATGCACTCTCTCAAGCTAAAGATGGTGATACTATTAAATTGGTTAGTGATATCATTCATCGTGATGGACAAAATTTTTCAACGAATTTTGTCATTGATAAGGCGGTGACAATTGATGGTCGTGGAAATAAATTAAATCTCCGTGGACTTAATCTGCTGACGACAAAAGACGTGACTCTGACCAATCTCAACCTTGCGATGATTCCAGATGGTGCTCAACAACCGAAAATTTATGCGGATGGTAACCATCTGACCTTTAATAATGTGTCAACGACCATCAGTCAGGCTCAGACAGGTCTTCGTCCAATCTTGATTGCAGGTTCACCAACTGACACCCCTTCAGGAAGCCATGCTCGGATCTCGATTATTGGCGGCTCCTCAGACACTCGCTTCCAGCAAATTTTTGCGGGCAATGCCCAAGGGGCTAGTTTGATTCCGGTTGAGATTATCATAGACTCAGAATTTGCCAAGGTTGATCAAGGGATTGACTTAGGTGGTGTAGATGGTAACCAAACACTTGGTCGGGTTAGCCTAGAGAGTAATTCCGGCAATATCAAGAAAGTTATGGCGACTAATAGTTCAGATAACCAAGTGAGTCTGAAAGCAACTCGTATCTATGGGCTAGATTTAGTAGATGTGCAGGAATTGGCCTTGCAAGATCAAGCCAATATTACCCTATCTAATCGAGTTTCTAGTATCTCCACCCGACTAGAAGTGGAAAAAGGTAGCCTTCTCAATCTGGATATGGACCAGAATCTTGAAGTCGGTGAACTGATTGGAGATGGAAAACTGATTATCCCAGTTAGCTCTAGCTTGCAGGTAACAGGAGATATTCAAGATAGTGTTCAGGTTCTTGTCAGAGGATTTGAACAAGATCTGACCAAGAATATAGACAAGGAATATGTAAGGGTTGAGGGACTATTATCTCCTACAGCTCGTATTACCTTGGAGAAAGGCTATAATCGTTTTGACTTGGTTCAGGATGGAGTAGCCTATCGTTTAACAGAGCCGACTCAGACACCGCAGAACCTCCAAATCAACCTTCGTTTCAAAGATGGTGAAACGGTTGTTAAGGAAGAAAGTGTGACCTTGCAAGCAGGCTCTTCTGTGACAGATTTGGAAAACCGCCTGCCTCGACCAGCTCTAGGTCATTATGAGATTTCTTCAAGTTTCGACCAGACTCAATTGAACAACCTGCAAACTTCTCAGATAATTGATATTCCATTGGAATTGATTACGCCTGCCTTACCAGTTAAAGTATTCGATAAAACTGCAGTTACAGGTCTTGAATTGGTAATCCTGCCGACTAAGACAGACTATCGTCCGGCTGAAACAGTGGACTTGTCAGGTCTTCAAGTGAGACTGATGGATAATCAAGGTCTGTCCAAAACCATTATTCCAGACCAATTTGGTGAGTACGGTGTGGAATTGGTGCCTGTTACCCTGACCCCACAAGTTACTCGTCTTCAAGTCCGTAAAGATACTCATGAGGTGGCTATTCCAATTCAGGTTATCCCATGGAAAGCAGATGTTTATGCAGTTACTGTTGGGGAGAAGCATGTTTATGAGACGGATGATAATCTGACTGCGGTAGAAACTGCCCTTTTAGCTAAGGTTCAGGTTGATGCCAAAGCAGGTTCTGTTGAAAAGAGCTTTGTAAACCCTCTTCCAACTACTCTTGGTGAACACAACGTACCAGTCCTTGTCAGATTTGATGACGGTAGTCAGAAGCGGGTTGAGGTTGCGGTTGAGGTTGTCCCTGCTAACCTCCAAATCAACCTTCGTTTCAAAGAAGGTGAAAGACTTGTCAAAGAGGAAAGCCTGACCTTGCCAGCCGGTTCTTCTGTGACAGATTTGGGAGATCGTTTGCCTCAACCAGATCTAGGTCATTATGTGATTGCTTCAAGTTTCGACCAGACACAATTAAACAATATCCAAACTTCTAAGACAATTGAGATTCCATTGGAATTGGTGACACCAGTCAAAGTATTCGATAAAACTGCTATTACGGCTCTTGAGTTGGTGACTTCACCGACCAAGCTTGACTATCGCCCAGCAGACAAAATAGACTTGTCAGGTCTTCAAGTGAGACTGATGGATAATCAAGGTCTGTCCAAAACCATTATTCCAGACCAATTTGGTGAGTACGGTGTGGAATTGGTGCCTGTTACCCTGACACCACAAGTGACCAGTTTTCAAGTTCGTAAGGACAATCATGAGTTGACTATCCCAATTCGGGTTATCCCATGGAAAGCAGATGTCTATGCCGTTACTGTCGAGGAGAAGCATGTCTATGAAACCGATGATGATCTGACTGTGGTGGAAACTGCCCTTTTAGCTAAGGTTCAGGTTGATGCCCAAGCAGGTCCTGTTGAAAAAGGTCTTGTAAACCCTCTTCCAACTACTCTTGGCGAACACAGCGTACCAGTCCTTATCAAATATGATGATGGTAGTCAGAAGCGGGTGTCTATTCAGGTTGTTGTCCAACAAACAGCTCATGGGGAAGGTGTCACACATGAATTGCCAATCGGTGTTCTTCCTAAATCGGATCGCTACCAGCCACAAGTAACTAGCGAAGCCCGTGTCCTTCCAACCAGCAGTACTGAGGAAATAAAGGCTGAAATTGTTAAGCAGATCAGTCTTCCAACTGAAGCAGGTCAAGTTGTTTATGAACTTGTAAGTAACCTTCCACAGACAAATGGTGACTATCCAATCACGGTTCGTGTTATTTATGATGATCGCAGCCAAGACGAGATAGTAGTACCACTTCATATTTTCAAAATGGAAAACGGTAAGGGAGTCACACATGAATTGCCAATCGGTGTTCTTCCTAAATCGGATCGCTACCAGCCACAAGTAACTAGCGAAGCTCGTGTCCTTCCAAACAGCAGTACTGAGGAAATAAAGGCTGAAATTGTTAAGCAGATCAGTCTTCCAACTGAAGCAGGTCAAGTTGTTTATGAACTTGTAAGTAACCTTCCACAGACAAATGGTGACTATCCAATCACGGTTCGTGTTATTTATGATGATCGCAGCCAAGACGAGATAGTAGTACCACTTCATATTTTCAAAATGGAAAACGGTAAGGGAGTCACACATGAATTGCCAATCGGTGTTCTTCCTAAATCGGATCGCTACCAGCCACAAGTAACTGGAGAAGCCCGTATCCTTCCAGCAAGCAGTAGTGATGATGCAACGGCTGAAATTGTTAAGCAGATCAGTCTACCAGCTGAAGCAGGTCAATTTGATGTTGTAGTAGTCACTCCTATTCCACAGTCTAGTGGTGACTACTCCATGATTGTTCGGGTGGTCTATGATGATCGCAGCCAAGACGAGATAGTAGTACCACTTCATATTTTCAAAATGGAAAACGGTAAGGGAGTCACACATGAATTGCCAATCGGTGTTCTTCCTAAATCGGATCGCTACCAGCCACAAGTAACTGGAGAAGCCCGTATCCTTCCAGCAAGCAGTAGTGATGATGCAACGGCTGAAATTGTTAAGCAGATCAGTCTACCAGCTGAAGCAGGTCAATTTGATGTTGTAGTAGTCACTCCTATTCCACAGTCTAGTGGTGACTACTCCATGATTGTTCGGGTGGTCTATGATGATCGCAGCCAAGACGAGATAGTAGTACCACTTCATATTTTCAAAATGGAAAATGGTAAGGGAGTCACACATGAATTACCAGTCGGCGTTCTTCCGTCATTAGAAGTAGCTTTAGAGAAGGGGTTAGGAGAAAATAGTCCGAAGCCAGCCGCAAAAGAAATGGCAGTCTCTGTGAGTGTCGTGGGACAGCAAAAATTCGCTAAAGGACAGTTACCTAAAACAGGGGATAGGAATAATCTTTTACTGGTTGGCGTAATGCTTGCAATCTTTAGTTTAATTTCCTGGATGCCGGGTAAGAAACCTCACCAAGTAGAAGAGAAGTAGTAATCATTCATTCTTTTGCTCTATCAGCATAGGAAGAAAGATTTGTTTTCCCTTAAATGCTACCAATCGAATGTTATCCTAATTTTAAAGGCAGAAGCTAAATGTATTAGTTTCTGCTTTTTTAAGCTTAACAAGAGAGTTGAATGATAGATTTTTATTGAGTATTATCAATGAGTTTGTTTTCTATTTTTATTTCAACATGGTATAATTTATTAAGAATTAGAGGTATACATGTTAGTTATTGGACAGATTGAGACATTTAAAAAAGAGAAGTTAGGTTCCTTGACCGTTTTATGCGGTGAGGATGTTGGACAATATCAGATCGCAAAGGATTTATTGTTGCGACAGATTGATTTCGATCCTGCAGACCTTAGTTTTGCCTATTTTGACATGTCAGAAGCTGATTATAGTCAGGTGGATTTGGATTTGGCTTCTCTCCCATTTTTTTCAGACGAAAAAGTTGTCATCCTGGATTATTTTTCTGATTTGACCACAGACAAGAAGCGGCATTTGACGGACGATGAGCTTAAACAGTTTGAGGCTTATTTGGAAAATCCTGTCGAAACAACACGTTTGATTATCCTAGCCCCAGGAAAGTTGGATAGCAAGCGACGCTTGGTCAAACTCCTCAAACGAGATGGACTAGTATTAGAAGCAAATCCTCTGAAGGAGATGGATTTGAAAAATCATTTCCAAAAGGAGATAATGCGTCTTGGATTGCAGATGGGAGGAGAGGTTTTTCAATATCTTTTAGAAAAGTCCAATTTTGATTTTGCAGAAATCAGTAAGAACCTAGTCTTTCTTCAATCTTATAAGGGAAAAGAGACGATTGAAATTTCAGATATTGATGCGACTATCCCCAAAACACTACAAGATAATATCTTTGATTTAACACAGTTAATTCTACAATCCAAGGTAGACGAGGCTCGCAACTTAGTTCGTGACTTGCGGTTGCAAGGGGAGGAAGAGGTTAAGTTGATTGCCATCATGTTAACCCAATTTCGAACCTATCTACAAGTGCAAATCCTAGTAGAGCAAGGCCGAGGGGAACAGCAGATAGTAGCTGAGTTATCAACTATTATGGGGCGTAAGGTGAATCCATACCAAGTAAAGTATGCTTTGCGTGATTCACGCCATCTGTCCATTGGATTTTTGAAAAAAGTTGTTCGATTATTGATAGAAACAGATTATCAAATCAAGACAGGACGGTTTGATAAGGATTACTTGTTTGATCTTACATTGTTAAAAATTGCAACGAGTTAAGTGTCTGATTAGTATTTTCAGACAAAAAAATTGAAAAGGCTCTCACATTGGAGTAAAATAAGAATATCAATTAGTATAGGAGAACAAGAAAATGGCAATTATTTTACCAGACCTTCCATACGCATACGATGCCTTGGAACCACATATTGATGCAGAAACAATGACCCTGCACCATGACAAGCACCATGCAACTTATGTTGCAAATGCTAATGCTGCCCTTGAAAAATACCCAGAAATTGGCGAAGACTTGGTAGCTCTTTTGTCAGATGTGGAGCAAATTCCAGCTGATATCCGTCAAGCCCTTATCAACAACGGTGGTGGTCATTTGAACCATGCTCTTTTCTGGGAATTGCTTACACCTGAAAAAACAGAAATTTCAGCAGAATTGGCAGCAGATATTGATGCAACCTTTGGTTCATTTGATGCATTCAAAGAAGCCTTCACTACAGCAGCAACAACTCGCTTCGGTTCAGGTTGGGCTTTCTTGGTTGTCAACAAAGAAGGCAAGTTAGAGGTTATCTCAACAGCTAACCAAGACACACCTATCATGCAAGGGTTGAAACCAATCTTGGCATTGGATGTTTGGGAACATGCTTATTACCTTAACTACCGTAACGTCCGTCCAAACTACATCAAAGCCTTCTTTGAAGTGATTAACTGGGACAAGGTTAACGAACTTTATAAAGCAGCTAAATAAGAACAGTTCTCTTCCGTTTGGAAGAGATTTTTTAGTTGCGAAGAGTACTTTGGAGAGAATTGTGTATGGGAAGAGGGATGATTTTTCGTATTATGTATAAAAATAACAAGATATTTTTCAGAAAAATGATGTAAAAGTAAGAATAAACGAATATTTTTATAATTTTTTGTTATAAATGACTGATTTGATATTGAAAAGCCGTAAAAAAAGGATTATTATAGATATGTCAATATGAAAAAAATAGAAGGAGCATTGTTTTGCTTATGAAAAAGAATATTCGGTTGAAAAGCAGTGTACTAGCTCTTGTAGCTGGTTTTAGTGTCATTACAACACAGGCTGTTTTAGCAGATGAATTAGCTGTCCAAATTATGGGAGTTAATGATTTCCATGGTGCGCTTGATACGACAGGGACAGCGCGATTGGAGGGGGAAACAGTTCGGAATGCAGGAACTGCTGCTTTGCTTGATGCTTACATGGATGATTCGCAAGCAGAATTTGAAGAAACAGCAGCAGAAACAGAAACACCTGCAGAGTCTATCCGTGTTCAAGCCGGAGATATGGTTGGCGCAAGTCCATCGAATTCTGGACTTTTACAAGATGAACCAACTGTAAAAGTCTTTAACAAAATGGATGTTGAATACGGTACTTTGGGGAACCATGAGTTTGATGAGGGACTTGATGAGTATAACCGTATCATAACTGGTGAAGCTCCAAAAGAAGGCCAGTTTAATGAGATTGTAGATAATTATACTCATGAAGCTGCCAAACAGGAGATTGTTATTGCCAACGTTATTGACAAAGAGACGGGTGAAATTCCGTATGGCTGGAAACCGTATGCTATTAAGACTATTCCTGTAAATGATAAAGAAGCAAATATTGGCTTTATTGGTGTAGTTACGACAGAAATTCCTAATCTTGTTTTGAAGAAAAACTATGAGCAGTACACTTTTTTGAATGAGGCAGAGACGATTGCAAAATATGCGCGTGAGTTAGCTGAAAAGGGTGTAAATGCGATAGTTGTACTGGCTCACGTCCCAGCTACAAGCAAGGATGGTGTGGCTGCTGGTGAAGCTGCAGATATGATTGCTAAGCTAAATGAAATCTATCCTGAACACTCAGTTGACCTTGTATTTGCCGGTCACAACCATGTCTATACAAACGGTACAACAGGCAAAACCTTGATTGTACAAGCTACCTCACAAGGTAAGGCTTATGCAGATGTTAGAGCTGTTTATGATACAGATATTGCCGACTTTAAAGAAGTTCCGACTGCGAAAATTATTGCAGTGGCACCAGGGAAGAAAACACCAAGTCCAGAAATTCAGGCGATTGTAGACGAAGCAAATGCCATCGTTAAAAAAGTAACAGAGCAAAAAATTGGTACGGCTAGTCAAGCGACAGATATTTCTCGCGAGGTAAATGAATTTAAAGAAAGTGCTGTGGGTAATTTAGTAACATCGGCTCAATTAGCTATTGCTAAGAAATCAGGTTATGATGTTGACTTTGCAATGACCAACAATGGCGGGATTCGGGCAGATTTGAAGGTCCAAGAGGATGGAACAGTTACTTGGGGAGCAGCACAAGCTGTTCAACCATTTGGGAATATCCTACAAGTCGTTCAAATGACAGGTGAGCAGATTTATACAGCCTTAAATCAACAATACGATGAAGGCGAAAAATATTTCCTTCAAATGTCTGGAATTAAATATATCTACACGAAAGCAGATAATCCAACGGAAGAAAATCCTTACAAGGTTGTTAAAGCCTTCAAAGAAGATGGAACAGAGTTTGTTCCGACAGAAACCTATACACTTGTCATCAATGACTTCCTATTTGGCGGTGGGGATGGCTTCTCGATTTTCAAAGAAGCTAAACTGATTGGCGCTATCAATCCAGATACAGAAGTATTTGTGGAGTATTTGACTGATTTAGAAAAAGCAGGTCAAACCATTAGTGCCACTATTACAGGTAGAAAAGCATTTGTAGAGGAGTACGTAGAAGAATCAAAAGCAGAAGAAAAAGGAGATGCTGCTGGGACAACTACCGATACGAAAACACCTGAAAAAGCAAACGACGGTGGCGGTAGTGTAGCAAATCAGAAAGCAAACGAGCAACCGGCACCATCTGGAAGTGTGGCTCCTATTTCAAATAAGAAAGCTGAAAAAGCATCAGGAAATCAAACACTTCCAAGTACCGGTCAAGAAGCCCTAGGCACACTTCTTATTAGCTTGGGTGGCTTAGTTTCACTCGGAATGGCTGTCTCAATGAGACGTAAGGAAGGGGAATAGGAATCAAGCATAAAAACGACAAACTTTCGAAGTACATTATAGAATTACTTCTTTTAGAGATTATCATGAGAGAAATACATAAAAACAATTGTGTTTCATCTTAGAGTAGGTTCTGCTTTTTGTAAAAATTTGAAAAAAACTTATATAACCTTGCTCTTGCAATCTGCTCTCTTCTAGTGTACAATAGAGAAGCAGACTTCCCTTAGTTAAATGGATATAACAAATTCCTCCTAAGAATTAGTTGCAGGTTCGATTCCTGCAGGGGAGATGAAAATACAACAAAAACCCTTGATACACAAGGGTTTTTAACTTTATTGCCCCAAATCTGCCCCAAATTTTTCCATTAAATTTCTGACTTTGTCGAATGATTCTTCTTGTTTAGCCTTGAATAAGTGCGAATATGTTTTCAATGTTTCGGTCGCATCCTTGTGTCCTACTAACTTGGCAATGGTCACAACGTCCACGTCATGATAGATTAGCCAGCTAACGTAGGTATGACGTAAGCCGTGTACATTAAATGTTTGACGTGTCTTTTTCTTTAAAATTTTATTTTCGCCAGTCCCTGTCAATTTGGTAAACAATCTTTTATCTGGATTGTCTATATATCCAACTTTCATGTACTCGTCGTATGCTTTCAGCCACTCACTATCAAATGGCACATCTCGTTCTGATTGCGGATTCTTAGTAGGTCCCCAACCTTTCTTCTTTCCGTAAACCTTGTAAGTCCTGCGGATTCGTAAACACATATTTTCGCGGTCAACGATAGGCTCTGTAATGCCTGCTGCTTCCGAGAAACGAAGTCCGGTTTTTCCGATAGTGTACAGGAAGAAGTGGGACTGGTACTTAATTGTCTTTCGATAATCTGTGATTAATTGTTCATATTCATCTAGTTCCAGGTACTTATCCTCCTCTTTCTTGGATTCGACATCGGAGAAAATCTTGACAATTTCGGTAAAATCTTTTTTTAAAATTCCCTGGTGGATAGCAACTTTAATTGCTGCCCTTATATGCGAATTGAACCTTTTGACACTATCTTTCACATAACATTTTGCCAGTTCGTTTATAATGTTTTGATAGGAAGTAGCGTTTATTTTCGAGAGTTTCGTTTCGTGAAAGTATATAGTAATCAGTTTAAGGGTATATTCATATTTACCAAATGTTTCTGGTCCGACATGAGGCTTCTTGTGGACAAGCATCCATTTTTCAAAGTATTCAGCAAGGGTAATGTTCTTATCTTCCACAATGCCGTTGGACAGCTCAATTTCAGCTTGGGATGCTGCTTGAACAGCCTCTGCCTTGGTTCTATATCCTGACTTAGATTTCTGCTTATATGAGCCGTCTGGGGCTTTATATGAGATACGGTATTCCCATCCGTTATCCCTTTTTCTAAAATATGCCATTGATTTACCCTTTCTAATTTGATAAAATGGGTATAGTAAAGAGACCTACTGCAAAGCAGGTTTTTACTATACGGAATTACCCTACACTCAAGCTTTGGTCGGCGGAGAGTGTGGGGATTTTTTTGTTTTTTTGTAAAATAGCAAAAAAGCAGCCATGAAAAACATGACTGCCGTACGGTATGGGACTAAATCCCGAATGTAAACTTTATGAGGCTTTACCTCTAATACAGTCATATTTTATACTTTTTTTTGATTTTTGTAAAGTATTTTGGTTAGAAATACAATTCTTTAACTTTTGCGTTGATGGCGTCAAGAGTTTCTGGTGATACTTTTATCTTTCCTACAGGGTCTAAGGGGTTCTTTTTGAGTATCCTATCTTTGCTAATGGTTTGTAGGCTGTCGCATTTTGCGAATGATTGCTTGAGGTATTTACCATAGTAGTCGATGACTTCTTTTAGATTTGAAATGGTGAGTTGGAACTCCTCACTTGAAGTGTTTTCCTCAGTTATCTTCTGTTCTAGTTTAGCAAATTCTTTGTCTATGTACTTAAATGATTGTTGACCAATTATTTCTTGTAACGGAACAGTGTTGTCATTTTCTTTGGAAGTGATTGGGATGACTGTCAATGTCTTTTTGTACGGTGAATCTGTTTTATCAAGTACTATAGCCCAATGATTGTTTGACAACTCTCCACCAACGTTTACTCCAAATTCAACAAAGACTAGTGAACCACGATTAAACTTCCAATATTTTCTTTTGGGACTTTCTGCCTCGTAAAGATACTGCTCTGATTGTCTTTTGACAGCAGGGGCTAGGAAGCGGTATTTGGTGGAGGTGTGTTTTGCCTTGCCAAGTTTGTATAATTTTTCTACTTTGATGTAATTTTGTTTGGCATTCTCAAAGTATGGATTTTCTTTCATAAAAATCTCCTCCCTACCTCTCCCTATACGCCTCCACGACTTCGCCGATGGTTCGGAAGTCGGTGTCTGCTGTGATGGGGATGTCGTCATAGTCTGGGTTCAGGCTGTGAAGATAGGCACCTTGGTCTGTGATGCGGAGTTGTTTGATGTAGGCGTCGCCGTTATAGGCGAATACTCCGATGTCGCCGTCAGATAGGTCTACAGATAGTTTGACGAATATATAATCGCCTGAGTGGTATTCTGGTTCCATGGAGTCTCCGTAGATAGGGACAACGAAGTCAGCGTCCACTTCAATAGGTAATTCGATTGTTTCAACCTTTACATCATTCAGATACTGACCTGTGCCAGCGGAAGCGGGTTGGTCGTAGTAGTTGTAGGTGTGGTAGGTGGCTTGCAGTTCATTTACTGTATTCTTACTGTATGTTACTGTATTTTGTTTATCTAGGAGCTCGCTAGAGTAGCGTAGCACGCTTTTCTGGTTGGGTTCGGTTAATTGCACCACCTTGTCCGAAATCTGCTCTATGAGGCTGTTAGGGGCTGTGGTGGGGGTTTCTCCGAGGAGTTCAGATTTTTTAATATTGAAGATTTGAGCCATTTGCTCAATTTTATCCATTAAAGGTTTATTTCGTCCAACTTCCCAAGCAGAAATTGCAGTCGGAGCAACATCTAGTAATACAGCTAAATCTTTTTGGGTAAGTTTTTTACTTTTTCTATATTCTTTAATATTGTAAGCTAAAATGTCCATTTTTTTAGCCTCCTCACAGTGTTTTCTTATCTGTATTCTACACTTTAAGTGTAAAAATGTAAAGTTTTTTTATTTTTTTGTAAAAAAGTATTGACAAGTACACTTCAAGTGTAGTATAATATAGTCAAGGTTAAGGAATTAACCGAAATAAAAACAGGAGGTACAGCCAATGGCTAAACACGAAAAAAAGCCTAAACGCAGAGAAATCGAATTTGACATTCAATTCTTCTGGTTTAGACTTCGAGTAAAATACTTAATCGAGTGGTAGCTTGATTAAGTAGGGGGGCAGGAGCCTCCCTCCCTCGTAAGAGGGATAGGTATAGTGTACCACATTGGCTGTACTTCCCGCAAGGAGTATCTTATGAGTTGGAAAAAAATTCTCTTTGGTAGTTATGAAAAGATCTTTGTCAGTCAGGATGGCAGGGCAAAGACGACTATCTCTATCAAGGGTGGATTGTTGCTTAATCTGTTGGCACTGGTCGGGCTGGTTGGCTTGATTTGGTGGCTGATTGGTCTATTTACATAGAAAGGAGTGAAGGTTATTGCAATTAACTTTAAAAATGGCTCGTGCTAAGGTAGGACTTACTAAGAAACAAATGGCTTTGGAACTTGGTGTTACTCGTCCCACTTATGACGATTATGAAAATTACAATACCATAATGCGTATTGATGTGGCACAGCGTTTTTGCGACATCGTCGGTGTATCGATTGACGATGTTATTTTTCAAAAGAAAACTACACTTGAGGTGTAATTTTTTAGAAGTTTATATACACTTGAAGTGTAATCAAACACGCCAGCTCTGCTATTTCCCCAATGGTCAGTCTTTGGTCAAACTTTATACAATACTTGTATAAAAAGTTCTTGACTTCTTCAAGAACTTTAACTAACAGGTGGAAGGAGGGGTGATCATGACGTCTATACATGTGTCTTTGTCGGTTGAGATGAAGAAGCGGTTGGGGGTGGAGTGCCAGCGTCTGGGGCTGTCGATGGCGGCTTATGTGCGGTTGGTGCTGGCGGAGAAGTTGAGAGAGGAGTAGGGCGGTACAGCTCTGCTATTTATGGAAAGGAGGAGGACATGAACAAGAAAGGACGACCAGCAGGGGTCAAAAACGATCGTGGACTTTACACAATCGCGGTACCAAAGGAAATCTACGACCAAATAGATGATTTGGCTATCGGTAGCGGTAGGTCGCGGACGGCTGTTGCAAGCTTTATTTTTACAGAAGGACTGGAACATATCCAAATTGTCGAGGAAACAATCACACGCAAGCGGATTGTGGGTATTGAGTAGGGAAAGGCCAACCAAACTAGAAAGGAGAAAGGGATGAACGAACTAGAAAGAACAGCCCTCAATGAAATACTGAGGACTGTGACCTATATTGCTGAAAGGGTGGATAGACTTGGAGAACAGTTATATCCACATCTTACAGAAACAGATAAAAAAGAGGTGCTGGCATTGATTAACGATGCACTTTCGAAAGGAAGGGGTATCTCAGATAATAATCTTGACGGTGTCAAGTTCCAGTCAAATACTCCTCAAGGGATAGAAGGTGTTAGATAAACAACGTTTCTAATTTCTTTAGCTCTAGATGATATTCGGGAGAAATATGGCTATAAGCCTTGTCGAAAAAAGTATTCAAGTCAGCGACTACATAGAGTTCTGACAGTTTCTGACACTCTGCTAAAAAGTCTGGTCTGCCTTGGAAAATGGGAAGCATAATCGCAGCTATGTAAGTGTTTATCTTACGATTTCCTGTGGGATTATCTTTTAAGTAGTCCAAAGGTAATTGTTTTAGATTTACAGGTTCGCTTTCTTGAAGCTGTAATTCGCTGTACTCAAGCGTGAAGTCTGTGAAAGATTTAATTATCGAATTTGCAGATTTAGACCACTCTTGAGCAAAACCTTGTAGGAAAAGGTGAGAAGCTACCTCACATAAGACTTCTTCAAGCCAAAACATCGGCGTATTAGAAGGCGATTTATAGTAAGCGTGTAATAGCTCGTGACCTAACTGGTAAATAACTTGAGAATGCTCATTGATTTCTTGTAAGTGTAAGAAAATCAAATGCTCTTCTGGAAAAGACAATGGGCAGTCGATAAATGGAGCGAAGATAATCGATATGTTTTCGTCTTTGAGATTAGGGAAAATGTCTTGCGCAACACTTGCTAGATGGTCAAATATAGCTGAGTACATAGCAGAGTTAAATGGCTCTGGCAGTGGGCGGACAGATTGATAAAACATCTTCCAGTTTGTCGCAGGAACAAAATACTTTTTCATAACAGTTCTCCAATCGTTTTTACTTTAATTATAGCATATTTACTAACTAACTAGAAAGGAGAAGGGGATGAGACCAAAACGGTATCCGTATCAAGGAAAAAAAGCTTCGACCACAGAAATAGTCAAAGCTTGGAAAAAAGATTGTTTAGAAATTTTACAAAAGCAGATAACTTCTATTGAAGAGAAGTTAGCGCTACTTTATAACGAGTGAACCGCCATGCTCAATGACAGTATATCCACTCTTCTCTAATTCTTGAATTATTTCTTCAACAGGCATCGCATAGAGTTTTGGATTTATAGATGTTATCGGACTTGATAATCGTTCGTCAAAAGCAAATTTTAATTGATTATCCAAATCTGCCCAAGTCTTAAGCTTTTTTGATTATTTGGTTTTGGACTTAACTTGCTCATACTTCTTCTCCTTTCCATAATATTTGACGCACAGGAGAAAATCACTAGATTTGGTAGTTAAAGTTGAATTTGCTTACCTGATTGTCATAAGTTGATAATAACAAAAATATATAGAAATAATATCAGTCTAAAGACGGATATAGCACTATATATAGTGGTTTTGAAGATGTGGGAGAAAATTGAAGAACTCGCTAATATTCGAGGAATTACTATCTACGCTTTAGCAAAGAAAGCAGGTATCAATTATACGATGTTGGCAGAACTAAAATCTGGGAAGAAGAAGGATATGATGTTTAGTAATGTTGTTAAAATCGCTAAGGCTCTTGATGTGAGTCTGGATGAATTAGCAAAAAGCTAATAAAAAACCACTGCGGGAACAGTGGCTTACTAAAAATTACAATTAAATTATAACACACGAAAGCGAGGTTTGACAAGATGGATGACATTGCTGAAAGCCTCATATCACGTTTTATCAGTCAACTAAAAGTTAGGCTGGTAGAGGTATTTGAGGTGTTTAACTTAGAACTTGCAATGCCTTTGCTACTCAACAGCAAGCAGTGCAAGAAGTTGCTAGGGATTGCAAATGAGACGGAATTCCAGAGGGTGTCACACTTGAAGGATTTTCCAAGAATTGAAAAGAAAGGGTCGCACCCACGATTTCCACGAGATGCGGTGGTTGAGTGGATGCGTGTGAATTGGAAGTCGATATGACAGAAGCGATATTTACATTAGGAATCTTCGCTGTGCCGATTTTGACGGCGGCAGTTGTGGAACAGTGGAAAGCGGAGAAGGAGCGGAAGAAGCGTGATCAGGAGCTTTTGCTCGACTACAAAATCGCTATGGCTTGTGAGCGGGCAGTTGAAGCTGATCGCTTAGCCTGGAAGAATCAAATTAAACAGTCGCTAGCAAGCTGGGAACCAATCAAATTTGCTGATGATGCACCAGTTCGTGCAGCTAGAAAGTGGGGCAGACATGCACATTAGCAATGGGATTGGACGGGAAAATCAAATTGATCAGATTGTCTATTTCACAGGTAAAACACGACAGTTTTATCAAGCTATGTCACCGTACGAACTTGCTGTGGAATTGAAAATCGTGAAGATCCAGGCAGGGCTAGTATGACAATTTACGACAGAGAATACGTGTGTGACGATTGTCTTGAACAATGGGAATCGCGCTCAGAAGAACCAATGATATTTTGTCCATTCTGTATATCAGATGAAGAGCCGAGAGTTATCGGAAAGTGGAGGGCTTATGACTAGTATTGAAAGGATTAGGGAATACTATCGCGAACATCCGAACGCATCTTCTAAGGAAGTGTCAGAGGTATTGAAGATTAAAGAGAATACTGTCAAGGCTTCGATTTCTAAAGATGTGAAAAATCGTCGGGCAGTTCGTTTAGATAATGGTGGTATTGACTATACAGATTTTTTTGAGAAAGATGAATGGTTAAAAGCATTCCGTGAGTATCAGAAAGAGATTCTGGAAGAGCAGATTGAAGTCCTGCGAGAAGCAAATCGTAGAGAGATTGATAGCAACCAGATCCGCTTGAACGCTCGTGAGATACGGATGTTGCTGAATGATTTGGCTAGATTATGACAAGACAAGATTTAATTGAACTAATGGAAAGTGATGCAGCAATCGGCATCAAGGATTTTATGGCTATGCATGATCACTATGTTGCCTGCTTGATTACCCACAAGCAAGGTTACGACCATGACCAGTTGGAGTATATCGCTGCATACGTTAAATTTTTGGAAAATCATTTTATGGAGGACTTGTAATATGGCGTTTTTGTACGAATTAGAAGGGATTTATGCCCAGCTTCAAGCTATGGAATTGGACGATGAAACGTTTAATGACACGCTTGAAAGTATTGACTTTGAAGAAAATTTTGCGCAATCTTGCGAATGGTTTATCAAGATGCAACGTAATGCCGAAGCCGATGCAGAACGGTTTAAGGCTGAAAAAGACGCGTTCGCCAAAAAACAAAAAGAAGCTGAAGCAAGGGCGGAACGTTTTAAGGAACGTGTAAAAGAAGCGATGATGTTAACTAATCAACAGAAGGTTGATACTGGATTATTTAAATTATCACTCCGAAAAACGGAAAGTGTCACTATTTTTGACCCATCGAAATTAGCAGATGAATTTTTGAAAGTGAAAGTTGAACCGAATAAAACGGAAATCAAGAAAGCCATCAAGAATGGTCAAGTTGTTTTCGGAGCTGAACTGACAGAAGGGCGCAGTGTGGTAGTGAAATGAAAATTACAAAAGCGACAGATATAATGTTAAATGATTCCTGTTATCTCATCTATGGGAACCCAGGGTTTGGGAAGACTTCGGCATTGAAATACATCCCAGGTAAGACCTTGGTGATTGATATTGACAAGTCATCCAAGGTTCTAAACGGGTGCGAGAATATTTCTATTGCGAAAGTAGACTCGCATAAAATCTGGGACGAATGGTTGAATGTTGTCAAAGAATTACTAAAAGGAGCGGCTGAACCATTCGACACCATCGTCGTCGACAATGTATCAGAACTCTTTCGGGCTTGCTTGGCGAATTTAGGTCGCGAGGGCAAGAACCACAGGGTGCCTTCTCAAGCGGACTACCAACGGGTAGATTTCACTATTTTGGATAGTTTGCGGGCCTTATTGCAGCTGAAAAAACGTATTGTGTTCACAGCTTGGGAGACTTCGGATCAGTGGACGGATGAAAATGGCATGATTTACAACAGGGCCATGCCTGATATTCGTTCTAAGATTTTGAATAACTTCTTAGGCTTGACCGATGTGGTGGCTAGATTGGTCAAAAAGACCACTGAAGACGGCGAGGAAGTGAGAGGTTTTATTTTACAACCGTCGGCAAGTGTCTACGCAAAAAATCGTCTGGATGACCGTAAGGGGTGCAAAGTAGATGAGCTTTTCACTACGGAACTACCAAGTTGAACTGATTTTGGATATCAAGAAATCCATGCTTGCAGGCCACCGTAAAATCATGGTGCAGTCACCCCCACGGTCCGGAAAAACAGTTTGTATGGCTCACATCGCCAAGAATGCGACAGATAAGCAAAAGACGGTACTGTTTTTCAGTCATCGCAAGGAAATCAACGAACAAGTTTTTGAGACATTCAGCCGCGCTGGTGTCGACATGGGATTGGTCTATATCGGTACAGTTGGTAGTATTGTCAGGAAGTTAGGAAAATTACCTTTGCCGACACTCATCTTGGTGGATGAAGCGCATCATATCAAGGCTAGTCAATACCAACAGATTTTAAAATATTATCACCAGGCGGTACAGTTGTTTTTTACAGGAACTCCGATACGCTTGGATGGTTCTGGTTTTGACGATATGGCGGATGATTTGGTTGTCGGTAAATCTATCCTGTGGTTGCAGGAACATGGCAATATTTCAGAGTTTGACTATTATTCTATCAATCTGCTTGATCAGGCAAAGCTAAGGAAACGGCAGGGCGAGTACACGAACCAGTCGATTGATGATAGTTTTGATTTCAAGCAACAGCACGGCGATTACTTGAGCCATTACGAACGTTTGGCAAAGGGAAAACAAGCTATCGTATATTGCCATAGCGTAGAATACGCTGAGAGGGTTTCTAAGCGATTTTTTGAAGCAGGGTACCAATCAGCCGTAGTGTCTGGAAAAACTCCGAAAGTCGAACGAGAGCGGGCAATGCGTGCCTTTCGTGACGGAGAAGTGACTATCATGGTGAACGTCAATTTATTTACTGAAGGGATTGACTTGCCAGGTGTTGACGTCTGCATCATGCTACGACCGACGGCATCGTTAAGTTTGTATTTGCAGTTTGCAATGCGCGCCTTGAATCCCAGAGATGGCAAACGTGCCATACTGATAGATCATGTCGGAAATCACATTCGGCACGGTCTGCCAAACGATGACCGCTACTGGACCTTGGAAGGCGTTGATAAAACAAAATCATCCAGTAAAGAGAAGGAAGAGGCGCCTAAGACTTGCGAGAATTGCTTTGCGACATTTTATAGGGATAAGATTGTCGATGGAAAATGTCCTTACTGTGATGAACCATTGAAAATTATCAAGGATATTGAACAGGAGGCAACAAATGAAACGTTAACTTTAATCAACCAGGGGATGGAGTTTGTCTCTATCCGCGGTGAGATGATAGAAGTGACACGGGAAGAGGCTTTGGTCTACAAGCGTGTCAAACGATATGGTAAGAAATACGAGAGATGTGAGTCTCTCGCAGAATTAAAAGCATTTAGAATTATCCACGGTTACGCCCCAGGCTGGCTGTGGCACAAACAAAAAGAATTAAACCTTTGGAGGAATTAAGAATGGGACTTTTTACAGTAAATTATGAAGCAGCAGAACAATTTTCATCTATCGAAGACGGAACTTACGAAGTATTTATTTCACATGTGGAGCAATCTGCAAGTAAAGGTGGCACCGACTTCTTGGATATTCGCTTGAAAATCCGTGAGGACTTCCAGCAGAAGTTCCGCAACAATCTTATCTTTGACAAGATTTGGATCAACAAAGAAACCTTGCAATACCCTGAATTTGCTCTTCAGCGTTATGCTAAGGCGGTAAAATTGCCTGAAAACATTGAAATTCAGACCGTGGAGCAGTTTTTGAACCTTATCAAGGGTAAGAACTTGAAAGTCACGGTTAAGAATGAGCAGTCTGAATACAACGGTAAGACCTATGACAACCTGAATATCAAGAAATACGAGCAATCAGAATTGCCACCAGTTGCTGTCCAAGCTAGTCAGCCTGTTGTGGATGACTTAGATTTGCCATTCTAAGACTATGGCAGGAATGGTAGAATACGCCTTGCACTATGCTCGCCTTGGTTTTTCTGTCATTCCGATTGATAAGAAGAGCAAACGGGCCATAACAGCGTACAAGGATAAGACTTTTTCAGAATTAGAAATCAAGCGTCTGTGGCGTGATAACCCAGATGCCAACATAGCTGTAAAAACAACGGATTTCTTTGTTATTGATATTGATGTTCGAGATGATGTGGATGGCTATTCCAGTTTTGAAGAATGGGAATTGAAACAATATATCCCTGCCACTCTACAGGCGACAACGCCGAGTGGTGGCAGGCATATATTTCTCAAGAAACCTAAAGGTGTTCAAATTAGTCAAGATATTAAGGTTCGTCCAGGAATTGATATCAAAGCCCACCCGAACAATTATGTCTTGGTAGCACCTAGCAACAATCCCAAGGGAAAATATGTCTGGGATCAGTCTGTCGAAGAGATGGCAGAGGCTCCGATGGAGCTGTTGGACATCTTACAAGCAGAGAAGAAACCAAGCAAAATCAATTTTATAACTAAATACAACCCAGAATACAGCAGTAAAACAGCTAAGCTATTTGAACAAATTGTTTTCGGTTTGGGTGATGAAGGTGGAAGAAACAATAATCTAGCTAGTTTGATTGGCGGGTTATTGATCCGTGGTGTTGATGAGGAGGCAGCTTATATGTTAGCAAAAATAGCTAATCATTACACGCCAAGTCCTCTATCTCAGCAGGAGGTAGATAGGACATTTGAAAGTATGTTAAGAAAGGAGCTTGATAGGCGAAGTGGTATTGGATATAGCGAAGATTAAAGCAGAGTACGAAAACGTCGTTCCACATCCAGCTGTCTACGAAAAACCGACCGACTGGCGTGAGATTCGTCTGGCCTGTCGTGATTACAGAAACGACTGGCTGGAAAAGGCTAAGTGGAAAGAAACGCAGTATGGAACCATGGAAGAAATAAAAGAGCCACCGAAACGCTTGACAGAGTTAGCTGTTGCGGAAGGTTTGGAACAAATCCTATATGTCATCAACCTACCGAACGACAGGGTGGCGGTTTATGATCCTGACGCTGGTTATTATCATAAAGACCCATCTTTTGCTTACAAGGTTATCAGATTGTTAGAACCTACTTTTACCGAGACACGGTCCAAGAACGTACTATTCATGTTAGCAGCAACCAAACGGAAATATCTATATGATGGATTCTCATGCGATTTTTCTATCGGGGATTACCAGGATCCGAAACGTTTCATTCTGGTGAAAAACGGTATTTTTGACAAACAGTTGAAGAAGATGTCGGGTTTTACCCATCGGTTCGTGGCATTTTCAACCATTGAGACAGAGTATGATCCGTTTGCGGCATCACCAAACATTGACGGTTGGGATGTAGATAGTTGGTTACTGGATTTGATGAGCGGTGACGAAGACTTGGTTCATCTCTTATGGCAGGTTATTTCAGCCAGCCTAAATGGGAACTACTCGTACAGGAAGTCTATCTGGTTTGTCGGTGAAGGAAATGACGGTAAGGGTACGGTCCAACAATTGATTACAAATATTGTCGGTATCCGTAATGTAGCAACCTTGAAACTGAATCAGTTTTCGGAACGTTTCGCCTTGTCAATGATTGAAGGTAAAACTGTTATCATCGGGGACGATGTGCAGGCTGGTGTTTACATTGATGAATCGTCGAATTTTAACAGCGTCGTGACTGGTGAGCCAGTATTAGTCGAGGAGAAGAATAAGCAACCTTACTCGACCGTGTTCAAAAAAACCGTCATTCAATCAACCAACGAATTGCCGAGGTTTAAGAATAAAACCAACGGAACCTATCGGCGTTTTCTTATCATCCCCTTTCGGAAGACATTTTCAGCCAAGGAAGATAATTGGCAGATTAAGGATGAGTACATCAATAGGGATGATGTGAAACAGTATGTGTTGAAAAAAGCCCTTGAGTTAAACTTCACACGATTCAGCGAGCCACAGGCAACGCTGGATGTCTTGGAAGAATTTAAATCTAGCAACGATACAGTTAAAGCGTTTATTGACGAATGGTTCGGAACATTTCAATCCGAACGCCTGCCGGTCCGTTTCTTGTGGTGGTTGTATCAGGAGTGGTGCAAAGAAGAAGGGATTACAAAAGTGGCTAAAGGAAAGTTTGAACGTCAGCTCATAAAATTACTCCCTGCAGAATGGGAGAAGAAAAGAGCAAAACCGACAAGGAGATTCAAACCATCGCTGGATGTTCCTCGCAGATATACAGGTTTTTATTGGGATAACGATAACGACCCTAACACGACTGCAGTTTGTCTTGATAAAAAGTTACTGGTTACTGATTAGGTTACCGAACTTTTATAGATAGGTAACCTAGTCAAACCCTTGATATTACTGAGTTTTTGATAAAAAAGTTACCGGTTACCTATCTTCTCTTATTATTTATTAAATTATAAATATATAAAATATATATAAATAGAAAATAGGGGGTAACGGGTAACTTTTAGGGGTGGAACAAGGGCTAAACCCTTGATATGACTGGTTTTTTGGAGGTTATCTATCTTTTTTCGAGATGTGTAACCTTTAGTAGGAAATATATGGAAAAAGAACATAAAATACAAAATGATATTCGAGTTGGTTTGACGGAGGCTGGTTGTCTGGTCTTCCGTGCCAACGTTGGCAAAGTCCGTACGTCTGATGGACGATACTTTGACACAGGTCTGCCAAAAGGTTTTAGTGACTTATTTGGATTTAGACAAGACGGACAAATATTTTTCATCGAAGTAAAAAACGAAAAGGGTCGTGTACGACCAGAGCAAGAGAAATTTATCGATCGAATGCAAAAGTTCGGCGCCTTAGCCGGTGTGGCTAGGAGCGTTGAGGATGCGATGGATATCGTAGGAGGAAAAGCAAATGGAACAATTTAACAACGTAACCAAACCAAAACATTACCAAGGTAAGTATGGTATACCTTTTTATTTGTAGAACATATACTAACCCATTTGTTTTTTGGATAGGTACTGATAATGATTTTTTTGTATTACTAATATAACATAGAAATTTCCAAAAATAGTTTAACAATAGCAACGTTTGCCATGAGATCATTTCGGATAAATAATATTCTTTGATATCATTTTGCTCCATACTTTTTTTTAGAAACAATCTAATTGTTCGTGCTTTATTTTTGAGATTATCTAAGAATGATAATTTCAAATAGATGAATATTTCTTCATCTAATGTATTAACTGTTATATGCTTTGTGACATTATTTATCAGATTAATTAAGTATTTATCTATATAATCATATGATTGATTTTTGTGATAAAAAAATTCTAATTCCTCATCTGTTTGTTTAATAGATTCGTTAATTAAATTGATATAATTGTTGAAAGCTTTTCGCCCTTCCTGTTTTAAAAAGTTAATAATATTTTCGTCATGCAGGTCAGCTAGAATATTTGTGTTAAGTGCGTTGGTAACTTTACTTTTCTTTAATGTTATTTCTAACCTATATATTCTGAAAGTGAAATTTTTAAAATCTTTTAAATAGCCATCGTTAATTAATTTTGCGGTTTTATCATATAACACATATTTTTGAAATTTTCCAACGCAAGATTCGATAATGTGATAATCCTCGCTATCACATTTTATATCGTAACGTTTTAAATTTGGTTGTGGATCATTAATGAAGCAACGAAATAAAAGCAATCTTGTTTGTAAATGTATACGATTCAAACTTGCGAATGTAAAAGCAATTTCGATTTCCTTGATAACGATGTTTTTTCCTGATGGGGTTTCTATATTTATTTCAATATTTTTGGAAATTTCAAAAATTAATTCTAGAATTCTATTTTGAATTTCGAGAATAGATGATGTACGGATATTTATATGTTCAGTAATCAAATCGATTGTAACCAAACCTTGACTTGAATTTGAATCCTCCTTATCGATTGTAATTTTTCCAAATTCATTTGATTTTAAAGTTAGTCTCTTTATATTTCCAGATTGATGATAGTTGATATACAAAGTTGTATTACGCCAATTCAATTTTAATATGTTACTGTTGAAATTATTCAAAATATAGATATCGGATGTAAATTGCAGTGAAATTGCATCTATTCCAACGAATCCTGGAAAAGCGGAAAAACTTTTCTCGATTTCTTGAAGCGTTACAAAATTATTAGTTTTATTTTTTGTTGACATAATTCTACCTTTTTTATTCAACAGTCATTATGCCACAAAAGGAACTCAACGAAGGTGAATTTGAGGAATTTTTTGCAGATTACTGAAAAATAAATTATATTTTTCCTCATTCAATGAAGACAATAATATAATTGTTTCCACTGTTTTCAAGTGATTGCAGTATATATAATATTTTTTAGATATCTAAAAACTTAATTTCTATAACAATTACAAATTAGTTAGATGATTACGATGGTAATAATATTATTTACTATAAATTGTTTGAAATGCTATTGTTGCTTTCAAAAAAATATCCATTAGAAAACATTCTATTTTAAAATATTCTAATTGTTTACCAACTACGAATTACGTGGAGTGTGTTGCTCTGCTCGTAAAAGCCTATAAAAAATTTATATGAAAATGACCTGATTGTTAGTCAGGTCATTTTTTCATATACTGATTCCAATATTGGGAGTTTTAATGTTTTGTATTGTAATAGTAGAGGTCTATTTTTGATTTGCAGCTAAAGTATCTAATAATAAACGCCCAATAATGTAAAGTGGAAGGCGTGAATGTACTTCTACATCTGGGAAGTATGTTAACTCTGTTTTAAATCCAAAAAGCTTTATCTGAGTATAATTTGATAGGCTACCTGAGGGGTTAGCACTCAGGAGTATAGTAGTGGTATCGTTCTTTTGACAAATTTTTGCAGCATCTTGTAATTCAATCGTTTCTCCATTTAAGGATACAAATACCACACAATCATTTGTATCCAATCTGGCACTTACAGTACGGATAATGTTTGGGTCTGTATGAAGTTCTGTATAATACCCCAGTAAGAGAAATTTTGTTTGCATCTCAGTAGCAAGTAATTCAGAAAATCCTCTGGCAAAAATAGTAATTTTCTTTGCAATTTGTAGTTTTGAGATTGCCATTTCTAATGTTTCTAGGTCAAGTTCATTAAGAGTTTTTGTAACTTCTTGATAACTCTTTAATACGGAAACTTTGATTTCGTCTGTAATTTTTTTATCTTTGAGTATGGTTAAGCTATCCTGTTTTCTATCTTTTACATCGTGCTTAAAATCAGAAAATCCAGTATAACCTTTTTTTTGTAGTGTTCTGGTAATAGTAGCAGTTGAAACATTTAATAATTCACTAGCTTCCGAAATGCTAAGAGTAGAGATCTCTTTAAATTTGTTATTAAGATGTGTCCAGGTGTGTTTTTCAGTTTCAGTCAAATGTTTATTGATCGCCATTATTATTCCTTATGCTTTATGAATTTTTTTAATCTCAAAAAGGGAAGAGCATCTTAACATGTAATCATCATTAAAGAAACTACAACACACAAAATTAGATGAAGTTGCTTTCTTAAAACTGATATTTTTTGCTCATTAATATCTATGATTTTCAGTTTGCCTTTATTGAATTTTCGGATGGCCTGTAAAGTAAATTGTT
Organism: Streptococcus suis; assembly: GCF_046032515.1. Taxonomy (GTDB): domain Bacteria; phylum Bacillota; class Bacilli; order Lactobacillales; family Streptococcaceae; genus Streptococcus; species Streptococcus suis_AL. Next base: position 27,835 of record NZ_JARQPJ010000012.1, on the reverse strand, counting down.
ACAAAATCATTAGAATATTAGAAAACAGTTACATTTTAAAAATGTTATTATTATTATAACAAAAAAAGTATGAAAGGAGAACAAGGTGTGGGTATCTATACTTTAACAATGAACCCGGCTATCGATATGTTTATCAAAACAAGTCAACTAAAAAATAACATCGTTAATCGAACTTTATACGATGAACTGCAACCAAATGGAAAAGGTGTTAATGTCTCGTTTATACTAAAGATGCTAGATATTCCAAATACAGCTTTGGGGTTCAGTGCAGGTTTTACGGGACAGTACATCAAGGATGAGTTACTTGCTAAAGGGATTACCGAAGAGTTTATTGACGTAGATGGAATAACTAGAATTAATGTGTTTACACAGGTTCTAGAAACATCAGAGGAATATAAATTGGTAAATAAAGGTCCAGAAATTTCCCCTTCTGCTCAAGATGCTCTATTAGAAAAAATTCGATTGCTAGGTTCAAATGATTATTTAGTTATTTCAGGAAGTTTTCCTAGAGGAATTGATTCCAGTTATTTAGTTAAGATAGCTGAGATAACAAATGAAAAAAACGTATCTTTAATTTTAGATATTAGTGATCCAGTTATTCTCACTTGCCTAAAGTATAAGCCATATCTGATTAAGCCAAATGATGAAGAGATTGCACAATGGTTTGGAGTGCATGATATATCAGAAGATGAGATTTTAGTATATGGGAAATCACTTCAAAACTTAGGTGCAAGAAATGTACTGATTTCTTTAGGTGGTAAGGGGGCAGTTATGTTAACGGACAGTGGTGAAGTATTTACTTGCAACGCACCGAAAGGAGAAGTGGTAAATACTGCTTGTGCGGGAGATACTACTCTTGGTACTTTTTTAGGTTCAAAAATATTGGGTCTATCAACTGAGGAATCCTTAATCAAAGCAGTTGCTGCAGGCTCTTCGACAGCATTTAGAAGTGGACTAACGGATTTTTCAGATGTCGATGAATTAAGTAAACAAATATCGCTAAAAAATGGAGGTAAAGTAGATGGCTACTTATAAATTGATTGCAGCTACTGGTTGTCCAACTGGTATTGCACATACATTCATGGCTCAAGAAGCACTTGAGCAAGCGGCTAAAGAGCGTAACGTTTCTATCAAGGTAGAAACTCATGGTCAAATTGGTATTGAGAACGAATTGACAGCTGAAGAAATTGCAGCAGCAGATGCGGTTATTATTGCAGCTGACAAGGATGTAAACGCAGAACGCTTTGCAGGGAAACGTGTCATTGAGACTTCAGTTGGTGAAGGTATTAAAAATGCTTCTAAATTGATTGATGATGCTTTATCTGGTAAAGGTGTTGTGAAAACAGGTGAAGCTATTAAGCAAGAAACTCCATCAGCAGGAAATGAGAGTTTTGGACGTCAAATCTATAAACATCTAATGAACGGTGTATCTCACATGCTTCCATTTGTAGTTGCAGGAGGAGTTTTGATTGCCATTTCATTCCTATTTGGTATTTTTTCATTTGACCCAAATAGTGAACAATATAATCCTTTTGCTGCTATGTTGAAAAATGACATTGGTGGTGTAGCAATGGGCATGATGGTTCCTGTTTTATCAGCCTATATTGCCGAATCTATTGCTAAGCGTCCTGGATTTGTATCAGGTCTTGTCGCTGGTTTGATGGCCGCAAATGGAGGATCGGGATTCTTAGGTGGTATCGTTGGTGGTTTCGCTGCTGGTTATATTGTTTTGGCTCTAATGAAACTATTTAAGGGATTACCAAAATCATTAGATGGTTTGAAAGCTATTTTCCTATATCCATTGTTCGGTGTTTTTGTTACAGGATTATTTATGGTGGCAGTGAACTCTCCAATGACATGGGTAAATGAATCTATGATGGCTTGGCTTGCAGGATTTGAAAATGCCAATCCTATAATTCTTGGAATTATTATTGGTTGCATGTCTGCTTTTGATATGGGTGGTCCAGTAAATAAAGCAGCGTATGTAACAGGTACAGCCCTTTTAGCACAAGGAAATACTAGCTTTATGGCAGGTGTTTCTGCAGCATGTATTGTCCCACCATTGACTACTTTTGTTGCTACAACAGTATTCCGTAAATATTACTCTGATGAAGATTGCAATGCAGGTCTTGCAAATTTAATCTTAGGTTCTACACATATCACTGAGGGGGCTATCCCATTCGCTGCAAAAGATCCACTCCGTAATCTACCGACGTTGATGCTTGGGTCATCAATTGGTGCAGTGTTAACTTATCTTTGGGGTGTAAAAGTACCTGCTCCACATGGTGGATTCTTAGTCTTACCTGTAGTAACAAATGCTGGACTTTGGGTGTTAGCAATTGCAATTGGAGCTATTATTTCAGGATTACTTCTAGGATATATTCAAAAAACTAAAATTGAAAAGGAATAAGAGGTACATTAATGATAGATAAGAAATTAGTACTAGTTGATGTGTCTGCTTCATCAAAGGAGAGTGTGTTCGATTGTTTATCACAATTGGTTTTTGAACATGGATATGCAACAGACATTGTCTTAGTTAAAGAAGCACTTCTTGCAAGGGAAGATGAAGGTACTACCGGAATGATGGATGGTTTTGCCATTCCACATGCTAAATCTTCTGCAATCACAAAACCTGGCGTAGCTGTATTGAAATTAGCTAATGGTGTTGAATGGCAGTCAATGGATGGTCAACCTATCACTTCAGTTATTGCACTATTTATTCCGGAAACGGAATCAGGTACCACTCACTTAAAATTTTTATCAAAGATTGCTCGTTTACTCATGAAGACAGAGTTCAAAACATCTTTTACAAATGCAAATAGTGTAGAGGAAATTGTTGAGCTATTGAAGAAACACTTAGTGTAATCAACTTTATCTCCTGACGTATAGAGTAGATGTCAGGAGATTTCTTTATTTAGAAAGGAATAAAAATGGTAAAAAATCTATCTAAGTTAATGACAAAGAATGGCATTATATCAGCTCTTGCTTTTGACCAACGTGGCGCCTTGAAAAAAATGATGGCAAAACATCAGACAGAAACTCCAACTGTAGAGCAAATGGAAAAGTTGAAAACTCTAGTATCTGAAGAATTAACACAGTTTTCTTCTTCTATTCTTTTAGATCCTGAATTTGGCTTACCAGCGTCACACGCCCGTGATGAACAATGTGGCTTACTTTTGGCCTATGAAAAAACTGGCTATGACACCAACTCTACCAGTCGTTTGCCAGATTGCTTAGTAGAATGGTCTGTAAAACGACTAAAAGAAGAGGGAGCAGATGCTATCAAGTTCTTACTCTATTATGATGTTGATGGAGACCAATATGTCAACCTTCAAAAACATGCCTATATTGAACGTTTGGGTTCAGAATGTCAGGCAGAAGGTTTGCCATTCTTCTTGGAAATTTTGAGCTATGATGAAACGATTGAGGACAATACTAGTGTTGAGTTTGCTAAAGTTAAACCTCGAAAAGTAAATGAGGCTATGAAAGTATTTTCGGATGAAAGATTTGGAGTGGATGTTCTCAAGGTAGAAGTACCTGTGAACATGAATTTTGTAGAAGGCTTTGGAACAGGGGAAGTCGTCTATACAAAAGAAGAAGCAGCTGAATATTTCCGTCAACAAGAAGCATCAACTCATTTGCCATACATTTATCTAAGTGCAGGTGTTTCTGCTAAGCTTTTCCAAGATACTCTGGTGTTTGCACATGAAGCAGGTGCTAAATTTAACGGTGTTCTCTGTGGTCGTGCAACATGGGCTGGATTTGTGCCAGTTTATATTGAGCAAGGGGAAGAAGCAGCACGAGAATGGTTACGAACTGTTGGTCGTGAAAATATTGAGAGCTTAGATAGAGTATTAACTCTTACAGCTAGTTCTTGTGCTGAAGGATAGCTAGAACTATTCTAGGAGAAGTTTCTGAGTACTTTAAAATAACTAAAATTCATGTTATAAGAAAATAGGAGCATTTTTATGAGCTCCTATTTTTGTGTTAAGTATATTGTTGTTTTCTTGTAAGAATAGCGGTAGATTAGCGGATTTTCATCTATGGTACTTACCTCAAAAATGAAGAAGTGAACGCGATTATCTCTAGCCTTTTCCTTATTTAGGACAAAGTAATTCTTACGAGAAGTTGCATTGTTTTAAGGATATCATCGGTCAGGAAGGTCAATGGAATATTCATACTGGAGTAGCGATAGAAGTCACGTTCAAAATCTTGGTAGCTCTCGCTATAATAGTCCATTTGTAGGTGATTACGCTGAAACTCAAGCTGATTCATAGAGCACCTCCTCAACAAGTTCAATACTTATAATATCTTTCAATTTTAGATTGATGTGACCGGTTTGAGTTTTTATCAAAATAAAATCCTTATTCAGACTTGGTATTGTTCCAGTGTAGAAAACACGTTTGTTTTTATCAATTACATCAATGCGCGCTGTCAGCTGTCCTGCATACACCTGACTTAGGAGTAATAATTTCTTCTCTAGTGATAAATCAGACATATACGTTACTTTGTCTGCATCGTCAGTGAGTGCTGATGTATGCTCAGATAGGAAAAATCCTATCCATTTTTGCATCCTGGTACTCTCTTGCTGACTGAAATGGTAAGTATAAACGGTCAATCATATCAAATCCTTTCTAAGCAGACACAACAATATTTTTATTAAGTTGAATCTTAAACCCTTGAATTCCCCCACCTGTGTAATGTTCTTTAAAGCGATTGATTACCTCGGTATAGATCATCATAGATGAGCTTGTTGTCTAAATGCTAAATGTAAATTCCAGTGGTAATCGATTTTCAGATTTAGCATGTACTAGTCGTATCGATATTTCAGTTGTTTTATGTTTTCTCTAGCGAAGTATTGAAGATGCTGTTTCAACGACTCCGTGTAATATCCTTTCAATCACTTCAATATCATTACATCCTTTGCTATGGATTTCTGAAAATTGTACTGTATTGATAATTAATAAATGAAAGTGGAAACTAAAATTTAAGAAGTCTCCACTTTTTTCTATTTTTTTACTGTTCAATAACAATATCTTCTGCAATTAATGTTTCAAAATTTACTATTTCTTCATTAACAAGCTTTTCCGTCGATATCGGTAATGCATAGACATATGAATAGCGATTTTATGAAATACTTAGTTATCCATTATTTTATAGATACTAAGATGGATGGTTAAAGTAATCCATCTTTGAATAAAAATCGGATATGTATGAAGTCTATTAATAATCGAAAAAGGGTCTAAATTTATACAGTCCATGTTTGACCAATAAATGGACAAAGTAGAACTCCATTTTAATTATTATGAAACTGAAAATTTATGCTCGATTGCCCGAATGACGGGCAACAGCGGGGTGCTTTGCTATTCCCCGCTGGCCTAAGTTCGATATTTTTGAGCTGTAAGATAAACAATTGGCTTCGATTCAAGATAGCATTTTGTTACTTTTTGCCAAAAAATAACGTTTTTGTAGTTTTGACAGCCCTGTGGTCCATCAAAACTACAAACGCTCTCCGAGGGTCTTGCAGACGGCACATTCGCCCTAAGGACAAAAAAACAACATCCTCAAATCACAAGGACATTGTTTAGAAATTATCTGCTACAATAATGAGCTGTAATACTTTATACAGTCCTCAAGCAGCTTTGAATTTAATTGAAAAAGAATTCAACAGGCTATGTACCTTTTTCGCATAAAAAAAGCGTCTTCATGATTATTACACAATCAAAGTAAGGAGCTTTTAGAAATTTTATGTGTTAATAGAAAACACTGTGGAATTCAATGGCTTCTATATATCAAAAGAATTTTTGATAAACTAATTTGAAAATAATCTATAAAATTACGGAGAAGATAGACGAATAATTGCCAGTGATAATATATAGCATTTTTAGTAATTTTCTATATTAAAACCAGTCCTCGTTATTCAAGGGTTGGTTTTATTATCTAGCAAGACATGAGTCAATAATTAGTTGAAGCACAATGCGTCAGTTGACAGTACTCTAGTGTGAGATGAGTTTATAATTGATTTTTGTTTGCGTGACTGGCTATTAATTCTAGTTGTCCGGTAAAGGACCAGTCTGTTACATCGGCTGGTAAGATAAAGTGGGTTCCTTTTTGAAGTGGGTAGCTGGTTTCACCGACTTGGATGGCACCTTCCCCTTCGATGACACTGACAAGCAGGTAAGGAACTGTCTGTTCCATTTTAATTTCTTGCTGGATATTCCATTTATATACGGTAAAGAAGGGATTGGCAACCAGAAGTGTCGAGTCAAGATGATCGATTTTAAGCTTGGCAGGTGTTGAATTGGCAACTGGACCAATTGTCAGCACATCAATCGATTTTTCAATGTGTAGTTCACGGAGGTTGCCTGCATCATCACGGCGATCAAAGTCATAGACACGGTAGGTTGTATCGCTAGATTGTTGGGTTTCTAGTATCATGATACCTTTACCGATGGCGTGCATGGTGCCGCTTGGTACAAAGAAGAAATCACCCTTTTTGACGGGTACATGGGTCAACAGCTTGTCCCAATCTCCAGCTTCGATTTGTTGGCGGAGTTCTTCTTTGGATTGGGCATTGTGGCCATAAATGATTTCAGCCCCGTCCTCGGCTTCTAAAATGTACCAACATTCTGTCTTGCCCAGTTCGCCTTCGTGAGCCAAGCCATAGCTATCATCGGGATGGACTTGAACGCTAAGCCAATCATCTGCATCAAGGATTTTGGTTAATAATGGAAAGACATCATCTGTTGGATTGCCAAATAAATGTTTTTCATTCTGATAGAGGTCATCCAGGCCTCTTCCTTTATATTGACCGTTTGAGACAGTTGTTACACCATTTGGATGGGCTGATATGGCCCAACACTCACCAGTCTTTTCACTAGGAATATCGTAGTGGTAGTTGGTTTTCAGACGTTGACCACCCCAAATTTTTTCGTGCATTACAGGTGTGAGAAACAAGGGTTCCATATTTTTCTCCTTCAAAATAAGAATTCTACTATAAAAGTATAACAGATTTTTCACAAAAAGTTAAAAAATTTTATAAAAAGTATATATTTTTAAATAAAAGTATATACTTTTAAAAAGCCTTGTGTTATAATGAAAGCGTAAACAAATGCAAAGAAAAAATAATGGAGGAGAAATCTATGAAAAAAGCATTGTTTAAATTTGGTGTCACCGCAGCAGCAGCTGCACTTGTTTTAGCGGGATGTGCTAGTGGAGGCGGAAGTAGCCAAAGTGAGGATGGAAAAGAAACCATCACCTTTATTAACCACAAGACAGACTGGGAGGGAAATGGTAAATGGGATGAATACATTGCTAAGTTCAATGAGAAATATCCTGATATCACTGTAGAAGTTCAAACCATCACGGACTATGCTGGTCAGATGAAGACCCGTATGAATTCCAAAGAGTATGGCGATGTTCTAATGATTCCAGGTGATATTCAACCGCAAGATTACGCAACCTTCTTTGAACCGATGGGAGACAAGGCGGAGTTAGAAAAGACCTATCTCGGTTTGAACGATCGTTCATTTGAAGGAGTTTCATACGGTATTCCGAGTCAGATGAATGCTACTGGTATGGTAGTAAATATGAAGGTATTTGAAGACGCGGGTATAAAAGAGTTTCCTAAAACTCCTGAAAGCTTTCTAGCAGCTTTGAAAACCATCAAGGAAAAGAACAATGATGTAGTTCCACTTTATACCAACTACGCAGCTGGTTGGACGCTATCAAACTGGGACTTTACTCGTGCTGGAGCTGCAGGGGATGTAGATTTTACTAACAAAATGACGTCTGATACTTCGCCATTTGACCAAGAAGATACAATGGGAACAATTTACAAGCTTTTGTATGATGTAGCCAAAGAAGGTTTGATTGAAGCAGATCCAACAACAACTGACTGGGAACAATCAAAAGTTGATTTATCAAATGGTAAGATTGCGGTCATGGTCTTGGGTAGCTGGGCAGTTCCACAAATCCAATCAGCAAATCCAGATAATGCATCAAACATTACTTTCCAAGCCTTTCCAATGACTGCATCTGATGGCAAACAATATATGCCAGTTGGTGGAGACTATAACTATGGTATTAGCGTTCATTCAGAGCACAAAGAAGCAGCTCGTAAATTCGTAGACTGGATGGTCAACGAATCTGATTATGCCAAAGATAATGGTGGACTTCCAACTGTAAAAGGTGCAGATTATCCAGAAGCATTGCAGGCAAGTAAAGAAGCTGGTGTAGAATTGTTTGAAGAAAATCCAGCACCAGAAGGAAAAGAATCACTCTTCAGCGATATTAATAACCAATCTGAATTGGGTATTGGTACAACTGACCTTGAAAAACAACGCATCATTGATGCTGCAGTAGGGAACTCTTCTGAGACTTACCAAGATATTATGAAGGATTTCAACACTCGTTGGGCAGATGCCATTAAAGCAGTTGCTGGCAACTAAGAATAGTGGTGGGCTGGTTGGAATTCTCTAACTGGCCCACTAGTTATTTGAGGAGGATCTTATGCTTAAGATGAAAATGAGTCAAGCGGCTGAAAAGCGTCTATTGATTTTCACGTTTACAATTATTCCTGTGCTATTATTGTTAACATTTTCTTATTATCCCTTGGTGAAAATGTTTCAATATAGTTTAACCAATTGGAATGGGTACTCTCCCAATCCGGATTTTGTCGGTTTGGACAATTACAAGACCATTTTAACAAAACCTGCTTATTTTACGGTTTTTAAGACTAGTTTGTATTACTTTATTGCAACTTTCTTCCAGTTGGGAATTGCACTTTTGTTTGCGACAATCTTATCTTTCAAGGTAAAATTCGCTAATTTTTGGAAGGGAATTCTCTTTTTCCCTTATCTTTTAAATGGTGTTGCGATTGGTTTCATCTTTTTGTATTTTTACAAAGGCGGAGGAACCTTGGATACGGTTCTTGAGATGTTAGGCTTGGGGAATCAGATTCAACTTTGGTTGGGAAATCGAGAAATTAATAATATTTCTCTTGCCTTTACCTCTGTTTGGCGCTATACAGGCTTTAATTTCCTTGTTTTCCTTGGTGCCATTCAATCCATCAATCCAGAGATTTATGAAGCGGCAGAAATTGACGGTGCCAATCGTTGGGACCAGTTTATCTATATTATTTTTCCAAGTATCCGAAATATCATCTTTTTGAATATTATTCTTGGTGTTAGTGGCTCACTGAGTGTATTTGACATTCCATACATTATGACAGGTGGTTCAAACGGCACTACAACCTTCGTGATTCAAACAATCGATACAGCCTTTAAGTATAACAAGGTTGGTTTGGCTTCTGCTATGGCCATTATTCTCTTGGTCATTGTCGTAGTAGTGACCTTGGTGCAACGCTATGCTACGCAGGAAAGGAAATAAACGATGAGAAAAGAGAAATTGACAATTGGCAAGGTCTTCCAATACCTTGTCCTCATTCTAGGAGCAGTCGTTGCACTGTTGCCCATCTTGGTTGTGTTTATTGGTTCCTTTAAATCAAACAATGAATTTTTGAGCAGCAATGTCCTCGCTCTTCCTAAAACCTGGGATTTTTCAAACTATAAAACAGCCTTTGTCAATGGACAGATGCTTTTGGGTTTTAAAAATACGCTGATCATTTTTGTGGCTAGTATGATTGGGAAGTTGACCTTGGCGTCCATGTTTGCCTATGCAATGAGTCGCTTTAATTTTAAATTGAAGAAAGTGATTCTCGGTCTTTTCATGATTGCTATGTTGATTCCAGGGATTACCAGTCAAGTAGCAACCTTCCAAATCATTAATTCCCTTGGCTTGTTTAACACTATTTGGGCTGTTATCTTGTTGAATTTGGGAACTGATGTGATCTCAGTTTATGTCTTTATGCAGTATTTAGATGAAATTTCAATTTCATTGGATGAATCAGCCTACCTTGATGGAGCAAGTCACTTTGGGATTTTCTGGAGAATTATTCTGCCAAACTTAAAGGCCCCAATTGTGACCATGTTGATTATCAGTGGTGTAGGTGTCTATAATGACTTCTATAGCCCGTTCTTGTATATGCCAGATCGGAATTTGAAGGTGATTTCAACAGCCCTCTTCGCCTTTAAAGGGCCATATGGTACTAACTGGCCAGTCATTCTAGCAGGTGTTATTATTGTTATCTTGCCAATTTTAATTGTATTCTTGTCCCTCCAAAAATACATTTACAATGGGGTGGCTGGTTCTGTTAAGTAGTCAATCATGTGATAGAAAGGAGGACTCATGGAGAAACAATCTCGTTTAATTGCAACCATCAATGGAGTCTATGTCTTGGCTAAGGCCTCAACCTATTTTTGGTGGGGCTTGGTGAGAAGAGGATTCGTTTACGGTTGGTACGGTGCCTTGGCAACTTGTTTGGCACTATATGAAAGTTCACAGCCCTATTATGTGAGTTTAAAAGAAGTGGATTATCTTCCTAAAGAATCCAAAGTTTCAGAGATGCTCATTTCTTCCTTTACGACCTTCGCTTTTCTATTATCCCTAGTCAGCTGGTTTGGTTTGCTTCAAAACTATTCAGACCAGCTCTTGCTAGGCTTTCTTGTGGGAAGTATGTTTTGGCTAGTATTGATGGTTTGGCTTCCCTATTACCATAGAGTAGCTGGCCCTCATTTTAAAATGAGTTTGGCAATGAGTTTGCACTTGATTTCTCGCAATCTCAATGATGTAGCTGTGCAAGGCACCATTTTAACTCTTCTATTCTATCTTGCCCTTACAAAACATCTCCTTGTCTGGTTTTTCATGCCGGGTATCTATTGTCTGGTTCTTACAAAAATCAGTCAATTAAGAAAGGAAAAAAAGAATGATACGGGTTCATGAACAAGACTTATATTTTCATTTAAAAAATGACCACATTTCCTATGTTTTTCGGGTGATGGAAGATACAGGAATACTGGAACATCTCTATTATGGCGCTTCAATTGCTGATTATGATCAGTTCGACTGGCTCTTAGAACGAGAGATTCGGCCTGGAAATAATCTGGTGGCTGGGAAATTATTGACTTCCCTAGAACATATCAAGCAAGAGATGCCCGTTTTTGGAACGACAGATTTTCGTTATCCAGCTCTTGAAATGACCTATCCAGACGGAGACTCTATCAGTCATTTTCGCTATCAAGGATATAAGATTTTTGATGGAAAGGTAGCCCTTGAGCCCCTGCCAGGAACTTTTGGGGAAGAAGAGCAGGTTCAGGTTTTGGAGGTTTATCTGAAGGATGATTATTCGGATGTTTATCTGACCTTGCGCTATGCCATTTACAGAGATTTGCCTATTATAACACGTCAGGCTATTTTACGAAATGGTGGTCAGCAGGAGTATTCTGTAAAACAACTGGCTAGTCTGAACCTAGACCTCCCCAATGAACAGTATGAGTGGCTTCACCTAGATGGAGCTTGGGCGCGTGAAAATCATCTATCACGTGAAAAAATTCATCGGGGAATTCAACATGTTTCCTCCACGCGTGGAGCTAGTAGCCATGTTCACAATACTTTCCTTGCTATTTGCCAACCGCAAACGACAGAGAGTCAGGGGCAGGTCTATGGCTTTGGTTTGATCTATAGTGGAAATTTCCGTGCCCAAATAGAATTGGATAATTATGACCGACTACGAGTCCAATTAGGCATCAATCCTTTTCAGTTTCAGTGGCAATTGAAACCAAATGAAATGTTTGTTAGTCCTGAAGCTGTCATGGTTTTTAGCGAAAATGGATTGACAGGTATGAGTCAGGCCTTTCATCATCTTTTTAGAGAGCATCTTATTCGGAGTTCTTGGAAAAATAAACCTCGTCCAGTTCTCTTAAATAGCTGGGAGGCAACCTATTTTGATTTTGATGAGAAAAAGATACTTAATATTGCAGAGGCAGCAAGGGAACTAGGAGTAGATTTATTTGTCCTAGATGATGGTTGGTTTGGCAATCGAAATAGTGATAAGGGTTCCTTGGGGAACTGGGTTGAAAGCCACGAAAAATTACCAAATGGTTTAGCCAGTCTTGGCCAAAAGATTCATGCAATGGGACTTCAATTTGGTTTATGGTTTGAGCCAGAGATGGTTTCAGAAGATACTCCTATATATCGTGAGCATCCTGATTGGATCATTGGACATCCGCAGAAAAATATTTCACAAGGTCGAAACCAATATGTCCTCAATTTTGGGAATCCCAAAGTGGTTGATGAGGTTTATAGGCAGATGGATGCCATCTTGCAGGAGGTTCCGATTGATTATCTGAAACTTGATATGAATCGCTATATATCAGAGGCCTATTCTTCTGACTATTTGCCAGACCAGCAGGGAGAGCTGGCTCATCGCTATATTCTGGGTGTCTATGATTTGTATAATCGCCTAAGCAAGAATTATCCACATATCTTGATTGAATCCTGTGCGGGTGGAGGAGCACGATTTGATGCTGGTATGCTCTATTACAGTCCGCAAATTTGGACTAGCGATGATACAGACGCAATAGAACGATTGGCTATTCAGACCGGAACTTCTATGCTTTACCCACTGTCTAGTATGGGCAGTCATGTTTCAGCAGTTCCCAACCATCAAGTTGCTCGTGTCACATCCCTCGATATGAGAAAGAATGTAGCTTTCTTTGGTATGTTTGGTTATGAATTAAACCCTCTGGCGTTGACCGAAGAGGAAAAAGAAGAAATCAAGCAGCAAATTAAAGAGTATAAATCCCATCAAGGGTTGGTGATGCAGGGAGATTTTTACCGCCTAGAAACAGGCGATAGTAACCGAGTTGCATGGATGGTTGTGAGCCAAGATCAATCAGAGGCTTTAGTTGGGCATTTTCAACTTTTAGCCCAGCCGAATCCGACCTATCAACGCTTGAAATTAAGAGGATTAAAAGCAGATGTTTCTTATAAAGTACAAGAAAAACAGTCTGAGACACTTCGCTTTGGGAGAGATTTGGAAACGATCGGCCTATTATTGAACGAAAATTATCTAGGCCGTGAAGTGGAGTACTGGTCTAGAGTGATGCTAGGCGACTTTTCGTCTAAATTATTTTATTTAAAAATGGTCTAGACAAGAATTCGGTCACGAGTAGGTATATAATAAAGTAAAGCGTTTTCGTATTTTCTGTTTGACAATCAATCCATTACATGAACTGCTGTCTTGGTTTGTTAAGCTGATAATGATTAGAAGGAGGCAATCATGGAAAAGTATAATGTGATTGCAAATGATGTTAGAAGAAAAATTTTAGATGGTATTTATAAAGCTAATGACCAGCTTCCTTTTGAGAAGGATTTGTGTGAGGTTTATGAAGTTAGTAAAATGACGGTTAAGAAAGCCTTGGACATTCTTGTTGCAGAAGGGTTAATTATTAAACGTCGGGGGGCTGGTACGTTTGTCAAAGATTTATCAGTAGAGGATATGGAGAAGATGGTAGTAGGCAGTCAAATGATTGGTACTTCTGCATATTACCCAACTCGTACAGTGACCAGTAAGGTTTTGCATTTTGAAATAATTGCCGCGTCAGAAAAAGTAGCCAATAAGCTCAATATTCCAATTGGTAGTTTTGTTTATGACATTGAACGTGTCCGGATATTAGATGGAAGTCCACTAGTTATGGAAAATACCTTTATGCCTGTTTCAGTCATACCTGATTTAAGGTTGAAAAATGTAGAAGAATCTATCTATGAGTATATTCAAGATACCTTAGGGATGAAAATTCAAAGTGCTCACCGCAATATTACAGTTCGCAAAGCATCTGATTCTGAAGTAACACATTTAGAATTAGAACAAGGAGATCCTGTTGGTATAGTGGAACAAATTGGCTTTTTATCTAACGGGACAACCTTTGAGTATTCTATCAGTACCCATCGCTATGATACCTTCAGTATTGAAATGATGATTCGACAAGATTAGGAGAACATATGGCTTTACTAGTTTGTGATATGGGAGGAACTGCTGTGAAAGTTGCCCTCTACAATCAAGGGCAACTCTCCCATCAGTCTTCTTTTCCAACTCCAGATAGTTGGGAAGATATGAAAATTGAATTAAAAAAATTACAAGAAAGATTTTCAGCAAATCAGCTGACAGGAGTGGCTTTTTCCAGTCCCGGTTCTGTCAATACGGAAGAGGGAGTCATTTATGGCAAGAGTGCCATTCCCTATATACACCGTTTTCCTATTCAAAAGGAGTTGAGTGACTTATTTGGACTACCTGTTTCGATTGAAAATGATGCCAACTGTGCAGCTTTGGCAGAATTGCATCTTGGAGTAGCCAAGGATAGCGCATCATCTATCTTCTTCATCATTGGTTCTGGAGTAGGTGGAGCTGTTGCCCAGGGGAATTCCTTACTAAAAGGGGAAAATCTCTTTGGTGGGGAATTTGGTTATATGATCCTCCAGGATGGTATGACCTTGAGTCACCTAGTCAGTCCTGTTCACGTGGCAAACCGTTTTGCGCAGGCAGAAGGCTTAGCTGAATCTTTCTCAGGAAAAGATTTGTTTTCTCTGGCTGACCAAGGACATGAAAAGGCCAGACAGGTAGTGGAAGGCATCTATCAGAGTCTAGCTATCGGAATTTACAATGTGTTGATGACTGTAAATCCAGAACTTGTTGCAATTGGTGGAGGCATTTCCGTTCGGGAAGAATTGGTAGAGGAAGTCAGAAAGCGCCTAGACCAGATTATTTTAGAGGCGGATGCTACAGATTTGACATTCAAACTGGAAGCTTGCCAATACCGAAATGATGCCAACTTACTTGGCGCAGCTGCCCATTTTGTGAGCCAATATGGAGAATAAATATGAAGCTATACAAGGATGATACCATCGTCTTTTTCGGAGACTCAATTACAGAGTGGGGGCGAGATAAGAATGATGCAGGAAGCTTGGGACATGGTTATGTTAATCACGTTGCAGGCCAATTAGCCGCTCGGTATCCACAAGCCCGTTTTTCTTTCTATAACAGGGGAATTGGTGGAAACAAGGTTGCAGATTTGAATGCCCGTATTTATGAATGTCTTGACCTCAACCCGACAGCCATCTTACTCATGGTGGGAATCAATGACGTTTGGCATACTGTTGGCCTAGAATCATTTGGAAGTCATGCAGAGCAGGATAGGTTTGAACAGGAGTATCGCAAACTACTGACGAGTTTGAAAAAGGCAGGAGTAGAACGAATCCTGGTTATGGAGCCCTTTGTCCTGCCTTATCCCTTGGATAGACGGGAATGGCGAGTTGATTTAGATCCTAAAATTCAGATTGTGCGACGCTTGGTTCAGGAATTTGATTTGGAACTAGTTCCCTTAGATGGACTACTAAATGAACAAGCCATTCTCCACTCTGCACAGTACTTGACAGGTGAAGATGGTGTCCATCCGACACTAGCAGGTGCAGCGTTTATTGGGAATGAGGTTCTCAAACGTTTGCAGGTGGAGGTATAGGATGAGAACGAAAGATGCTCTAACACTTTGGGGTGACTATGGTGGTAGTCAATCAAAACCAAAAGATTTTGACGCATTCTGGGAAAGAGCTTTGAATGAGGTTGATGAAAAAGGTCTAGACTATCAGTTGAGACCAGTCTCTTTTAAAAGTCCGCTTGCAGATTGTTTTGAACTTGTTTTTTCAGCTGTGGACGATTCTAGGATTGTCTGTCAAATTTTGAAACCCAAGGGAGCAATAGAGAAATATCCAGTCATCTTTCAATTTCACGGCTATCATACCAATGTCGGAGACTGGTCTGATAAATTGACTCTGGTTTCCTTGGGCTATATGGTTGTAGCTATGGATGTTCCTGGACAGGGTGGCGCTTCTCAGGATTCTAGCCAGACAAAGGGAGGAACCCTCAAAGGACATTTACTCAGAGGAGTGGAGGAAGGTCCGGAGAATTTATTTTATAAGCGGGTCTACCAAGCCATTTATCAGCTTACTCAGATTGTGAAATCGATGCCTGAGGTTGACAGTAAACGTATGTATAGTTATGGCGTTTCCCAAGGAGGGGCATTAGCCTTGGTTTGTGCCAGTCTTTGTCCGCAGGTAAAGGCCAGCTTTGTCCAATATCCATTTCTCAGTGACTTTAGAGAAGCCTATGGACTACAAGCAGAACAATCAGCCTATGAAGAAATCCCTTATTATTTCCGCTTTCGAGATCCGTTACATGAAACGGAAGAAGCGGTATTTAGTGCCCTGGATTACATTGACATCCAATACTTGGTGTCACGGGTTCAAGCCAAAGTCTTGTGGGGTATGGCTCTAGAAGATCGAATCTGCCACCCCAAAACGCAATTTGCGGTCTATAATCAATTACAATCAGAAAAAGAATTACTCTTTTATCCAGAATTTGGACATGAGTATTTACCGAAATTTAATGATATGATGCATCAACGATTATGTGCAGAAGGAGAAGATGATGAAAGAATTTCCAGCTAATTTTTGGTGGGGAGCAGCCACATCTGGTCCCCAAAGCGAAGGGCGTTTTGCTAAAAAACACGCCAATATGTTTGACTACTGGTATGAGATAGAGCCAGAAGTTTTCTACAATCAAGTTGGTCCCGATACGGCGTCTAACTTTTACAACAGTTTTCGTGAAGATATTGCTCTCATGAAAGAGGTTGGTCTCAACAGTGTGCGGACCTCTATCCAATGGACGCGTTTGATTGATGATTTGGAAACCAATACGGTCAATCAGGATGCGATTGCTTTCTACAATCAAGTGATTGATTGTTTCATTGAAAATGGTATTCGCCCAGTGATGAACTTACACCATTTTGACTTGCCAGTTGAGCTCTATCACAAGTACGGTGGCTGGGAGTCTCGTCATGTGGTGGACCTCTATGTTGGCTTTGCGGAGCAGGCCTTCAAACACTTCGGTGACCGTGTCAAAGAATGGACAACTCATAATGAGCCAATGGTCGTTGTGGATGGAGAGTACCTTTATCAATTCCATTATCCTAAAATAGTGGATGGGAAAAAAGCTGTTCAGGTAGCCTATCATCTCAACCTTGCCTCTGCCAAAGCCATTTCCAAATTCCGTGAGTTAGGCTTGGATAAGGATGGCGGACGCATTGGTACAGTCTTGAACTTGACGCCAACCTATGCAGCCTCAGAAGCGCCAGCTGACCAAGAAGCAGCTAAATTTGCTGAACTCTGGAACAATAAGATGTTCTTGGAACCAGCTATCTACGGACATTTTCCAGCAGAACTAGAGGAAGTCTTGAGACGCGACAAGGTTATCTGGCAAACAGAACCTGAAGATGCTGCTATTTTCAAGAACAACACTGTGGATTTCCTTGGAGTCAACTTCTACCATCCAAACCGCGTGAAGGCGCCAGACATCGCTCCAAATTCTGTAGGTGACTGGATGCCTACCCGCTATTATGACCATTATGACATGCCTGGACGTCGGATGAATATTGATAAGGGCTGGGAAATCTATCCTGAAGCCATGTATGATATTGCCATCAATATTCGTGACAATTACAAGAATATTCCATGGTTTGTTTCTGAAAATGGTATGGGAGTTTCACGAGAAGAACGGTTCTTGGATGAGAGTGGTCAGATTCAAGATGACTATCGGATTGATTTTATCCGTGAGCATCTGGAATTTCTTCATAAGGGAATCCAAGAAGGTTCTAATTGCTTTGGTTATCACCTCTGGACGCCGATTGATTGCTGGTCATGGACCAATGCTTATCGCAATCGCTATGGATTTATCTCAAATAATATCCATACGCAGGTGAAAACCATTAAAAAATCAGGTGAGTGGTTTAAAACTGTTGCTGGTCAAAATGGATTGAACTAAGAAGCTGCTGGAACACCTTGTGCAAAGGACATCAGGTCCTTTAAGTGTGAAAAGTAGTGCTTTGCAATGGGAGGTTTGACCTCCCGATGACATCGGTTCATTTTTTGATGGAGAGCGGTTTTACAATAATCGCTCTTTTTTGCGGTCAATTTTTGGAAAAAATAGATAAAAAGGAGTCTAAAATGGGAAACAGACTGGCGAAATCAAGTGTTTTAGCAGGTGTTTTGGTGGCTAGTTGTATGTTGGGAGGGCATGCTGTTATGGCGGAAGAAACAAGTTCGGACCCTATTCTTTCAACAGAAGTTATTCCTTCACCAGTAGGGGAACTTTCTGTCAACACAGAAATGAAAGCGGTTCCCGATAGAAACTCTGAAATCAAAGTCTCAGATGAAAATACGGAAACACAAGCTACATCTGCTCCACAAATTGTTGAAGTAAAGACTGATGAGCCTAGTAGTGAAGAAACAGGAGTTGTAACAGAGATTCAGTCAGAGACAACAGAGGAGGTTGTAGCTACTGAAGGGGTGGAGACTGAAAGTACAAGAGATAGTGTGGTTCTTAATATGGTTGATGAGAAGGCCAGTCAGGAGACCAAGGAATTACTGGACTATCTCAAGGAAAAGGCGGCCAGTCCAGACATCTTGTTTGGACAACAGCATGCCCTTGATGAAGGAGTGAGCTTGACCAGTGAAGGCAGTCGAGCAGGCTCGACTGAATCTGAGGTAAAAAATGCTGTTGGGGATTATCCTGCAATTTTTGGTTGGGATACGCTATCTCTAGACGGTCATGAAAAGCCTGGCGTGGCAGGGGATCCTGAACAAAGCTTGAACAATGTCATCGAATCCATGAAAACTGCTCACAAACTAGGAGGGGCAGTCGTTCTCAGTATGCACCCCTATAATTTTGTGACGGATGGAAATTTCAATGATAGCTCTGGCAATGTCGTGTCTGAAATTCTACCAGGTGGTACGAAAAACACAGAGTTTAATCAATGGTTGGATCGAATTGCCAGTCTGGCTGAGGGATTAAAGGATGATGAAGGTAAGGATATTCCACTTATTTTTCGTCCCTTCCACGAGCAGAATGGTTCTTGGTTCTGGTGGGGTGCCAGCACAACCAAACCCGACCAATACAAGGCTCTTTATCGCTACACTGTTGAATATCTTCGTGACCAGAAAAATATTCATAATATCCTCTATGTATATTCGCCAAATACAGCTACACCTGGGGACCAAGAACGCTATTTAGAGACCTATCCTGGTGATGCTTATGTGGACATTTTAGGAATAGATTCCTATGATTCAAAAGATAATGCAGGGTCAGAACAATTCCTTTCAGGCTTGGTGAAAGACCTCTCCATGATAGTGGACTTAGCAGAACAAAAAGGGAAAGTAGCAGCCTTGACAGAATTTGGCTATAGCGCCCAAGGTCTCAATAAAACCGGCAATACCTTAGATTGGTATAGCCGCATCTTTAACACCATTCAATCTGACCAAAAGGCTTCTAAAATTGCCTATATGCTGACTTGGGCAAATTTTGGTCTGCCTAATAACATCTACGTTCCTTATCGTGATGTCAATGGTAGCCTTGGTGGAGACCACGAATTATTGTCAGACTTTGAAAGATTTTATCAGCACGCCAATACTGTATTTGCCAAGGAAGTGGGCCAAATTTATGGGAAGGGTAAGAATATCCAAACAGGTCCTGTAACTGATTCAGCCTACCTGATCCGCCCAGCAAATGGGGATATTATTGTTCAGCAAGAGGTCACCATTGTTGTCAAGCCATGTCAGGAAGATGATGCCGTATCTGTGACAATTGGCGACCAAATCTATCAGCTTTCCAAGGAAGGTCAGTATTTTACAGCAACTATTACACTTCCAGCTGAGTTAGACAATAAAGTTTTGATTGCAACCATCCAATACACTAGTAAAGGACAGGAAACCAAGCAGGAGCAAGTAAAACTATTTACTCGTTTCACGCAGAACACAGAATCCCCCCTTATAGTTGATACTTTTGAGCAATATTTTGGGGATGACAGTTTACTGCACCAAGCTTACTCATCGAACGGGGATAAGATCCAAATTAGGTTATCTGAAAACCAAAAGCAAGAAGGCAAATATGGCATGGTCTATGACTATGAAGTTGGAGATAAGGGTTATGCTGGACGTCAAATTTCCTTTGAGAAAAATTGGCAAGGAGCCAACGCCCTAAGTTTCTGGCTCAAACACAGTGGCTATCCTCAACATTTGACTGTCCAAATACGTATTGGCAATGTCAGCTATGAGAAAAATATTGCTTTGACTGAAGCATTCGAAGGTCTAGTTAGCATGCCACTTGCTGAATTTTTACCAGCTGCTTGGGAAGGCAATCAAATTGCACGCATTGATCAAGTTGGATTAGGCCAAGTAAGTCAATTTGCCTTTTATTTGGGAGGCGAAAAAGGGACTGGTACTCTTTACATCGATGATATTCAAGCAGTCACTAGAGAAGATTTACCTGCAATCGTGGACAAATATGAGCCAGAAGTAGCAACTTATCAACCGACGATCTATCATTTTGATGAGGAAGTTGGGAAATGGAACGGTCCTGATTTGAAGACAGTAGATGGACAGCTTTTTGCCACTATTTCTGGTGAAAAAGATCAGAAAACAGAAATCAATCTCCAAGCCAATCAAGACCTATCCAAGTATAATTGGTATGTGGTCAAACTAAAATCAAGTAGCCCAGTTCAAGCTAAACTCTACTTCAAAGTGGGTGGTAGTTGGCAATGGATTAATAATGAAATGGCAACAGTTAATGACCAGTGGACGGATTTACGATTTGAATTGTCAGAAATTGCGGAGCGTTCCAATACACGTGAAATTGGTATTGAGTTCTTGGGGCAAGGTAGTGAAGGGCCAATTCAAGTACAGATTGACCAGGTTGCTATAATAAAAGACCTTGCTGAGTTAGAAGACAAGGGGAACGAGGAAAGTTTAGAAGAAGAACCATCTGCAGACGGTGCACCAAGTTCACCTGTAGAAAAAGAAGAACAAAGTAAGGATGGAAATCCAATACGAGAAGATTCAAATGGGGACCAATCAGTTGAAACGCCACTAAACTCAATGATAGAAGAGGTACAGAATAAAATGCATGAATCAGTCCCAATTGAGCAAGTGAATCCCCAAAAAAATGAAACGAAACATCAATCACCGATCCCTTGTGGTCACATTTTACAAACTAGAAGTCGGCTAGATGTTAGGGCAGATATGACAGAACAAACTTCTGCGATAGCTTCTAAATCCTTACCACAGACAGGTGATGGCAGCGGTTTATCCTTTATAGTGTTAGGTCTAGGACTCTTGTCAGCAGTTCGATGTTTTAAATTGAAAAAATGAAATTAATACTCATCTCCTAAAATAGCTTGGAGCAAGACTCTCCTTAATTCAAAAACCCACTGACTTATAATGAGCCAGTGGGTTTATTACTTATCCGAATCAAAATCTTATTTCAAAAAAGGTAGTGATTCGACTGATTTGTACTGTAATATAGTGAAAGTTCATCTTTCAAAAATCGCATTAAATCAAGGGTTCTACCGTCTATTGACGTGTAGTGAATCTCTATTTGTCTTCAGTAAAAGTTCAGTAGATAATATTAATAACAAAAAATCACAGACTTAGTTCGGTTTGTTGCTAATAGACGATGAAAAAATAAATCCGTTCAACCATTTGTTCAACCTTTTATTTTTTACATATACTCAGTAAATGATAATATCTTGATAATATCCAATTTTTAATATTATTTTTAACTTATTTTAACCTGAATTTGCCTGCAGGGGAGATGAAGAGTATACGAAAAAGCCTAAATGATAGGCTTTTTTGCATTATTGAATTTCCTCAACTGCTGTCCATAAATAGTCTGTTTTCTGTTTATAAGATAAGCTATGGCAAGTACAGGAATAGCATAGGGCAGGATATTAGCGCCGAATACTTCATAACTAATGAAGAGAGGAGCCAATAAGGTATTGGTGGCTGTTCCAAATACGGCACAATACCCAAGAGCTGCAACAAGTTCAGTTGGTAGACCTAGTAATCCTGCTAAAACAGCCCCAGAACTTGCTCCAATCGCAAAGAGCGGAGTAACTTCGCCCCCTTGAAAACCTGCAGCCAAACAAAGACAGGTTAGTAGGAGTTTTAGTAGCCAATCGAAAGCAAACACCTGTTCCCCAGCTAAACTGGCATCAATCAAATTGGTTCCTAGACCAGTATAACGACCTTGATGGAAGAAAAATAGTAGAACGGTCAGTCCAACTCCCATGATAGCTATTTTAATGTAAGGATTTGGAAGCCATCGAGTTGAGATGCTTTTTGCTTGCGCCAGAAACCAAGCAAATAAATTACCGACAATTCCAAAGCAGATGGCAATCAGAAGCCATTTAAAACTATCTATAAAATGGAATGAGGTAGTTGCGATGGCATGCGAAAATTTCTCCAATCCCAGTAAGTGGGAAGTAGTAGAAGCCGTGAAAGCGGCGACTAGACAATAGGGGAGACTAGTCCAAGCATATTGACCAACAATCAAGACCTCGATGGCAAAGAAACTTGCAGCCAAGGGTGTTTGAAAGAGCCCCGCAAAACCTGCGGCCATACCAATCTTTGTTATCATGTCTTTGGGCAAGTCTGTGAAGCCTTTTTTTTGTAACCAGTGTGAAAGACTAGCACCAAGTTGGACAGCTACCCCCTCGCGGCCAACGGAAGCGCCAAAAATATGACTGAGCCAAGTTGTAGTGATGATGAGCGGAATGAGAACTGGAGAAATGTGCACATTCTCACCTTGTCCAACTCTGAAGACTAAGCCCATACCTGCTTGGACTTCCCTCCCCCATTTTTGATAAACGAAAACAATCACCAACCCTGCAAGTGGTAGAAAGGGGATTAAATAAGTAAAGAATTCAGACCGTAAGTCACCAACCCCTAGTAGAATTTTCCCAAAGAGTGTGGTGACTAGTCCAGCAACCAGTCCGATTAGAATAGAAAAGACGAGGAATTGGATAGCTTGCTTGACTTTACTGGTCATCTTGAGCTAATTTTGCAGCTTGATAGGATCTCGATTGGGCCATCATATCGCTAAAGGTCGCTTGAATGGCAGAGCGGTAATCATCTTTTTGGACTAATTTTCCAACTCGTTCAAGGACAGCATTTTCTCGGCTGGTATCCAAAACAGGCTTACCTGTTGCACGTTTGTAAGCTGTAACTTGGTCGACCAACTCCATTCGTTTTTCGAGTAGTTCAACCAATTGGCTATCAATCTTATTAATCTGTTCGCGGATGTGTTCTAAATTCATTTTTTCCTCCTTTTAAGAAAACCAGTAACGGCTGTTACTGGTTAAGTTAATTATTCATTTACTTTTGCAACAAGGTCAGTTGCAAATTGCTCAAGGTTAACAATATCCTCGTCTTCAGCAGCCAGGTCTACCTTGACATTTTCAGCACCCTTGACTGCACCACGTGACCCCAACATGACATCAAAGTCATCTACTGCACTACAGAAGTCATCATAGAAGGTATCACCAGAACCGCAAACGCCGTAGACCTTACCAGTCAAATCTAAGTCAGCTAGGTCAGCATAGAAATCAACAATTTCATCTGGAAGCTCACCGTCTCCACCATAAGAATAGGTGTAGCTGGCAACGACAATCAAGTCCGCATCCAAGATTTCTTCTGTTTCAATGGTCGTACATTCGTGAACCTGTACTTCCAAACCTAACTCTTCTAGCTTACTGGCGACAATGTCAGCAATTTCTTCTGTGTTACCAGTCATACTAGCGTAAACTATTTTTGCTAGTGCCATAATTTCCTCCAAATTACATAGTAATCTTATTATACCACACTCCCATCATTTTCAAAAGGGGAAGTTTGTGCTAAAATGATGAAAAGGAGTTGCTATGACTATTTATAATACTATTATTGAAAAAATTCGTGAATACGACACCGTTATCATTCATCGCCACCAACGACCAGATCCAGATGCCATCGGTAGTCAAGTTGGCTTGCAGAAACTCTTGCAGAAGAATTTTCCTGAAAAAACCATCAAGGTAACCGGTTTTGAGGAACCAAATCTTGCTTGGATGGCAGGAATGGACGTAGTTGCAGACCAAGATTATCAAGGAGCCTTGGTTATCGTGACGGATACTGCCAATACGGCACGTGTGGATGATGACCGTTACAGTCAAGGAGATTTCTTGATTAAAATCGATCATCACCCCAATGAAGAGCCTTATGGTGACCTGCTCTGGGTCAATACGGAAGCTAGTTCTTGTAGCGAAATGATTGCAGAATTGGCCCTTCAAAGCCAACTGGAGCTAGACGCAGAAACTGCCCGTTTACTTTATGCAGGAATTGTGGGCGATACAGGCCGCTTTCTCTATCCAGCAACCAGCTCGCGCACTTTTGAGATTGTTGCTCGTCTCCGCCAAGAAGATTTTGACTTCGCAAGGATGTCTCGCCAGATGGATACTATCGATTTCAAGATTGCCAAGCTGACAGGTTACGTCTACGACAACTTGGAAGTGGATGAATACGGTGCGGCGCGTGTCATTTTGACACAGGACACTCTCGAAAAATATGGCGTGACCGATGCGGATACTTCCTTTATCGTAGGTGCACCAGGACGGATTGGGACGGTTCAATCATGGGGGATTTTTGTGGAACAAACTGACGGAAATTACAGAGTCCGTTTGCGCAGCAAGTATCTTCCAATCAACGAAATTGCCAAACGCCACGATGGCGGAGGCCACCCACTAGCAAGTGGTGCTAACTCTTATTCACTCTCCGAAAATGAGCAAATATACCAAGAAATCCAAGAGGGCGTGAGGAATGCAAGCAAGTAGCCGTTCCCTTCGTCTAATGGGAACCATCATTGATACTAAAGTCTGGCATCCAGATGCAGAACCGATTTTGGATCAGGTAGAAGAGTTGCTCTATCTCTACAAGGACCGCTTTTCTGCCAATGACTTGACCTCTGAATTAATGGAGGTCAACCTCAATGCGGGTGTTCAGGCGGTTCCTGTTGCCGATGACCTGTATGAATTGATCAAATTGGGCAAGGAACACAGTCTGGCTCAGGGATCTTTTTTGAATATTACCATTGGTCCCCTTGTGCAAAGCTGGCGGATTGGGTTTAGCGATGCCAAACTTCCAACCCAAGAAATGATCAGTGAAAAACTTCAGCTCATCAATCCAAGGGACATCGAATTAGATGGTGAAGAGCAGACAGTCTTTTTGAAAAAAGAAGGCATGGCCATTGATCTGGGCGCCCTAGCCAAAGGATATGTGGCAGATAAGATTATTGACTTCTTGAAAAGAATAGGTGTGGTAGCTGGACTGATTAACCTGGGTGGCAATATTCTGACCTTTGGTCAGCCTCCTCACAATCCAGATGGTTATTGGCGAATTGGTATACAGGATCCTCAGAAACCACGGGGTGAAAATGCCCTCGTCCTCAAAATAGGAGAAGAATCGGTAGTCACCTCCGGTATTTACGAAAGAACCCTTACCGTGAATGGAAAGACCTATCATCATATTTTGAGTCCCGAGACCGGCTATCCAATCGAGTCCCAGCTGGCTAGTTTGACCATTGTGTCCAAACAATCTGTTGACGGTGAGATTTGGACGACTCGACTGTTTGGTCAAGAAATAACTCAGATTTATAAGATGGTAGAAGAAACGGATGGTATCGAAGCAGTTCTGATTGGGCTGGATGGCAGGATTCTAGTGACCTCAGGGCTTTCTGAGAAAGTTCTTGCTGGTAAAGAAAGAATTTCTGATAGCTTGGGCAGTCCTTCAAGAGGGGGATTTGGCGCCAGAGTAACTTCTGACCTTGCTTCAGGTGCTTCTGTACTATAACTTGAAAAAATATTAAAAAAATAGGTAAAAATACTTGCCATAAGAACAAACTTTTGGTAAACTTAAATGGTTATAATCTATGGCTCGGAAAGAGTCCATGGCAGAAAGGAATTTTAAAATGAAAAAAGATATCCATCCAGAATATCGCACTGTTGTCTTCATGGACACAACTACTGGCTACAAGTTCCTTAGCGGTTCAACTAAGAAATCTAACGAGACAGTTGAATTCGAAGGTGAAACTTACCCATTGATCCGTGTGGAAATTTCCTCAGACTCACACCCATTCTATACTGGACGTCAAAAGTTCACTCAAGCAGATGGACGTGTGGACAAGTTCAACAAAAAATACGGTCTCAAGTAATCAACGTTATAAAATCGTTGAAAACGTTGATTTTAAGCCATTCCCGATCCTTGGGAATGGTTTTTTTTTTGAAAAAGTAACGAAAAAAGTAACGGCTGGCGTTACATTCCCAAAAATTGGGCAAACTTTTCAGCCGTTTTTTCTTTTGTGTTTTCCGTGACGTGAGCGTAAATATTCATAGTTGTTTTAATATCTTCATGCCCTAATCTTTCTTGTACTTCCTTAATCGATGCCCCAGCTTCAAATAATAAACTGCAATGAGTATGGCGGAAACCGTGGGGCGTTATATAAGGCAAGTCATATTTTTTCAGAATACAACGTAGATTATAGTTTATATAATCAAAACTATGGGTGTTGCCTGTTTCTGCTGGAAAAACTAGGTCAGTTGGTTTCACGCGCTGGGGGAAGTTTAAAAATTGTCTAGTCTTTTCCCACTTTTTCAGAATAGACACGGTAATAGGGTCAAGCGTGATAGTGCGCTTACTCTTTTTTGTTTTGGGTGTTTGATAGACGATACTGTTATTTTCTCCGTAGGCTACTATTTGGCTAACTGATAAACGTGAGGTAAAGAAGTCTAAGTCTTTCCACCGTAGGGCAAGAACTTCGCTTTTTCTCATACCTGTAAAGGCGAGTAAGCGGAAAATACAGGCTATTTCTTCCTTGTCTTCCTTTGCTACGCAGTCTAGGAACTTTTGCAAGTCTTCACGGCTGTAGAAGTTCTCTTTTTTCTTTTCTTCTTCATCGATTTCAGAGGATTTACGGGGCTTTATTATCTTCTTCATGGGGTTATCATGAATATAGCCCAGGTTTACCGCAAAATCTAAAACCATCTTAGTCATACCGGTAAAGTTAGCATATTTCTTGTAGCCCTTAAACCATTCTTGTGCCTGTTTTTGGCACATTGGTAGGCTTATTTTATCCACGTAGCACGCGCCAAATGCTGGAATGATATGTAGGTCTGCTTGTGCCTTTTGTCTGGCGTATGTACTAGCCTTTACGGTGTTTTTATAGTGTTCCAGCCATATCTTATAGATTTCCTCAAAGGTTATTCTATCTGGCTTATCAAAAAATCCATCTTGCTCCACTTTTAGAAGTAGCTGGCTTTCAGCTATTCGGGCTTCTTTTTGAGTTTTAAAACCGCTCTTTTTTACGCGCTTTTCTTTGCCTGTAAGTGGGTCTATACCTACATAAGCAATATAAGAGTATCTAACAGAGCCGTCTTTTAGTTGATATTGTTTAATCATTTGTGTATCCTTCCTATTGGTTTCCCCACCTAATCGAAAGAATAAAATAGTATGCGCGTGTTTATAAGTGGTTTCTAATAGTGTTGCTAAGAATGAAAAAAGTGCCTAGCAAAACTAGACACCTCACGCAAATATACACCCTCGGGCGTTATAAATGCTTTCTCCGTTTATCTAGTTTATAGTATTTACCCGTTGTGCTAGTTAATCAAGCGTAAGCAAGGGAATATTTTAAACTGATACCAAATTCAGTATGACTGCTTTTAAGCAAAAGATAATAAATAAGTAATATTTCCTCTGTCTTAAATTTGAGCGCCTGAATATTTCGGCAACGTAAAACCTCCATTCCATACTACTCTAAACTAGAAAATACGGTCTCCACTGGTTTCCTCAATCGACTTATTTTGTAATTTTCTAGCCATGAATACCCCATCATGTTTTTTCTGAGTTGAGAAATTAACTGGATACCACAGTCTGCTAACGCTGCCTTTGTCTGCCTATCCACATATCCTTTATCTCCATAAACGATTGGAAATGGGCTATTTTCAAGTAGCTCCAAAGCAACATCGCCATC
>NZ_JARQPJ010000011.1:0-79018 GCF_046032515.1 Streptococcus suis | reverse complement strand
GGGACTTTTTGTATATACTTAAAAAGGCTCCATAATCTCCACGGTGGTTTTACCCACTACAGAAATTATAGAGCCTTATTTTGTTGGAGTTCGCCATCGCTACTATACGCGGTAGAAAGGGAACTCCTTTTTTGTGCATTCCATTCTCCAATTCAAAATATTGGGGCAAATTAATTTGGCTTGTGAAAGTATTTTTGTTGAATTTTATTCGTTTTCTCCTGTAATTTTTGGTATAATAAATCCTGTATATCTTAAATTGAAATGAGAAGGTTATGAAAGATAAAATTAGGCTTGAATTAGAAGGCATCGATATCCGATTCGATGAGCCTTTAAAAGAATATACCTATACAAAAGTAGGAGGAGCTGTTGATTATCTAGCTTTTCCGCGGAATCGTTACGAGATTGTTCGTATAGTAGAATTTGCTAAACGTGAAGGTATTCCATGGCAAGTATTAGGAAATTCAAGTAATATCATTGTCCGAGATGGCGGTATTCGTGGTTTTGTTATCCGTATGGATAAACTTAACTCCGTTACTGTATCAGGATACACCATTGAAGCAGAAGCAGGTGCCAATCTGATTGAAACAACAAAAGTCGCACTTTTCCATTCTTTATCAGGATTTGAATTTGCTTGTGGTATTCCGGGAAGCATTGGTGGTGCTGTCTATATGAATGCAGGTGCTTACGGAGGTGAAGTGGCACACATTCTAGTTTCAGCGCAGATTTTGACTCCAGCAGGTTATGTCGAAACATTGGACAATCGTGAGTTACGATTTGGCTACCGTTCCTCTATTTTGCAGGAAAACGGTGCGATTGTGCTGTCTGCAAAATTTGCCCTCAAGCCAGGAAATCATACGGTTATTCAACAAGAAATGGCTCGTTTGACACATTTACGCGAGCTCAAGCAACCTTTGGAATATCCATCTTGTGGTTCAGTCTTCAAACGTCCACTTGGTCACTTTGCAGGTCAGTTGATTATGGAAGCTGGTTTGAAAGGCTACCGTATTGGTGGTGTTGAAGTATCTGAAAAACACGCAGGTTTTATGGTCAATGTCGAGAATGGTACAGCAAAGGATTATGAAAATCTGATTGCACATGTGATTGATGTTGTTGAAAAATCTTCAGGCATTACGCTGGAGAGAGAAGTGCGTATTATCGGCGACCCATCTGATACATAGTCTTTCAGTTTATCTTTTATTACGTCGTTAACTCGCTTTGCCGTACTTCAGTACTGTCTGCAGCTCGTTGCTTAGTACTAAAAGCAAACTGAAAGACTAAACTCTAGCCATTAGGCTCTTACAAAAAAGAAGGAATTTATGAGAATTGAAAAAGCCAATTATTGAATTTAAGAACATTTCAAAAGTATTTGAAGACAGTGGAACAACTGTATTAAAGGATATTAGTTTTGAATTGGAAGAGGGGAAATTTTATACCCTTTTAGGAGCTTCTGGTTCAGGTAAATCAACGATTTTGAATATTATTGCTGGTTTATTGGATGCGAGTTCAGGTGATATTTATCTGGACGGTCAACGGATTAATGATGTTCCGACCAATAAACGGGATGTCCATACTGTTTTCCAGTCCTATGCCCTTTTCCCACATATGACTGTCTTTGAAAATGTGGCTTTTCCTCTTAAATTACGAAAGGTTGACAAGGCTGAAATCGAACGCCGTGTGACAGAAGCCTTACAAATGGTCCGACTTTCTGGTTATGAAAATCGTTCCATTCAGAAATTGTCTGGTGGTCAACGCCAGCGGGTTGCTATTGCACGTGCGATTATCAACCAGCCACGCGTTGTCTTGCTAGATGAACCACTTTCTGCCCTGGACTTGAAACTCCGTACAGAAATGCAGTACGAACTGCGTGAATTGCAACAACGTCTAGGGATTACCTTCGTCTTCGTTACCCATGACCAAGAAGAAGCTCTGGCCATGAGTGACTGGATTTTTGTCATGAATGAAGGTGAAATTGTTCAGTCTGGGACGCCAGTGGACATTTACGACGAGCCAATCAACCATTTTGTTGCTACCTTCATCGGTGAATCCAATATCCTTCCAGGTCGCATGATAGAAGACTATCTGGTTGAGTTTAACGGCAAACGCTTTGAAGCTGTCGATGGCGGTATGCGTCCTAATGAAGAAGTTGAAGTTGTTATCCGTCCAGAAGATTTGCAGATTACCCTACCTGAGGAAGGCAAATTGCAGGTAAAAGTGGATACTCAGCTCTTCCGAGGGGTTCACTATGAAATCATCGCCTATGACGACCTCGGTAATGAGTGGATGATTCACTCAACTCGTAAGGCTATTGTCGGAGAAGTGATTGGACTAAGTTTTGAGCCAGAAGATATTCATATCATGCGTCTCAATGAAACAGAGGAAGAATTCGATGCCCGTATCGAAGAATATGTGGAAGTGGAAGAAGTAGAAGATGGCTTGATTAACGCCATTGAGGAGGAACGCAATGAAGAAAACCTCTAGGCTTTTTGCAATTCCCTATGCCCTATGGGTCTTTCTCTTTGTACTTGCTCCAGTTGCCTTGATTATCTTCAAATCTTTCTTTGATATTCATGGCAATTTCACTTTGGCCAATTACCAGACCTATTTTAACTCGCCAAATATGACCTATCTGCGAATGAGTTTTAACTCTATTTTTTACGCAGGTATTATTACTCTGGTCACGCTTTTGGTTTCCTACCCAACAGCCTATTTCTTGACCAAACTCAAGCATAGACAGCTCTGGCTCATGTTAATTATCTTGCCAACCTGGGTCAATCTTTTGCTGAAAGCCTATGCCTTTATCGGTATTTTTGGGCAACACGGCTCTATCAACCAGTTCCTAGAATTTATTGGTCTAGGAGCTCAGCAAATTCTTTTCACAGATTTCTCCTTTATTGCTGTTGCAGCCTATATCGAGATTCCGTTTATGATTTTGCCGATCTTTAACGCCTTGGATGATTTAGATAAAAACCTAATCAATGCCAGTCGTGATTTGGGGGCAACTCCTTGGCAGACCTTCACAAAAGTTATTTTTCCTCTTTCTATGAATGGTGTCCGTTCTGGTGTACAGGCGGTTTTCATTCCAAGTTTGAGTCTCTTTATGTTGACACGCTTGATTGGTGGTAACCGAGTGATCACGCTTGGTACAGCTATCGAACAACATTTCCTCACAACACAAAACTGGGGAATGGGTTCAACCATAGGTGTGGTCTTGATTTTAGCCATGCTCTTGATTATGTGGATGACGAAAGAGAGGAAGAAATAATGAAGAAATTTGCAAATATCTACTTAACAGTTGCCTTTCTCCTTCTCTACTTACCGATTTTCTATCTTATTTTTTATGCCTTTAATGAAGGCGGAGATATGAATGGCTTTACAGGCTTTACCTTAGAGCATTTTTCATCTATGCTTGGTGATAGCCGTCTCATGCTCATCTTAGCTCAAACCTTCCTATTAGCTTTTTTGAGTTCTTTGATTGCGACCATTATCGGAACTTTCGGTGCCATCTATATCTATCAGGCAAAACCTCGTTTTCAAAATGCACTCTTGTCTGTCAATAATATCTTGATGGTAGCTCCAGACGTCATGATTGGGGCGAGTTTCCTAATTCTCTTTACCATGATTGGTTTCCAGCTTGGCTTTGTCTCAGTATTGCTCAGTCATATTGCTTTTTCTATTCCAATCGTAGTATTGATGGTTTTGCCACGCTTGAAGGAAATGAATGCCGATATGATTTCAGCAGCTTATGATTTGGGGGCAACTCAGCCACAAATGCTGAAAGAAATCATGTTGCCATACCTAACACCAGCCATCATTGCAGGCTACTTCATGGCCTTTACCTATTCCTTGGATGACTTTGCCGTGACCTTCTTTGTTACGGGAAATGGTTACTCAAACCTATCTGTAGAGATTTACTCGCGGGCTCGTCAAGGGATTTCTTTGGAAATCAATGCCCTATCAACCCTTGTTTTCCTTTTCTCTATCTTATTGGTAGTGGGTTATTATTTCATCTCGCGTGAAAAGGAGGCCAACTAATGAAACGATTGTATTCATTTTTTGTAGGTATTGTAGCTATTATTCTTGTTTTATGGGGAATTAGTTCAAAATTAGAAGCTGATTCAACCCAAGGGACAACTGATAAACTTGTCATCTATAACTGGGGAGATTATATTGACCCAGAATTGCTGGAAGAATTTACGGCTGAAACAGGTATTCAGGTGGATTACCAGACCTTTGATTCCAACGAATCCATGTACACTAAAATCAAGCAGGGAGGAACTACCTATGACCTGGCCGTTCCTTCTGAGTATATGATTTCCAAAATGACGGAAGAAGATATGCTCGTGAAACTAGATAAATCAAAAATTGAAGGTTTAGAGAATATCGATCCACGATTTATGGGACTTAGCTTTGACAAGAACAATGACTATTCTATTCCATATTTCTGGGGAACCTTGGGGATTGTTTACAATGAAACTATGGTTGACAATCCTCCTCAAGAATGGGAAGATTTGTGGTCAGAAGAATACCGTGACAATATCATGTTAATCGACGGTGTTCGTGAGGTCATGGGCTTCGGTCTGCAATCTTTGGGTTACAGCTTAAACTCTAAAAATCCTGCAGAGATTGAAAAAGCAGCTGAACATCTTTATAATTTAACTCCAAATGTCAAAGCCATTGTAGCTGATGAGATAAAAGGTTATATGATACAAGATGCGGCAGCAATTGCTGTTTCGTTCTCAGGTGAGGCGAGTGAAATGTTAGATGGAAATGAAAATCTGCGCTATGTTGTACCATCAAAAGGTTCTAACCTTTGGTTCGATAACATGGTCATTCCAAAAACAGCCAAAAATATTGATGGAGCTTACGCCTTTATGAGTTTTATGCTTCGTCCTGAAAATGCGCTTCGCAATGCAGAATATGTTGGTTATTCAACACCAATTCCTGCAGCCAAGGCTATGCTGGATGAGGAGACTCAGAACGATGAATCTTTCTATCCATCTGAAGAAACGATGAAGAAGATGGAAGTTTATGATAATCTTGGACCAGAGATACTTGGAATGTATAATGACCTTTATCTCCAATTCAAGATGTATCGGAAATAGTCTGATTGGACAGGTAGCAATATAAATAAAAGAATGGGAGTGAGGTTCTTTACTAAGTACTTATTGCTCCTATTTTTTGGTCATACATACTATAGAAAGGAAGGGAAATCTCAATGGATAATCACCGGAAAGAAGTTAGTTTTATTTCTCAATCAATCCTCTACTCGGTTCTGCGTGGTAGTTTAGTTGGCATTGTCGCTGGTTTAGTGGTCGTTGCATTTCGCTTAGCCATTGAAAAACTATTTTCTGTCTTTACGCACCTCTATTCTCTGGCAACAGACAATGCAATCTATTTACTTCTTATTGGAGGGCTTTATCTGGTCATAGCTTTACTTGTTGGCAAGTTGATCAAAGACGAGCCAAATACAAAAGGTTCTGGTATACCACAGGTGGAGGCAGAACTAAAAGGAATTATGGATTTAAACTGGTGGTCAGTCCTTTGGAGAAAATTTATCGGCGGTGTTTTATCCATTGCATCTGGTCTAATGCTGGGGCGTGAAGGTCCCAGTATTCAATTAGGAGCTGTAACGGCTAAAGGTATATCAGTTCTTCTTAAATCCAGTGAAATGGAAAGAAGGAGTTTGATTGCTAGTGGCGCTGCGGCAGGTTTGGCAGCAGCTTTCAATGCACCAATAGCAGGCCTTTTATTTGTTGTGGAGGAAGTCTATCATCAGTTTTCACGTCTGGTATGGGTCTCAGCCCTGGCAGCCAGTATCACTGCGAACTTTATTTCCTTACATTTTTTTGGATTAATGCCTGTTTTGCATATGCCGAAGGACTTACAGTTACTATCTCTTGACCAATATTGGATCTATATCTTACTTGGAGTTTTCCTTGGACTTGCTGGATATGTGTATGAAGTTGTTATCCTCAATATACAAGGTTTCTATACCCTTCTCTCAAAAATCATTCCTCTCCCAGTTCCATACTACAGTGTATTTGCCTTTTTGTTTATTATACCGATTGGTTATTTTTTCCCTAATCTGTTGGGTGGCGGGCATCATTTGATTTTAGAGCTTCCATATTTGGAACAAGGACTACTGACATTGGCAATCTTGATTTTAATACGATTTGTATGGAGCATGATTTCCTATGGTTCAGGTCTACCAGGAGGTATCTTTTTACCCATATTAACCTTAGGAAGTCTCCTTGGGCTTTTTGTCGCACGGTTCTTCCTTGATATTGGTTTCATCAGTCAGGAGCAGATGCTATTGTTTATTGTATTGGGAATGGCAGGCTTTTTCGCAGCGATTTCCAAAGCACCTCTAACTGCTATTATTTTAGTAACTGAAATGGTTGGAAGTTTGAACCAATTGATGGTCATCGGGTTGGTAGCTTTGAGTTCCTATGTGATGATGGACCTCTTAGGTGGCGCGCCAGTCTATGAAGCAATGTTGGAAAAAATTCTGCCAGAAGAAGTAGAACAGCAAGAACACATGACCTTAATAGAGGTTGTTGTCAACGAAACATTGGACAGAAGATTTGTTAGCGAGTTACGTTTGCCGGATTCATGCTTGATTACCAATCAAATTCATCATGGTAAGTCAAGGATTGTGAAAGGAAATAGCCAACTTTCTATGGGTGATTCCTTGCTCGTTGCAGTTCCAATCTCTCAAATTCATACCGTTCGTAGGATATTTGAGGGAAATTAGCATTTTTTAGATTGTCTTAACAAAGAGATGAGAAAAGTCCCAATATTATAATGTTTCTGTTGTCTGGTCAACTCTCTCAATTCAGGAATGATTTCATCGGGAATGAAACTCCGAGGAAGCAGACCAATCCGCATTCATTTGGCAATCCAGTAAGCGTCTTTCTTGTCAGTTTTCTGACCTGTAATGGCCTTCATGTGGGCTGGTTGAGCAAGTATTAGCTCGAAGTCATCACATAGAGCATGCCAGACAGGTCGCCAATAGACACCGGTGCTTTCCATACCAACAGCTTCCACATGAAATTGACTGAGAAATCGTGGTAAGCACGTAGACCTTTAGTCGTTGTATCAAATGTAGCTAAGTAACACTTTGGACAAGTTGAGGGGAATACAAACGACAATATCGACTTGATCTACACATGATTATCTATGACAATTCCTTCCTTCTTGTAAGTTAGAAAGCCTATCTACTGAATTTTATACTCTTCGAAAATCAAAATCAGACGTTGTTGACTTGATTTGATGAACTTCAGTTCTATCTGCATCTGCGTCGCCTAGTCTGTTTTTGATTTTCATTGAGTATTAGTCATATTCTTGAGTGTATATTGTGGTTCTTATCAGCAGGCTGGAGCAGTTTTGTCATCATAATTAACATCAATAATGTACCAACCGCATGGCCCTCACTAGGTATATAATCTTAGTGAGGGCTTTATGCTCATTCTCATTATTCTGTGGGTAAGGACGGAGCCATCATGGATGTCTTGCTCACTCCCTTTTTATAGTCATTTGAATTAACTTTGCTACATCGTCACTTTCGGATTGCCGTACTCTAGTACTGCCTGCCCTCAGTTCCTTGTCTGAAAGCTAATTCATTTGACTATAGTGTGCATTATCTGTATCTATGGTTATAGATATTATTGATAGTTAGTTATAGTTCGAATAAATAACTGAATTTTCAGAATATACTTGCAATACTGATGGTTTTGTGTTTTAATTTATTTATTGGTTCTGCCAATAATGAAGGAGAAAAACTAGGAGGAAAAGTTATGAAAAAGAAAGAAACTTTCTCACTTCGGAAGTATAAAATTGGAACGGTGTCTGTTCTTTTGGGTGCAGTTTTTTTGTTTGCAGGTGCACCATCGGTAGCTGCAGATGAATTGACAAGCCTTGTAGAGACTAAGGTGGAAACAACTGTTCCTGACGCAATCGTCAGCGAATCAGCATCAGAAAGTCCCGTTGTCGAGGAGTTAGTTGACACTTCTGTGGAGGCTACCCCAACTGATGTAACCACTACAGATAATGTAGAGGAAAAACTTAGCTCAGAAGCTCTTGAAAACATCACAAATACAGAAGTAGAAGCGACTCAACCAGCTGTAGAGACTCCAGCTATTTCAGAGAAAAAAGTAGAAGAAGAGGAGAAACTTGCCGTAGCAGATGAGACTACTGCTATTACTAATCAGGAAGAAGCGAAACCACAAAACATAGATAGCAATACGATCATTACAGTGCCTAAAGTTTGGGATAGTGGTTACAAGGGCGAAGGAACAGTAGTTGCAATTATAGATTCCGGTCTTGACGTTGACCACGATGTATTGCATATTTCAGATCTCTCAACTGCAAAATATAAATCAGAAAAAGAGATAGAAGCAGCTAAAGAAGCAGCAGGAATTACCTACGGTGAATGGTTTAACGATAAGGTTGTATTTGGTTATAACTATGTTGATGTGAATACTGTCTTGAAAGAAGAAGACAAACGCTCGCACGGTATGCACGTAACGAGTATTGCCACAGGAAATCCGACACAACCAGTCGCTGGACAATTAATGTATGGTGTAGCTCCTGAAGCGCAAGTCATGTTTATGCGTGTATTCTCAGACCTCAAAGCTACAACAGGCGCAGCATTGTATGTAAAGGCAATTGAAGATGCTGTAAAATTAGGTGCAGATAGCATTAACCTCAGCCTGGGAGGAGCTAATGGCTCTGTTGTTAACATGAATGAAAATGTGACTGCAGCAATCGAGGCTGCTCGTCGTGCAGGGGTTTCTGTTGTTATTGCAGCTGGTAATGATGGAACATTTGGTTCAGGTCATTCTAATCCGTCAGCCGATTATCCAGATTATGGCTTGGTTGGTGCACCTTCAACAGCTCGCGATGCAATTTCTGTCGCTTCTTACAATAACACAACGGTTGGTAGTAAAGTAATCAATATCATTGGCTTAGAAAACAATGCTGACTTGAATTACGGTAAGAGTTCGTTTGATAATCCAGAGAAAAGTCCCGTACCATTTGAAATCGGGAAAGAATATGAATATGTTTATGCGGGAATCGGTCAAGCTTCGGATTTTGATGGTCTAGATTTGACTGGAAAACTTGCACTCATCAAACGTGGAACGATTACTTTCTCAGAAAAAATAGCCAATGCAACAGCTGCAGGTGCAGTAGGGGTGGTCATTTTCAATAGTCGTCCAGGTGAAGCCAACGTAAGCATGCAACTTGATGATACAGCTATTGCAATTCCATCTGTCTTCATTCCATTGGAATTTGGTGAAGCTTTGGCAGCTAACTCATATAAGATTGCGTTCAATAACGAAACGGATATTCGCCCTAACCCAGAAGCAGGTCTTCTTTCAGATTTTTCAAGTTGGGGTCTATCAGCGGATGGCGAGCTAAAACCAGACTTAGCTGCTCCAGGTGGTGCTATTTATGCAGCCATCAATGATAATGACTATGCCAACATGCAGGGAACAAGTATGGCTTCACCACACGTGGCAGGAGCAGCCGTACTAGTAAAACAATATTTACAGGCAACTTACCCTACTAAGTCCCCTCAAGAAATCGAAGCCTTAGTAAAACACTTGCTTATGTCTACTGCTAAAGCACATGTGAACAAAGAAACAACAGCCTACACTTCCCCTCGCCAACAAGGTGCAGGTATCATCGATACTGCGGCAGCTATTTCTACAGGTTTATATTTGACTGGCGAAGATGGGTATGGCAGCATTACCTTAGGAAATGTTGAGGATACATTCAGCTTTACGGTCACACTTCATAACATTACAAACGAAGATAAGACTTTAAACTACTCAACGCAATTAACAACGGATACTGTCCAAAACGGATTAATCACCTTGGCTCCGCGTCTATTAGCAGAGATTTCTGGCGGTAAGGTGACTGTGAAAGCCAATTCAAGTACAACTGTTACAATTAATGTCGATGCAGCAAGCTTTGCAGAAGAATTGACAGGTTTAATGAAAAACGGTTACTATCTTGAAGGTTTTGTTCGATTTACAGATGTAGCCGATGGCGGTGATATTGTCAGCATTCCATACGTTGGTTTCCGTGGGGAATTCCAAAATCTAGCCGTTCTAGAAGAGCCGATTTACAATCTTATTGCCGATGGTAAGGGGGGCTTCTACTTTGAACCTGT
Organism: Streptococcus suis; assembly: GCF_046032515.1. Lineage (GTDB taxonomy): Bacteria > Bacillota > Bacilli > Lactobacillales > Streptococcaceae > Streptococcus > Streptococcus suis_AL. The sequence continues at coordinate 68,841 of NZ_JARQPJ010000011.1, read as the reverse complement.
TACAGCACAGCCAGATACTGTTGACATCAGCCATCACTACACAGGTCTTGTTACAGGAAGTACGGAGTTAATCTATTCTACAGACAAACGATCTGACTTTGCTATCAAGACTCTAGGTACATTTAAAAATGAAGCAGGATACTTTGTTTTAGAGCTTGATGAGTCTGGTAAGCCTCATTTAGCTATCTCGCCAAATGGGGATGACAACCAAGATTCGCTCGCTTTCAAAGGTGTCTTCTTGAGAAATTATACGGATTTAGTCGCAAGCGTCTATGCTGCAGATGATACTGAGCGAACAAATCCACTTTGGGAAAGTCAACCACAGTCAGGCAATAAGAACTTCTATAGTGGTGATCCTAAAAATCCAAAATCAAGCATTATTTACCCTACTGAATGGAATGGGACAGACAGCAAGGGAAATGCTTTAGCAGATGGTAAGTATCAATACGTTTTGACCTACTCATCTGAAGTTCCAGGTGCAGCAGTACAAACTATGATTTTCGATGTTATCATCGATAGAGAATCACCAGTTATCACCACAGCTACCTATGATGAAACAAACTTTACATTTAACCCTCGTCCAGCCATTGAAAAAGGAGAATCCGGTCTATATCGCGAGCAAGTATTCTACCTTGTAGCGGATGCAAGCGGTGTGACAACTATTCCTTCCTTATTAGAAAATGGTGATGTAACCGTTTCTGATAACAAGGTATTTGTGGCACAAAACGACGATGGCTCCTTTACATTGCCTCTTGACCTTGCAGATATTTCAAAATTCTACTACACAGTAGAGGATTATGCTGGTAACATCAGCTATGAAAAAGTAGAGAATCTGATCAGTATTGGCAATGAAAAAGGGTTGGTAACTGTCAATATTCTTGATAAAGATACAAATAGTCCTGCACCAATACTTTTCTCTTACTCAGTCACCGATGAAACAGGCAAGATTGTTGCAGAATTACCACGATATGCCGGCGATACTAGCGTTCTTAAGCTACCATTTGGTACTTACACCTTTGATTTATTCTTATATGATACAGAATGGTCAAGCCTAGCAGGTGAAACAAAAGCAGTCGTGACGATTTCGGAAGAAAATAGCACTGCCGAGGTGAATTTCTATGTGACTTTGAAAGATAAGGCCAACTTGCTGGTAGATATTGATGCATTACTACCTTCTGGTTCAACCATCCAACTGGTAACTGCTGATGGTCAGACTATTCAGCTACCAAATGCTAAATATTCTAAGACCGATTATGGTAAATTTGTACCAGTTGGTACCTACACTATCCTTCCAACCCTCCCAGAAGGCTATGAATTTTTGGAAGAATTAGACGTAGCAGTACTTGCAAAACAGTCAAATGTTAAGAAATTAACCTTGATTAATAAAGTTGCTTTGAAAGAACTGATTGCTGAACTTGCGAGACTTGAAGAAACAGTGCGTTATTACAATGCTAGTCCAGAACTTCAAACTGCCTATGCTAAAGCATTAGAAGATGCCAATGCAGTATATGCCAACAAACACAATCAGGCACAAGTAGATTCAGCAGTTGCCAGTCTTGTGGCAGCGAGAGAGCAGCTAAACGGTCAGGCTACCGATACGGAAAAACTAATTGCTGAAGTATCAAACTACACACCGACTCAGGCAAACTTTATTTATTATAATGCTGAAAATACCAAACAAATTGCCTATGATACAGCTGTTCGTTCAGCACAACTTGTATTGAACCAAGAGAATGTAACACAGGCAGTTGTCAACCAAGCGTTGGCGGACTTGTTAGCAGCGAAAGCCGGCTTAGATGGTCAAAAGACTGATATTTCAGCCCTTCGTAGCGCAGTATCCGTTTCTTCCGTATTAAAAGCGACAGATGCTAAGTATCTCAATGCATCTGAAAATGTGAAACAAGCTTATGACCAGGCAGTTGAAGCAGCGAAAGCGATTCTAGCTGATGAATCTGCAAGCCAAGCAAGTGTCGATCAAGCTCTAGCCGTTCTGACAAGCGCTCAGGCAGAACTGGATGGTGTTGCTACTTCAACAAATGATGCCAAAGAGCCAGCAAATACTGTCACTGACAAAAAAGATGAAGGCACTGTAACGCCTCCACCTATAGACTCAGAAAAAGTTGATGTACAGGCACCTCCTGTAAAAGATACTGGGAATTCAGGGCATGTACCGATAGGTCAGAAGCCAAACCCTCAACCAACTTTACCTCGTCCAGTCACTTTGCAAGCTAGTCTATCTAGCCCTAATCAAGAAAAACAGGTGACTCAACTACCAAATACTGGAGACAATGATACGAGATACTATCTTGTTCTTGGTGTCATTATTGGGCTAGGGACTCTGTTGGTAAGCAAACGACGTCATAAAGAAGAAGTCTAAGAAAATATAGTCATACTCTTCGAAAATCAAAATTATCCGTTGTCAACTTGCCTTGATGAGTGAAAAGCTCCAGTGGAGGTTTTCAGCCTGTTACCTTGAAATAAGATAGTAACAGAGTTCTATCTTCGGCTTCGTTTCCTAGGTTACTTTTGATTTGCATTGAGTATCATTTTCTACCATTTGTCAGGCTTTAATCACGAGTTTGTTATATAAAAGACCGCTTAATCATTGATTAAGCGGTTGTTTGTGTTTGAAATTGAAGCATTGTCTTTTGGATGTTTCTTGAGACATCAGTTGGCTTTACAAGATAATAATCTTGAGCCAGTTGGTCGGCAATATAGGAGTGGAGGTAGGTTGCTACAAGGATTCTTTCATATAGTTGAACATGGGGAAATTGTACAGCAAATCCTGCAATCATACCTGCAAGAGTATCTCCCATACCTCCTGTTGCTTGGTAGGGACCACCAGCTCCTATTGGGGTGACTTGGTTTGGCTGGGTTTTTAGGATTTGTGTAGCAGAACTTTTAGCTACAAGGATTGTATTTTCTTGAAAAGATTGCAAGGCTTCAAGATTTCTTTGGCTTGTTTGGTCAGCAACCGGAATGGCTGATAACCGTTCCCATTCTTTCTGGTGGGGTGTCAGGATGACTTGTTTACACGGGAAGTTCTTTCTGTTTTGCTTTGCGACTAAGGTAAGGGCTGAGCCGTCAAGAACTAAAATCTGCTGGTCAGATAAATGTTCAAAAACAAAGTCCAATAACTGTTCAGCTCTGCTATTTTCCCCCAAACCTGGACCAATCAATACCAAGTCAGCATTTTCTAAGCTGCTTATCAGCAAGGCTTGATCGTCAAATGAAAATGCCATGGCTTCAGGCAGATGACTATGTAAGGCTGGTATGTTATCTTTTTCAGTAGCAACAGTTACCAAGCCTGCTCCACTGTTGACGGTTGCTAGTGCGGCCATGATAATCGCTCCACCATAGGGATACAGTCCACCAATCAGCAAGACTCGACCATAGCTTCCCTTATGGCTATTGCGTGGCCTTACTTGAATGACCTTTCTACAGAGTTCTTGTAAGTCCATACTTATTCCCCCTTTTCTTCTTATTATATCACGAGGAATGAGGTTTATGACAATCCAGATTTTAGATAAATCCAAGTTTTCATGCTATAATGAATTCATGGTATTATCAAAAAAACGTGCAAGAAAAGTTATTGAAGAAATCATCGCTCTATATCCTGATGCTAAGCCTAGCTTGGACTTTCGAAATCACTTTGAGTTGGTATGTGCAGTGCTCTTATCTGCTCAAACTACAGATGCTGCGGTGAATAAGGCAACACCTGGTTTGTTCGCAGCTTTCCCTACGCCCCAAGCCATGGCGGCAGCAGAAGTGAAGGATATTGAGCCTTATATTTCTCGTTTGGGTTTGTACCGAAACAAGGCAAAGTTTTTAAAAGACTGTGCCCAGCAGTTGATGGAACGGCATAATGGTATTGTTCCTCAAACTCGTGAGGAATTAGAAGCCTTGGCAGGAGTGGGAAGAAAAACGGCCAATGTTGTTTTAAGTGTCGGTTTCGGAATTCCCGCCTTTGCAGTTGATACCCACGTGGGACGGATTTGTAAACACCACGATATTGTCAAAAAATCGGCTACACCCCTGGAAACAGAAAAACGAGTCATGGAAGTCTTACCTCCTGAACTCTGGCTCCCTGCTCATCAAGCTATGATTTATTTTGGTCGTGAGGTTTGCCATCCTAAGAACCCTGAATGCGAAAAATTCCCACAATTATATGAATTTGACTAAAAAAATCTTCTGTTTTTGAAGATTTTTTTAGTTTTTATGTAAAATTGTTTGAGTAAATTCTGAACATTTTTTTAAATTTTATAAGAATAGTAACTCAGAAAAGAATTATACGAATGTTATATTTTATTAATAAGCCTAAAAAGTGATATATCCGAATATTGTCTAGATAGGTTTCTTTTTTATTGACAAAACACAAACAATAAGCTATACTATATCTTGTAATAAGGAAAAAATACGAAAAACAAATCGTTTTTTTGTTCCAATGTTAAGAAAAAGAGGTAGAAGGATGTTCAACGAAACTCCAGTTTTTGACTACGAAGATATTCAGCTCATTCCAAATAAATGTATCATCAATAGCCGTTCCGAGGCAGATACAACAGTGACTCTTGGGAAATATAGCTTTAAATTACCAGTTGTTCCAGCTAATATGCAGACTATTATTGATGAAGATGTAGCAGAGATGTTGGCAAAAGATGGCTATTTTTACATCATGCACCGTTTTGATGAAGAGGGACGTATTCCTTTCGTGAAGCGCATGCATGACCAAGGCTTGATTGCTTCTATCTCGGTTGGCGTAAAAGAATATGAATATGAGTTTGTGACTAGCTTGAAAGCTGATGCCCCTGAGTTTATCACCATTGATATTGCGCATGGTCATGCTGATAGCGTGATTAAAATGATCAAGCATATCAAGAAAGAATTACCTGATACCTTTGTCATTGCAGGTAATGTCGGTACTCCAGAAGCAGTTCGTGAACTAGAAAATGCTGGTGCGGATGCGACAAAAGTTGGAATTGGTCCAGGTAAAGTATGTATTACAAAGGTTAAGACTGGTTTTGGTACAGGTGGTTGGCAGCTGGCAGCCCTTCGTTGGTGTGCAAAAGCTGCCCGTAAACCAATTATTGCGGACGGTGGTATTCGTACCCACGGAGACATTGCCAAATCCATCCGCTTCGGCGCAAGCATGGTCATGATTGGCTCACTCTTTGCTGGTCATATCGAAAGCCCAGGAAAGACGGTAGAAGTAGACGGCAAACAGTTTAAAGAATACTATGGCTCTGCCTCTGAATACCAAAAAGGTGCTTACAAAAACGTGGAAGGCAAAAAAATTCTCCTACCAGCCAAAGGTCACTTGAAAGATACGCTGATTGAAATGGAGCAAGATTTGCAATCGTCTATTTCTTATGCTGGCGGTCGAGATATAACTAGCTTGAAGCATGTGGACTATGTTATCGTGAAAAACTCTATCTGGAATGGTGACTCTATCTAGTCAAAGAGGACTTGCAATGCAGGTCCTTTTCTTGTTACAATATTTATATAAAATTGAAAGAGAATAAGTATGTATCAAACAAGAAATAACAAAGAGAAGCTCTGGCTCTTTATCAAAATATTTTTGCCCATTTTAATTTATCAATTTGCTAATTACTCCGCATCCTTTATCGATACCATGATGACTGGTCAGTATAGTACTATGGATTTGGCAGGTGTTTCCATGGCAACAAGTCTTTGGAATCCGCTTTTTTCATTTCTAACAGGGATTGTATCTGCATTGGTCCCAATCATCGCTCAATATTTAGGAAAAGGTGAAAGAGATAAGATTCGTGAGGAGTTTCATCAGTTTGTCTATCTAGCTATCGGATTAACCATTTTACTCTTGTGCTCGGTCCTATTTATCGCTGTTCCCGCCTTGGCTCAGTTTGGACTTGATGAATCTGTTTTTCAAGTTGGTCGGCAGTACCTCTATTTTATTTCCATTGGTATCCTGCCTCTCTTGCTCTTTAGTGTCTGTCGCTCTTTTTTCGACGCCCTCGGTTTGACTCAGCTATCCATGTACCTCATGTTGCTCCTTGTCCCATTTAACAGTCTATTTAACTATCTCTTGATTTATGGGAAAATGGGCCTACCGGCCCTGGGCGGAGCAGGTGCTGGATTGGGTACTGCTTTAGCTTACTGGGCCGTGTTACTCGTAATTGTCCTTGTCATGTGCAAAAATAAGACTATTGCATCTTATCAGATTTGGCGGTGGAGTCCGATTGATGGGTCTTTACTGAAAGAAGGATTGAAAATCGGTCTTCCCATCGGTTTACAAGTCTTTGCAGAAGTAGCAATTTTTGCAGTAGTAGGGCTCTACATGGCAAAATTTTCAGCACAGATTATAGCAGCCCACCAGTCAGCTATGAACTTTGCAACCTTATTATATGCCTTTCCTGCCTCAGTTTCTTCAGCCCTAGCTATTGTCATTGCTTATGAAGTAGGGGCTAAACGACCACAAGATGTGAAAGCCTACAGCCGTCTAGGACGCTTGGTTGCACTTGGTTTTGCAGGCCTAACACTCACTTTCCTTTATTTTTTCCGCTCCAAAGTTGCCTACCTTTATGGTAATGATGCAGAATTTATCCGTCTGACCTCGCATTTCCTGAGCTTTGCCCTCATGTTCCAATTGGCAGATGCCTTTACAGCACCTATTCAGGGGATTTTACGTGGTTACAAGGATACGACTGTTCCATTTATACTTGGTTTGGTTGCCTATTGGTCTATGACCTTCCCAGTCGCATTCTTGCTTGAAAGATTTTTCCAAATGGGTCCAGAAGCCTATTGGATTGGTCTCATTTCAGGGATTTTTGTCTGCGGGATTGCCCTAAGATTACGGTTGCAGAAAATTGCTAGCAGTCAATAGATTTCGATGTTTTTGCTTGACAGATTTTCTGAGCTTGATATAATTTACTAAAAAAGGGTGGGTTTTATTATGAAAAAGAAATGGTTGATTTTTGTTGTTTTATCTTGTATTTCCTTGTTGCTTGGGTATCAATTTTTGAAGAAAACTGAAATTCGTTTACCTCAAGCCGACCAGATTGTAATTAGTAATCAGGATGGTGGAGAGCTAAGAACTCTAAAAGGTAGTGAAATGAGCGATTTTTTGTCGGAGCTTTCCCAAATTCATCCCTATCTTTTCAAAGATGCTAGCACCAATGATCAGCCAGTCGGGGTAGAGGAATATTATCGACTAACCTTTCAACCCAATAACAAAATAGCCTATCTATATGAAAAGAATGGTAAGACCTATTTGGAATTTCCTTATGAGTTGACAGTTAGGACCAAAAAGTCCTTGTCTGAGTTAATAGATTAGAAGAAGTCGGAGGCTTCCGGCTTTTTCTCTCTTGTGAAAATATCTTGCTCATGTTAAAATAAAAGGATAGAAAATCAAATGGAGAAATTATGATTTATTTTAACGTAGGAAAGATTGTTAACACGCAAGGCCTACAAGGGGAAATGCGTGTTTTGTCTGTGACCGATTTTGCTGAAGAACGTTTTAAAAAAGGGGCAAAGCTTGCACTTTTTGATGACAAGGATCAGTTTGTCATGGAAGTGGAAATTGCTAGCCACCGTAAGGCTAAGAACTTTGATATTGTCAAGTTTAAGGGCATGTACCATATCAACGATATTGAAAAGTACAAGGGCTTTAGTTTGAAAATTGCCGAGGAAAACTTGACTGACCTTGAAGATGGTGAGTTTTATTACCATGAAATTATCGGCTTGGATGTCTATGAGAATGATACTCTGATCGGACAAATCAAGGAAATCTTGCAGCCAGGTGCCAATGATGTCTGGGTGGTGAAACGAAAAGGTAAGAAAGACCTACTCTTGCCTTATATTCCGCCTGTTGTCTTGAACATTGATATTCCAAATAACCGTGTCGATGTGGAATTGCTCGAGGGCTTGGACGATGAGAATTGATATTTTGACCCTCTTCCCTGAGATGTTTGCACCTCTAGAACACTCTATTGTGGGTAAGGCGCGTGACAAAGGCTTGTTGGAAATCAACTACCACAATTTCCGAGAGAATGCTGAAAAGGCTCGCCATGTGGACGATGAACCCTATGGTGGAGGACAAGGCATGTTGCTCCGTGCCCAGCCAATTTTTGATACTATGGATAGCATTGAACAAACCAAGCCACGTGTTATCTTGCTGGATCCCGCTGGGCGTACTTTCAATCAGGCCTATGCCGAAGAATTGGCACAGGAAGAGCAGTTGATTTTCATCTGCGGTCACTATGAAGGATATGATGAGCGGATTAAGACCTTGGTAACAGATGAGATTTCTCTCGGAGACTATGTTCTGACAGGTGGAGAGTTGGCGGCTATGACCATGATTGATGCCACTGTCCGCCTGATTCCAGAGGTTATTGGCAAGGAAGTCAGTCATACGGATGATAGTTTTTCATCAGGGCTATTGGAATATCCTCAATACACCCGACCATACGAGTATCGTGGAATGGTAGTGCCAGATGTTCTCATGAGTGGGCACCATGAAAATATTCGAAAATGGCGTTTGGAAGAGAGTCTACGCAAAACCTATCAACGTCGTCCAGACTTGTTAGAAAACTACAACTTTACAGCTGAAGAGTTAACTATTTTTGAAAAAATCAAAGCAGAAGACACAGTTGATTAGACTGTGTTTTTCTTGCTAGAAGGAGAAATGATGAAACGCAAGGTATTTGAACATTACCAACCCTATAAGTTAGGAAAAATTGCTAAATACGACTTGGGCAATAATGAAAATCGTATTATCGACTGGTCCTTTTTACCGCAAAAGACCTTAGAGAGCTTAGAAGTTGGTCAATTGAGCTTTTACGGTGACAATACTTACTCAGAGTTAATTGAGAAATATGCGGCCTATCTTGGAGTGAATCCCAAACAAGTAACAGTAGGTGTGGGCTCTGATCACCTTATTCACATGATTGTTTCCACCTTTATGGAAAAGGATGATACTTTTTTGACTGTCAATCCAGACTTCTTCATGTATGAAACCTATAATCACATGCATGGTAGCCGTTTTGAAGCCATTGATTTGGAAGAGAAAGATGGGACCTTGGTTTTGCCAGTTGAGAATTTGTTGGCGCGTGCTCAGGAAACCAATGCGAAAATCCTCATGCTTTCCAATCCTAACAATCCCTCTTCAGTAGCTTATTCACTAGAAGATTTGGAGAAATTGGCTATTTCTTTTAAAGGGCTACTCGTTGTAGATGAGGCTTACATTGAATTTGCAAATGTCGAAAGCTTCATCAGTCGTCTGCCACAATTTGACAATGTTTTAGTTTTACGGACCTTATCAAAGGCTTTTGGACTTGCAGGTTTACGAGTTGGCTTTGCGGTAGGAAGCGAAGAGTTAATTTATGAATTGGACAAGGTCATTCCCCCATTCAGCTTGTCAAACTTGACTGCAAAAATGGCAGCCGTTGCATTGAATTATACAGACAAAGTTTTAGAAATAGTGGGAGTAATTCAGAATTTGCGAGAAGAAATGATTTTATTCTTGCAAGGGTTAGATAACTGTCAAGTTCTACCTAGTCAGGCTAGTTTTGTAACGTTTAAAGCACCGTGGGCAGAAGAATTTTATCAGCAAGCCTTGGCACAGGATTGGAATTTCAAATATTATCCAACAGGTAAATTAAAAGGGTATATTCGCCTGTCTATTGGCCGTCCAGAAGAGATGGCTATGCTTAAAGAGATGGTCAAATCAATGATAGAAAAGGGAGCAATTTCGTAAGAGATTGTTCTTTTTTGAAGAAAATTGACATTTTTTGAAAGATTTTGCTAGAAAATGATTGACAATGGCAGAAAATCGTGTATAATGATTTTTGTAAACGATTGCAGGAGGTGTTGGACATTCTCAAATCAGAACGCAAGCAAGTCATACTAGAACTCATTCAAGCACAACAATTTATCCGATTGGAAGAATTGGTTGACATTCTAGCAACATCTGAATCCACTGTTCGTAGGGATTTGGACGAGTTAGAAAATGAAGGGAAACTTCGAAGAGTGCACGGCGGTGCGGAAGCACCTGCTAATTTGCAACTGGAAGAATCCATTCTGGAAAAATCTGTCAAAAACGTTCAAGAAAAACGAATGATTGCTGAAAGAGCAGCACAGTTAATCATGGACGGCGATGTGATTTTTGTAGACGCAGGGACGACAACCGGTGTCTTGATTGACTATCTCCAACAGGATAATCTAACAGTCGTGACCAATTCCATTCACCATGCTGTCAAGTTGGTTGAACGCAAGATAAAGACCATTATTATAGGTGGTTATGTCAAGCAATCAACCGATGCTTCAGTAGGTGCTATGGCTTTGGAACAAATTCGACAGCTCAATTTTGATAAGGCATTTCTGGGGATGAATGGTATTGATAAAAACTATTTTACAACGCCAGATATTGAAGAAGCGACCATCAAACGCACTATCATAGACAATGCTAAAGAAAGCTATGTTTTGGCAGATGCTTCTAAAATTGGTCAATTCTCCTTTGTTAAAGTTGCGGCAATCGAAAAATCCAACATTATCTGCCAATCTTCAGAAAGCAGTTTGTTGGATATCATAAAAGAGAAAACGAGGGTAATCGAGGTATGATTTATACAGTTACGCTCAATCCAGCGATTGACTATATCGTTCGTTTAGAACATGTCGAGACGGGCAGTGTCAATCGTATGGAGAGCGACGATAAGTATGCCGGCGGTAAGGGAATTAACGTTAGCCGTGTTTTGAAGCGCTTGGGCTATCCAAACACAGCAACGGGTTTCCTTGGGGGATTCACAGGTCAGTTCATCAAAGATGAATTGATTGCCGAAGGAATTGATACTGATTTTGTTCAGGTTGATCAAGATACACGTATTAACGTGAAAATCAAAGCTGACCAAGAAACAGAAATCAACGGTTTGGGCCCGATTGTGACAGATACACAGTTGGCCGATTTAGAAATGCTTTTGGCTGGATTGACAAAAGAAGACACCGTTGTCTTTGCTGGGTCTGCTCCAGCTAGTCTTGGAAACGAAGTCTACAATAGGCTGATTCCTGTGGCTAAAAAAGCAGGAGCGCAAGTGGTCTGCGACTTTGAAGGTCAAACACTTCTTGACTCACTAGCACACCAACCACTCTTGGTCAAGCCAAACAACCATGAACTTGAAGCAATCTTCAATGTCGAATTGAATGGCATGGCAGACATCGAGACCTATGCTAAGAAAATCTTAGACATGGGAGCTCAGAATGTTATCATTTCTATGGCAGGGGACGGAGCCTTGTTGGTCACTCCAACAGCCACCTACTTTGCCAAACCAATCAAGGGTACAGTGAAAAACTCTGTCGGAGCTGGAGATTCCATGGTGGCAGGTTTTACAGGCGAATACGTTCGCTCACAAGACCCAATCGAAGCTCTCAAGTGGGGAGTTGCTTGCGGTACGGCAACAGCCTTTTCAGATGATTTGGCAAGTATCGAATTTATTAAGGAAACTTATGAAAAAGTTGAGGTAGAAACACTATGAAAATTCAAGACGTTTTGAGAAAAGATGTCATGTTGCTTGATTTGCAAGCGACAAGCAAGGAAGCAGTTATCGATGAAATGATTGCTAGCTTGGTAGAAAAAGGATACGTAACAGATTTTGAAGTATTCAAAACAGGTATCATGAACCGTGAAGCGCAAACGACAACAGGTCTTGGTGACGGTATCGCAATGCCACACGCTAAGAATGCGGCTGTAAAAGAAGCGACTGTTCTCTTTGCTAAATCAAATAAGGGCGTTGACTACGCAAGTCTTGATGGTCAACCAACTGACTTGTTCTTCATGATTGCAGCTCCAGAAGGTGCAAACGATACACACTTGGCTGCCCTTGCGGAATTGTCTAAATACTTGATGAAAGCTGGTTTTGCTGATAGACTTCGTGCGGCAACAAATCCAGAAGAAGTGATTGCAGTCTTCGATACAGCTGAAGCCGCTGACAAGGCAGCAGAAGAAGTGGTTGTCGCTCCAAGTGGCGACCGTCCATTTATCGTTGCTGTTACAGCATGTACAACAGGTATTGCTCACACATACATGGCGGAAGAAGCACTTAAGAAGCAGGCGGCTGAAATGGGTATTGACATCAAGGTTGAAACAAACGGTGCTTCAGGTGTTGGTAACAAACTAACTGCTGAAGACATCAAGAATGCAGCAGGTGTAATCATCGCAGCAGATAAGGCTGTTGACATGCCTCGTTTCAATGGTAAGCCGTTGGTATCTCGTCCAGTTGCAGCAGGTATCAAACAACCTGAAGAATTGATTAACCTTATCTTGGATGGTAAAGCGTCAGTCTACACAGCGTCAGAAGGAGCAGCTACTGTGGAATCTTCAGAAAAACTCAGTTTTGGTAAAGCCTTCTACAAACACTTGATGAGTGGTGTTTCTCAAATGTTGCCATTCGTTATCGGTGGCGGTATCTTGATTGCCCTTGCCTTCTTAGTGGATAACTTTATTGGTGTGCCGAATGACAGCCTTAGTAACTTAGGATCTTATAATGAAATAGCTTCTATGTTCATGAAGGTTGGTCAGGCAGCCTTCGGTTTCATGTTGCCACTTCTTGCAGGGTACATTGCTTACTCAATCGCTGAAAAACCAGGTTTGGTTGCAGGTTTCGTAGCTGGTGCAATTGCTAGTAGCGGTCTTGCGTTCGGAAAAATTCCTTACGCAGCTGGTGGTGAAGAAACGCTTGCTCTTGCAGGTGTATCATCAGGTTTCTTGGGCGCCCTTGTTGGTGGTTTCCTTGCTGGTGGTGTAGTACTTGTTCTTCGCAACGCTTTGCGTAACATGCCAAAATCACTCCAAGGTTTGAATGCAATCTTGCTTTTGCCACTTTTGGGTACAGCTATCACTGGTTTCTTGATGTTCTTTGTCAACATCCCTATGGCAGCAATCAACACTGGTATGAACAACTTCCTTGCTGGTCTTGAAGGTAGCTCTGCTATTCTCCTTGGCCTTGTCCTCGGAGGTATGATGGCAGTTGACATGGGTGGTCCAGTCAACAAGGCAGCTTATGTCTTCGGTACAGGTACGCTTGCAGCGACTGTTGCAGACGGTGGTTCTGTTGCTATGGCAGCAGTTATGGCCGGTGGTATGGTTCCTCCGTTGGCAATCTTTGTAGCGACACTTTTGTTCAAAAACAAGTTCACGCAAGAAGAGCGTAACTCAGGTTTGACAAACATTGTTATGGGTCTTTCATTCATCACTGAAGGTGCGATTCCATTTGGTGCTGCTGACCCAGCTCGTGCAATCCCAAGCTTTATCGCTGGTTCTGCTCTTGCAGGTGCCTTGGTTGGTTTGTCGGGTATCCAATTGATGGCGCCACACGGAGGTATCTTCGTTATTGCTTTGACTTCTAACCCACTTCTTTACCTTGCTTATGTAGCAATTGGTGCAGTAGTATCAGGTGTTCTTTACGGCGTACTTCGTAAAGCTAAATAATTCTGATTGAAACCTTGCTTCTGGCAAGGTTTTTTAGCTATTTCATGAGGATTATGGTATAATGTGAGTATTATTGTTATTAGAGGAGTCTTGAAATGGAAATCATTCGCGATAAAGAATTTGTCAATCAGTATCATTTTGATGCCCGCAATCATGCGTGGGAAAAAGAGAACGGAATTCCGGAAACAAAATTGAAAGTTGACTTTCAATTGATTGAGCAAAATCGTGCGGAAAATCGAACATCTATGATTACCATTTTGCGCTTTATGATTGTACTAGATCATTTTGTGATTTCAGGTGCCATGAGTCAGGCCGTTCACTTACCAAATCGATTGGTAGAAGAACCAACTGAATTTACTGATGAGGAAAAACGTGTTTTGGTAGAGCCTCTTTTGGACATTTTAAAACGAATGACTTATGAGGTTACTGAAATCGCCTTTGATGCACCAGGAGTGAATTTGGAGTTTTAATATGAAATTAGCAGTTATTACTGACTCATCGGCTGTTTTGAATGTTCAAAGTGTTGAGCGGGATGACCTGTTTGTCCTAAGTATTCCAGTCAGTATCGATGGGGAAAATTATATCGAAGGGCAAAATTTGACGGTTGAAGAGTTTTATCAAAAAATGGCTTCATCGAAAGAATTACCTAAAACAAGTCAACCGAGTTTGATGGAATTGGAAGAAATTCTTAGAGGCTTGAAAGATAAAGGCTATACACACGCACTTGGCTTATTCTTGTCATCAGGTATTTCAGGTTTTTATCAAAACATTCAATATTTGGCTGATGAATTTGAAGGATTAACCGTTGCCTTTCCAGATACCAAAATCACATCGGCTCCTTTAGGCATGATGGTAGAAAATGTTCTCAAATGGGCTGACTCTGGACTTAGTTTTGAAGAAATTTTAGGTAAGCTGGACCAAGAAATTGGGAAGACAACAGCCTTTATCATGGTCGATGACCTCAATCATTTGGTAAAAGGTGGTCGCTTGTCCAATGGTGCAGCCTTGTTAGGCAATCTCTTGAGTATCAAGCCGATTCTATACTTTACAGATGAAGGTAAGATTGAAGTTTATGAAAAAGTTCGGACAGAGAAGAAGGCTATTAAACGGTTAATCGAAATCCTCCAAGAACAAACGACCGAAGGACAGTATCAAATTGCTATCATACATGCCAATGCACCTGAAAAAGCTGAAAACTTTAAACAGCAGTTGGAAGAAGCAGGTGTCGGTAGCGATTTACCAATCGTGTCATTTGGTTCGGTCATCGGTACGCACTTGGGAGAAGGGGCAGTGGCCTTTGGTATTTCTCCCATTATTGAATAGGAGTTTGCATGACAATTAAGGTAATTATCGCAGGATTTAAAGGGAAAATGGGCTCAACAGCTGTTGAGATGGTCAAAGGCGACGCAGAACTTAGTCTGGCTGCCTTGGTGGACCCATTTGCGACAGAAACAGAAGTAGATGGTGTTCCTGTTTTCAAATCAAAAGAAGAAGTGGCTGGTCTTGACGCTCATGTCTGGGTGGATTTTACAACGCCAAAATTTGCCTACGAAAATACCCGTTTTGCCTTAGAAAATGGTTTCGCACCTGTGGTTGGTACAACGGGCTTTACCCCAGAAGAAATCGAAGAATTGACAGCCTTGTCTGCTGAGAAAGGCTTGGGAGGCTTGATTGCTCCTAACTTTGCTATTGGCGCTATCTTGCTCATGCAATTTGCAGCACAGGCAGCCAAGTATTTCCCAAATCTTGAAATCATTGAATTGCACCACGATAAGAAGAAGGATGCACCGAGTGGTACGGCTGTCAAAACGGCCGAACTCATTTCCCGAGTCCGTCAGTCACAGACTCAAGGTGCAGCGGATGAAGAAGAACTGATTGCTGGCGCTCGCGGTGCAGAATTTGATGGCTTCCGTATCCACTCAGTACGCTTGCCAGGCCTTGTTGCCCATCAGGAAGTGATTTTTGGGGCACAGGGAGAAGGCTTGACCATTCGTCATGACTCTTACGATCGTATTTCCTTTATGGGCGGTGTCAACCTCGGCATTAAAGAGGTAGTCAAACGCTCACAACTCGTTTATGGTTTGGAACACTTATTATGAAATTAAACAATCTGCCTTCTGAGTTTCAGGAGGCTTTGCCGATTTTAGAGAAAATTAAAGCAGCTGGTTACGAGGCTTATTTCGTTGGTGGTTCCGTTCGTGATGCCATTCTCGGTAGGCCTATTCATGATGTCGATATTGCGACATCCAGCTACCCTCAGGAAACGAAACAAATCTTTTCACGGACTATTGATGTCGGAATTGAACACGGTACGGTGCTAGTATTAGAGGGGAAAAAGGAGTATGAAATTACCACCTTTCGGACAGAGGAGGAGTATGTGGACTTCCGCAGGCCGAGCCAGGTTTCCTTTGTGCGTTCCTTGGAAGAGGACCTCAAACGCCGAGACTTCACAGTCAATGCCTTTGCTCTGGATGAAGAAGCACAGATTGTTGACCTCTTTGATGGGATGACTGACTTAGAAAAACGCACCCTACGGGCTGTAGGCATCCCGGCTGAGCGTTTCAACGAAGATGCCCTCCGTATCATGCGGGGCTTTCGCTTTGCGGCGACCTTGGACTTTGAGATTGAGCCGACTACCTTCACAGCTATGGTTGAAACCGCACCGCTCTTGGAAAAAATCTCTGTGGAGCGTAGCTTTATCGAGTTTGATAAACTCTTGATGGCGGATTTTTGGCGAAAAGGCTTGCGCGCTATGATTGATTCCAAGGCTTATGATTTCTTGCCTGATTTAGTTGGAAAAGGAGAACAACTGGCTAGAATGCTGTCCAGTTTGGCAGAAGACTTCCAATTTTCAACTTCTGAACAGGCTTGGGCCATGCTCTTTGTCTGCCTAGGTATTGATAACATCAAATCCTTCCTGAAAAAATGGAAAACCAGCAATGATTTCCAACGTAGCGTGGTCAAGTTGGTAGAGATTTATCAGCTTCGCCAAGCAGGACCTGTTACTAAACAAATCTGTTTCAAGTATGGCAAAGAATTCTTGTACTTGGTAGAGCAACTCCGTCAAGCACAAGGGTTGACTATAGATTTTGCAGCAATTGACAAGATTGACCAAGCCTTGACTATCCATGACAAGCATGAAATTGTTGTCAATGGAGGACATCTGATGAAGGCATTTGACCTCAAACCAGGTCCAGTATTGGGCAATTTGCTCAAAGAGGTAGAATTCCAAATCGTGGAAGGACAGCTAGAAAACGAAGAGCAAGCGATTATGACATTTGTGAAAGGAATCTTAGAGAATGAGTGATTTTATCGTTGAACACCTGACTAAATCTGTCGGAGATAAAACGGTCTTTGCTGATCTGTCTTTCATCATCCATCAAGGCGACCGTATCGGGATTATTGGGGTCAATGGTACAGGAAAGACGACTTTGTTGGATGTTCTGTCAGGTCGCATCGGTTTTGATGGCGATGTGTCGCCTTTTCGCACAAAAAATGCCTATAAAATTGCCTATCTGACTCAGGAACCTGATTTTGATGAAAGTAAGACAGTTTTAGACACCGTTCTTTCATCTGACCTCCGTGAAACCCAGCTGATTCGTGAATACGAGTTGCTCTTATCTCATTACGATGAAGCCAGTCAAGCAAGATTAGAGAAAGTCATGGCTGAGATGGATTCTCTCAATGCTTGGGAGATTGAAAGCCAGGTCAAGACTGTCTTGTCGAAACTCGGGTTAACAGACCTAAACAAAACCGTTGCTGAGTTATCAGGTGGTCTACGTAGACGAGTGCAATTGGCCCAAGTCCTCCTTGGCAATGCTGACTTGCTCTTGCTGGATGAACCGACTAACCACCTGGACATTGATACCATTGAATGGTTGACGACTTTCTTGAAAAATACTAAAAAGTCTGTTCTCTTTATTACCCACGATCGCTATTTCTTGGACAATGTGGCGACACGGATTTTTGAATTGGACCGTGCCAGCTTAACCGAATATCAGGGAAATTACCAGGACTATGTTCGCTTGAAGGCAGAACAGGACGAGCGAGATGCCGCCCTTCGCCATAAGAAAGAGCAGCTCTACAAACAAGAGCTGGCTTGGATGCGCAGACAACCTCAAGCTCGTGCAACCAAGCAGCAGGCTCGTATCAATCGTTTCCATGACCTCAAAGGCGATTTAGCCAACAAGATAGACGATAGCGAACTGGAAATCAATTTTGAAACCTCTCGTATCGGCAAAAAAGTCATTAACTTTGAAAATGTCAGCTTTTCCTATCCTGACAAGCCCATTTTAGCAGACTTTAACCTGCTCATTCAAAACAAGGACCGCATCGGTATTGTTGGCGATAATGGTAAAGGAAAATCCACTTTGCTCAATCTGATTGCAGGCGACTTACAAGCAGACAGCGGTAGGGTAGATATTGGTGAAACCATCCGTATCGGTTATTTTTCTCAGACCATCAAGGGCTTGGACGAAAGCAAGCGGGTCATCAATTTCTTGCAGGAAGTAGCAGAAGAAGCAAAAACGACTTCTGGTATGGTTTCTATCGCAGAACTCTTGGAGCAATTCCTCTTCCCACGCAATACCCACGGTACCTTGATTGAAAAGTTGTCTGGCGGGGAGAAGAAGCGACTTTATTTGCTGAAGATTCTCTTGCAGCGCCCCAATGTTCTCTTACTAGATGAGCCGACTAACGACTTGGACATAGCGACTCTGACAGTCTTGGAACATTTCTTGCAGGGCTTTACTGGTCCAGTCATTACCGTTAGTCACGACCGTTATTTCTTGGACAAGGTTGCGACCAAAATCCTCGCTTTCGAAGATAGCGGTATAGAGACCTTCTTTGGCAACTACACAGACTATCTGGATGAGAAGGCCTTTCTGGCTTCCAGCTCTGCCATTTCCTTGGAAAAACCAAAGGAGAAAATCGAGAAGGTCAAAGAGAACAAGAAGCGGATGTCCTATTTTGAGAAGCAGGAATGGGCGACCATCGAAGAGGATATTGCTGGTTTAGAGGAGCGGATTGCGGCAATCGAGGCGGAAATGCTGACCTGTGGTAGTGATTTTACAAAATTGTCCGATTTGCAGAAGGAATTGGATGAGAAAAACGACCTGCTCTTGGAAAAATATGAGCGGTATGAGTATCTGAGCGAACTGGAGGGCTAGATGAAAGTTCTTGTCATGTCATATATGGTCATCTATCTCTTGGTGACCTTGGGAGCGGCTTTGTTTAGCTATCTAAAGACCAAAAAAATGAATGCTTTGCGCTTAATCTTGACGGTTTTATCCCTGCTCTTGTTAGCTGTTACACTCTATTTTTACAGTCAGGCCTATCACGACTTGCAGATGGTGGGGTTTGCTCTAGGATTTACCTTTATTTCTACTCTTTTTCTCTATAATGGAACGAAAGAAGGTAGTAATTTTACGACAGTTATGCTCTTTTCCATTGGTCGCTTTATTTTACATATTCAATTTTTGATTTTGCTCTATCTCTTTCGATAGAGCAATTTATTTTTATCCGTTCAATTTTTTGAAAAGGGTTTACGCAAACCTTTGCATTATGTTATAATAAAGAAAATATACACGTAAGGAGAAAATTATGGCAAAAAAAATTATTGGTATTGACTTAGGTGGTACATCAGTTAAGTTGGCGATTCTCACAACGGAAGGTGAGATACAAGAAAAATGGTCTATCAAAACAAATATTTTAGATGATGGAAATCATATTGTTCCAGATATTATTGACAGTATCAAGCATCGATTTGAAACACATGGTTTGACAACGGATGATTTCTTGGGTGTTGGTATGGGGTCTCCAGGTGTCGTTGATAGCGAAGCTGGTACTGTTATCGGTGCCTATAACCTCAATTGGAAGACCTTGCAGTTAGTTAAAGATCAGTTTGAATCTGCCCTTGGTTTGCCATTTTTCATTGACAATGATGCAAACGTAGCTGCCCTCGGTGAGCAATGGGTTGGTGCTGGAAACAACAATCCAAACGTTGTCTTTATGACGCTTGGTACAGGTGTTGGTGGCGGAGTCATCGCTGCTGGAAACTTGATTCGTGGTGTCAAAGGCGCTGGTGGCGAATTGGGCCATATCACAGTTGACTTTGATGAGCCATTTGCATGTACTTGTGGTAAGAAAGGTTGCTTGGAAACCGTGGCTTCAGCGACAGGTATTGTCAACCTTAGCCGTCGTTATGCTGATCAATACGCTGGCGATGCTAAACTGAAACAAATGATCGATGATGGGCAAGATGTAACGGCTAAAGATGTCTTTGATTTGGCAAAAGAAGGCGATGATTTGGCCTTGATTGTCTACCGTCACTTCTCAGAATACCTAGGTGTTGCTTGTGCAAACATTGCTGCAGTCCTCAATCCTGCCTACATCGTTCTGGGTGGCGGTGTATCAGCTGCAGGAGAGTTCTTATTGGATGGCGTTCGCAAGGTCTTTGCTGAAAATAGCTTCCCACAAATCAAGGAAAGCACGCAAATTGTCTTGGCAACTCGTGGTAATGATGCAGGTGTATTAGGTGCAGCATCACTTGTCTTAAAATAATAACTGAGAGGCTGGGCTCAAGCCCAGCACCGCTTCTCAACGTTAGTGTCAACATCTCAGCGCAGTGGTTGATTGGCAGATTTGTTCGTGTTTTACACTCCAAATCTGACCTAATCAACTGTGCGGGGGTGGGAAGACGAACTCTTCTATGAATGGTCGAGTTCTTTCCCGCTCCCTTTTTTCCAATCCGCTGTCACACTTTCTTTATATACATATATTGAAAGTTGGTTGATAAAAGGGTACAATAATAGTGAAAAGAGAAAGGAGTGTTGGTGTATGAAACAAGTAAGTATGCCTAAACTAATTGACTATCTAACTATAGTCGGGCTTTTGATTTTACTGTCTGCCTTTTTCCTTGATTACTGGATTCGTGACTGGTTTTTCCCGTCTAGTTGGGGAAATGTAGCCACTATGTTGATTCTTCCTATACTGGGGACTCTAATTCTTATACTATCTATCTACTATAAAAAATTGTGGACTGGTTTGATTAGTATATTCTTAATGATCTCATTTCCTCTGATATTCGGTATTGGCTACTTTATATTTGGCCCCTAGAAGGAGCGGTTATGAACCTGACTTTACTAAAAAGATTAAATCTAGTTTTGTATGGTATCGCAATTTTTCTCATCGTCATGCTATTTTTGCCAATAGGGCAATGGTTTGATATTGTAAATGTGAATTTTAAACTAGCATTTTTCATCATTCCATTTTTCGGACTAGCCAGCTTACCAACGGCTATTTATACTAAAAATGTTCGTCAGATATTGTTGAGTGTTATCTTGGTTGCTTTGTATTTTATACTGTTCAGCTTAATAACTGCCCTATCTGGTTTGTTCCACCTTGATTTTTATTCATTCTTTTTCAAATGAGAACTCCGGTGCAAAACTGGAGTTTTTTGCTGGAATTTGCTATACTAAACTCATGACTAAAGCAGATATTATTTTTAAAGAAAACATTCGTAAGATTATGGAAGAGGGCGTTTTTTCAGAAAATGCTCGCCCACGTTACAAGGATGGAAATGTAGCTAATTCCAAGTACGTTACAGGCGCCTTTGCTGAGTATGACTTATCTAAGGGCGAGTTTCCTATTACAACACTTAGACCTATTCCAATCAAATCAGCCATTAAAGAAATTCTCTGGATTTACCAAGACCAGACCAATGATTTGTCGGTTTTACAGGAAAAATACGGTGTCCAGTATTGGAATGATTGGGAAGTTGAGGGAACTGGCACAATCGGTGAACGTTACGGTGCTATTGTGAAAAAACATGACATCATTTCCAAAATCCTCAAGCAATTGGAGGAAAATCCATGGAATCGCCGCAATGTGATTTCTTTGTGGGATTATGAAGCGTTTGACCAATCTGCTGGTCTCTTGCCGTGTGCCTTTCAGACTATGTTTGACGTTCGACGAGTGGATGGGGAGATTTACCTGGACGCAACTCTAACTCAGCGGTCAAATGATATGCTAGTAGCCCATCATATCAACGCCATGCAGTATGTAGCCCTTCAGATGATGATTGCTAAACATTTTGGCTGGAAGGTTGGGAAGTTTTTCTATTTCATCAACAATCTTCACATCTATGACAATCAGTTTGAACAAGCTGAAGAATTGCTACGTCGTACACCATCTGAAGCAGAGCCTCGTTTGGTCTTGAACGTCCCAGACGGAACAAACTTTTTTGATATTAAAGCAGAAGATTTTGAGTTGGTGGACTATGAGCCGGTTAAGCCGCAGTTAAAATTCGATCTAGCAATTTAACTGGATTAGCAGTGAAGAACTTCGTTCTTTTACCTCGCTTCTTTATTTTTAGGCTCGGGCTGAAACAGTTCCCCGAACTGTTTCACTTCCAACCTTCAACAGTCTATACTCAAACTTTCGAAGCCAGTTAAACCGCAACTCAAATTTGACTTGGCGATTTAAGATGAGGGGGGCTTTCCAGCACCAGCGAGATTCACATTCTACGAATCTCGGAATCTTCCCTACCTCTGAGGAGTCGGTGATAGTTACAGCATGATAAAAATTTGCACTAGACCTACTTGGTAAGTGCATTTTTCATGTTTTTTTGATAGAATGATAGGACGGAAAGTGAGAGAAAATGACAAAGAAAATTGTTGCAATTTGGGCTCAGGATGAAAATGGTTTGATTGGAAAGGGAGATAAACTACCTTGGTCTTTACCAGCTGATATGGCTCATTTTAAGGAAACGACAAGTGGTCATGCCATGGTGATGGGACGTATAACCTTTGATGGCATGGGAAAACGTGCACTTCCTAATCGACATACCTTAGTATTGACCACCGATAAAAGCTATCAAGTGGAGAGTGCTCGAATTACAGTCCTGCATGGTGTTGAAGAAGTTCTGGACTGGTACCATCAACAAGAAGGAACCTTGTTTGTCCTTGGTGGAGGACAAATTTTTACTGCCTTTGCACCCTACATTGAAGAATTGATTGTAACGGATATTCAGGGGCAATTTGAAGGTGACATTTTCTTTCCTGAAGATTTCCCCTTGGGTGAGTTTCAGCTTCAAAGTGAGCAGTTTCGTCCAAAGGATGAAGCAAACTCGGTTGACTTCATCATAAAAAACTATAAAAGAAGAGAGAAATAGGCATGGAGAGAAGTTTATTCGGTTTATTTTCAGCACTTCTCTGTGGAATATGTGTTCTTTGTGCGATTCAAGCTTTTAGAAAGAAACGATTTGGTTTGGCTATTTTATTTTTGTTAAATGCATTTACCAATCTGGTTAATAGCATTCATGCCATTTATGGCTTTTTATTTAGATAAGAGATATGAAAGAGGAATTACATGGCTGTTAAGCATACCCATGAGTTGATTTATTGCTCATTTTGTGGAAAAAATCAAGAAGAAGTTAAAAAAATTATCGCAGGAAACAATGTTTTCATTTGTAATGAGTGTGTGGAGTTAGCTCAAGAAATCATTCGTGAAGAACTAGCAGAAGAAGTGTTGACAGACTTGGCTGACACACCTAAGCCACAGGAATTGCTCGATATTTTAAACAATTATGTCATTGGACAAGATCGTGCAAAGCGTGCCTTAGCAGTAGCCGTTTACAACCACTACAAACGTATCAATTTCCAAGATAGCCGTGATGAGAACGATGTTGATTTGCAAAAATCAAATATCCTGATGATTGGCCCGACTGGTTCAGGAAAAACCTTCCTAGCTCAGACCTTGGCTAAAAGTTTGAATGTCCCGTTTGCTATTGCTGATGCGACTGCTCTTACTGAGGCGGGTTATGTTGGTGAAGACGTAGAAAATATCCTCCTCAAACTTTTGCAGGCTGCAGACTTTAACATCGACCGTGCAGAAAGAGGAATTATCTATGTGGATGAAATTGATAAGATTGCCAAAAAAGGTGAAAATGTGTCCATTACCCGCGATGTATCTGGTGAAGGTGTCCAGCAAGCTCTCCTAAAAATTATCGAGGGAACTGTGGCCAGCGTACCACCACAAGGTGGACGCAAACATCCAAACCAAGAAATGATTCACGTGGATACCAAAAATATCCTGTTTATCGTTGGCGGTGCATTTGATGGTATCGAAGAAATCGTCAAACAGCGTCTCGGTGAAAAAATCATCGGTTTTGGTCATAATAATCGTGCTATTGATGAAAAAGAATCATACATGCAGCATATCATTGCAGACGATATTCAAAAATTCGGTATTATTCCAGAGTTGATTGGTCGCTTGCCTGTATTTGCAGCTTTGGACCAATTGACAACAGAGGATTTGGTACGTATTTTGACGGAACCGAAGAATGCTCTTGTAAAACAATACCAGACACTCTTGTCTTATGATGACGTGGAGCTTGACTTTGATGAGGACGCCTTGTTAGCAATTGCAGAAAAAGCAATTGAACGTAAGACTGGTGCTCGTGGACTTCGCTCCATCATTGAAGAAACGATGTTGGATGTCATGTTTGAGGTGCCAGGCCAAGATAACGTTAAACGTGTTCGTGTAACAAAAGCAGCAGTAGACGGTAAGGAAAAGCCTTTACTAGAAACTGCATAAAAAATAAAGGGTGGAAACTGATTGTTTTCTACCCTTATTTATGAAAGGTATAAAATGGAAATCAACACACATAATGCTGAGATTTTGCTCAGTGCTGTTTCAAAAGCCCAGTATCCGGGCGATGACATTCCAGAAATTGCCCTTGCCGGGCGATCTAACGTTGGAAAGTCTTCATTTATCAATACTCTTCTAGGAAGAAAAAATCTTGCACGTACGTCAGGAAAACCAGGAAAGACTCAACAACTCAATTTTTATAATATAGATGATAAAATTCGATTTGTAGATGTTCCAGGTTATGGCTATGCTAAAGTGTCCAAAACGGAGCGCGCTAAGTGGGGCAAAATGATTGAAGAGTATTTGACGATGCGAGAAAATCTACGTGTTGTGGTGAGTTTAGTAGACATGCGTCATGAGCCATCAGCAGATGATGTTCAAATGTATGATTTCTTGAAATATTATGAAATTCCTGTTATTATTGTGGCAACGAAGGCTGATAAAATCCCACGAGGAAAGTGGAATAAGCACGAATCGATGATTAAAAAGAAATTGGATTTTGATAAAAATGATCAATTCGTTATCTTTTCTTCCGAAACTCGTCACGGATACGATCAGGCATGGGATGCTATCTTAAGTAACATCTAATAAACAGTTCAGGAGAAAAATCATGGAACGTACTTTCTTCATCATCAAACCAGATGCTCTTAAGCGTGGACTTGCAGGACAAATTCTTTCACGTATCGAACGCAGGGGATTTCAAATCCGAGATTTAAAAATGGTTACAGCGACAGAAGAGCTAATCAGTCAACATTATGATCATTTGACAGATAAACCTTTCTTCCCGCAATTAGTACAATATATGACGAGCGGGCCGATGATAGCTGGCATTATAGAAGGGCCAGAAGTTATCAAATCTTGGCGAGATATGATGGGAGCTACCAATCCAGTAAACGCCCTACCTGGGACTATTCGTGGAGATTTTGCGACAGCGCCCGTTGAGGGAATTGTGGCAAATGTCGTTCATGGCTCAGATAGTGCAGAAGCAGCCGAACGCGAGATCGGTCTTTGGCTGGGAAAATAGCAGAGCAGACACCTAGTTTTCTAGGTGTTTTTCTTTGATAAATTGGTGAAAAAACTGATTAGTGGTATAATGAAAAAAAGCAATAATAGAGAGGTTATTTACCATGGGGCAAGGAACAACGATTAGTCTTATCAAAGAAGAAATTATTCAACAGGAAAAGCAAATTGAAGGTATACTTTTGGAGATTGAGAACTTGCGGATTATGAAGAAGCAGTGTAAAAATTGGTTGTTTTTTGCTATAACGATGCTGTTCTTCTCTGTCATTGTATTCAAAGGGATGTTTCTTGTTATTATGGTATTTCTTTGTTTCATGTGTGTAGTAACATCATATTTCCAATCGGATAGATGTGATGGATTGATTAGCCATTATAAAAATGAGATTGATTCTATAGAGGAGGCTATCAATAAAAATAGAGAATTCATTGCTAAGTACAAATATTTTTCGCATTTTTATGTAGCAGGTACGCAATATAGGGAAGATCGTTTTGAGCCAATGAGGGTGTTAAGATGTCTGACGTACGGCGGAGAAACTACAGATGTCAAGTTAGTTCGTGAGCCAGATAATAAGTATGACCCAAATGCAGTTAAAGTACTTGTATGTGGTTATTTTGTTGGCTATATCCCTAAAACTGCTTCTGAGGAAGTTTCCCGACTAATCGATAGAGGGGAAAAGTTGAACTTGTCAGTAGATATGGAAAGACAAGGGAGTTATGCTAAAGGTTATCGTGCTTATTACGAACTGACAATTTACGTTTTAAATGATGAAAAATTGTAATTATTAAATTCATTAAAAATATATCGAGTTTATGTGGGACAAGTAATAAAATCAAATTAACTCTTTGATATATTAACTGGAATTTATATATCGAAAATTAATGGCTCCATACCTTTAATCAAACAATAATTCCTTGTTTCAGTCTTATTTTATGACCGACTAGAACTTACTTTGGGAATTTACTCGTAACAACAACCGTAACAACAACCTATATTTCTAGGTGTTTTTCTTATGGAAAATTATCACTAAATCTGATATAATGAGGAGTAATACCCTTGTAGAGGAAGAAACATGAATTTAGAAGATTTGAAAAAACGACAGGAGAAAATTCGTAATTTCTCCATTATTGCCCACATCGACCATGGTAAATCAACCTTGGCTGACCGTATTCTTGAGAAGACGGAAACAGTTTCCAGCCGTGAAATGCAAGCCCAGTTGCTGGATAGTATGGACTTAGAACGCGAGCGTGGTATCACAATTAAACTCAACGCAATCGAACTCAACTATACAGCTAAAGATGGGGAGACATACATTTTCCACTTGATTGACACACCAGGACACGTGGATTTTACCTATGAGGTATCGCGTTCGTTGGCTGCCTGTGAGGGAGCGATCTTGGTGGTGGACGCTGCTCAAGGGATTGAAGCACAGACCTTGGCTAACGTTTATCTAGCCTTGGACAATGATTTGGAAATCTTGCCAATCATTAACAAGATTGACCTGCCAGCAGCAGACCCAGAACGTGTTCGTCAGGAAATCGAAGATGTGATTGGTTTGGATGCTTCTGAAGCAGTGCCAACATCAGCCAAGGCAGGTATTGGTATCGAGGAAATCTTGGAGCAGATTGTGGAGAAGGTTCCAGCACCGACTGGTGATGTCGAAGCTCCATTGCAAGCCTTGATTTTTGACTCGGTTTACGATCCGTATCGAGGCGTTATCTTGCAAGTTCGTATCGTCAACGGTGTGGTAAAACCTGGCGATACTATTCAGATGATGAGCAATGGCAAGACCTTCGATGTGACGGAAGTGGGGATTTTCACACCAAAAGCAATCGGTCGTGATTACTTGGCGACTGGTGATGTTGGTTACGTTGCAGCCTCTATCAAGACAGTTGCAGATACCCGTGTCGGTGATACGGTGACCTTGGCTGAAAATCCTGCCAGTGAGCCACTAGCGGGCTACAAGCAGATGAACCCAATGGTCTTTGCAGGTATCTATCCGATTGATTCCAATAAGTATAATGACTTGCGTGAAGCCTTGGAAAAACTCCAGCTTAACGATGCCAGCTTGCAGTTTGAACCAGAAACATCGCAGGCACTCGGATTTGGTTTCCGATGTGGATTCTTGGGACTCTTGCACATGGATGTTATCCAAGAACGAATCGAGCGTGAGTTTAACATTGACCTCATCATGACAGCACCGTCGGTAGTCTACCATGTCAACATGACGGACGGTGAAATGATTGATGTAGCCAACCCATCCGAATTCCCAGACCCAACCAAGATTGCCACTATCGAAGAGCCTTACGTTAAGGCACAAATCATGGTACCACAGGAATACGTCGGTGCAGTCATGGAATTGGCCCAACGCAAACGCGGTGACTTTGTGACTATGGATTACATCGATGATAATCGTGTCAATGTTATTTATCAAATTCCACTGGCTGAGATTGTTTTTGACTTTTTTGACAAGCTTAAGTCGTCCACTCGTGGTTATGCCAGCTTTGACTATGAGATTTCGGAATACCGCTCATCCAAGTTGGTGAAAATGGACATTCTCCTCAATGGCGACAAGGTTGATGCCCTCAGCTTTATCGTCCACAAGGAATTTGCCTATGAACGTGGGAAAATTATCGTGGACAAACTCAAGAAAATCATTCCGCGTCAACAGTTTGAAGTACCAATCCAAGCAGCTATCGGTCAGAAAATTGTTGCCCGTAGCGACATCAAGGCTCTTCGGAAGAACGTTTTGGCCAAGTGTTATGGTGGTGACGTTTCCCGTAAACGCAAACTCCTAGAAAAGCAAAAAGCTGGTAAAAAACGGATGAAGGCCATCGGATCTGTCGAAGTCCCTCAGGAAGCCTTCCTCAGCGTTCTCAGCATGGATGAAGACGATAAGAAATAAACTTGATACAAAGAAACACTCCTGCATTTTGTTGCAAGAGTGTTTTCTCTTATTTTCGTTTCATTTCACCTTGTGGATAGTAAGTCCCTTCAGGCATATCATTGATGAAGACATGAATGGCTTCTTTGGGCGCATTAGTATTACGAGATACAACTTCGGTAACTTCACGTGCTAAGGCAATCTTTTGTTCTTCTGTGCGTCCTTCAAACAAATCAATACGTACAAATGGCATATGGTTTCTCCTTTATTTTGCTAGTTTCAGTATAGCATAAATTTCACCTGCTTTCTATAAGTAAATAATTGACATCGCTTACAATTTGTGCTATTCTATACTTACATAGGAGGTAATGACTTATGAACTATGTTTATCGTATGATTTTATCGTTCCTACTCACTGGACTATTTTTGTATCTAGTGATAACTGTTTTTTACCAAACTATATGGGAAGGTCCCTTGTTTCTTGCGTTTTCCTTCTTCAGCTTAATCTATGGATGCGTCATGCTATACAAGTGGAAACCAAAAGCTGCTAAAATTATTTTTGAGTGTGTCGGAAACTTCTTATCATTACCTTGGTCCTAATAACAAACAAGCTCAAATCGGGCTTGTTTTTCTGTTTCCTAAATGGTCAAATTATGATAGAATGGAAGGAGTGAAATTTTAAGATTGGAAAGTGAAAAGTGGCTCAATTATACTATAAATATGGGACGATGAATTCTGGCAAAACCATTGAAATTCTTAAAGTAGCCCATAACTATGAAGAGCAAGGCAAGCCTGTGGTCATTATGACTTCTGCTTTGGACACCCGCGATGCCTTTGGCGTTGTTTCAAGCCGTATTGGTATGCGACGTGAAGCGGTAGCAATTGATGATGAGATGGACATTTTTGGCTACATTCAAAAAATGGAACCACATCCTTATTGTGTTCTAATTGATGAAGCTCAATTCCTTCGTCGCCATCACGTTTATGACTTGGCACGAGTGGTAGATGAATTGGATGTCCCAGTTATGGCTTTTGGTCTAAAAAATGATTTCCGAAATGAGCTCTTTGAAGGCTCCAAACACTTGTTGCTGTTGGCCGATAAGTTGGATGAAATTAAAACAATCTGCCAATATTGTTCCAAAAAAGCCACTATGGTTTTGCGAACTCAAGACGGTAAACCGACTTATGAAGGCGCTCAAATTCAAATCGGTGGAAATGAAACCTACATTCCAGTTTGCCGCAAACATTACTTTTCACCGGAGATTGAACTGTAAACTAAGGTTCTAAATCAAAGACTTTAGGCACGATTTTTGAAAAACTAAAAACGGGCTACGAACTGTGCCTGTTCTAGCTGAGTCCTGTGACAATACGAACAGAACTGAACACGCCCTACAAGCTGTGTCAAAAAGATAATTTCTCCAAGTGTTTGTAACACTTGGTCAAAATTCCTATTTTGACTGTGCTTGCTTAGCGGGCTTTGTATCTTAATGGAACTGAACACGCCCTACAAGCTAACTAGAAGTGTGTTCTTTCCAAATTTTTAGAAAGGAATTGAATACGGGCTACGAACTGTGCAAAAAAGATAGTTTTTCCTAGGACGCTTTCGTCCTTCGTCAAAACTCCTATTTTTGCTTTGTTCGTTTAACGCCCTTAATATCTTAAAATTATGAACATCTACGATCAATTACAGGCGGTGGAAGACCGCTACGAGGAACTTGGTGAATTGTTGTCTGACCCTGACGTAGTCAGCGATACCAAGCGTTTTATGGAGTTGTCTAAGGAAGAAGCTGCAACTCGTGATACAGTAACAACCTACCGCGAATATAAGACTGTACTTCAAAACATTGTCGATGCAGAAGAGATGATTAAAGAATCTTCTGGTGATGCTGACTTGGAGGAAATGGCTAAGGAAGAACTCAAACAAGCTAAGGCTGATAAAGAAGCTTACGAAGAAAAGCTGAAAATCCTTCTTTTACCAAAAGACCCTAACGATGACAAAAACATCATCTTGGAAATCCGTGGTGCCGCAGGTGGTGATGAAGCTGCCCTCTTTGCTGGAGACCTTTTGACCATGTATCAAAAATATGCAGAAGGTCAAGGCTGGCGTTTTGAAGTCATGGAGGCTTCTTATAATGGTGTCGGCGGTATCAAGGAAGTGGTTGCCATGGTCTCTGGTCAATCCGTTTATTCAAAACTCAAGTATGAATCAGGAGCTCACCGTGTCCAACGTGTCCCTGTGACAGAAAGCCAAGGTCGTGTCCACACCTCAACAGCAACCGTTCTTATCATGCCAGAAGTTGAAGAAGTGGAATATGACATTGATCCAAAAGATCTTCGTGTCGATATTTACCACGCATCTGGTGCTGGTGGACAGAACGTCAACAAGGTTGCGACTGCCGTGCGTATCGTTCACTTGCCAACAAACATCAAGGTGGAGATGCAGGAAGAACGGACCCAGCAGAAAAACCGTGAAAAGGCCATGAAGATTATCCGTGCCCGTGTTGCGGATCACTTTGCACAGATTGCCCAAGATGAGCAGGATGCTGAGCGTAAATCAACTATCGGTACAGGTGACCGTTCAGAGCGTATCCGTACCTACAACTTCCCACAAAACCGTGTGACAGACCACCGTATCGGCTTAACCTTGCAAAAGCTGGATACTATCTTGTCAGGTAAGATGGACGAAGTCGTCGATGCCCTTGTCCTCTACGATCAAACGCAAAAACTAGAAGAGCTTAACAAATAATGAATTACGCTCAATTATTTGCAGCATACGAAGAACAATTAGTCGCAATTGGTGAAGAGGCAGAATCCCTGTCCTTCACCTTTCGTGGCTTAAAGGGACTGAACTTTACGGAATTTCTCCTCCTGCTCCGTCAGGAAGTTACACCGACTGACAAAGAAGAGATTGATGCGATTTTTCAGCAACTTTCCCAGCACCGACCTGCCCAGTACATTATCGGCAAGGCTGATTTTCATGGCCTGGAGTTTGCGGTGGATGAGCGAGTCTTGATTCCAAGACCTGAAACGGAAGAGTTGGTTGATTTGATTTTGCAGGAAAATAGCGGAGCAGGTTTGCGTATCTTAGACATCGGTACAGGAAGCGGTGCCATAGCTATTTCCCTTGCAAAAGCTAGACCTGATTGGGAAGTGGTAGCAGTTGATATTTCAAAGGATGCCCTAGCAGTGGCTCAGGAAAATGCAAGAAACAATCAAGTATCTGTCCACTTTCTAGAATCGGATGTCTTGCAAGCAGTGACAGGGCAGTTTGACATCATTGTTTCTAATCCGCCCTATATCTCACCAGATGACACAGATGAAGTTGGACTCAATGTATTGACTTCTGAGCCTCATCTTGCCTTATTTGCGGAAGAAGATGGCATGGCTATTTATAGACAAATTGCAGAGCAAGCAGGGGCATTTTTGAAGGAAAATGGAAAACTCTACTTTGAAATTGGCTACAAGCAAGGGCAAGACCTAACCGACTTACTCGCTCTGCATTTCCCCAAAAAGCGAATTCGAGTCCTCAAAGACCAATTTGGACAGGATAGAAAGGTCATAGCGGATGACAATGGATAAACTCCGAACAATTCTTGAAAATGGTGGTGCTGTTATCCTTCCAACTGAAACAGTCTATGGGCTTTTTGCACAAGCCTTGAATGAAGATGCAGTCAATCGTGTCTATCAGTTGAAACAGCGTCCGAGGGACAAGGCAATGAACTTAAATGTCTCAAATCTGAACGATATTTATTTTTTCAGTCAAAATACACCATTTTTTCTGGAGAAATTGTATAATAGATTTATGCCGGGACCACTAACGATTATCCTGAAAGCGAACGAAAAAGTTCCTTTTTGGGTTAATTCTGGACTGGATACTGTTGGTTTTCGTCTTCCCAATCACGAACAAACCTTACGTTTGATTTCAGAGACTGGCCCACTTATTGGACCGTCCGCCAATATTTCAGGAAACGAAAGTGGCAAGAAGTTTTCGGACATCCAGGCACAATTTTCAGTTGATTTGCCTGGCATTGAGGATGACCAAGCTCTGACAGGCATTGATTCAACGATTTTGGACCTTTCTGGACAGAAAGCGCGGATTTTGCGCCAAGGTGCTATCAGCCGCGAAGAGATTCAGAAAGCCATTCCCGAAATAGAATTTGAGGTAGTTTTATGATTCGTCCCATTGAGAAAAGTGACTTGATAGTCATCCGAGAAATCAATGCTCAATCCTTAGGGTATGATTGTTCATTGGAACAAACTGAGCGACAATTTTTTAGATGCACGAGTACATTGGGGCATATCTTGTTGGTCTATATAGATGACATAAGTGGCGCAGTGCAAGGTTACATTCACACACAAGTCTATGAAAGTCTGTATTCGGATACAGGCCTCAATATTCTCGGACTAGCTGTTTTGCCTGGTCATCAAGGACAAGGGATTGGAGCAAGCCTGCTGAAAGCCGTTGAGCAAATTGCACAGAAAGAGGGCTACCATTTTATTCGCCTCAATTCTGCTGAAAGTCGTCTCCAAGCCCATCTTTTCTACGAAAAGAATGGCTATCACTCCGATAAAATGCAGAAGCGTTTTATCAAGCACATTTAGCCCAATACAAAGGAGTACCGTATATGATTTTTGACAAAGTTAACTACAAAGAATTTGATAAAGAAGTTTGGGAAGCTATCCAAGCTGAAGAAAAACGCCAACAAAATAATATCGAATTGATTGCGTCTGAAAACGTTGTTTCTAAAGCTGTTATGGCAGCTCAAGGTTCTATTTTGACCAATAAATACGCAGAAGGTTACCCAGGTCGTCGTTACTATGGCGGTACGGAATGCGTTGATGTAGTTGAAAGTTTAGCTATTGAACGTGCTAAAGAAATATTCGGTGCGAAATTTGCTAACGTTCAGGCACATTCAGGAAGCCAGGCCAATTGTGCTGCCTACATGGCCTTGATTGAGCCAGGAGACACTGTTATGGGGATGGACTTAGCTGCAGGTGGTCACTTAACTCACGGTGCATCAGTTAGCTTCTCGGGACAAACTTACAACTTTGTAGCTTACAATGTTGACGAAGAAACTGGCTTGCTTGATTACGATGCAATTTTAAAACAAGCAAAAGAAGTACAGCCAAAATTGATTGTAGCAGGTGCTTCAGCCTATGCCCGTACAATTGACTTTGCTAAATTCCGCGAAATTGCAGATGCAGTGGGTGCCAAACTGATGGTGGATATGGCTCATATTGCTGGTCTTGTAGCAGCAGGTCTTCATCCGAACCCAGTGCCACATGCCCATATTACAACAACTACGACTCATAAAACTCTTCGTGGGCCACGTGGTGGTTTGATTTTGACCAATGATGAAGAGCTCATCAAGAAAATCAACTCAGCCATCTTTCCAGGCATCCAAGGTGGTCCATTAGAGCATGTCATTGCTGCAAAAGCCGTATCTTTCAAAGAAGTTTTGGACCCAGCTTTCAAAGACTATGCTCAGAAAGTGATTGAGAACAGCAAGGCCATGGCCGAAGTCTTCCTTGCAAACCCTAACTTTAAAGTCATCACAGGAGGAACAGACAACCATCTCTTCCTCGTTGACGTGACCAAAGTTGTTGAAAATGGTAAAGTTGCTCAGCATCTCTTGGATGAAGTAAATATTACTCTCAATAAAAACTCAATTCCTTACGAAAAACTCTCACCATTCAAAACGAGCGGTATCCGTATTGGCTCTGCGGCCATTACTGCTCGCGGTTTTGGAGTAGAGGAAGCTCGCAAGGTTGCACAACTAACTATCAAAGCACTTGAAAATGCAGAAAATGAAAAAGCTCTTGGGGAAGTCCGTCAAGAAGTGCGTGCTTTGACAGATCAATTCCCACTTTACGAAGGTTTATAATGGATATATTTGTAAAAAAAGCCATCATACATCAATTTAGTCCTGATGATACAGAGCTGGTCCTTTCCGACCAGCTTTTGACTGTTAGCCCAAAAATAGAAGAATATTTGCGTAAAAAGATTGAACGTGTCTTTTCTGATGAAGCAAAAACAGGACAATTTAACCCCGACAATCCTTTTCTTGACTATTTAGATGGTGACCTACTGACCAACTCTGTCGAGATTGCTAATCTATGGAAAGAAGAATTTTCAATTTCTGAGAATTTAAAAACCAATGACCTCATTTTCATAGAGTTTGAACGAAATGGTGTTGAACATTTTGCCTTTTTGAGAATCTCACTGCGTGAAAATCTCGCCCACGTTGGTCTGGAAAGCGGAAGTCCTTTAAAAATCACCCAGAATAATTTACCTGGAGCAGGTTCAGCACCTGATGAAGCCTTGATTGTCAATCTTCAAACGCGGAAGTATCATTTGATTGAGAAAAGAATCAAACACAATGGAGCCTTCCTCAATTATTTCTCAGATAATCTTCTGCAAGTTACACCAGCTATTTCTGCAAAAAAATCAATCAAAGCAGTAGAGCAAACTGCACAGAAGATTGCTGACAATTTCCATCAAGGCGATTTTCAATTTCAATCGAAAGTCAAGTCAGCTATTTTCAACAATTTGGAAGAAGATAATGAGCTTTCACCTGAAAAATTGGCTGATCAGTTATTCGATAATAACCTGACCGCTCGTTTAAATTTCGTCGATCAACTGAAAGAGGTCATACCTGATAAGATTTCCTTCGATGAAATTGATAGTAGCCGTCAACTTAAGAAATTTGAAAATCAGAAGCTATCTTTATCAAACGGAATTGAGTTGATTGTGCCAAATGCAATCTATGAGGATGCAGAATCGGTTGAGTTTATTCAAAATGACAACGGAACCTATTCTATTCTTATCAAAAATATTGAAGACATAAAGAGCAAGTAAATGAAAAAACTGATACGTACGCTGATACTTCTTTTACTGATTTTTCTCGGTTACAAATTCTATCAAACCTACAGTGCAGTCAAGCAAGTGATGACCTATCAAACTATGGTACAAGAAGTATTGGCTGAAAACGACACACCAGCTAATGAAGAACTAGTCCTAGCAATGATTTACACAGAAACCAAGGGACAAGAAGCAGATGTCATGCAATCAAGTGAGTCCGCTACTGGCTATGCTAACACTATCACGGATAGTAGAGAGAGTATCAGGCAAGGAATTATCTACCTAACAGAAAACCTACGGTTGGCTGAGGAAAAAGGAGTAGAGGTTTGGACAGCAGTTCAGGCATATAATTTCGGTCCAGCCTACATCGACTATATTGCTGAGCATGGTGGAGAACATACACTCTCTTTAGCTAAAGAATACTCCAGAACAGTAGTAGCACCAAGCTTAGGGAATACTACAGAAGAAACATATACCTATTTTCACCCCTTGGCTTTGCTAAATGGTGGGAAGTTATATGTAAATGGTGGAAATATCTACTATGCTAGACAGGTTCGTTTTAATATGCACCTGATGCGCCTCATTAATTTATTTTAATACCTATCAAACTCATCGGAAATCTGATGAGTTTTTAACTACAGCATTTTTACAAACTAGGTAAAATTGTAGTATAATAAAGAGAATAGGAGACAGAGTGATGAAACGAAATGTATTGATTACAGGTGCAAGTAGTGGTATTGGCAAAGCAATCGCTTATGTGTTTGCTGCTAATGGTGATAATATCATCATTACAGGACGAAGATTGAACAAACTAGAAGAAATTAAGCAAGATATTGAAAAGCAATACCATGTTCAGGTATCCGTTCATTCATTTGATATTACGAATATGGAACAAACAATTGTAAATTGTCAAAAAATCTTAGAAGAAGTTGGACAAATTCATATTTTGGTAAACAATGCTGGCCTGGCATTGGGATTGGACAAATTCCAAGACTATGATTTGACTGACATGATGACAATGATTGACACCAATATTAAAGGATTACTAACTGTGACACGTCAGTTATTGCCACAAATGGTTGAAAACAATGAGGGTCATATTATCAATATTGGCTCAACGGCCGGTATTTACGCCTATGCAGGAGCTGCTGTCTATGCTGCAACCAAATCAGCTGTCAAGGTGCTTTCAGACGGGATCCGTATTGACACGATTGATAAAAATATCAAGGTAACTACGTTACAACCCGGTATCGTTGAGACTGATTTTAGCCAAGTCCGTTTTCATGGAGATAAAGAGAGAGCAGCGACAGTCTATCAAGGAATTGATGCTCTTCAAGCAAATGATATTGCCAGCTGTACTCTATTTGTTGCAAATCAACCTGCACACGTGCAGATTTCTGATATGACCATTATGGCAACCAAACAGGCAACTGGCTTTACTATTCATAGAGATTAGAGGGGAGATAGCTAGAATGAAAAGAAAATATTTAGCACTCGCTCTTGGCTTGCTCACTATCATGTCGCTTTCTGCCTGTCAAACTGAAAAGAAGGGCAGTTCCGCAAGTACCTCAACTGCTGATACCCAGGTTTCTAATGCCAATACAAGCACGTCGTCAACAAGCCAACGTGAGATTTCTCTTAGTTCTATGGATATAGATGCTCTAATGCAAGGCAATTACGATAGTATACTAGGCACCTGGCAAAATAGCCAAGGAAATTCACTAGTCTTCAATAGCAAAGGATTAGTAGCAGATAGCCAATCCTTACTTGGCCGCGGAAAAATAACTGACGGAATTTTTGAAACAGGCTATGTAGACGCAATGATTGGCGATGTGACACTATTAATGATTCCCAAAGGAACACAAGCAAATACAACTGAGACAGACACTACTGACTCTACGCGCGATAGAATGATTGTAATAAGCCAAGAAACAACAGCAGACGTGGTAGATGTCTATTATCGCTTAACCAATTCAGCCACTAGCGGTATAGACCCATTAAAAAATACTGAAACGGGCGTCCAGTTGGATAGTGGACCAAAAACGATTGATTATGCTAACTCAATTTTAGGCGAAAACAATTGGCGCGTCATTGAAGGTAACTACACGCGCACCGAATCTATTCCTTATAATATTTTGGAAGGCGATGATAATGCCCGTTACACTATTTACCAAAACGGCGTCATTATCAATGCAGATTATCAAATTGTTTATCAACCATAATGATTCTCTAGGAGGTTAGACATGACATTCACATCATTTGAACCAACACGCAATGTTCAAGATTTTCATTTGGCAGCCTTTGCCTACTATGATGGACTAGATGTAATCGACCAACTCAAGCCAGGAACACCTGTTCAGCTAGTCGGAGAGCCTTCAAACCCACATAACTCAGAAGCTGTAGCAATCTTTTATCAGGACACAAAGTTAGGATATATCCCATCGGATAAAAACTCACTAATCAGTCGCTTAATCTATTTTGGACACGGCGATATTCTAGAGGCACGTATTCAGATGTCCAATACAGAAAATCATCCTGATCGCCAGTTTCGAGTCGTTGTAAAACTAAAAGATAATCGTAAAAATGATAGTCGGTAATTTACCAACCTACCCATTTTCTACTTAACACGGAGCTGTGCTCTCTGTTTTTGTTCTTCAATAATACTTAAAAAGGCTGCAAACTCCCTATCCAGGCGATGTTGGTAGGCCTTATTTTTTATTGTGAGATCTTCCAGGAACACTGGATAGGTTCCTTTTTTATACAATTCTCCTTGAAAGAAGAAGCGGTCCGATAATTTATCAACTGAAACAAGAGAAGAACGCCAGCGGCTTTTACGAGAGTGAGAAGGTTTCCAAGATATTTTTAATTGCTTCTCATAAAAGTACCAGCCCATAATATAGATTTTAGTAATCTGATTTCGTTTTCTGTCTTGGTAGAAACAAGGAACTGCATAAACATTTCCATGCTTTGTTTGCAAAAAAGGATGAAAATCTTTTATCTTTTCGTATTCTTTCTTTGGAATAAGGGTTAATTGATTATCCTTAATAACCTTCTTTTCATCAATAGTATATGAATAACGGTAGGGGTCATAAATGGTTGATTGTCCACGCGCTCTATAACGCTCTGCCATTTCCTTAAAAATAGGTAGACGTCCATAACCATCCATCAGACTAGATAGACTAAGTCCTCGTCGATTATTATTTTTCTTCACACCAAGAATCTGGCAGGTAGGCCAATAATTGATAGGAACGGCTCCTAATCCGACCAGAAGACCGGCGCTGTCAAAATGACTGGCAAAGCGTACCTCACGAGTGTGACCAGTCTCATTTTTCAAATCAACAAATACAGGTTGCTTGTCCTGTTCAAAAACAATTATATAATTTCCAGAAGACTCCGTATTTTCTCTAATTGGAACGGTGTAGAAGTGGTGAAAATTTGGTAATTCTAGTAACTTTCCAAGTGTTGATGTTTTCATAACACAAGTATAACAAAAAATATTTTTCAAATCCACAAAAATGTTTAACTTGTTAAACAAAATATAAAGAAGCTGGGAAAGACATCCATGACGACTTTCCCACTCCCACCGTTTATTCAAGGATAGGTGATGATTGTCTTATCTACCGAATCTTCTAAAGCCTGGCGCGATTCTTCTGATAAACGCAAATCTGCAAGGGTTTGTTCTGAAAAATAGTAGGGATTTAGACTATCTACAAATGCAGAAATTGAAATGACAGCTTTCTCCAATATCAGAGATTTTTCAGTGTAAGCAAAGGGAATAGCAGACCAATCATCACTCTCAAACATTTCTAAAATATCTTTTTGAACTTGAATTTCAGCCTCATTTTTAGCTGAAACTAGGATTGTTTTTAGTGTAGCACGAAAACTTTCCTTGTCTTGCACCAAGTCTTCCAAGGTCAGCAAGCTTTCATCTGCCTTCTCATAAAATATATCTAATTCCGTCTCTGACGAAGTAGTCACATGGAGCCAGTCAGCCTTGATACTGGTTTTCATTACTGCATAGGCAGAAGTATTTTCAAAGGGACTGCTGCGCGTTTGAGGATAGAGAACAATCCACTCTTTCTGGAATAGATTGTCAGGTTTAGCTATTTTCAGTTCCTCCTCAGAAGCTGTACCAATCCGCTGGCTGATAGCAGTAGTGTCATCTTGCTGAAGGAATCCAATGATACGCGGATTTTGCGGACCACCAATGGCATCAATTTTTGTTCCCAGATCATTAATAATGCGTATGTTCAAGGCATGCCACTGCTCATTTAATAGTCTATTTTGCTCTTTTCCGAGCCAGTAGATTCCGATACAAGATAGACCAGTGGCAATAAGCAAGACAAGTAACAGCACTTTCGAGTATTTCAGCACAGCCATCACACCTTTCTAAAACGTTTTCATCCATATATTATCATATAAAAATATAAAAAGCAACTATTTTATGGTACCACATTAAACGGTTACACAAGTATATAAATTCTAAGTTTACGACAGGAATGTTTAATGATAAAATATAGGTAATTCGAACTCATAATTTAATAGGTGTAGATACAACACCGTTGGAGGATACTATGGATGAACAATATCAATTCAATTGGGTAAACTTTTATAAGGAATTTGCTTGGAAATTAGTAGACTATAAAGATAATAGAGCAGAGCTGGTTGAGAAAGTAAAAGCTATCTATACCAAAACAAAGATACATATGCCCACGTTAGAAAAGGACAATCAACTGATGGATATTGATCCTTTTACGATATTTGGACTCTTCAATAAGAGAATAACAGAAGAGAATCGCATCAAAATTCTGACAGCTATAGCAGAATTATTCCACCTCCAAGCGGAAATCCCATCCTCGTTTGAAAGCATACCAGTACTGATGAATCAGAATGCGACTTTCTATTACTTTATCGGAGATCGTGATGAGAATGATATTGATGACTTATGGGAACTTTTCATTGCTGCTTTGACCTATAGCAAGGAGCCTACGGCTGAGAAGAAAGAAAAATTTTCACACTATTTTGATTTGGCTATAAACAAGAAAGGAAATGGCAACAGCAAGATTACGATGGCCTTGTATTGGATTGCTCCTGACTTTTTCTTGAACTTAGATAGTCAAAATGAAACGTATGTGTATGAGTCTGGCGAGATTCCTGCTGACATTGTCCAAAAATTGCCAAAGATGAAGTCAAAAATTTCTGCCGATGAGTATTTTGATATT
The DNA here is from genome assembly GCF_046032515.1 of Streptococcus suis. Lineage (GTDB taxonomy): Bacteria > Bacillota > Bacilli > Lactobacillales > Streptococcaceae > Streptococcus > Streptococcus suis_AL. The sequence goes on along the minus strand of NZ_JARQPJ010000011.1, from coordinate 28,752 downwards.
TCAGATTCTATACTTCAATATTTAAAGAGTGCAGAGAGCAAACTGAAAGATTTTAAAGAATTATCATCTATGGCTTGGAAATACTCTAAACAGATCAATCAAGAAGAGAAAGAAAGAAGTGCTGGAGCAATTTCTCCACTGGCTGAGGAAGCTGATACTGGAAACGAGATAGGTGGTGAAGAGGTAGTAGAAGATAGCTATACGAAAAATCACTTCCTATCAGAAGTCTATATGACAGAAGAAGAGTATGATCAATTAACCTCCATACTCCAAATGAAAAAGAATATCATCTTACAAGGAGCGCCAGGAGTTGGAAAGACGTTTGTTGCAGAACGCCTAGCATTTTCATTAATGGGTAAACCAGATTTAGAAAGGGTCATGACAATTCAGTTTCACCAAAGCTATTCCTACGAGGACTTCATCATGGGCTTTAGACCTTCGACAAGTGGCTTTGAGCTGAGAAGAGGGGCATTCTATACTTTCTGCAAAAAAGCAGAGTCTGACAAGAATCATGATTATTTCTTTATTATTGATGAAATAAACAGGGGAAATTTGAGCAAAATTTTTGGTGAATTGTTTATGCTGATAGAAAATGACAAACGAGGCAAGTCTTTGCAGCTCCTCTACTCGGATGAGCAATTCTCAATTCCAGAAAATCTATATATCATCGGCATGATGAATACCGCAGATAGGAGTTTAGCCCTACTTGATTATGCACTGAGACGTCGCTTTGCCTTCTTTGACATTAAGCCAGGTTTTTCAACTGCGGGATTCAAATATTATCAAACAAATCTGAAAAACGAAAAATTCGACAGACTCATTTCCTGTGTAGAAAAGCTAAATCAGGCCATTTCAACAGAGGAAGTACTGGGAGATAGCTTCTGTATTGGGCATAGTTACTTCTGCGGTTTATCGGCAGAAGTACTGGACCAAGGTTTGCTAGAAGCCATTGTTGAATATGAACTGATTCCCCTCTTGAAAGAATATTGGTTTGATGAACCGACAAAAATTCATGATTGGAGTAGTAAGTTAAGGAGTGCCATCCAGTGATACCTGTCCAAAATATCTACTATATGCTATCTTACGCATTCAAAATCCTTCATAAGCAGGAATATAAACGGATCGCTACTGAAGAATTTAAAAATGCTGCAGATCTACTGGCTGAAATAATGATCATTAGCCTCTCGATACAGGTGAAAAGAGGACTTGGTCGAGAGTATCGTTCTCAAACCGAGTCACTCTCGGCACTTAAAGGTAAAATACATATCGCTGAATCTTTAACACCTCCGAATTGGCGTAGAAAGCAACTTGTTTGCCAATACGATGATTTTTCTCTTGACAGCACAATGAATCGCATTATCAAAGCAAGCATTGAGATACTGCTAAAAGCTGATATAAGCAGGGACAGGAAAAAGAAATTGAGAAAACTCTTAGTTTTCTTTGGAGAAGTCTCAAAAATTAATCTACACTCAATCAATTGGAATTTACAATATAATCGAAACAATCAATCGTATCAATTACTAATGTCAATCTGCTATTTGATAGTGAATGGATTAATTCATACAGAGAGGGAGGGGGATAAGAAATTGATGAATTTTCTTGATGAGCGGAGGGAATCCTTGCTATATGAGAAGTTCATTCTTGGATATTATAAAAAGCATTATCCCCAAATACAGGTTACCGCCTCTCAGATACCTTGGGCACTAGATGATGGTTTTGGAGAAATGCTCCCCATCATGCAGAGTGATATTTACCTCAAATATAAAGATACTATATTGATTATTGATGCTAAATATTATTCTAGTAACACACAGATTCGCTTTGATAAGCGCACACTCCATTCAAATAATCTATACCAGATTTTTACCTATGTGAAAAATCAGGCTTATCGCCTGTCAGATTCAAACGATACAGTAGCAGGAATGCTTCTATATGCTAAAACCGATATAGATATTCAACCTAATCAGGTCTACCAAATGCATGGAAACCAGATTAGTGTCAAAAATTTGGACTTAAACCTGCAGTTTGCAAGTATTGCTGAACAACTGGATGACATCATTACATCACATTTTGTATCCCCTCCAAAACGGTACTAGTTAGAGCTTAACAAAAAAACAATCAAAGTAGTAGCGCTAAACTACTCTTTGATTGTTTTTTTATAAGACTCTTTCCTATTTTGGAGCGTCTGGTTAATTGATTTCCCAGATCAGCGACGCTTTTTTATTTTTAGGTGTCGGGTAAAACAGTCTATCCCCAGACAACGATGCTCTTTCGTTTTTAGGCATCGGGTAAATTAGTCTGATTGAATTGCTGATAGAGCCTATCCCCAGGCTCTATCACTCCCACTCAACTGTTGCTGGTGGTTTACTTGTTATATCATAGACGATGCGGTTGACGTGGTCGACTTCGTTTACGATACGGACAGAGATTTTTTGAAGAACATCCCATGGTAGTTTGGCAAAGTCAGCTGTCATTCCATCGACAGAAGTGATAGCACGGATGGCGATGGTGTAGTCGTAGGTACGACCATCTCCCATGACACCTACGGAGCGAACGCCAGTATTAACCGTGAAATATTGCCACACATCGCGGTCAAGACCTGCTTTTGCAATTTCCTCACGCAAGATAGCGTCAGATTCGCGAACAGTTTGAAGTTTTTCCTCAGTGATTTCACCCATGACACGAATGGCAAGGCCTGGTCCTGGGAATGGTTGGCGCCATACAACTTCATCCGGCATACCAAGAGCAGTACCGAGGGCACGAACTTCATCCTTAAAGAGAGTATTGAGCGGTTCAATCAACTTGAACTGCATATCTTCTGGCAGACCACCAACGTTGTGGTGAGATTTGATTGTCTCAGCAGTATCCGTTCCTGACTCGATAATATCGGTATAAAGCGTTCCTTGCGCTAGGAATTCAACATCAGTCAACTTGCTCGCTTCATCGTCAAATACGTAAACAAATTCATTACCGATGATTTTACGTTTCTTCTCAGGGTCAGATACGCCAGCAAGTAGGTCTAAGAAACGCTTAGCAGCATCGACGCGAATAATATTGAGGCCAAATTTACCGCCCAACATTTCCATAACCTGATCGCCTTCATTCTTACGAAGAAGACCGTGGTCAACGAAGATACAGGTCAATTGGTCACCGATAGCACGTTGAAGAAGGACCCCAACAACAGATGAATCTACACCGCCTGACAAACCGAGCAAGACTTTCTTGTCCCCAACAGTCTGGCGGATTTTTTCAATTTCTGTTTCGATGAAGTTTTCCATTGTCCAGTCGCCTTTGGCTCCACAGATACCAAACGCAAAGTTTTTCAAAATATCGTTTCCATATACGGAATGACGAACTTCTGGGTGGAACTGGATACCGTAGATACGGCGTTCCGTGTTTTCAATGGCAGCGTAAGGGCAGTCAGCAGACAGACCAACCAGGTGGAAATCAGCAGGAATTTTAGTTACTGCATCACCGTGGCTCATGAGAACAAGCTGTTCTTCTGGTGTTCCAGCAAAAAGCGCTGATTCAGCTTTCAATTGCAAGTTTGATTGACCATATTCACGATTTCCAGCCTCACCAGCAGGAACAACCTTACCTCCCAATTTATGGGTAATTAACTGCATACCATAGCAAATCCCCAAGATTGGAATACCCAATTCAAAGATTTCTGGGTCGATATCAAAGGCATTTTCAGCGTAGACAGAGTTTGGACCACCAGAGAGAACGATACCAATCGGATTGATGGCACGAACTTCTTCAGCAGTAATCTTGTGATTTTTCAATTCAGAAAAGACACCAAACTCACGAATGCGGCGTGAGATGAGCTGATTGTACTGGCTACCATAATCCAATACAATAATTTTTTGGACATCTTGTTTTGTCATGTTTTTCCCTTTCGTTTTGAAAAAAATTCAAATACTAGTAGTTAGTTTAACATAAAAGCGAACATTTTCCAAATTTTATTTGTTAAATATCTGTTTTGCAAACTATGAGTGATAATAAAAATGTTAGTGTTCGTATTTTTATTGTTTTTACTCACTTTATTTTAGGTAATCTGACTTCATTGTTTGCCTAGGAGAATTTTACCAATAGAGTGTGGCCTGAATTAGCCAAACGCCTTTATTTTTGGTAAACTAGAAAGAAGAGAAAGGCTAGATAAATGAAAGCAGCATATATCACAATTCACGATAAAATTAAGGAACAAATCGATAACGGAATCTGGAAAATTGGTCAACGTTTACCAAGTGAACGCGATTTAGCAGATGAATTTGGTGTTTCTCGTATGACGCTCCGTCAAGGAATCACACTTTTAGTGGAAGAAGGTATTCTACAACGCAAGATTGGTTCCGGTACTTATGTCGCCAGTACACGGGTTCAAGAAAAGATGCGAGGCACGACTTCCTTTACTGAATTAGTACAACTCCAAGGAAAGACGCCAAGCAGCAAATTATTGTCCTATACACGAACCAAACCTAATGAAAAAGAAGTTGAACAGTTAGGTTTATCCCGTGGCGAGTATGTTATTCGAATGGAGCGGGTCCGCTATGCAGATAATGTTCCAGTCGTGTATGAGGTTGCCAGCATTCCTGAACGCTTGATAAAAAATGTCCCCAAAGAAGATGTTACCAACCATTTCTTTAAAACACTTATGGACAATGGTTATCGAATTGGAACTAGCAAACAAACCATTTTTGCGCGTTTAGCCAATGAAAAAGTGGCTCAATATTTACAAATTTCTAAAAACCAGGCTATTCTCGCACTAAAACAGGTATCTTATCTCGAAGATGGTCAAGCATTTGAATTTGTAAATAGTCAGTATGTTGGGGAACGTTTCGAATTCTATTTAGAAAACAATTAACATAAAAATAATTATGTAAAACATTTTTAAAATCCGTAATCTTTCTAGTGATGACGGATTTTCTTATTTATAAAATATGGAATTTTTGATATAATAAAGTTTATGGAAATTGAAAAAACCAACCGAATGAATGCCTTATTTGAATTCTATGCAGCCTTGCTAACAGACAAGCAAATGAACTACATCGAGCTCTATTATGCCGATGATTACAGTTTGGCTGAGATTGCTGAAGAATTTCAAGTCAGCCGTCAGGCGGTCTATGATAACATTAAACGAACAGAAAAATTACTGGAAGACTACGAGATGAAACTACATATGTATTCTGACTATATAGTGCGTAGCCAGATTTTCGATGAAATGCTGAATAAGTATCCAGAAGATGCTTATTTGAAGGAGAAAATCGCTATTCTAACCAGTATTGATAATAGAGAATAAGAGGAGAAGTATATGGCTTTTGAAAGCTTAACAGAACGTTTACAGAATGTTTTTAAAAACCTACGTCGTAAGGGGAAAATTTCTGAGAGTGATATCCAGGAGGCAACCAAGGAAATCCGTCTAGCCTTACTAGAAGCCGACGTTGCTCTTCCAGTTGTAAAAGATTTCATCAAAAAAGTACGTGAACGTGCTATCGGTCATGAAGTCATTGACACTCTGAACCCTGCTCAACAAATCATCAAAATCGTTGATGAAGAATTGACGGCTGTATTAGGTTCTGAAACTTCAGAAATTATCAAATCACCAAAAATTCCAACTATCATTATGATGGCTGGATTGCAGGGGGCTGGTAAAACGACCTTCACAGGTAAGTTGGCTAATAAACTCAAGCAGGAAGAGAATGCTCGTCCACTCTTGATTGCTGCCGATATTTACCGTCCAGCTGCCATTGACCAGTTGAAAACCCTTGGTCAACAAATTGATGTACCTGTATTCGAGTTGGGCAATCAAGTCCCTGCTCTGGAGATTGTACGCCAAGGTTTAGAACAAGCCAAAGCCAATCACAATGACTATGTCTTGATCGATACAGCAGGTCGTTTGCAGATTGACCAAGCCCTCATGGCCGAATTGAGAGAAATCAAAGAGTTTGCTCAGCCAAACGAAATCCTCTTGGTCGTTGATGCTATGATTGGTCAGGAAGCTGCCAACGTTGCGCGTGAGTTCAATGATCAGCTGGCTATTACTGGTGTGATTTTGACCAAGATTGACGGCGATACACGTGGTGGTGCAGCCTTGTCTGTCCGTCACATTACTGGTCAGCCAATCAAATTCACCGGTACTGGTGAAAAAATCACAGATATTGAAACCTTCCACCCAGACCGTATGTCCTCGCGTATTTTGGGCATGGGTGACATGCTGACCTTGATTGAAAAAGCCAGCAAAGAATATGATGAGAAGAAATCACTAGAACTCGCTGAAAAAATGCGTGAGAATACCTTTGATTTCAACGATTTCATTGATCAGCTAGACCAAGTTCAAAATATGGGACCAATGGAAGACCTGCTGAAGATGATTCCAGGTATGGCTGGTAACCCAGCCCTTGCCAACTTAAAGGTTGACGAGCGTGAAATTGCAAGAAAACGAGCTATCGTATCTTCTATGACACCAGCCGAACGAGAAAATCCTGATTTGTTGACACCGAGCCGTCGTCGTCGTATTGCTAACGGTTCTGGAAATAGCTTTGTCGAAGTCAATAAATTTATCAAGGATTTCAACCAAGCGAAAACCATGATGCAGGGTGTCATGTCAGGCGACATGAACAAAATGATGAAACAAATGGGAATCAACCCAAATAATCTCCCTAAAAACATGCCAAACATGAACGGTATGGATATGTCTGCTCTTGAAGATATGTTGGGCGGTGCAGGAATGCCTGATATGAGCCAACTGATGGGAGGAGCTGGTATGCCAGACATGTCCCAAATGTTTGGAGGCGGTTTGAAAGGTAGAATCGGCGAGTTTGCTATGAAACAAGCCATGAAACGCCAAGCCAATAAAATCAAGAAAGCCAAAAAGAAGAGAAAATAATCTCTTCTTTTTTACTTTTTATTCGAAGAAGGAAGAAGTAAGATACAGCAATATAAAATAGAAGTAGCAAAGCAGGAAAAATGATTTTTGAACTCCAACATTTTCCATTATAATGGAAATATTCGAAAATGTCCTTTTTAATGGAAAATGTTTATAATGTCCGTTATAATGGAAATACAATAGAAACGAGAGGATAAGTTATGAATTATATCGCAATAATAGGAGATATTGTCAATTCAAAACAAACTTCCAACCGCTCTAGTATTCAAGAAAGGCTAAAACAGCAGCTAAATAGAGTCAATCATTCCTTCGCTCAGGACTTCGCATCGCCATTTACCATTACAAAAGGAGATGAATTTCAAGCCTTATGCAAGCCTAACCCTTATATTTTTTTAATAATTGACCAAATCCAACTAGCCTTTCGTGATGAGGTGGAGATTAGATTTGGAATTGGTATGGGTGAGATTCTGACAGCTATCGATCCCAAGATAAGTATTGGAGCAGATGGTCCAGCTTATTGGGAAGCGCAGAAGGCTCTAAAGTTCATTAAAGATAAGGATGATTATGGTAGTAGCTTAGTTGCTTTTTCCTCTGAATACAAGCAAATCGATCGTGTTATCAATCCTTTGCTTACTTCAAGTGATTTTATCAAAGCTACCTGGAATAGTTCGCAGACGGATTTATTTGAATTCTTAATCAGCAATAAAATTTATCAAGAAGAATTTAAACAAAAACCAATTGCTGAGAAAATGAAACTGAGCCAAAGCGCCTTTACCAAACGCTTAAAATCGAGTGGAATAAAACTTTATTTCCGCAATCGAAAAACAGCTATGGATTTAATCCTGCAGCTCAGTCAAAAAAGTTAATTATGTTTACATAATTTATATTGTGTAAATTATTTTCAGAATTCTAATCGCAATATAATTTCATCTTCATCATATTCGCCCGTTTCAACAAAGCCAAGCGATTGGTACAAGGCTTTGGCTGGGGTGTTTTGGGATAAAATGCAGAGCTGAACAGCTGAAAATTTTCTTTCTGAGCGGAATTTTTCCATTAACTGTGTCATAGCCTGACGACCCAAACCTTGTTGCTGGAAGTTGGCATCAATGAAGAATTCAGAGATGAGATAGGCTTGTCGTTCAGGAAAATCATGATATAAAATCAAGCCAACAGGACAATCTTGCTGATAAATCAAATAAGCCTGACTATCAAATATTCGATAAGCAAAGGCACGTGCCAAGGTCGTTACCTTATCGGCGACAAACTCCGCTTGGTCAGGAGAAACAGATAACGGAACTCGCCAATTGTCAGGACTGACAGGAACAAAATCTAGCATAAAACATCCTTTCGTATTTGTTTGTATTATATTATATTTGATTTTATTTGAAATACCCACCTACATCTTTCCGAAAAACTATAATTTTCTTGAAACTTATATGTGGTTATGCTATACTACTCATATAGAAAAATCAGGAGAAAATGATGAGACGTGAGTTATTATTGGAAAAAATTGATCAGCTGAAGGAAATTATGCCTTGGTATGTTCTGGAATATTATCAGTCAAAATTGTCTGTGCCTTACAGTTTTACCACCTTATATGAATACTTGAAAGAATATCGTCGTTTTTTTGAATGGTTGCAGGATTCAGATTTGGTATCTGTGGAACGGATTGCTGACATTCCGTTGGATATTCTGGAACATTTGACCAAAAAAGATATGGAAGCTTTCATTCTTTATCTGCGGGAGCGTCCCCTGCTGAACGCCAATACCACGCAGAATGGTGTGTCGCAGACCACTATTAACCGCACTCTGTCGGCACTTTCTAGTCTCTTCAAGTATTTAACCGAAGAAGTGGAAAATGAGCAGGGCGAGCCCTACTTCTACCGCAATGTCATGAAGAAGGTGTCCACCAAGAAGAAGAAGGAAACCTTGGCAGCTCGGGCGGAGAATATCAAGCAGAAGCTCTTTTTGGGCGATGAAACGATGGAGTTTTTGGACTATGTGGACAAGGAATACCAGGTCAATCTCTCCAAACGTGCCCTCTCCTCCTTCCAAAAAAACAAGGAACGAGACTTGGCGATTTTGGCACTTCTATTGGCATCTGGTGTTCGTCTGTCTGAGGCGGTCAATCTGGACCTCCGTGATGTCAACCTCAAGATGATGATTATTGAGGTAACGCGTAAAGGTGGCAAGCGGGACTCGGTCAATGTGGCAGGATTTGCTAAGCCTTACCTAGAAGCCTACATGGGCATTCGCCAGCAACGCTACAAGGCTGAGAAAACGGACACGGCCTTTTTCCTGTCTGAGTACCGTGGTCTGCCTAACCGCATCGACGCTTCTTCCATTGAGAAAATGGTGGCTAAGTATTCTGCGGACTTCAAGATACGCGTAACCCCCCACAAACTCCGTCATACCTTGGCAACTCGCCTCTACGACGCCACCAAGTCGCAAGTTCTGGTCAGTCACCAGCTTGGTCACGCCAATACCCAGGTCACTGACCTCTATACCCATATCGTCAATGATGAGCAAAAAAATGCTCTGGATAAATTATGATTTTACGTAATATAAATTATGTAAAACAACACGAGTAAGTTTGAGCTTACTCGTGTTTTCAATTATAGCAATTCTTTCAACTTTTCCTGATTGACAGCTGGGTACTGGTCCAAAAAGGCTGAGAGTGTTCGTAAAACGGCAGGAATATAGCCAGTCTGGTCATTCTCCACCTGCAAGACCAAGAGTGGCTCGTGGAGGCTCATACGGAGCAAGAACCAGCCGTCACCATAAGGCTCGGTCAGGTCAAACCGCACTCCTTCTTCGTTTTCTGGGTTAAAAGCAAAGCCTTCGAGGCTGGTTTGGCGGAGGTCAGCAATCACCTGTTCACCAAGTGCTCGATAATCTGCCGCTTCTAGTTTGAACCGCACTTCTTGGGTTTCCAAGGGTTGCTTGAGCTGGGAAATCAAGTCGTCCAAGGACTTACCTTCCGCTTGCAGTTTTGGTAAGAGCATGAGAATCTTAGCCGCCACATAGGTTCCGTCATCAAGGAAGTAATTTTCCTTAAAGGCAGCGTGTCCAGAGGTTTCGATAGCCAACTGGCAATCAACTCCCTCTTGATTGGCTAAAATAGCACGGTTTATGACATTACGGTAGCCTGAAATATAGCGAATTTGTTTGCCTCCCAGGCTTTCTATAAAGACCTTAAGGTGTTCAGTCGTTGGGGAATTGGTCACAACGCTGGTTCCTGGATGTTCAGCTAGGACAATCTGGCTGAGAACGGCAATCAGGTTGTTACGATTGAGAATTTGACCTGACTTGGTAACCAGGGCGGCACGGTCAACGTCGGTATCAAAGATAATACCAAGATCTGCACCTTGCTTCAAGACAGCCTGGCGAATGCTTTCCATAGCTTCCTTGTTATCTGGGTTTGGAACATGGTTTGGGAAGGTGCCGTCTGGGTCTAGGAATTGTGAGCCTGTGGTATCTGCTCCTAGCTCTGCCAACACTTTCTCAGCAAAAAATCCGCCTGCTCCGTTTCCAGCATCGACGATGATATTAAGACCAGTCAGTGGTTTTTCTTGTCCACCACAGGCGGTACGAATTTTACCAACCAAGTCTCGGGCATATGGCGTAATCAAGTCTGCTTTGGTCACACTTCCAAGGGAAGAAACTGGTAAGTCTTCACCATGTGAGAGGATGAAGTCGATATCTTCATGTTCTGCTCCGCCATTTTCCGAAAAAATCTTAATGCCGTTAAAGTAATAAGGCAGGTGGCTGGCAGTGATCATGACACCGGCGTGGCACTTGAACTGCGGGTACTGGGTGCTCATGAAGAGGGCTGGCGTGGTGGCCATGCCGAAGTCAATCAACTGAATGCCCAAACGCACTGCTTCTTCTGTGAAGGCGGCGACCAAGTCTGGACCACTGAGGCGGCTATCTCGGCCGATACCAATCTTGAGTTGTCCTACTTGATAGGCTTGAGCAAGTTCAGGCTTCTGGGTCAGCCAATGAATTAGTCCGCGAACCACTTCCTTGATGGCCTGTGGTGTGAGATTGACAGCATATTCGTCTGTAGCGATAGCAATTCCACGAATATCTGATCCATTTTGCAAGACGTGATGATGGGACATAGTAACCTCCTAATTTATCTAGTAGGTTCAGTATATCACAAAATCAAAACGCTTTCAAAAGAAAAAAGTACAGCTTCTACTGTACTTTAGTGATGCTTACAGTTGTCCCAATTTCCAGTTGACTTTCCACGGAAATAGCTAGTTCCAACTGATTCAAGACCCGCTTGGTCAGATACAAGCCAAATCCTGTCGCTTTTTGGTGTTCACGGCCATTAAAACCTGTAAAACCTTCGTCAAACAGGCGTGGAATGTCTTCTGCCAGAATCCCAATTCCCGTATCGGAAATGGAAATTCCATTATTCAGTTCAATGGCTACCTTACCACCAGTCTTATTGTACTTGAGGGCGTTGTCGATTATCTGTGATAGGGCAAAACTAAGCCACTTTCTGTCGGTTTTCAGTAGCCAATTTCCATCAATGGTCACTGAAATGTCTTTTTGTAAGAACTGATTGCGGTATTTTTTGACCAAATCGACCACCACTTCTCTTACTTCCACCTGCTCAAATCGAAAATCACTGGCATGGTTGGTCAACTTGAGGTAGTTGAGGAGATTGGCCATGTAATTATCCAAGCGCAAGAGCTGATGATCGACATCCTGCTGGTTGAGATTGTCAGTCTGGCTCATCAAAGACAGGGCAGCCAGAGGCACTTTCATCTGGTGGGACCACATTTTGACCATAGCTTGCAGGTCTTCTTCTCGTGACTTATAGACCAAAAGCTGCTCCCGCGTCGCCTCCTTCTCCGCTTCAATCAAGTTGAGATAGGCCAAGTCTACAGGCTTATTAAGCAGGGGCAGAGCTTCTTCATGGACATAGTCTTCCAAGGCCCTCATGCGGTTGCGAAACTTCCAGAACAGGCCTACTGTCAGTAGGATGATAAGGGTTAGGGACAATAGCAGAGCGTTTTGCAGGAATTCGGTGGGCAGTTGATAGAGAAAGAAGAGCAAGATAAAACTAGTAGCCAGAACAATGTAGGAGAAGTAAAAACTCCGGTATTCACGGATAAATTTTGCTATCATTTGACCAAGTACCCCACGCCACGAACGGTATGAATACGTTCAAAACCGACCTCGCTCACCTTCTTACGCAGCCTAGTCATGTTGACATTGAGCGTATTCTGGTCAATAAATTCTTCATTTTCCCAGAGTTTTTCCAAGAGTTCATCCTTGCTGACAATCTCCCCTTGTCTTTCTAGTAAGGCGGACAAAATCTTGGTTTCCGTAGGAGACAATTGAACCTGTTCCGATTCGTTTGAAAATCGCCCGTCTAAACTAAGCTGGAATTGGTCGATAGACAAATCGGTTGATTTGCTGAATTGATTAACCCGACGCAGGAAGGCTCCGATTTTGGCATCCAAAATCCCTAGTGAAAAAGGCTTGGACACAAAATCATCCCCGCCCATGTTCATGGCCATGACCGCATTCATCTCATCATCGCTAGAGGAAATAAAAATAATCGGCATGGTCATGGTTTTACGGATTTCTGTCGTCCAGTAAAAACCGTTGTAATAGGGCAGGCTGATGTCCATCAACACCAAGTCTGGTTTAATTTCCGCCACTTCCTGACTGACAGCTCGGAAATTCTGCACACTTTCCACTTGATAAGATTTGCCCAGGTGTTGCTTCAAGAGCTGGACAATCATCTCATCATCTTCAACAATATAAATCTTTTCTTTTTTCATCTTCTTCATTCTGTAAAAGCCAGGACACAGGTCTTGGCTTTCTATTTATATATTTCTTTCCGATGCCCGACTTCAAGGGCTGTTACGATCAATTTATCATTCTCAATGCTGACGATGACCCTGTAATTACCGATACGGTACCGCCATTGACCAGAACGATTGGCAGTCAAGGCTTTTCCGTATTGTCTGGGGTTGACACACCCGTCAATATGCTTATAAAGATACCGCAAAATCAAACTCGCGGCAGTTTTATCCAACTTTCGAATTTGCTTTTGAGCCTTAGCGGACAAAATAACCTTATAACTCAATGCCCAACTCCTCAGCCATTTGTTCTAATGTTATCGGCTCAATTCCATTCGCCAAGTCAGCTTGGTATTCTGCCCAAGCAATATCTGCCACACGCGCATCGTACTCGTCTTCAAGGGCTTCAAGTGTTTTGGTCCGAATGAGTTCTGACAAACTCACACCTTCAAACTTTGCCATAGCCTGCATAAAGAGTTTGTCCTGCTCAGAAACTTTCAATGTAATAGCTGCCATTTTCTCACCTCTTCTAGTGTTCCTTTGGTATTACCATTGTAACACCATTTCCTAAAAAAAGCAAGAAATCTCGCACAAGGCGAGACTTCTGCTACCGTTCAATAATGCGGTAATAGGTGCGACTGGTCCACTTGTAAATGACAAAGTAAATCAAGGCAACTGCAAGCAAAGTAATTCCGCTGACGGTATAAATCATTAGTGATGAGGTAACACCAAAACTCAGTAGCATTTGCTTGAGCATGACTAGGGCTATGACAAAGTGTAGGGTCGCCATGACCAAAGGCATAAAGAAGACCGTAAGTGTTTGGGAGTTAATGGTCTTTTTGACCGCTGCTGCACTCATGCCCACTTCTTGTAGAATCTTGTAGGATTTCTTGTCTTCATGCCCTTCCGAGTACTGTTTATAGTAGATAATCAAGGCTGCACCCAGTAGGAAACTAATTCCCAGCAAGAAACCAGTGAAGAGGAAACCGCCTGTAAAGCCCATCAGTAAATTGTTGAAATCCGTACGTTGCATAACATTTCCAAGATATTCTCCATTTTCATCGAGAATTTCATATATTTCACCAGATTGCTCTCCAAGAGAGAGTACCTCTTCAACTGTCAAATCGGTAAAGACACGGTAGTCCAGGCTGACTTGATAGCCTTGCGGATTATTGGACTCATAATACTTACGAACAGCATCCAACACAGTGTCATCACTGACTACCATAACGGCGGCATTTAGCGTATTGATGATGTCTGGGAAAATAGCCTGGTCAAGATTGGCTACATTCTCAAAGGTTTGCTCGCCCAAAACAAGCTTCTTCAGCGATGGCTTTTCGCTCGGACGCATAAAGACCACTTGATTGGCAGCAAGCTCTGGCAGGTCATTACCCAATTTCCTGAAATCATCTTGGGTGATGAAGTAGGTAAAGGCCATTTTGCTAAAATCTGGATTGGAAATGGTTTCCGGGCTAATGACAATCTCTTCGCCACCATCATAGACCAGACCAGCTTGGTAGGTCAGATAGGATAGACTGTCATTTGCTTTTTCTGGAAAATGGCTGAGCACCGATTGCTGATAGGCAGCTTCACCTTGACTTCTATCCGAAACAGGATAGGTAATGGATGTTTCCTTTGGATAAAGTCCACTGGTCATATTTGCCATACCTGTATAAAGGGAAGTCGTTGTCGCAATGGTCACAAAGGCCATGACTGCAAGCAGTGTAATATTGGCCAAACCCGTTGCGTGCTGCTTCATCCGGAAAATCATCTGCGAAGTCGTAATGAAATGCTCTGGCGTATAGAAATACCGCTTGTTTTTCCGACGAGCCTTCAAATACCAAGTCATAAAACTGATGTAGAACAGATAGGTCCCCGCAATGACAAAGAGCACAGCAATAAAGAACCGATAGATAACATCTAGACCTACTGCTTTAGATGAAAGCGATAGGTAGTATCCAACACCCAGTCCCACTACACCAAGGGCAGCCAGAAGGACATTGCCTTTTGGCTCCCTCTCTCCTTTCTCACTAGCTCGGAACAAAATCAGCGGACTGGTCTTGCCAATGGTCCGAATAGCCAGCAATTCCAAGAGAAAGAAGATACCAGCAAAGAGAAAGGCGGTGAGGACAAAGGCCAAAGGGGCTATTCCAAAATGCAAATCACTATAATGTGTTATATTGACAAAAATCAAGTAGAGAACATTTGCAAATACACCAGCTAAAACAGAACCAAGAACCACAACTAGCAAGAAAATCATCATCAATTCGAGACTGGCTATCAAGGCTACTTTTTTCTTGTTCATCCCCAGCATGTTATAGAGACCAAATTCCCTTGCCCGTTGTTTCATCAGGAAATTAAAACTATAAATCTCCATAATGACCGAGAAAATGGTCAGAACAACAACACCAAGACCTATAGAAATGGCACCTGAGCCCATGGTCTTCATAACTGGACTGAGCATGAGCAAAAACATAGAACAAATCAAAGTGAATAGCACCAGACTGGCTAAAACGAAGGGAGCAAAAACACCCATGGATTTTCGGATATTTTGTCCAGCAAGTTTGAGGTAAAACATCTACTCACCTCCTAAAAGTGCAGACATGTTGAGCGAAATCTCCTTGGCAAAGTCTTGATTGCTCTTGCCTGCCTTGTACAATTGATGGAAAATGCGACCATCTTTGATAAAGAGTACCCGTTTGGCATGGCTGGCTGCGTTGGCCGAGTGGGTCACCATAAGAATGGTCTGACCGTCCAGATTGATCTCCTCAAACAAGTTCAGCAAGTCTTCTGAATTGCGATAGTCAAGGGCAGCCGTCGGTTCATCCGCTAGGACAATCTGCGGCTGGGTAATCAAACTACGCGCAATAGCCACGCGCTGCTTCTGTCCACCAGATAGCTCAAAAGGACGTTTTTTCAACAAATCTTGAATCCGCAGTTTTGGCGCCAGAACTTTCAAGCCTTTCTCCATTTCTTGATGGCTAGCGCGTGCCAATACCAGAGGTAAAAAGATATTGTCTTGGATGGACAGGGTATCCAAGAGATTAAAATCTTGGAAAACAAAACCTAGGTTACGCAAACGAAAATCCGCCAGCTTGCTTTCCTTGATTTTGGTGATGTCTTGATTGTTTAAGATAACAGAGCCCCTCGTTGGTTTGTCCAAGGTTGCTAGAATGTTGAGCAAAGTCGTCTTACCTGAACCACTTTCACCCATGATGGCGATAAACTCGCCCTCTTCTACCTTAAAATCCACATCTTGCAAGGCACGCGTTTCCTCCTTTGAAAAACGTGTGCGATAAACTTTTTCTAAATGATTGATTTCTAATAACATATAAACTCCTAATTGTTTTCTTTGGCAAAATTAACTTGATTTAGTATAGCTAATTTTCTTTGGTACTAAATCCCATGAAATTGAGTTTCTAATTATCAGCTTTATAAAAGAAATACATGAAATTGTAAAAGGTTTTTATTTACTATTTTCCAAATTCTTGATAGTTAACTGATAAAAAATAAAACTAAACACAATATTCACTGTAATAAATAAGATAAATTCTAAAAATGTCATATCTTGCAATGCCCTACTCCGTAATCCAATCATCGGTTGAGAGTAAGGGAAAAATTTCGTAAAACTTTCATTGATAAAAATTAATACAAAATTAAGCATACTACCAATGGTAGCAACACCGACTCCCTTACTGAAATTTCGAGTTTTTACAGTGATATAGGATTGGAGTGTAATAATTGGAAAGGAAGACAAAAGCGATAAAGCAATCCATTTAACATGTGTGGTTAAACTAAGATCAAATGAAATACCACCAATTTTTGCTACAACAATAAAAATCAGCAGCAATAAGAGTTGAATTGGAAGAATAAGAAGAAAACTGCTCATTAATTTTCCTAAATATAATTTCCTCATAGAAACTTGATTAGCCTTTAACATGTCAAGAGTTTTTCGTTCAAATTCAGGAACAAGTAATAGACCTGCAATAATGGCTAACATAGGAGGATAAAGCAAGGTACTGTTATAAAAGGTCAGTTGACCCCAGAGAACCAAAGATTGAGTCCCTTCAACTAAAACCTCACGATTCGCAAAATAGACACCCAACCCAATAAAACTAGAAAAACTTAGAAAAGAAATTCCAATGACAAATAGTTGAATCTTTCTCGCTTTTTTCCACTCAGCAAAGAAATAATCATTCATCTTAATTCCCTCTCTTTCTTAAGATTAAACTTGATAAAAGGTAAAGTACTAAGCAGTAAATGACATAATATACGAATTTTCCAAGTAACTGATTATCTAAACTATAAGTGAATGCTCCATCACCAAGGAATTGATATTTATATGGTGCAAGACTTCCTGAACCCGTGATTGGATTAAGTAAACTAGTAAAGCTGTAACTTTTTGGGTTTAAGATAATTCCTAGAAAACCACCTAAAAGCCCCAGAGCTAGCAGAATCCCTTGCTTTTCAAGAATCATGGCCAAGGTCAGATAAAGACAAATCAATGAAAATATTGCAAGTATCTGCCCAATAAACTGAATACTAATAATCTGTAAAGAAATAGAAATTCCTGCCTGTGTTCCGAAAAGATATATTATTAAGATTTCGATAGCAGACATAATACTAAAGGAAAATATCATAAATAAAAATTTATCACGAAAAATAGCTGTTAGGCTTTGACCGTTAGCTATCTGAAGTTTAAAGGTTTGCCCTTCACGTTCATTCCCTACAATTCGACTAGCAAACACACAAACTGCAATTGGAAGCATAAGTAGATTGACATTTTGATTACTAAACAGGGTTCCGGTCATTCTTAACTCTGGATGTGAAGACAGAGCAGACATAAAGGTTGCAATATTCCAAAGTGTTGCAACCAACATCAAAACAGTGACAATTGAAATAGATTTCGTCCGTCTACTCTTTAACCATTCAATGTAGATACCTTTCATCTTACACCTCCTTTGTTAGTTGCAAGAAAATGTCCTCTAGTGTTTCGCTTTCTCTGACCACTCGGAAAATACGATAGCCATTTCCTGTTAGATAGCTAACAAGATCTGCCAACTTGCTGTTTTCCATATTACTTAGCCTAACATGACTAGTAGATGCACCTAAAACCTCTACTGTTCCAAGTTCAACTAAGGTCTGAACAATGTTAGTTTGTGAAAAATCACCGCCAATTTCAATCCAGGTGTTAGATTTTATAGCTTCAATCTCTCCCTCATAAACTAGACGACCATGATTGATAATACCTACTCGATCTGCAATGTGTTCAATTTCTGGAAGAATATGACTGGAAATAAAGACTGTCAGCCCCTTTTCTTTGGCTAACTTGACAATCAATTCACGAATTTCATGGATACCTGCTGGATCAAGACCATTAGTAGGCTCGTCTAATAATAAGATTTTAGGCTTTTTTACTAGCGCAAACGCTAAAGCTAGACGTTGTTTCATGCCAAGAGAATAAGCCTTAACTAATTTTTTTCGATTTTTTTCATCAGCTAATCCAACGAGTTCTAATGTTGGCCAAATATCATCCTTATCAAATCCTACCATTTTCTGAAATACTAAAAGGTTCTCATAACCTGTCAAATTAGGATAGTAGGAAGGTTCTTCAATCATAGAACCAATTTGGCTGAGGTAGGTTTTGTCTTTTTCGATATCTTGTCCATTAACCAAGATTTTTCCTGAAGTAGGAGAAACTAAAGACAAAATCATTTTCATCGTAGTTGTCTTACCTGCACCATTTGGTCCAAGAAAGCCGTAGATTTCTCCTTCTCGTACAGTAATCTTTTCAATATCTACGGTAGTAATATCTTTGTAAACTTTTTCTAAATGATTGATTTCTAATAGCATAATAATGATACCTAATTTCTTATTCATTGTCTAAATCAACTTGGTCAAGAACTTCTTGATAGTTGATACGGTCTGATTCAGCAATATTATCCTCTAAATCTATCTTATAATAACCATCCTGGACACCGATGGCCCATTCCTTGCTGGAGGTTATATAGAGATTATTCAAGGACACTGTTTTTTTCACTGAACCCTCTTCTTTGACAACAGGCCATTCCATAAACTTGGCTTCTGTTCCTCGAATATTATCTTCGGCAACTGCTACTTTGCTAACGGCATAGTCTTTTCCCTTGTAATGGAAAGTTTGATAACCCTCATCAAAGCTAAGACCTGCTGAAGAGGAAGAACAAGCGGTTAGCATTATACTGCCCAAAGCCAGCAAGCCAAATACTTTCTTTTTCATAGTTTCCTCCCTCTAGTATGCCATAAATCGCATACTTTGCAAATTATGGGATAATTCCTCTAAAAATTCTGCTTGTTCCATGAGTTCAGCCTTTTCTTTTTCTGAGAATACCTTTTCTTCGATTCTCTTTGCTTGTAAAAATTTGAATGACATATGATTTCCTTCTTTCTGTTTCTTATGAGTCTATTATAGAAAATAGTGCACCTGTATTCTCTTACAGTTCTGACTAAGAAACTTACAAGATTGTAAGGAAAGAAAAAAAGACACCATTTCTGGCATCTTTCAATCTAGTCTATTTTGTCTCCCCGATAAAGGCAATCATATCGTCTAATTCTTCCTTGCTTTCCGTCACAAGGAGATAGGCATCATTCCCTTGTAGCTCTGCAAAGGCATCTGGCATGCGTTTGACGGTCTTAATCTTGCCAGCAAATTTCTGATGAATGTCATCTGCTGAATGAACATATTCGGTCGTATCTCGGCGAGTTGCTACCAAGCAGTATTGAGGCTCAAATCGACGTTCCTCAACTGTTCCACCTGTCACTACATTGGCATAATCACGGAAAAGGTCGATAGAATGCGCGTAGTTGTAGGCTTCTACAGTGAAGCCACCTGCCATACGGTTATTGTACTCAATCGCAATATAATCCTTACCATCTTTGAAAAATTCAATGTGGAAGAAACGCTCTTTCATACCGAAGGCTTTGATAATCGCGCGACCATATTTTACTAATTTTGGATCTAGTTCTTTCTCGATGTAGTAAGCATTATCTTTTCTAGATAACATTAGCTCCAGCGGAGTATGAACATAGGTTAGGCCTGTTTCAAAGACCACGTTACCCTGGCTATCAACCAATCCATCATAGGTTGTGATAATGCTAGAATTGACAAATTTCTCAAAGAAATAAGCTGTTTGACCATCCCAGGCTTCTTTAAAGGCTTCTAGGTCAGCTTTCTTTGTGAGTTTAAAGGTACCGGATGCACCAACGCCGTTGTCAGGCTTGGCAATCATTGGGAAACCAATTGTTTTCACGGCCTTTTCAATGTCTTTCTCCGATTTGACAACCATACCTGGAACCACAGGAACCCCTGCTTTGGAGAAATATTTCTTCATTTCAGACTTGAATTTTGTCTTTTTAAGATGACTTGGCTTTGCTCCAAAAATATTAAATTGTTCACGGAGAGCCGCATCATTTTCAAGCCAATGCTCATTGTGGGATTCTACACGGTCAATAGGGCCGTGCTTGTAAATTAAGAAAGCAGCTGCACGCTTGACCTCGTCAATATTTTCCAAATCATTGACACGGAAATATTCTGTAAGAGCATTACGAAGTTCTTCAGGCAATTGATCGTACGGTTCTTGTCCGATACCTAGAACCGTAACGCCTTCTTTTTTAGCCAATTCAATGGTGAATGGTTGAAAATTTTCTGGATAAAAAGGTGAAATAACGAGATAATTCATAGGTAGTCCTTTCTAGCTTAAAGTCCGATAGAATGAAGGAAGAATGGCATTTGCTTTCTCCACCACACCCAGTCGTGGGCCACATCTGTTCCCCATGTATCAAACCATGCTGGGATATTTTTTTCTTCAAATGCACGTTTAAGGTTGAAGAATGAATCCAATCCATCCTGTTCCCAATCGCCCAAACCTGTGCAGACGATAATGTCAGCTTGACGATATTTGTCAATAAACCAGCCGTCGTTTTGGTTCCAGATGTAGTCAGATGGTGAGTTTTGATAAACAGCATCGTCATTGCCATAGTCTTGATTGTTGTTGAAGAAACGAGCATCATAGACACCTGAAAGGGCGATGACTTTTGTGAAAACATCCGGATGTTGGAGGAAGAAGTTTAAGGCATGGTAGGCCCCCATTGAGCAACCAGTCGTCATCATGCCATCGAACCAACCAGTTTTATGTTTGATAAATGGAATCGCTTCTTCAATCACATAGCGCTCATAAGCGCGGTGAGCCTCAGCCTTATCATGAATGGATTTCCAGTCTGCCAACCAGCTTTCACTATCGTAACTCGTTAAGGTGAAAAATTGAACATGACCTGCCTCGATAGATCCACGGCAGGCTTCAATCATACCAAAATCAGCATATTCATTGTACGAACCACCTGATGAGGCAAAGACAACAACAGGAATCCCAGCGTGACCATAACGATTTAGATTCATTTCTCGGCCAAGATTTCCAGACCAATGACTTAAAAATTCAACGTGCATAGTAAAGCCTCCTATTTAAATATTTTTGTTTTATGACCAATGTTCGCTTAGGAATCGTAGGCAAGCTGGCAAATAAATCGCCCAAGCCTCTTCATTATGAACCGCACCTGAAACGACTTCCAAGGCGATATTGTCCAATCCTACTCCACCAGCAATCAATTGGCGATAGTAAGTCAGTGAAGAGTTGATATAGGCCTGTTTGATATTACCTGCCATGAGCGTTTTATCTGTATCATCCGCTTCTTCAGTTCCAACATAGATGTAGACCCGTTGGTCCTTGTCTAAGTTTTGACGTTCAATATAGCGGTCAAATGCTTCTTGATGAAGCCAATTGGCTGATGAAAAGACACCCAGACAGCCAATCTGGTCTTGATAAGCCAATCCCATAAATTGTGTGATATTACCACCTAAAGATGAACCAATCATAGCTGTGTGGGACTTATCAGACTTAGTACGGTATTCTTGATCGATAAAGGGCTTCACCACATCCATGACAAATTCGGCATATAAGGTTCCCTTGCCACCAAACTGAATGCCTGGAATCCCCATTTCACTAAACTTCCAAGCAGCATATTCATGCATCCGTTCAGCACCATCATTGTCAATAGCTACAATAATCATCTTTGCAATATCTGGATTTCGCTTAACAGTTGGAATGACCTTCCATGAATGACCTGAAAAAGCTTCCTTACTGTAGAGTACATTCTGCCCATCGTGGAAATAGACAACGGGATAGGTCTCTTCTGTATTTTCAGCATATCCTTTCGGCAATAAAACACGGACACGGCGTTTCCGACCAGTGAATGGAACATCTAATTCATGGGTTTTCATATCCAAATAAAAATAGGACTTGTTCATATACATCTCTTTCTAAACAGTGTTTTTAGTATTATACCATATATTTTCTGAAATATTCAGAAAATTTAGTTATTTCAGGTCATTTTTCGGACTTTCCGAACAAACTAGTTTTTTGTTTGAGTATTTTTTGATTTTAACATAAGAAAAAGACACCCGAAGGTGTCTGACGATAGTCTAAATATCTTAGTAAACCAAAAACTCTTCCAAATCCTTGAGGGAACGCTCTGCTATTGCCTCATAACGCTCCTTCTTGTCACGGATACGCGGACCGTCCAGCTCCTTGATGATACCAAAGTTGACATTCATAGGCTGGAAATGCTTGCTTTCGGTGTGGGTGATGTAGAATGGCAGAGCTCCGATGGCTGTTGTTTGCGGGAAGATGACAGGCTCTTCGCCACGGAAACGGCGAACAGCGTTGATACCGGCCACTAAACCAGAGGCGGCAGACTCAACATAGCCTTCTACTCCTGTCATTTGACCTGCAAAGAAAAGATTTGGATTTTTCTTGGTCGCAAAGGTCTGTTCCAATAAGTTTGGCGAATCCATGTAGGAATTGCGGTGCATAACGCCGTAGCGGACAAACTCCGCATTTTCAAGCCCTGGAATCATCTGGAAGACCCGCTTCTGCTCGCCCCACTTAAGGTGAGTCTGGAAGCCAACAATATTGTAAAGGCTACCTGCTGCGTTATCCTGACGGAGCTGGACAACTGCGTAAGGTGTCTTGTATTCGCCATCACGTGGCCCCTTGTAATCTTCTGGATATTCCAGACCAACTGGCTTCATCGGACCATATAACATGGTTTTGATACCACGTTTAGCCATGACTTCAATCGGCATACAGCCTTCAAAGTATTTTTCTTTTTCAAAGGAATTGAGCGGTGCTTCCTCGGCTGAAATCAAGGCCTCATAGAAAGCGGTAAACTGTTCCTTGTTCATGGGTGCATTGAGATAGGCAGCCTCTCCCTTGTCGTAACGGGACTTAAGATAAACCAAGTCCATGTTAATGGTCGAGCTGTCGACAATCGGTGCTGCCGCATCGTAGAAGTAAAAACCGTCACCACCATTAAGCGCGTGAATCTTCTCCGCCAAGGCATCAGATGTCAATGGTCCTGTCGCGATAACTGTAATAGCATCGTCAGGAATCTCTGTAATCTCGCCACGAATGACCTCAATCAGTGGGTGGTTGTGAATCTCATCTGTGACTGCTTGTGAGAAATTCTCACGGTCCATGGCCATGGCACCCCCAGCAGGCACACGGTGGGCCTCTCCGGCACGCATGATAATGGAATCTAAACGACGCATTTCTTCCTTGAGAAGGCCGACAGCGTTGGTCAAACTATCACCACGGAAAGAGTTGGAACAAACCAACTCCGCAAACTTGTCGGTCTTGTGCTGGGGCGTTGGTTTGACACCACGCATCTCGTAGAGTTTGACAGGAATGCCACGCTTGGCAATCTGATAAGCAGCTTCTGAGCCAGCCAAGCCAGCTCCAATAACGTTAATGTGGGTTTGAGACATGAAACTAATACCTCTAGTCAGAATATCTGACTACTGTTTGGGAATGACCCTAAACAGAACCTTTCTAAATTTTATACCTATCTAGTATATTCTGTTATTGTTGTTTTATCAAGTTCTAGTTTGAAAAAAACCGTAAAATCAACATTCTAGCCTTTTTGCAATACCGCTCTACACCGTTCTAAAACGGTCTTTGGGTAGTAAAATTCACAAAAAGGGTAGTAAATTTTTATTCGACAGGCAAGATAAGTTTATAAAATTCAGACCATAAAAATATGTTTTTTTATTTTTGTTTTTTAGGGGTTTGCACATATATTTACAGAAATTTGACACCTTCAAAAATTTCAAAAAGGGAAAATTGTGCACGGAAGAGGGTGGCGTTGTCGAACTCCGAACAAACCTACCCCCGATGAAAAAAGTTGGTGGTATTTGCGAATTTTATCACTCTCCCGCTCCCTTTATCGTTTGCCAGCGTTGTTTTAGGTTTACGACGAAATTGACAGAATAACATAAAAATCAGCTCAAACGCTTGCTATTATGCGTTTTATTGCCTCAACTAGAAGAATTATCTACCATTTAAGCCAAAAATAAACTTATCAAAAAAAATCAGATAAGTTTGACGCTTGTTTTTTGGGGCACCTCTAAAAACTTCAAGTAGTTGTTAAGTAAGCCCTATTTGTAAGCATTATTTCCAGTAAGCTTCGCTTTCGAAACTTACTTTTTGCTTATTTTCCTATTTTTGGGCGCACTAAGCCCACGATGGCAATCCTAGTCGTTTGATTTGCTCAAAACAACAGATATTATGTGACTTTTAGCCCCTCTCACACCACCGTGCGTGCCGTTCGGCACACGGCGGTTCTGGCTACGAAGCTCACAAGTTCGAAGACATGCTTGGACGACACAAGAGCTTTAACTATTGCCTTGATTCCTACCACGTTATGAAGTATATTACTGGAAAATTAGGCTTTGATAAAAGCTTGTTACAAGCGGTGCGGAAGTGTGTAAAAGCCCATGACTGTGAGCAACTGGTCTTGATTTTAGACACGGCAGAATCCGTTTTGGAAGATGAGAAACAACTTGAAAAGCTATTGGCAGTCAAGTCTTATTTGATGAGCCATTGGGAAGCCATCAAGCCCCTAAAACTACGGGATTTGGGCGTTAGTGATGGTGTAGGAACCTGTGAAAGTGGGCATCGGTTTTACAGTTACCGCATCAAGAAACAAGGTCGAAACTGGAAAAAACGAGGCGTGAGTCATCTAGTTGGCGCATACTGATTGCAACCTTATCACTAAAGACTTGATGTGGGCTAGAACTACGATATAAAGCCTCAAAAGTTCCATTCTTCTGTGCTGTCATGATGCCAAGTACTAAAAAAACTACCGCACGAGCCTCATGGGGTGCCTCAAGCAAGCATTGCTTTGAACGGTGCTACCAGCACTCCGATTGGTCAACTCAAGAAATGGATATAGGACTTTGAAAACTTTCCGAGAGAAACTTGACACAAACTTTTATCACACAAAAAATATGAATAACTACAAATTATGGTATACTAGTGATAATAAATAGTTATCGATAGGAGAAAGCAAATTGATTAAATATTTAGAGGAGTTGTTAGAAAAATATCCTAATTTTTATCAAATTTTCACTCCATTAATATTATCGGTTGTTCTGTTCATATCCAAGATTCCACAAGGGTGTTTACAAAAATATAAAAAACGCCGGAAAATTTTTCAGAAAAAGCAATACTTACAAGATCGTGCTTATTTAAAACGGGAATTGGAGATCCAAGAAATTCTTCAGGGACTCATCAAAGAACAGGACCTAACTATTGTATATGGTGCTCTAGGGCGTGGTAAGACAATTATACTTAAAAAGTTACATGATAGAGTCCTTGATAAAAAAGAAAAATCCCTTAAATTTTCGTTGTATATCGATTTAGAAAAGAAAAATTTAATTGATGAATTAGAGAAAATTACTGAAATAAAGATAGTAAGTCCACTTGATTTTTATAATTGGCTTGATAGTCTCCTTGGTCGTAAAAAATGTCTGATTATCCTAGATAATATTGCTCCGACACAATACGCCAATATAATCAATTTTTTCCTTGATAATTATCACGTTCAATATAAGATTATTATGGGACTAAATTATATTAACCCTAAGGAATCTTCTCAAATAGAAATAAAGAATTTTGATGCGAAACAAGTTGCTGAACTAGCAAAGCTACGTAGATTAGATATTGATGAAGACAATCTTTCAAGAGTGTTTACCTTGACTCAAGGTATTCCTGTCTATGTAGACTATCTTTTCAAAACGAATCGCCGCCCACTTAACTATGAACTCGTGGAGGTTATAACATCTCAATTAGCCATTTGCACTACTGAGGAGAAAGACCTCTTGCAGTCAATCGCTTTGAATAAAATTCTATATCATGACTTTACCGAAGAACTATTCTCCACTTTTGATATTGGTCTAATAATGTCTTTGTCATCAAAAGGGTTGATTCAATTTGAAGAAATCACAAAGAATATTGAATTAAATTCACTCATTGCTGAACAGTATCTCTCGCATTTAAAGAATGAATACGTGTACGTAAAATTACTAGAGTATTATAAAATACATAGTCAGGAAAATTTTTTAGAATTATCACTACGACTGCCTATCGCAATAAAAAATGATTACTCAACTTTTAGCCAAATATTAAAACAATTGTACAATGATGAAAAATATCAATATCTACTATATTTGGGTGAGATAATTTTACAAAATGGACCTCAAGTTTTTTTTGATTTTGAGAAAGTCATTGATGTTTTTTTTGACTGTTTTATTTCTTCTCTATTAAAAATAGGAGATTACAACTACGCGAAAGATATTATTGATAAAATAAATGATTGCGACGTGTTTGATAGCAACCTAATCTATAGAAATGTCCGAACCGAAGCGATATCTTATAAGATAAATTTCTGTGATCTCTTACATTTAACGAATTTATTCCAAGATGCTATTGAAAATTTAGAATTATTATTGGCAACCAGTACCTTATCCTCTGAACAACAAGAACGTTGTAATTATTTAATCTTGCATTGTAAGAGGCACATTGGTGAGGATTTAAGCCAAATATCTAAGAACTTTCGTAAACTTTCCAACAATAGTCAAGAAATTTATTATCGAATTCGTTCGCTATACTCAGCCTTTTCAATTGATATGTTTCAAGGAAAAAAACACCTGAAAGAAAAATTTGCAGAGTTGGAAAATAAAATAGATAGTTTACAGCCAGGTAACGAGATAGTATTGTTCGCTCAGCGTCATTATATTATTTTTTATCGTAAATGTTGCAATGACTTAGAAAAAGCAGAAAAACTCTTAATAAAAAATATTAAGAGTTTAGAAAATAGTAAATTAAGAATTTTATATGATTATTATTTTGAAGCTGGGGAATTATATCGTGAGAAATTCTATTTCCAATCTTCTAAAAAGAATTATAAAGCGAGTTATGATTTCTATGATAAAGCTATTGCATTTTCAAAAAATGTTGGAGATACTAATTTATATCACAACGCCATGATTGGAAGGATATTATTGCAGGAGCAACATGCTAGAGTTACACAAGAAGATTTGAATTTTATTCATCGAGCTATTCAAAGAGAGCCTTTACTGAATAAAGTGCAATTCCAATTAGCTTATTATTACCTAACACATGACTATGATATGCTCGATAAACTCTCTAAGCATGCTAGGTTGTTAGAGTATTATGATACTTCTAATATTGCTCAAAAATTATCGAAAAAACAGTCTTGTTTTATACCTTTAACTGTCATGTAAACTTTGTTTAAATTGGTTAACTTGTGCTTCTGAAAAAGTATAGTTCAGAGTTCGTTTTGCTTTTAAAAAGTTATCAACATGCTTAGTGATTTCATCGCTAGGCATGTTATTTTTTATTTTCGTCAGTATCGTGGCTATAGTATCAATAACATCGATTTCCCAATTATAGCGTGCGATTTCTTGTAAACCAATCCTAATCCCAAAATCATTATAGATTTTCTTTTCTCGCTTTGTTACAGATATACCATAGCGGCAACATGCTTCAAAAAAGGCATCTAATTTAATTTGATTAGGAAAAGAGAGCCAAATCTGGTGAGTTTCAGAATACCGTTCATCACCTACTAAAATAAATCCGTTCCTTATTAACTTTTTAGAAAGATCTTTGACCATTTGCCGAATATTTTGAGAATAGGCGTTGCCAAATTTTTCAAATTCAATCAAAGTTGTTATCAGACTGAGAATGTGATGAAAATGGGTGTTTCTTAAGAAGTCAGGATTGATTGCTTCATATTTTTGGAGTAACAATGGATTATTTGTCAATATAAGACCACATGTCACCCCTGGAAGAGTTTTATGAGCAGCACCAAACATAATGAAATTATCATCGCTTTTATTAAAATATTCAAAGGGATTTTTATTCTCTTTACCAGCAATCAAACCTAAGGTTTGAGTTGCGTCATACAATAGTATACAGTCTTTAGGTAAATCAATCTTTTCTAATTGAGGTTGAAAGAGTATGTCAGAGAGACAAATCAAAATTCCTTTTACATTTTCTTTTGTCAGCGCTTTGTTTAATTGATCATAATCAATATCCAACTTATTGTAGTCATAAGGAATATATTTTGTCTTTATCCCTAATCGCCGACATATTTTCTTTATTGAGGTGTGTCCTCCATATTCATCACTTGAAATGTACACAGTATCCCCTATTTCAAACAATGACATCAATAATGAGGTAACAGCGTTAATCCCAGATAATGTACGTGCATCAGCATATTTTGCACCATATAATTCAAGGCATAGTTGATTTAATAAGATATTAAATTCAAAAAGTTTATCGCTTCCTAAAAAATTATTTTCGTAATAGTTCGAACTTGCTCCTAAAAGATATTTTTCTTGTAGTGGTGAAGAAAGCATAATTTTAGAAAAAGGTGATACAACATTCTCAGCAGCACACAGAGGAAGTTGATGCTGGTATTTAAATACTGCTTCATTATATAATTGTTCAAATTTATGTAATGTATTCATAACTTTCTCCTACCGATAACTATTTATTATCACTATACAAAGCACCAAAATCAGTCTATAATAGCGTCATTATCGTTAAAGGAGACTATCATGGATTATACTATTATTTCTAACTACTTGGA
>NZ_JARQPJ010000010.1:0-84138 GCF_046032515.1 Streptococcus suis | reverse complement strand
GTTGTGTTTTACCATGAGTTTTTGAGCCATCAGAAGAGCTGTTTGCCCCTCCTCATCGTCTGGTGTATCATAAGCTAACTCCAAAAGATTTTGTATCTTCCCGATAATTTTATTTCCCATGTCAATCCTCCAATCGATATTTTCGAGGTAAGTGCCAAGCATAATGTTCTGGATCATCGATCACCACATTGTAAAAAATCATGTTATTAGCAATAATTTCTTGCCACTTTGGAATTTCATCACGGTAAATACGATCAAGCTTATAGAACTTCCTTGCTAGAAATCTAACCGCCCCTAGATGGTCTCCCATCGTAACGACACATAGTACATCATGTTCCATATCATAGACCCAGTGTCTCTCAGGATTTGCTAATATCTCCTGCGCAAACCCCTCATCTCTTTCTAGCCAATCATGCCCTGGTCTATAGTAAACTTTCATCTGAAAAGATTCTTCGTTCAGTCCATAAAAACAATGGCTGCATAATGTTTGACACTTATCAATCCACCAGCACGGACCATATTTTTCATGAATGCAGGGTATAACCCAGTTACAAGCGCAACGTCTGCATATCCCTGGATCTACATTTATTTCTTCATGCTTCATAGCAATACCTCTAGTTAATCTTCATGCTTTTTGGAATACTGGAGCTACATGAACAAATACCCTCCTGTAAGTCTCTATTCAGATAAACCTCAGGAGTTGCAGTTGTAACATAATCGCTCCTTTTCCAATTTCTACGTAGGCGAGTGTTGAATAGTGACACTCTTGCTTCAATTTCTTTAAACCTAAATCCCAACTTCAAATACGTTGTGACGATTTCATGAACATGTTCTTTGGATTCTTTATTTCTAACCCTATTATGAACTGCCTGCTCCTCGTCTTCGAGTTTCAAGCTTCTCTGGTATTGAATATATAGAACCCTCATCTCTTCAATCTTATTTTGCCAGTGGGCATTGTAAGGTTTCCCAGAGTACTTGTTTACCAAGCTTCTAACAGGTTGCTTGAACTTCATCTGAATAGAATCAAATTCCCCTAGATCAGTAAAAGGATCAATGAACCCTATTGGCTCACTATTGATTAGCTGCTCGTATAATTCGTTTCTAATCATTCTGGCCTCCTAACTCTGTCAAGCCCTCTATGCTCTGTTTACCGCAATCAACTCCTCCAAATCTAAACACATGGTGAAGCCCCTTTCCGTATAAGATTTTAAACGAACAAAAAGGAGAACAGATTTCTCCGTTCTCCTCATAAATACAGGGATACATTCAATTCTAAAAACTCTTACCACTTACACGTGGTTTACTTAGTGTGCTATTGTAGGCTAAATTCTACAGATTCCTATGCTAGCCTAGAGAGACAAGAAATCGTGTAAAAGCCATTACAACGAATTTATTTCTCCTGCCTAGGAAGAGTTGAAATGGAGCAAATAAAGTTTGCATTTACTACAAATGAGCCCCCTCGCTCTCTAGTTTCTAGCCCCAGACTGTTTCTCTCCAACAGGATAACCGTAAGCTCAGCGATAAACGATTCTATTGCCCCATGTTTCGAATATAGTTGTTTAGTTTTTATTTAATATATGATAAAATAGACTTATGACTTACGGAATTGATTTTAGAAAACGCGTTATTGCCTATGTCCAATCAGGACACACAAAAAAGGAAACCTGTGACCTATTTGGTATTGGAACCGATACCTTGTACCGTTGGGAGACACAGCTGAAAAATGAAGGACATCTGAATCGTAAACCACGAGCTCGTAGTCCTCGCAAACTTCCGCTTGACCGCTTGGAAGCCTATGTCAAGGAACATCCAGATGCTTTCTTAAGGGAAATTGCAGAGCATTTTGACTGTAGTATTCCCTCAGTTTGGGCAGCCTTAAAAAAACTGAACATCACTTTAAAAAAAGACCACAACCTATAAAGAACAAGATAGCGAAAAGGTGAGACGCTATCTTGATGTTTTAGCCTGCTTTCCAAACACCCCTATTGTTTACATTGATGAGACTGGCATTGATACTTATCTTTATCGTCACAAAGCTAGAGCACCTCGAGGGGAGAAAGTATACGACAAGGTAAGTGGACGCAGATTCGAAAGAATTTCGGTAGTAGCTGGTCAAACTGGTTCTAAAATTATAGCCCCCTTGCTTTATCATGGAACGATGACAGCGGAATTATTTATCAAGTGGTATCAGGAGCAGCTATTGCCATCCTTGACAGAACCCCATGTCATCATTATGGATAATGCAGCTTTTCATCCCAAGAAACAACTAGATGAGCTTGCAGTGGCTAAGGGACACTATTTTCTTCCGCTTCCACCTTATTCCCCGGAACTTAACCCAATTGAACGATTCTGGGCTGGATTGAAAAGAAAAGTGGCTGAGTTATTGAGGAGATTTCAATCGGTTTAGTATTCTTTGGAATACTATTTTAAAACTAAATGACTATACATCTAACAAACAGGCAATCCTAGACAAACTTCTATCCTACTCGGACGAGCTAAAACAGAACTATGGACCCTTTCTGCTACTCCTATTTCATTACTGAGAGAAAAACTCAAACTATTTCTTTGACCTAATCGAACAAGAAATAGCCACTGTTAATCCTATTTTCCAGACGGTATTTAAGACATTTCTAAAGGATAAAGACAAGGTTTTAAACGCGTTGGAATTACCTTATTCCAACGCCAAACTGGAAGCTACCAATAATCTCATCAAAGTCATTAAGCGAAATACTTTTGGCTTTAGGAAGATGAAAACTTTAAAAAACGGATTTTAATCGCTTTGAACAGTGAAAAGGGGCTGGGGATAGCCCTTTTCAGCCTATCTCCTAAAAATAAGAAAGAGATAGAAAAAGAGAGAACGAGTTCGTCCTCTCTAGGTGTTAGCTTTTCATCTACCCACTACAGTTGACAAAGAGCCAAAAGAGTCTACTAGATATTAAACTTCCAATAAAATCTATTCTTATTCATATTATTGCTCAATCCGAATCAAACTAATTGACATCGTATTGATCAAGCCCATATCTAAGAATTAACGATTTTAATTTCTCTGCGTATGCTGGATCGGTTGCATAACCAGAAGCTAGTAAGCTAGTTAATGCAGACTCATAATCCTTAGCTTGCAAAAAGTTAGAATAATTTTTTATTCTCCAAGGTGTTGAAGTAAAGAAATTACCATAGTCAGCTATACTTTCAAAAATAGTCCCATATGCACGGAATTGTTTCTCGACCGTAACTGTTTTTCCGCTTACAACTTCGTTTGTTTGAACAGTGTAGGTGTTTCCTTTCCAACTTACATCGGCCTTAATTCCAAAAATATTATTCGCATTTGTAGCTAGTTGAGACGTTCCCCATGCACTCTCTAAAATAGTCTGTGCTAACATCACACTAGTAACTATACCTTTATTTTTTGAAACTTGCTGCACTGTAGGTAATATTTTATTAACAAATGCTTGTTGGCTAGTTGTCATCTGAACTCGTTCAACAGTATTTTTCTGGTTAGTCGTTTCAGTTGCTGATGGTTTGCTACCAACAACACTATACCAATTATCAATACCAGTAGCCAAAGCTTTTGCAAGTTTTGTATGGTATGCCTCTTGTTTAATTTTTTGCAATTCAGATGGATTATCCATGAATCCAAGTTCGACTAATATCGCTGGAATTGCAGTCTCGCGTAAAACTGCAAATGTTTCTCTACGAACTCCTCGGTTTACCGCACCAGTTTCACGAATTAGACTAGTTTGAACTTGATTTGCCAAAATCTCACTTTCAGCTAAACGAGTCGGATTGTTATGCATTTTCTGATTAATTTTAGGTTGGTATTCTGGATCATATTGATACCAGTATGTTTCGATACCAGTTGCACTAGATTTCCCTAAACCGGTTGCATTGAAATGGATACTTATGAAGAGATCAGCATTGCTTTGATTAGCCATTCTCGAACGTTCTGTTTTGAAATCAACATCATAGTCTGCTGTACGCGTCATTAACACTTGGTAACCCATTTGTATCAAATTAGCTTTTAATTTGTTGGCGACCGACATTGCTAAGTTCTTCTCGTAAATACCATCATATGATGCACCAGAATCTGAACCGCCATGACCTGGATCAATATAAATTGTATAAGATCGGGAGGACGGAATATTTACAACAGTCGAAGTTACATAATCTTTATAGTCAGAATATACATAATATACAGAGACCTGATAATCACCGATATTATTACTGTGATTTTTTTTATCAATTTGCACTGCGTAAGTACCATCACTTTGAGCAACTGCATTATATGATTTTAAATCGCTAGGATTTTTTTGAGACCAAACAACAACCTCAACATATTTTAAAGAAGATGATGGTACAATATCCGAAACCTTAAGATTGAATGTTCCGTTCTTAGCATCTAACGAAGAAACTGAAAGCTTTCCTGAAGACTTGACAGCTGCCAATTCTGTTGTTGTCGATCCAGCAAAAGTCAGTCTACCATCTGTATCACGATAGTACACATGAATATTGTATTTACCAGTTTCATATTTATGTTGAGCCTTATTGACTGTAAATAGATAACTGCCATCCGCCTGAAGACTGGCTTCATACCATTTTATATCATCCTGACCATTAAATTCTGTCCAGGTTGGTATGATAACTTTACTTAATGTATTAGGTGCTACAATGTCTGTTACTCTGACATTGAAAATACCTTTTAAATTATCTTGTTCAATAATCTTAATATTACCAGAAACTTTAGCTTCAGGTAGATTTGCTACAGCTTCAGTAACATATACCAAACGATTATCTAAACCACGATAATACAAATGAATGTTATATTTACCAGTACCATACTTATGCTGAGCCTTATTGATAGTAAGTAGATAACTACCATCCGTCTGACGATTAGCTTCGTACCATTTTATATCATCTTGACCATTGGAATCTGTCCAAATTGGAACAAGAACCTTGCTAATACCATTAGGCGCTAAAACATTTGTTATACGAACTTTAAAAGTACCGTGTTGTTGATTTATGTCCGATACCGTAATAGTACCTGATGCTTTAGCGGAAGGAAAATCAATAACTGTTTCATTCACATATCTTAGACTACCATCGTCACTCTTATAATATAGATGTAAGTTATATTTACCAGCCTCATAATTATGTTTGGTTCTATTAACAGTTAGGATATAACTGCCATCTGTTTGTCGGCTTGCTTCATACCACTTTATGTCATCTTGGCCACCTGACTCTGTCCAAGTTGGAACAAGAACCTTGCTAATACCATTAGGGGCTACAATATTTGTTATACGTACTTTAAAACTATCACTCTGAGGATTGATATCCAAAATCGTAAAATCTCCTGATAATTTAACTTCAGGGAGATTAGCAATCGTTTCAGTAATGTATACTAAATTTCCATTACTATCCTTATAATATAAATGTAGATTGTAATCACCTACACCATTTTTATGATTTCGTTTATTTACTGTTACCTTATAGTTACCATTTGTCTGACGTTGTGCTTCATACCAAACAATGTCATCTTGGCCACCTGACTTTGTCCAAGTTGGAACAAGGACTTTACTCAAACCGAGTGGCGCTGAAATATTTTCAATATTGACGTCAAAAGTCCCAGTTACTGAATCAATATTAGAAACTGAAATTTTTCCACTAGCTTCTACATCAAATACAACTTCATCTAGATAAACCATTTTACCATTACGATTTGCATAAGTGTGAATCTGATACTTTCCATAATCACGATGTTTTCTCAAATCTACATAAGCAGCACCAGTTTGATTGGCATCATACCAAATAAGATCATCTTGAGAATTTTTTTCTGACCAAACTGCAAATTTAATAACTTCTCCGCTACTAATTGGACGAGTATATTTTATTTCCAATATCTGATTCTTTTGTGCAACTTCAGTTATCACACTTGACGGTGTTGTACCTGTTTGTGATTGCGTACTTGTATTCGTTGCTGCTCTCATCATAGAAGCCGATTGAAGCTGTGTTCCCACGCTACTTAAAATTTGACTTGTGCTTGCTACCGTCTCAGTTTGTGTACTCGTTACCAATTTTGCTAAAGAAGTGCTTACAGAATTGGTATCATCTGAAGATACAGTATTTTTTTCAGAAATTGTTGTCCCACTAGTCGTAGTCGAAGCTAAAGCAGATGAAATACTAGAAGTAACCGAACTATTTGAAGCTGTCGTCTCTTTTCCACTATCTTCTTTAACAATAGCTACTTCTTGACTAATATCTGTGGCTTTTATCCAGGAGAATGTATATTCATCCAAACTATGTGAACTTCCATCTAGGAGATTAACTACTAAAGTCAAAGTAAATATTTGATCTTCATCTGAAAAATTAGAGCGATTTAAATAAGCAACATACTGTCCCTGAGCATCAATAGTGAAGGCAATAGTTTTTCCTGAGTTTGAACTTGATTTAAACTGTCCTGTTACTCCAATGATTTCCCCAGTAATATGTGAAAGAACAGCTTTCATCTGACCAGCTTCTTCTATAACGGATAACTGTCCTCCGGTTTCCGGTGAACTAGGAACACTCATTAACTGACTTGAAGCTTCTAAACTATCCGCTTGTACGACATAACCACTCAAAACAATCGCACATACAGATAGTAAGAATATCGTTTTCTTTTTCACATTACCCTCCTTAATTTCAGTTAAGATAATAGCCATAGCTACACTAACAAAACTAAAATCTATATTCTAAATTATAGCACAATTTCTCATTTTTAAACAAAAATTTTATCATACAAACAATAATTATTCGGTTTTATTAAGCCCCGAAATTTGTAAAATTAAGCTAGACAAAAAAACATCTATGTTAGGCTCAGATAAACTACCACATTTATCTGAAATGACTAACATAAATGCAGGTCCCCTTCTTACCACAAATGAACTCATTATGATAAAGGCTTGCTTTCAAGAAGACAAAAAAATTGACAAAACTGAAAATTTTAGATAATTCAAAATAGATTATCTATAATGTATAATGCACTTTCTCAAAAATGGAAATTCAGCTTACGACTACTATTAGCCAAATAAGAAACGTTATAATCTGAGTAGAACGAACCTAACATCATCAGAAAAAGCCTTTATCCAATCTCATTCAGAAGAAGATTGGAACTTGACGGTGATAAAAGGAATCTGTCCTAACAGGATTCCTTACTCTATGAGAACTCTCTAAATGTCTAACTTAATCTGACAATGTCAAACTACTACATACATCAGACAAGAAGCAAACCATTTCAGTATATATAGCAATAAAATTACAATCACTAATGATAGCAAGTGAATAATTAACGAAAGAGAATTTCTATCGCTTCTCCTGCTTATAAAAAGCTTCGAGGGCTTCTTGCCAAGTTGGGATGACAAAGCCTGTGGCTTTTGCCTTGTCCAAGCTCATGGTTGAGTTGAATGGACGCTTAGCCTTGGCTGGGAATTGGCTAGAATCCACTGGCAATACCTTGGTATTAGTATCCTTAAGGATTTCCGTCGCAAAGTCAAACCAAGTCGTATCTTCTGCTGCATCGTTTGACAAATGATAGTAGCCAAATGCTTGCTTGGTGTCCACCAGGTGTACCATAAATTCCGCAAGTGTGCGTGTCCAGGTTGGACGACCGTGTTGGTCATTGACAACTGTCAAGGTATCGTGGGTTTCCGCAAGGTTTTGCATGGTAAAAACAAAGTTTTTACCATAGTTACCAAAAACCCAAGCCGTACGAACAGTGTAGAACTTGTCTGCGAATTTCTCAACTGCTTCCTCACCCAAGCGCTTGCTACGACCGTATTCAGATTGCGGATCTGGTTGGTCATCTACTTGCCACTCTTGACCGACTGGCAAATCACCATTGAAGACATAGTCTGTAGAGATATAGACAAGGGTTGCACCGTATTTAGCTGCCGCTTTAGCAACATTTTCAGAGCCTGTTACGTTAATCTTGTAGTTGAGTTCTTTGCCTTCATCTTCTGCCATATCAACAGCTGTATAGGCTGCACAGTGGTAAACAACGCTTGGCTTAACTTCTGCAAAGAAGGCATCCACCTTGTCTGCATCCGTGATGTCTATTTCTGCTACGTCAGCGGCAACGTACTTAACACCACGCTCATCCAAGAGATAACGCAACTCTGTACCCAACTGACCATTTGCACCTGTAATTAAAATCATATTTGCTCCTTATTTCAAGAAAGGCTTGGGCAAGAGCCCTAGCCTTTAATAGTCTTATTTAATAACTTCCTGTGTCTTAGCATAGTTGGCTTCAACTGCTTCTTTTTCAGCCTTCCACCAATCTTGGTTGTCTGTGTACCACTGGATCGTTTCTTCCAAACCTTGAGAGAAGTCTGTGAATTGTGGTGTCCATCCAAGCTCGTCACGAAGTTTGCTTGCGTCAATAGCATAGCGCAAATCGTGTCCTGCACGGTCAGTCACGTGGTCATAAGCATCTTTTGGTTGACCCATTTTTTCAAGAATCAATTCAAGCACTTCTTTGTTGTTCTTCTCACCGTCAGCACCGATTAGGTACGTTTCACCCATACGGCCTTTTGTCAAGATTGCCCAAACACCAGTCGAGTGGTCGTTGGTATGAATCCAGTCACGGACGTTTTTACCTTCACCGTACAGTTTTGGCTTGATACCTGCCAAGATGTTGGTGATTTGGCGTGGGATAAATTTCTCGATGTGTTGATATGGACCGTAGTTGTTTGAACAGTTTGAAATAGTTGCTTTGACACCAAATGAACGGACCCATGCTTTAACAATCAAGTCTGAAGCAGCCTTGGTTGATGAGTAAGGTGATGATGGGTTGTAGTTGGTTTCTGCAGTGAATTTCTCACCTGGACCCTCACCATGACCTGGCAAATCTTCACGCAAAGGAAGGTCGCCATATACTTCGTCAGTTGATACATGGTGGAAACGAATATCGTATTTACGAGCCGCTTCAAGAAGAGTGTAAGTACCGATAAAGTTGGTATGGATGAATGGGCTTGGATCGTTGAGAGAGTTGTCGTTGTGGCTTTCTGCCGCATAGTGAACGATTGCATCTGCCTTAGCAGCCAATTTGTCAACCAACTCAGCATCTGCAATGTCGCCAACAACCAGCTCAACACGGTCACCAAGAATAGCTTCCAAGTTAGCCTTGTTTCCTGCATAAGTAAGTTTATCCAAAACAGTTACGTGAACGTCTGGATGATTGTTATAAACATAGTGTACAAAGTTTGAACCGATGAAACCAGCTCCACCAGTTACGATGATATTTTTAAATTGAGACATTTTTTTCTCCGAAAAGTTTTTTCTTTTTTGTGTGTCATCTTAGGTAGTGGGGTCGTAAGCAACCACCAAGGTGTTTCATTACTAAACCATGAGCCTAAGGTCTCATGGTTTCCCCCGCTCCTTAGCAAGGCAAAGGAGCTTCTCACTACAGCGATGACACACAGAGCAGCTCGCTGCGCTCGCTTTCTCTACTTCAAGATTTCTTTCAAGTAAGCAATCTTGGCAAAGTCTTTTTGATTGTTATTTTCTGCTCGGTAGGAATCTTTTGAAGAGGCTTGGTAGATTTTCAGGTATTGCTCAAGTGTCGGTAGGTAATAACGAACACCTGCTGTTTCCAGCTCTTCCAGTTCGTCTAATTCCACACCTGCAAATTCAGGCAGTGAATGTAGGCCTCCGAATTCAACAGATAGGCCGTCTTTATGAAATTCATGTTCATGACGGTCAACAAGGACATAGCCTAGTTGGTTCATCATAGAAATCAAGGCGTCCACCTGATAAATCCGTTCATCGTCTGGGGCTTCCCAGCCACGTGGATTACTTGGAACATGAATATCTAAATCTCCTGCCTGCCAGTCCCTCCCTGTGCGCCTTTCCAAACCAACTGAGCCCATTAACAAGGGAGTGATTCCTAACTTGTTTAACTGCTCTGCTATTTCCAAAAAGGCTTGAAACATTAGAGGTCCTCTTTTCTCAAAGGCTTGACGTCTTTGAGGAGTGGGTGATTTTTATCTGCTTCTGAAACTTCTGCTTCTTCTAGGTTTTCCCACTGGATGTCAAGGCTCGGGTCAGCGTAGTTGACGAAGGCATACTTAGGCTTGAGTTCCAAAGCCCAGTAGTCATTAACCAAGTAGCTGTAAGCCACGAAATCTGACAAAACTTGGAAACCATTGGCAACGCCACGTGGGACAAAGATACCTTTTGAAGCATCAATAACGGTTTGGTAGGTATTACCGAAGGTTTCGCCTTCACGAAGATCGACCCAAGTTCCCAAAACCTTACCGCCGTCCGCTACGGAAATATACTTGTCCCAAGGCTCTGCGTGAAGACCACGAAGAACATTTTTGCGAGAGAAGGAAACATTATTTTGCAATTTTCCTTCTGCAAAGAAGCTTTCAGGGAAGCCGAGAGGCAACATTTTTTCCTTTTGGAAGTTCTCCTTAAACCAGCCACGGTTGTCGCCATGAACAGGAATGTCGAATTCTAACATTCCTGGAATAGCTTCAACTGGGCGAGCTGCTAGTGTTTTACCGAAAAAGTTTTCTGTCATTAGGCTTCTCCAATCAAACGGAGCAAGTATTGTCCGTATTCATTTTTCTTAAGTGGCTGTGCTAATTCGTGGACTTGTTCTTTTGTAATATAGCCCATGCGGTAGGCAATTTCTTCCAAGTTAGCCACTTGAACGTTTTGCAAACGTTGAACCGTTTCGATGTACTGTGCAGCTTCCAAGAGGCTTTCATGCGTACCTGTATCCAACCAAGCAAATCCACGGCCCATAAGCTCAACAGACAAGTCGCCGCGTTCTAAGTAAGCCTTGTTGACATCTGTGATTTCCAACTCGCCACGAGGTGAGGGCTTGATATTTTTCGCAATCTCCACAACATTATTGTCATAGAAATAAAGACCAGTAACTGCAAAGTTTGATTTTGGTACCTCTGGTTTTTCTTCGATAGAAACGGCATTCATGTCTGCGTCAAACTCAACAACACCAAAGCGTTCTGGGTCTTTTACTTGGTAACCAAAGACAGTCGCTCCCTTTTCTTTGCTGGCTGCACGTTGCAACATCTTGGTCAATCCATTGCCGTGATAGATGTTATCACCAAGGATCAAGGCTACATTGTCATCACCGATAAATTCTTCACCGATAATAAAGGCTTGCGCCAAACCATCTGGACTTGGTTGCTCTGCATAAGAAAGAGAAATTCCCAATTCAGAACCATCTCCCAGCATATCCTTAAAACGTGGAAGATCTTGCGGAGTTGAAATAATCAAGATTTCTTTAATCCCAGCCAACATCAATGTTGACAATGGATAATAGATCATTGGTTTATCGTAAATTGGCATCAACTGTTTTGAAGCTGCGCGCGTCAAAGGATACAAGCGTGTACCTGACCCACCAGCTAGAATAATACCTTTCATATAAGAGTACCTTCCCTAAATTAATATCAGTTCATTATACCATATTTTTAAAGATATTGTCATAAG
This sequence comes from Streptococcus suis, assembly GCF_046032515.1. Lineage (GTDB taxonomy): Bacteria > Bacillota > Bacilli > Lactobacillales > Streptococcaceae > Streptococcus > Streptococcus suis_AL. Next base: position 72,648 of record NZ_JARQPJ010000010.1, on the reverse strand, counting down.
AAAAAAGCCTGTGACGACAGACTTTAACAAATTATCCTAAGGCAACATCCAAAATCATCATGATGATAAAACCGGCCATTAAACCCAGAGTTGCAATATCCGTATTGCCATTTGTCTGCGACTCTGGAATGAGCTCTTCTACAACGACAAAAATCATGGCTCCTGCCGCAAAGGAAAGGGCATAAGGTAAAATAGGTGTCATAAAGGTGACCGCAAAAGCCCCTATGACTGCTGCAATCGGCTCGACAATTGCTGACATTGATCCCCAGTAAAAAGCTTTCCACCTAGATGCACCGTCTGTACGAATTGGAATAGCCAAGGCTGCTCCTTCAGGGATATTTTGCAAACCAATACCAATCGCAAGCCCTAAAGCACCAACAAAGGCAGCTGGACTATAATTAGAAGCCAAGGCACCAAATGTCACTCCGACCGCCAAACCTTCGGGAATATTATGGATGGTAATAGCCAAAAATAGCAGAGCTGTCTTAGACAGATTTTTCCTGTTCTTCTCGTCTCCACCTTCTGCTTGATCCTTGTCATGTCCCAAGTGTAAATGCGGTACCCCTGCATCGACCAAGCGCAAGAAAATGCCACCGACTGCAAAGCCGACTGCTGCTGGTATCCAAGCTAAATTGCCGTATGAACTTTCAGCATACTCAATCGAGGGTGCTAGCAAGGACCAGAAAGAGGCCGCAATCATAACACCTGCCGCAAAGCCTAACATGGTATCCAGCAACCGACGACTAACAGTTTTAAAGAAAAAGACGATAGCCGAACCTAAAATGGTACAAAACCATGTAAACAAGCCACCTAATAAAGCCTGTATGACAACAGACTGTTCCGTAAACCAAGCCATTTCACATCTCCTTTTTAACCGCGCATAGTATGATAATTAGGATACCCTAACTACCCTAAAAAATCAAGAGAAAGACAGAAAAAAGCCACAACTTTTGTGACTTTTATAGGTGTCGAAACGGATTGGTTGAAACAGTTGAAGGTAGAATGTCCACATCCCAGCCCTCTTCTGCTTTCCATGTTTCCAACAATTCAGCAATTTTCTTGATAAACAAGGCTTCGATATGATGGCCTGGATCAATAGCCAGCAAGCCTTGTGTCAACATATCCTGACCCGTATGGTAGTAAATATCGCCTGTAATGTAAACATCTGCCCCCTTGGCAAGAGCCTCATGGTAGTAGGAACCACCACTTCCGCCACAAATCGCCACACGGCTGACATATTGCTGAGCTTGATGCCCATAGGTCACCAGACGGACAGCATCTAGACCAAAGACCGCCTTGACTTTCAAAGCCAACTCCTCCAAGGTCTGCTCTGCTATTGTCCCCACACGACCAAGCCCCTGCCCCTCGGCAGTTTCAATCAAGTAGGTAGTATCTTGAATTTCTAATAGTTCACAGAACCAGTCGTTGAGACCACCCTCAACCACATCAATATCTGTATGACTAACATAGACTGCAATATCATGCTTAATCAAATCAAGATACATTTTAGTTTGCGGATTGTCAGCCACCAAATCCTTTATTGGTCGAAAAATCGGAGCATGCTTGACGATAATCAAATCCACCTTTTTATCAATCGCCTCTGCCACTGTTGTCTCACGAATATCCAGAGCCACCATGACACGTTGAATCTCTTTATTAAGGGTACCGATTTGCAGCCCTTTGACATCGCCTTCCATAGCCAAAGAAGGGGGACAAAAGGCTTGATAGCGCTCAATAACCTGACTAGCTAACATGGACTACCTCCTGAATTTGTTGGATCTTTTGGGAAATGGCAAAGCGGTCACCCTGGCGTTCAGATGGAACTTGTTCCAAAGCAAAACTTAATTTTTCAAGTTCTCTTCTCCACTTTTTGACGAAAACTGGTGAGGCCTCCTCTAGTAGATAGGGACCAAAACGGTGTTCAACTTCTGACAATCTCATCTGTCCTGATTCTGCAACGAGGACTTCATATAACTTGCCGTTTTCTTCCAGAATCTTTTCAGCAACCAATCTAAAACCATTTTTTTCCAACCATCGCCGCACATCATCTTCACGATTATTTGGCTGGAGTATCAGACGTTCAATGGTCGCAAGCTTTTCTTTTCCTGCTTCTAAGATTTCCGCAATCAAGCGTCCCCCCATACCTGCTATGGTCACGGCAGTCATCTGGTCAGACGTCTCAAATGCACCTAAGCCATTTGCCAAACGGACTAGGATTTTTTCTGTTTGTCCCGCCTGCTCTACATTCTGGAGCGCTGACTGATAGGGACCTTGAACGACTTCCCCCGCAATGGCAAAATCAATACGCCCCTGCTCTACCAAAAAAAGAGGGAGATAAGCATGGTCACTCCCTACATCAACTAGACGTGCCCCTTGTGGGACAAAACTTGCGACTGTTTCCAGCCTTTTAGATAATTTTGTTTCCATATCAATCTTTCCAGAGATTCATTGCATCAAGAAAGTCACTTGAAACAGTCACATTCTTAGGAGTCTGAATTTCTCTTTCTGCATTTTTCGCTTCTACCTGCGCAACTGTAGTAATTCCCTCACGACGCCAGTTTCGTAGAATAGCTTGGATGTATTTCCAATTTGTTTTGTTGTTAAAAACAGCTTCTTTCAAGGCTGCACGAACCAAATCAATCGAAGTTTTGTCATCCTCAATAGTCTTCTGCAAATCTTCGATTTCAAACGGCGATAAAAAGCGACCCAATTCACGTTCAAAATCGCCCACCAAGGTCTTCAAATCATTCTCTGGTTGCACAATCTCAACTGCCTGTTTTGGAGTTAACAGAACATCTAATTTTTCAAAAGCAGGAAGCGCATCGAATATCATTTCAATTTCACCAGCAATACTGATTGTCTTAAATTCTAAGAGTCCAGCATCCTGGAGATTTTCAATAGCTTGATTGACCTGGGCAACTGTTTTACCAGTAGCTTGAGCAATCTCACTAGGTGCTAATGATTCGATAGCTGAAGAATTTTGATATAAGAAAAACTGCCAAATCAAAAAATCATCTGCCGACGGAAAAAGCTCTTGATAGTGGAATAATATTGCTGCTGGCAGGACCAAATGTCCCTGACGAAATTGCTGTGAATAGTTCATACTTCCTCTTTAAAGACTAGCTGACTGGGCTGATTGTTCAAAGATATGCCAGTCGTATGGAGTTTCTTGATAGACAGCATAATTCACCCAGTTGGTAAAGAATTGTGCTGCTGGTAAATTCCAAGAGAGAGATGGTTTGCTTGTAGGGTCATCTTCTTTGAAATAATTTTCCGGTAAATGGGGATTTTTTCCAGCTATACAATCACGTTGGTATTCCTTAGCTAATGTATCCCTATCATACTCTAAATGTCCAAAACTATAAATTTCTCTTAAATCCTTGCTGGCTAAGATGGATAGGCCAACTTCTGGACCTTGTGATAAAATCGTCAACTCACTCAGATGGGCAATATCTGCCTCCCTTACTTCCGTATAGCGAGAGTGTGGTGAGCGAAATTCATCGTCAAATCCACGCATAAGAGGGCTAGTTGGATTAGTCACTTCTTGACAATATACGCCTGATAGTTTTCGAGACATACTGTGTTTGGGTACACCATAGCGTGCATACAAACCTGCCTGTGCACCCCAACAAATGTGCAATGTTGAATAAACATGTGTTTTTGACCAATCAAAAACTTGAGTAAGTTCTTGCCAGTAATCAACTTCCTCAAAAGGTAAGTTTTCAACTGGTGCTCCTGTCACGATGAGCCCATCAAAATAGCTATCCCTGACCTGCTCAAAAGTCTTATAAAACTGCTTCAAATGGTCCGAGTGTGTATTTTTGGACTCGTGACTAGCCATGTAGAGAAATTCAACCTCTAGCTGTAAAGGAGTGTTAGCCAAAAGACGGAGCAACTGAGTCTCCGTCACTATCTTCTGTGGCATGAGATTGAGAATAAGGATTTTGATAGGACGAATGTCCTGATGACTAGCTCGGTCACTATCCATCACAAAAATGTTCTCTTTTCTCAAAATTTCAACTGCTGGTAATGATTTTTCAATTTTAATTGGCATAAGCAACCTCCCAATTTTCTTATATTTATTATAAGACAGGTTGCCATGCAATTCAATTAGAATAAAAATAGGACCAGTTATAAGTTTTGGCTATAACCTTAGATTAATAGTGCATCAAAACCTTGTAGTCGTAATCACCTATTGCTTCGCGGCCTTTCAAATCATCTAGCTCAATCAAGAAGGCACAGCCAGCAACGATACCGCCAAGCTTTTCAATCATTTCGATCGTTGCTTTTACAGTACCACCAGTCGCCAACAAGTCATCGACAATCAAGACACGTTGTCCTGGTTTGATTGCGTCTGCATGCATCGTCAATGTATCGACACCATATTCTTTTTCATAATCAGCTGAGATAACCTCACGTGGTAACTTACCTGGCTTACGAACTGGTGCAAAACCGATTCCCAATTCAAAGGCAACTGGACATCCAACGATGAAACCACGCGCCTCTGGCCCAACAATCATATCGATTTGCTTATCTGTCGCATACTGAACGATTTCACGTACTGCATAGCTATAAGCATTTCCATCTGCCATCAAAGGGCTAATGTCACGGAATTCGATACCTTCTTTTGGATAGTTAGGAATTGTTGCGATGTAATCTTTTAAGTTCATTTGTCTCTCTCTTTTTAAAAATAATTTTTACTCTTCATTATACCATGAAATTGTTTTTTGGTACATTTCAGACCTATATCTTTAGCAAATCGTCTCCTCAAATTCGCCACACAAGCTGCCCTACTATGTCCACCATAGGAAAAGCTTCCTTGCTGATTAAAGTAAGACTGCTCCCAGCCAACCTCATTTCTTCCTTTTTGGTAGCGACGAAAGCGAGTAGGCGATAAATAGACTCCCATCTTTGAGCGTAGCAATTCTTTCCGAAAAACGGGATCCAGTCTGCCAACTGGAGCCATATCAAGTTGTCTATGGCGCTTATTATTAGCTCTGGCATAATTAAAGGAAGCCCCGTTTACCACGCCATTGACATGAGGTCGTTCTTCTAAAATCAAGGCAAATTGTCCATCTTGATTTAGGATAAATTCGCTGTGAAAATGAATCAAAATCTTCATATTGACTGGCAAGGTCTTCTGATTTTTCTTGCCGAACAGTTGTTTATTGTGCAGGCGGGCAGATTCTCGTAAGCGGTAAGACCATCGAGGTAGGCTACGTAAATAGGCTATCAGAGCTTGCCAATCTGTATTTCCTTTTCCAAACTGCTGACGTACCCAAAAAGCCTGCTGATAGGAAATAAGATAGCGCAGCTGATGGACCTGTCTGTTTAACGGCCGTTTAACTTCTAATTCCCGAACTGGAAAAGCCTTATCAACTAGCTTAGCAAAGTACCGCCAAAACGGATGGTGTGGAGGACAATTCACATCCATCTTCTGCAAAAGTTCAGGTAATATCCCGTGACTTAATTCCTCAGGAAAATCTAACATATTTATACTTTGCTCCAATAAGGCCGTCGCCTTCTCTTGGCTTAAAGAGCGACTGTCAACTCTTATCAACTGATAAAAGCTAGTTGAGGCAAAAATAGTAGCTTCTTTTATGAAATTTTGAACAAATGCTGGGATGTCTTCTTGTTTTAGAGGCAACAGTTGTTTCAGGAAAACCTTTTTGATAGCTCTTTCTGACCATCCTACTCGTCGTAATTCAATCAGTGCGTGCTTTATTTCAGTTATCTGTTCAAGATTTTTCAACAGGCTTTTCTGCCTGATAAACCAATGAGCGTAGAGAAGCGTTCCAATTACTCCAACAACAACCAGAGCTTCTACTGTCATCAAACGCGACCACATAGCCATTCATAAATTTCCTGAACGGTGCCAAGCGCCATCAACTCTTGTTGGATAACTGTTTCTTTCAATTCTTGATATATTTGACTTTCTGAAATCTCTCGCTTCTGTGCCCCTTTGTTGATCCGCATGACCCCATCCGTAATCGTGACAAATTCTAATTCTTGGAAAATCTGGATCATTTTAACCAAGAGACTGTCCTTAATTTTTAAGTAACCAGCTAAATCTTTCAGTTTATAGCGAACATCAAACTCATCAAATTGGTAAATAGTCTTATACAATTTAGCGAATTGTTCTCGGCTACCATAACCGTCTAGATAGTACGGTTTGGCAATTTCGTTTTTAAAATAAATGGCTTCAAATTCTCTTTCCTGAAAATAGCTACGCAGACTACTGAGGTCCTCAGGCAAGTTAGCCAAGACAATTGCTTTGTTATCTGCTACTGGATTTTCAATGTCCAAAATTGGGACTCCTGCAGGAATAGGATGTTGTTTTCCACGAATATTATAAAGTTGAACACCATTGACCCGAGCATCAACCAACATAAGCTGAAGACTGGTATTGCCATTCCATTGATTGACAGACAAGGTGACAGCTAGTTCTAAGCCCTTGGCCTGTGAAAATTCCAAGGCTAGATTGCCCTTACCAAAAGCAACGACATCAAATCCAGCAGCACCTTTAGTAATGCGTAGTTTCAAATGGGCATTATTCTGCCCCATAGTTCTTGCTGATTCCACCTGAAAGTCTCTGATGTAGAATACAGGCTTTTTATTATCCATGCCGTAAGGCGCAAGCTTATCGAAAGATTTTAGAGTATCTAGGGTTAATTCCTCTAAATCCAATTCTTCATCTAAGACCAGCGAAGACTTGCTGGATAAATCCAATTTATTTTCGATAATGTAGTCTGTCAAGGTTAGAGCAAGCTCTTCAAGTTTGTCAACTTCCAAGGTCATACCTGCTGCACCAGCATGACCACCAAAGGCGATAAATAGGTCCTGATGATCTTTAAGGGCCTTGAAAATGTCAACTGCTTCAACCGAACGAGCCGAACCCTTTGCCTTACCATCTTCAATAGACAAGACGATAACAGGTTGCTGCAATTCTTCTAGTAGGCGTCCTGCTACAATCCCTAAAACACCTGGGTTCCAACCTTCTTTAGCCAGAACTTGAACAGGTCTATCCTGACGGAGCATGGTTTTTGCTTCATCGTAAATTGCTTGGACGACGTCTTTGCGTTCTACATTTTTACTATCAATCATGAGAGCAATTTGATGGGCCTCTTCGTCATCAAAACCGGTCAGTAATTCGATGGCTGGATTAGGATCGTCGAGTCGACCAAGGGCATTCAACCTCGGAGCAAGTTGGAAACCAACTGTTTCTTCATCAATACTGTCTATGTCAATACCAGCTATCTTTATCAACTCTTGCAAACCTGCTCGCTCAGTCTGTTTGAGAAGCGAGAGACCATATTTGACCATGACACGATTCTCATCGGTCAAGCTGACCATATCAGCGATGGTACCAATTGCGACCAAATCCAGCAAGTCTGCATGAACCGTTTCAAGAAGGGCACAGGCCAATTTGAAAGCCACACCGCAACCTGCCAAATGTTTGAAGGGATAATTTCCCTCTGGATGCTCTGGATGTACAATCGCATAGGCATTGGGAAGGGTTTCCTGCATGGAATGGTGGTCTGTCACGACAACATCGACACCCATTTCCTGGGCATAGGCAATCGCTTCATGACCCGCTACGCCATTGTCCACCGTCACAATTAGAGAAATCCCCTGCTGCTCGATAAAATACTTGTAAACTGACTGATTCGGCCCATAGCCGTCTGTGAAACGGTTGGGAAGATAAACTTGGACTTCTGCCCCCATTTCCTCCAGAGTTTCTTTCAGAATAGATGCCGAGGTCATGCCGTCTGCGTCATAATCTCCATAAATCAAAATTTGTTCGTAATCTTCAATTGCTCGGCGAATCCGCTCTACCGCCTTGTCCATATCATGTAGTAAATAGGGATCGTGAAGGTCTTCTAAGCTTGGTTGTAAGAAAGTATGCAATTCTTCCGCCGAATGGATGCCACGTTCATACAGCAACTTAGCCGCTACCGGGTCCACTCCTTCTTTTTTAGCAATTTTGATAAATTGTTCATCAGAAAAACCGGTCAATAATTGCCAGTCATAATTGGGTTTTATCACGTTTTTTACTCCTTAATACTCAAAATCACAAGTAACCTGTAACTTTTCCGAGTATAAACTATCTTTCTATTATATCATTTTCCAAGAAAAATGGAGCAAGGTAAGACCGAAACAGAATGTCGATCCCTTGCTCCATGAAGAACTAATAGTGCAATTTATAATAACGGTGAAATAATTCGCAGTAGGGCTCCTCCCAAACGCTTATACCAAGAGTACGTTTTATGGAAGGTCAGAAGGTTAATTTGCTGTGATTTTTTGAAGGAATGAGTAAAGTCATCCTTAATAGCTGCCAAAACTGCCGAGTGATTGTAAATATAGAGACCGCACTCAAAATTAAGATAAAAAGAGCGAAAATCCATATTCACCGTACCAACAGTAGCTTTCTTATCATCGACCAAAACAACTTTGGAATGGACAAACCCAGGCTGGAATTCAAAGATTTCAATTCCTGCTTCCAAGTAAGTCGGAAAATCAGTACGAGCAGCCAAATAGGCTGATTTTTTATCGTAGATATGCGGGAGCAGAATACGAACCTCGACTCCACGCTTCGCAGCATAAGTCAAATTATCAATCATTTCATCATCCAACACTAAGTAGGGTGTCATGATATAAATATAATCCGTTGCCGACTGAATCATGTCTAGGCAGACTCGTTTGGCTACCTCATCTCCATCAAATGGATTCTCGCCATACGGAAGGAAGAAACCTTCAGCATCAACGGTTTCCGTCTCTAAATCTTTATGCGTTTTGAGGTATTTTAGGTCATTTGTCTCTGTCTTTTCATTGTAATTCCACATTTGAAGGAACATCAACGTAAAGTTTGCAACAGCTTCTCCCCTAATCATAATCGCTGCGTCTTTCCAGTAACCAAAACGCACTTTCTTGTTGATGTATTCATCTGCGATATTAATGCCACCAGTAAAGGCAACCTTTCCATCAATAATCGCAATTTTTCTATGGTCACGGTTATTTTGCACCGTAGATAAGGCTGGGATAATTTGAGAAAATACTTTGGCTTTTATCCCATATTTTCTCAAGGTTTTATAGTAATTATAGGGAAGATTGGTCAGTGAATTCATCCCATCATACATAAAACGAACTTCCACCCCTTGCGCTGCCTTTTCCTTCAAAATGTCAAGGATAGAATCCCACATATATCCCATATCGACAATAAAGTACTCCATAAAAATATACTGCTCTGCCTTTTTCAATTCTTCTAGTAGAGCTTCAAATTTTTCCTGACCTGTTGAAAAATAGACGGCATCCGTATTGGTATGAATTGGGTAGCCAACGTACTCACTCATGAAGTGAGCTAATTTCAGTTGCTCCTTATCTTCCTGCTCCAATGCCTTCATGACCTTTTCAGACGTCTTACTATACTCCCGAAGTCTTTGTGCTTGCTTATGAAAATTTTTACGATAACGTTTGGTTTCAATGTTGGACTGCAAAATAAAATAGAATAGAGCACCAAAAATCGGAATACCAATGACAAAAATAATCCAGGTTAACTTAAAACTGGTATTCATCGGTCTATTGATGATTGAAATAGCTACAAAAATTGAAAAAATTTGCAAAACAATCAATAGAGCAGGCATATAGGTAGCTGCCGAACCTACCAACCATAGAATAAGGAAAATGGTTAGAACGATCAAACTAATGACGATAAAGGTCCGACTGTATATAATTTTCCAAAGTTTTTCCATACATCTCTCCCTTATTTTTTTACCATTATAACAGATTATAGTCAAATATCCTACTAATTATCGCAGTAGATTTCTCGCAGTTCTTACTTGAAAACAGCACCCCTATCTCCTACATCATAAAACACCGACATAGACCGGTGTTTTACTTATATATATTATCTGTCAAAATTTCTACGGTTTACCGTAACGTAAACCCATAGCATTGATAGCGACAATAACCGTCGATAGACTCATGAGCACGGCCGCCAATAAAGGATCCACCATAATGCCCATGCTTGGATAAAGGATTCCAGCAGCTAAAGGAATGGCAATGATGTTGTATCCTGCCCCAAACCAGAGATTTTGCCTCATTTTGCGGATGGTTGTCTTGGCAATGCTCAACATATCCAAGACTGCTGATGGATTGGATTGAACCAAGACCACGTCTGCAGAGTGGATGGCAACAGAAGTTCCTGCGCCAATGGCAAAGCCTAAATCTGCCGTCGCTAGAGCAGGCGAATCATTGACCCCATCGCCGATGAAAAGAACTGCCCCACGCGCCTGATAGTCCTTGACCAGTTTTGCCTTATCCTCTGGTTTAAGTTCAGCTCGGTAATCCTCTATGCCCAACTGAATGGCTACTTTTTGTGCGGTAGCTGGATTGTCACCCGTTAACATCACAGGACTAATCCCCTGCGCTTTCAAGCCTGCTACAAAATCTTTAGCATCTTCTCTTATCTGGTCGCCCAAGGCTACAAATCCCAAGACCACACGATCAGCCACCAAAAAACTCAAAGTAAGTCCCAAATCAAGATAGGGAGCAATCACGTCCTGATCCACTGACAAACCTATTTCCTGCAGACCTTTGTAGGACATAATTTCATAAATCCTTCCATCCAAGACGCCTCGAATCCCACTACCAGGGATATTCTCAACCCGTTCTGCTTCATAGAAAAGTGGACCTGCCGCCTCCACAATCGAAAGGGCAATTGGGTGGGTTGAAAGAACTTCTAATGCTGCCATTTTGGCCAGCGCATCCGCTCCCTCAACCAAATCTTGGCTGTGGCGAACTCGAAATTTTCCGTCGGTCAAGGTTCCGGTCTTATCCATCAAGGCAAACCGAATCTGGTTAACCTGTTCAAGAGCTGTTCGGTTCTGAACCAAAAGACCATTTTTTGAAGAAATCGTGGTCAAACGCGCCACAACAAGAGGGATGGCTAAACCAAGGGCATGCGGACAGGCAATGACAAAAACAGAAACTGCCATCATCAAGGCAAAGGCAAGATTAGCCGTCATGGTCCAATAAATAAAGGCCAAAATCCCCACAATTAAAGCTGCATAGAAGAGCCAAGAGGCTACGCGGTCAGCCATATTTTCAAGCTTGGATTTCTGGTTTTGCGCTTGACGGACCATTTCGGTCACCTCCGCCAAAAAGCTGTCCTTACCAAGACTGGTCACTTCCATTTCAAAGGGCGTGTTTTGATTGAGCGAACCACCGAATACCCTATCTCCTGCCTCTTTTTTGACAGCTCGAGATTCCCCAGTAATCATGGATTCATCAATATGAGCAACACTCAAAATCTTACCGTCAGCCGGAATTTTTTCATTTTCCTTGACTAAGAGGAAATCCCCAATCTGCAAGTCCTCTACCGCAACATCTGTCCCATCCTTGAGATGGGCTTTTTTCGGAATGAGAGAGGCCAAGTCTTTCAGGGCATCCCCTGCTCCCATAACCGCCTTCATTTCAATAATGTGCCCAATCAGCATAATGACAATCAGCGTAGACAACTCAAACCAAAAGTTCATGCTTTCTTGTCCCAATAGCGCTAAAATTGTTGCATAAACGGAGTAAAGATAGGAAACAATAATCCCCATGGAAATCAGGGTCATCATTGCCGGTTTTTTAGCTTGCAACTCCCCTCTAGCTCCGTTAAAGAAAGGTGTTCCTGAGTAGAAGAAGATAATAGAACCTAATATCAGCTGGACAAGTTCAACACCCGGAAAACGTAAAAGAGTGAAACCTGCAATTGGAGAAATGGCAAGTAGGGGAATCATGACTGCCACTGCGACTTTGAGTTTTGTATTCATATCCCCCATGTGCATCATGTGCCCACCATGCTCCATCATGTCATGGTCATGCCCTTGGTGATGCTGATGAGCATCATGAGTATGATGAGAATGATGACTGACGTCAGAGCCCCCTACATGATGATGGTCAGAATGATGATTGGCGTGAACCCCCTCTTCATGAGGATGCTCCTGCTGATGAGAATGATGGCTGGTCTGACCAACTTCCTCAGAATGCATCATATGTTGGTGTTCCTGCTTATTTTCTTTTGAATGGTTCATAAGATAACTCCTATTTCTGTCTACATTTGTAATCGATTTACAATTATAGTTTACACTTGTAGTCAAAAAATGTCAACCGATTAGATCAAAAAAACCTAGAATGGCATTAATCCATCTAGGTCATATTATGTGTTCACTTTTCTTTATTTCAAATTAAAAACAGTACTTGCCAAATAATCAGCCAGCCTCGGAAAAAGAGTATAGAGCTTATGAGCTACAGCTAAGGTCCAGGGCAGGTTGATTTCTCTCTTCCTTGATCCCATAGCCGAAACAATCTTCTTGGCAACATAGTCTGGTTGCAGCAAGAAAGCCTTGACGCTCTCTTGATAGCTTCCATCCGGGTCAGCCTGATCGAAAAAGCTGGTTGCGATTGGACCTGGGTTAACGGTAGTAACTGTCACACCATACTGAGCTAATTCCAAGCGAATGGTATTGGAAAAACCCATAGCCGCAAACTTGGTCGCCGAATAAACCGAGGACTTAGCTGAAGCAATCAAGCCTGACATGGAAATGATATTGATAATCTGCCCGCTCCGTCTGGCCTTCATTCGTTTACCTACTAAACGGCACATGGTCATCAGAGCAAAAGTATTGATGTCAAACATAGCTTGCACCTGCTGGCTGGAAAAATTCTCAAAATCATCATAAATGGCATAGCCAGCATTATTGACTAGAATATCAATCTGACCAAACTGACTATCCAGTTCATCGAAAAATGCCGTCAGAGCTATTTCATCTCGGATGTCTACATCAAAGACAGCCTTTTTTTCATGGTAAGCATAGAGCTGCTCAATTTTTGCCACATCACGACCTAGTAAAATCAAGAAATCATCTTTCAGCAATGGCACCATTTCCTGTACCAAGCCACCAGAGGCACCTGTGATTAGAATGGTTCTCATAGCTCGATTTCCTCCAAGTCCTTGACAATATGAACCTGCTCGAAAATAGTACTTGCATCTTTCCGTAGCTGACTAATATCTTTGGACAAAAAGCGTGGACTGATATGATTGAGTAAGAGCTGCTTGACACCAGCATCCTTGGCAACCTGAGCAGCTTCCATGTTAGTCGAATGCCCGTGCTTGCGAGCAATCTTCTCATCGCCTTTTCCGTAAGTCGCCTCATGCACCAGCACATCAGCATTGACAGCCAGACGCACACTGGCATGACACTTGCGCGTATCACCAAGAATGGTCACTACCTTACCAGGCCGAGGAGGAGAAATATAGTCACTCGCGATAATTTCAGTCCCATCTTCTAGCGTCACGTTTTGACCATTTTTGATTTTTCCAAAGAGGGGACCAAATGGTACACCTGCCGCACGCAGAGCCTCTGCATCCAATGTCCCTTCCAAATCTTTTTGGATGACACGATAGCCGACACAAGGAATGGTATGGTCCAGTTTTTCAGCGAATACCGTGAATTTATCTGTTTCTAAGACCTGACCGACCGTCTCCACATCAAACTCATGAAAATGAATGCGATAAGGTAGGCGTGTCCCTGATACTTTCAGACTGGACAAAACAAAGGAACGAATGCCCACAGGACCGTAAATATCAATATCCGTCTGCTCCTCACTAGACTGGAAAGAACGGCTAGACAAAAAACCTGGCAGTCCAAAAATATGGTCGCCGTGCAGGTGAGTGATAAAGATTTTTGCGACCTTTCGTGGACGAATAGTCGTTTCCAAAATTTGATTTTGAGTTCCTTCGCCACAATCAAAAAGCCAAACTTGATTGATTTCATCCAAGAGTTTTAAGGCCAAACTGGATACATTTCGAGCCTTGGAGGGCTGTCCAGCCCCCGTACCTAAAAATTGAATTTGCATTGTTTACTTTCTATTTTCTATAAATATTATCGCTGAGCGACCCGACCAGGCAAAAAATGACTGACCAGAAAAAACTTCCGCTACTTCCAGCACTTCTTCCTGATTAAAGCCTGAAATCTTGACCAAACCTTCTGTCTTTTCCACCTGTGTCAAGAGGTAGTCTGTTTCAACTTCCTCTAACTCGGCATCCTTAAAGGGATTGACTTTCATAAAAATCTTGCCCTCCTCCACAAAGACGACATAGTGGGGAAAGACTTGGGCGATTTCAAAGACTAGGCTATCTGTCACTTCCTTCTCTTGCTCCGAAAAAACCTGGGCCAGACCGTCCGCCGACACATAGGCAAATCCGAAAGACTTACCTGATAAGTTGAGGCGGACAAAGGGTTTGCTTTCAGCAAAGCTGGGTTCTTTTGGAAAAAGGCAGAACTGCTGAGAAAGTGTAAGATAGTAGTCCGTCGCCTCTTCTGCTCCTTGTTTCTGGTAGATTTCCGCAAAATAGGCATTGATAACCGAGGGCGGTGGCGTGATAAAATCTAGTTTTTGTTGGTCAGTCAAATCAGCTAATTTCTTAGCCAGATAGACCTTGTCCAGACTGGTAAAGCCACCGTATTTGATTGCCAAATCAAGATAATCCGTCATAAAATTCTTCCAACTTCCATTTATTGCTGGAAGCGATATAGCCTGATACCACTTCCACATCCTCTTCATAGGTCCGATTTTCTATTAGGGCTAGAGTAGCTAAATCATGCAATTTATAAGATTCAGCAAGTGGTACCCTGACCTCAAATCGTTCAAACATGGTCTTAATCTTGGCCAAGACCATCATCTGAATATGGCCTTTGGCATTTTCAGCCTTAGCGGACAGCATGACATGAGGAAACTGACTTGGGGTAAAGCTGTCGTCCGTCTTGTCCAACTTGTTGTAGAGAGCTAGACGTGGAATGTCCAGCATATCCAGGTCTTTTAGAATATCCAAGACTACCTGCTCCTGCTCACTGTGATTGGGGTCAGAGGCGTCGATGACATGGAGCAAGAGGTCCACATTCATAGACTCCTCCAAGGTGGACTTGAAGGCAGAAATCAGCTCGGTCGGTAGGTCCTGAATGAAACCAACCGTATCGGTCAGGGTCACGTTGAACTTGTCGGCCAAGTTAATCTGCTTGGTCGTGGCATCAAGTGTCGCAAAAAGTTCGTCCGCCTCGTACTGTCGCTTATCCGTCATGGCATTCATAATAGTGGACTTGCCAGCATTGGTATAACCAATCAAGCCGATTTTGAACACGCCTGATTGCAGACGACGTTCACGGACAGTTGCCCGGTTCTTCTCCACCGTTTTGAGTTGGCGTTCAATGTCGTGAATCTGATTACGAATGCTTCGACGGTTGAGCTCCAACTGGCTTTCACCTGGTCCACGAGAGCCGATACCACCTGCCTGACGACTGAGCATGATACCTTGTCCAACCAAGCGTGGCAACATGTACTTGAGCTGGGCCAAGTGGACTTGTAGTTTTCCCTCGTAGCTCCGTGCCCGCATGGCAAAGATATCCAAAATCAACTGCATGCGATCGATGACCTTAACCCCCAGAATCTCCTCCAAATTGACATTCTGACGGGGTGTCAGTCTGTTATTGACAATAACGGTATCAATCACATCAGCTTCGACCATCTGGGCAATTTCTTCTAGTTTTCCTGAGCCAACAAAGGTTTTGCTGTCGTATTTTTCACGTTTTTGAGTGTAGACTCCCTTGACCAGAGCGCCAGCCGTCTTGGCCAGGCTTGCCAACTCTTCCATGGACATGTCAAAATTATCTGTCTGCGGTAATTCCACTCCAACCAGGAGGGCGCGTTCTTGTTCTTTCTGCGTTTCAATCATTTAAAAATTCCTCCACGGCGGTGAAAATCTGCGACTTGTAATCTGGCTCGCCTACTGAATAAAAGGGAACTTGCATCCGATTTCTAAACCAAGTCAATTGGCGTTTGGCAAAGCGGCGGCTATTTTGCTTGACCTTATCAACTGCTTCTTCTAGCGAAAGATCACCTGCAAAATAAGGGAAAAATTCCTTGTAGCCAATTCCCATAGCGGCTTGGGCTTGAGGGTGTTCTTGGTAGAGCCAACTAACTTCATCTAATAAGCCCGCCGCCATCATCTTATCCACTCGCTGATTGATGCGGTCGTAAAGAACCTGTCTGTCATCCGTCAGGCAGATGTAAAGAGGCACATATTCTGACTCTGTATTTTCCAAATTTTTGCCAAATTTTTTCAACTCCAACCCACGAATGATTCTCCGTCGACTGTTTCCCTCGACCATCAAACCTGTCTGCTCTGCCATTGTTTCCAAATCCTCGTCAGACAAGCAGTCGAGTTCCGCCCGATAAGCAAGAACTTGCTCCTGGTCAACCAGCCCGCCCAGATGGTAGCCTTCAAGCAGGCTCTGAATGTAAAGCCCCGTACCTCCAACGATAAGGGGCAACTTGCCACGACTAGTAATGTCTGCAATTAAGGCCTTGGCTTCTGCTACAAATTCATAAGCCGAATAGCCCTCGGTCACATCTCGGACATCAATCAAGTGATGAACCGCAGCAGCCTGCTCTTCAGGACTAGCTTTTGCCGTACCAATATCCAGTTTGCGATAGACTTGCTGGCTATCACCGCTGATAATCTCTCCCTTGTAGCGCTGGGCCAAGTCTATTCCTAAAGCAGTTTTTCCTACCGCAGTTGGTCCAATGACCACAATAACTTTAGTTTTCATCTTTTTCCTTGAAAATATTTTGTTTTTTCGCTAAAATCTATTATAACACAAGTAAAGGAGAAATAACTATGGCTAAAGGTTTTGGTAAAGGTTTCTTAACAGGTGTTCTTTCTACAGTTGCTCTTGCGGCAGGTGCAGTCTTCACCGTTCACAAAACAATCATTGAACCAGAAGAAAAGAAAGAAGCCTTCATTGAGGAAAATCGTAAAAAAGCTGCTCGTAAACGCGTGGCACACTAAAAAGCTGGCAGGAGTCCAGCTTTTTTGTTTGACCAAAAATCCCTTAGAAGCTCTGCCATTTTCACAGAAAAATGTCAGTCTCCTTAAGGGATTATACTTTATAAGATAATATCTTCTTTTTCGATCAGAACAATAGTCCACATCATGGCAAGTGTGACGATAGCCAGAGCAAGAATCAATGGCATCCAGTTTCCGAAGATTGGATAGCTATAACCGAGAAGGCCTGGTCCAAATGCAGCAATGAGATAGCCACCGGTCTGCACCATGCCTGATAACTGAGCAGTTGCTTGGCTGTTGCTAGTTTTCAAGGTAAAGCCCAACATCATATAGGGGAAAAGGGCAGCGTTTGAAAAGCTAAGAATAATATGGAGGATACTCCAAAGTATAAAATTACTTGGTAAGAATATCATCAAAGCAAGACCTAGAAGAGTTGCGGATGATGTTCCTAGCATAATGTTCCGACGCATTTCCTTAGTCTGACGTGATAAAATTGCTGGTATAATCATGGACATTGGAATGGCAGTCAAGTTAAAGATTCCTGCCATCAAACCAGCTTCAGCCTTGGTAAAACCTACCGACTGGGAAATGGTTGGCAGCCAGGTAATCTCTGTATAGTAGAGAACTGATTGTAGCCCACCAAATATCAAAAAGGCAATCGCTGCTTTATTTTTCCAGATAGATGATTTCTGTTTTCCTTGGTTCTCACTTGCAAATCGATGGTTATTTTTTACATTAGGCAACCAGATTAGGAAAGCTATAAACACCAATCCTGTAATTAATAGAATAAAAAATTCCCAAGAACTAGAGGATACAATTGGAACAGCAATCATGGATGCAACTGTTGCCGCAACCCCCATGAGAGTGATATAAATCGTCGTATACAGACCAATTTTCTTTGGAAAATTAGCCGCAACCAAACTTGGTAGCAAAACATTAATAAACGCTATTGTAGCACCAACAAGCATAGTACCAATGTAAAGGGCTGGTAAGTTGAGAACTCGCATCCCTGAACCAAGCACCATGACCAGTAAGACTAGGGCCATTAGTTTTTCCATGCCAAACTTAGCCGCAAGACGCGGTGCTAAGGATGAACAGAGAGCAAACATGATGAGCGGAATAGAGGTTAAAATTCCTAATGAACTCACTTCTACTCCCAGTCCTGCTGCCACATCTGTCAAAATAGCAGGTAAAGCTGTAAAGGGGGCACGCATCACGACCCCTAGCATGACGATTCCTGCAATTATAAAGGGTGATTGTTTTTTCATTTTTCTCCTAAGTCTCCTAATGTTCGGATTTCAGCACTTTCGATTATACCATAGTTGACAAATGATAGAAAGTTATTTCCGTCTTTTTTTCTAGTTATAGTTTTTAACTATGGATTTGCCATGAAAATAACTATTTTTCAAATGATAGCTTATGAGTTAGAATAGGTTCATCACTAAAACGAAAGAGAGACACACATATGACAACTTCAAGATTCCAATTAGTCGGTTCACTTCTTCGACCAGCAAACTTAGGAGAATTTAAACGTAAAATTGAGCATCGTGACAATATCCAATACCCATTCTACGACGCCTTTGATGGCTATCAAGAAACTGAAGCTGCAACTATCGAAGCGATTGTAGCTGAACAAAAAGCAAATGGTATTGATATTGTAACAGACGGTGAGTTTTCAAAATCAATGTGGCATCTTGACTTTGTCTGGGGCTTCGATGGTATCGAGCGTTACATTGCTGAGCATGGTTATCCTTTTAAAGACCATGATGGACAAATTTTTGAAACACGTAAGGATATTGGATTACGTATCACAGGTCCTCTTTCAGCAAAAAATCACCATTTCATTGACATTTATAAAAAAGTTAAAGAACTAGCTGGTGAAACTGTAACCAAACAAACTATTTTTGGGCCAGCCCATGCCTTTAATGAATTGACAATTTTCAATGGACAAGTTGGACCAGATCACATCTACAGGACTCGTGATGAATTGAAAGACGGGCTCATCGCTGCCTATAAGGAATTTTTAGACCAGTACAAGGAAGCTGGTGGACAAATCGTTCAATTTGATGACTGCCTTTGGGAATTATTCGACCCTGCTAACCCTGTACCTTTCTTGCCACAAGACGATTCTGAAGCATTGGCTGCTTTGGCTGACGAGTTTGTTGCTATCAATAATGCTGTTATTGATTACGGACATGAAATTGGCTTGACCGTCTGGACGCACAACTGCCGTGGTAACTATGAAAGCCGCTCAGCAGCTGGCGGAACTTACGAAGCTATTGCTGAAAAATTCCTGCGTGACCAAAAATACGATCGATTCTTCCTTGAGTGGGATGATGAACGTGCAGGTGATTTAAAAGCTTTGGAAAGCTTGCGTGATAAGAATGTCGAAGTCGTTCTTGGTCTACTTTCAAGTAAAACTTCTGATTTGGATGATGAAGAACGTGTTTATAAATTACTCGAGGAAGCAAGCAAGATTATTCCAAAAGAGCGTCTCTACTTGTCACATCAATGTGGATTCGCTTCATGTGATTCAGGTAATGAATTGGCCATCCCGCAACAGTGGGCAAAAATTAAACAAGGCCAAGAAATTGCAGAGAAGTTTTGGTCTTAAGCCACTTCTTGTTATTCGTGCATAAAAGCCCCGCCATTAGCTAGGCTGACAAAAAGCAGTTTAGTTATTATGGGCAATATTAGCGAGTCAGTCCACCTGACTCGCTTTTTCGTTGTTTAGTTTTCCGATAAAGTTGTAGTGAATATCAAACTGAATAATCCGATTGCGCTTCGTGCCTGTTGGCTTGTGAATCACAATCTTGTCAATCAGTTCGTTCACTATTTCTACAGTTAATTCTGGCAGTTCTGTATATTTGGAAATTCTCGCCATAAACTTGGAGATATTTTGTGTTTCTTCTTGTTGTTGGGCGAGTTTTTCTGTCAAGTCTAAGATTGAAGTTTGAAGCTGTTTCTGTTCAGTTTCATAGCTCTGACTTAACTTTACAAAACGTTCATCAGAAATTTTTCCAAGCAGATTATCTTCATAGAGCTTTTGAATAATCGCGTCAATCTCTTTCGAACGAAATTCATCTTTTTGGAGTTGTTGGCGCTGGCGTTGGCTGTCTTTCGAAAATTTAACTTGACTTTGCCACTCTAGCTTTTCCAAGAACTTGTTTTTGTCTAGCTGAATTTCTTGAATGGTTTGCCGAAGTTTTGCGCCCACAATCTCAATCAGGGCAGATTTTTGAATGTAATGCGGATTTTCGCAACCGTCAATTGGCTTGCGGTAGCCAGAACACTTGTAGTGGTCGTGATTCAGTCCTGTTTTGCTCTGGAATGGACAAAAATAGTGCTTTCGTCCACAAGTTCCACAAAAGACCAATCCCGCAAACAAATTTTCATGACCAACACGGTTTTTGTAGCGTTGATTTGACCGCTTGTGACTGCGCATTTTCTGAACAATATCGAAAGTTTCTTGGTCTATGATTGCCTCGTGGGTATCTTTAAAAATCAACCAATCTTCTTTGGGTTTATCAATTGAACGTTTGTCCTTGTAAGACTTGGTTTGTGTTCGAAGATTGACCGTATGACCTAGATATTCTTCACGTTTTAAAAGCCTTGTAATAGTTTCACGACTCCAATAATATGGAGAATATCTTTTATCTTGAACACCAGCCAAGGGCTTTCGTCCTGATTTAATACGATAACAATCTGGTTTTTCGACTTTGTCTGCTTCAAGCATTTTACCGATTTCGTTGGCAGATTTACCGTTTTTAGCTTCTTGAAAAATTCGCTTCACAACCTCACTAGCTACGGGGTCAACTATCCAGTTTTTAGGGTTTTCGGGGTCTTTTAGATAGCCATAAGGCGGATTCGCTGTCACTCGTTCGCCCGCCTTGGCTTTGGCCTGAATAACCGCCCGAATCTTCTTGCTGGTATCCGCCGCATACATTTCATCCATGAGGCTCTTGATAGGCAAGAAAATCGAATTGGTTTCGTTGGGTTTGTTCGAATCAACGCCATCATTTAGGGCGATAAATCGAACATCAAAACTTGGAAAAGTAATTTCTGTTAGTTGCCCAACCTTGATATAAGACCGCCCCAAACGGCTTAAATCTTTTACGATAAAGTTCGAAACTTGTCCATTTTCTACCAGTCTGAGAGCTTCTGAAATAGCTGGGCGGTCAAAGTTCGTTCCGCTATATCCGTCATCGACAAACAAAATCGGATTTTCTAATCGTTCACGCTGAACGGCTTCAGATAAAATCTTCTTCTGATTGATGATTGAGTTGCTATCTCCGTTCAATCCGTCATCTTGGCTTAACCGACAATAAACGACCGTAATATTCGAAAGTCTAGAAGTGTCTACTTGGTTATAATATGGAATTGTCAAAGTTCTGTTCATGTGTTTTCTCCTTTTTGGAGTTCACACACCTATACTACTATTATACCATTTTTACTACTGTTAAAATAGCGGTTTATCGCTTAAAATCAACCTTTCTAGCACTTTTTCGAGCGGTCTTTTTCCAGTAAAAGAATGGTAAATGTAGTAAGTCGTTCGACCAATTCGACGGTGTTCTGCTAAGGTGTGCGAGGCTTGGTTTGAATCTCGGTCTTTATTCTTCTGATTCATTTTCCAAGCCTCCTTTGATATAACTTTGGTATTCATCTAGCGTTATCACGGTAAACAATTCCCAAAAGTTATAGAGTTCATTTTGAATCGCTTTCGAAATTGCCAGCTTTCGCTTGTCATCTGGAACTATCCAAAGCACAAATGGGAAAACTCCATGCTGGCGTTGTTCGACGCCTGAGCGATAGTATTCGATATATTTTTTACAGGTGTTCACTATGCGGGCTAGACTTTCGGTGCTTCGGTCTAGTTCAATAAAATAGTGGTCTTCGAATTCTCGGCTGACCAGCTCCAGATAAGCATCAGGTTTCAAAGTCATACCTAAGCCAGAAAGTTTTTGGTAGCTCCGCCAAGAGTTCGGCTCGAAAGAAAAGGCTTCAAGTGATAGCTTTTGGGAGTCTCGGACGGTCTCCATGGTTTCAATGAATATTTCCGTGACCGACAAGGTGTGTTCGACATGGTGTTGGCTGGGTTCGTAGTGGTTTTTATAACGCAAGACAATCGTTTCGTCTTGACTTTTTAACAGTTTCAAACCTTGAAAGGTAATTTGCCAAACATAGGAAGCTGAGCCTTTGCGAACACCACCAATTCGGCGTTTGAGGTGTGAAACCAGACCAGTCTTTAGCAGTCTTTGCGTTGTAAAGTTGGCTCGGCGAATAGCGGTTTCTGGTTTGTCGCTGTCCGAATAGAAGAGTCTGGCAAGCTGGCTTGTAGTGGCATATCTAGCTTGATTGAGAAAGTATAAAATTTGAATATCTTGAGTGGTTAATTGATTCCATTTCATCTGTTTTGTTCTCCTTAAAGGTTGGCTGGTAAAATGTGCTTCGTTACGCAGTAAGTCGTGTGACAATTGGGGGACAGAAAGGCTTATTTTACGGGGCTGGAAGAATCTTCTTCATCAACACGATTGGAAGACCGATTAGAACGCTTTTTTCGTCCTAAATCGTCCAGAGATTCAGTTGTTTGTGGTTTTTCTTGGTAAGTAAAAGCCTGAAATTCTCGCTCTAAATCGTCCACATTTTGTCCGTATTTGATAAGACTATTTAGGTAAGGCGTGCGACTATCTCGAATCCCAGGTGTTGGTGGATAGGTTTTGCCAATTACCCAGCGATAGGTATTGGGCGAGGTTTCAATTCTTGAATATACCCAAAACGGTGGCAGGCTATAAAAATCTTCTTTGGCAACTTCTAATGTGGATTTTGCCATTTCCTTGGCTTCGTTCAAATTCAAGCCAAAGACAATTTTATTGGCAGTATTTGATTCAATTCCTGCTTTAAGGTTTGAAGACATCTGTGCCAAGTGCTGAAAACCTATCGCCCAGCCAACATTAAACTGGCGAGATTGTGAAAGTGCTTCGTCCAGATTAGCGTTAGGGATTCCAAGAAAGCTCGGTGTTTCATCGACATAAATGAAAGCAGACTGGCGTTTGCTTGACTCAACCGAAGACTGTCGCAAAATAAGCATCCACAAGATTGAAGTGACAAGGCTTCCGATAAGTTTGGCGGATTCTGAACCAATCACCGACTTGTTAAGTGGCACTAGCACAATTTTTCTGCCCTGGAAGAGTTCTGCCAAACTGAATTTTGGTTTAGCTTGTCCAAGCATAGCCCTGAGTTGCGGGCGAAGTAAAAACTGGCGAAACTTATTCAAAATTGGGTTTAACATCTGGTGGCGTTGGGCTTTGCTTAACATCTCAAACCAAGACCAAAAACTTTCTAAGCCGATTGGGTCTGTGAGATTTTTCAGCAGTTTATTTCTGAAGTGTTTATTGGTTAAAAGGCTAGGCAACATCACTAAAGAACTGTTTGGAATCCGTGCCAAAGTCAAGAAAGTGTGCGACAGAATATCTAAAGAGTAGATTCCGAAATGTTCTGGATATAAGCCTTTGAATAGCTCTAACAGATAATCTGCGATAACTTCAGGTTCAATTCCATAATTTGTCAGCTCAAAGGGGTTAATGCCAACAATTCGCTTGGCAGTTGGTGAAACAACCACTATGTCTTCGTCATGTTCGGCTGGAGTTCGTTCAAGCAGTTCATGTGTTAGTTGCCCCTTGGCGTCAATTACGACCACACTATGCTTCTTGGATTTTATGTCAGATAGAATCAAATGACTCATGGCTGTAGTTTTACCTGTTCCTGTGCTTCCAAGTAGAAACAAATGTTTCTTGGCGGATTGGCTGGAAATTTGAAGTGGTCTCGGCTGAGTTTCGATAGTCTGCCCAAAACTTCTTGCCTTGTTGTGATTCAAATTGTAGCCAAGCGGTGGGGTGATGAGTTTCGGGTGAACATTCGGCACACCGTCCATGTTTTCTTCACCAACAGGCAAAAGCAGAAAACAAGCGAGGTCAGTAGTAGCTAAGCTATACGGGAAAGACCAAGACGGTTGGGCTTGATTGATTTTTGAAGCCGAGATTGGTTTTAGTTCGATAGTGGCGTGAGTTTCCAGCATCCGAAAGCAACTGAGCAGGCTTGAAAAGAACTCTTTCGTCCGCAAAATACTGCGTGAATTTGCCCCAAGCCTAATTTCACATCTGAAAGTTGATTGATTTAACTTCTGACGCATGAGCTTTTTGGAGTTTTCTGAGAGTTCAGGAATATTATTTGTGATAACCTGATACCAGCGAGCAGACAAATTTGGTAATTCTTTAGGTTGTGGTTTTGGTGGAGAGCCAGAGCCAAGAATTAGCTGAAGAACAATTTCCTCATCTGGCTGGAGTGTTTTTGACAGTGCCAAACTAGAGCGAATCATGTTTTCTAGCGAGTCTGTTTTTAGGGCATAATGTGACTGCTTAATCTGAACTAATCGGGTAACTGATATTTTTTCACGCTTAGGAGCTTTAGAAAATTGAATCTGTCGGTGTGATTGTATCAATTGATGAATGTGCCGTTTATCTTGTTCTTCTGTTCCTAAAAGATACTGCACACGGTTTCTCTTCAAGCGAACTTCAAAAACAAGACTCTTCCGCCGAGTCAGACCGACCAGCTGACCAAGTAGGCTTTTGACATCTTCTTCTGAAAACGGACGCTGCCAAGCCCATTCGCTCCACGACAAAGCGTTAAAGTGTCGCTTCATATTTACCTCCAATCTTTCTTAATTTTGATAATCTGAAAGGCAAACCAACCAGCAAAGATGAACACCACTCCCAAAAACAACACTTGCCAAACTTCCAAGACCAATTTAACCGCTTGATTGACAAGCCAAGCACAGGCAAAGAATCCGAGAATGTAAGCGAGTAGTTTCTTCATGGCTGGTTTCCTTTCTGATTTCAGTTATACAGGAAGATTGCCAAAATTTGAAATTTGGCTTTGTCCTGCTTTTGGAGCGATTGGAATAGATTTTGGACGGATTAACAGTAGTATATTTCACCATATTTTGTCCTTTTGTCTAGTCCAAGTGGTGATTCTATCGCTTTTGGTGGCGTAAGATTTCGGCGACAGCTTCTAGGTAAATTCCGTTAATTGCTTGTTTCTTTTCAAGATATTCTGCCAGTGCGATTTCTTCTTCTGTATAGCTTGGCTGGTTTTCTTTGTCTAATGCTTCAAAGTATGCCCCTAGAGCAGAGATAAAGAGTAAGGCAACGCCACTTATTATCAGAATCCAAGAATAAATGTTCATAACTCCTCCTTATTTCAAATATTGCGTGGTGTAGTGAGTGAAAGCTCTCAGAATATAATCTGTATAAGCGTGAGCTTCTGGATTGTTTTTCAGGATTTCAGCTTGAATCAAGGCTAAATTCCCCACTTTGTAGAGAATGTCTGTCGCCAGAAGCTCCCTTGCTTGGTTGTCTGCCATGTTTTGACTGAGCTTTCTTGCGACCTCCATTTGATATGGACTGGCGATGGTTTGAAGTGCTTGGACTTCTTTATTGCGACGAATAGAAGGTGTGAGTGACATAAGCGTTCTCCTTTGATATAATTTTGGTAAGTTAGCTAACTTATGGTTAAAGTATAATTGATTATTAAATCTCATTCATCAGTCAAAAAATCTCAAAAATCTCAAGGAGGAGCAGATGACAAGGTTTAGATTAGGTTGGTTTTGTTATATTCTTCAAAAATGTGAAAAGAAAAAACGAAATCAAGAAGATTTTGTCAATACAGTATTAAATAAATTAGTAGGCGAAGGCAATCCCAAAACCTCTTTTATCCCAGAAATAAACAGAGTTTCTAGTAATCGGATTTTTACAGGCGAAGAGGAAGTGCCTGAATATTATCGTGAAGTCTTGCCCCTAACCGACTTAGACTTTCAGAGTCAGCGAATATCTAAAGTGCTGTCTAATCTAAATAAAGAAGAAACCTTTCATTTCAGACAGGTTGCTTCGAAGATAAAAAATGCTCTTTCCGAACATGCGAAAGAAGCAAAGCAGGTTTTTGGCGAAGAGAAATTAAAAAAGCTTCATTCTGCTAAAGAAGACGAAGAATATATCGCCATTATGCTTATCTATCTGGTTAATCTTCCTAATATTTCAATTGTAGACGATGAAGCCAAGCGAAATGCACACATTATCCAACAAACGATTCTTCGGTTTTTAGATAACGAGATTGTCTTATCTTTATTTCCACACCGAAAACATTTCGAAAATCTGTTCGATTTCCCTGAAATAAACAAAGCATTCTATCTGGAATTTTACTCTCCGAACCAACTTTCTCAAGCTAAGACCCAACAAAATTTCGGAATCCCAACCTTGCGTTTTTTGCTTAGAGAAAGGGTTGATAAAATCCCGCTTGTCCAAAATGGTTTGATTCTGCAAAATGATGTTATTAACGAACGGATACAGCAGTTTATTTTAGACAACTTTAAAGATGCGGATTCGATTGTATTACTTGCAGGCTTTTATGATTCCTTTGATATTTTTTGTCGGTCACTCCAGCAATATTTTCCTAAAGAAATGAGTGGCACATTATTCGAAATGAATAAACTGGTTCTATCTGTAAGAACTCGTTATGACCATACTGCCGATTCTATGAAAAAAATGATAGAAACTACAAATAAGGTTACGGATTTTCTAAAGCGACAACGATATACCTCTAAAGAGAATACCGAGTTGGTTGTAGGAGGTATGGAAGAATTACAGAGCAAAGAGCTGGTATTTTTCTGCTTGGTAAAGCTATAAATTAGGATATTTTAAGAGTACACGGTTGTTCTAAGTTTCTTCTTTTTCTAACTAGTTAGCCCTGCTACAATAGAAATGGAGGAAACATGAAACCTGACACCATCAATCAATTAACCATCGGCTACGCCCGAGTCTCGTCCTGTGACAACCGCCAAGAGCTGGGACTGGAAGTTCAAGTTGAGGCTCTTAGCCACTGCGATAGGCTCTTTATTGAGAGAGATTCAGGCGGAAATGATGAGCGAACGAAACTCAAAAAAGCTCTCAAACTCGCCAAAAAGTCTGCCCGAGATGGCATAGAAACCAAGCTCGTCATCTACAAACTCGACCGCCTAACCCGCAAAATGTTCAAACTCCTTGCCATCATCGAAGAGCTCCAAGCCCACGACATCGAGCTTATCTCGCTCCGTGAAAACATCGAAACCAAGTCGCTCACGGGCAAGCTTCTCTGTCTACTCCTTGGTTACGTGGCAGAGATGGAGCTGGAAAATATTCGCAGTCGCACCAAGGACGGTCTGAGAAAAGCCAAGGAAAAGGGCGTCAAACTGGGTAATCAAGGACTTTCGAAAGAGAAAGAGGACGAGATTATCGAACTTTACCGCCAAAAATACAAGCCTTTCGAAATCGCCCAAACCTGCGGTGTTTGTCGGGCGACAGTCTATCGAGTCTTAAACAGGCGGAAAATTAAGTTCCACCGCACATAAATCCTTGACGAAAACGGCAGAATATATTAGAATATAGGTAATTTGTAACCTGAACGGTCGTTTGGGAGAAAGCTAAATTTTAAGTGAACACTTCTGGAAAAATGTTGGTTTTAAGGGATTCTTAGAACAAGCATTTTTCCTTTTTTAGTTGTCTCTTTAACGACCGTCTGAGCGACAAAAGCAATTTTTGTAGCAGGCATTTTTTCGAAAAGGAGGCTTTTCCTAAAATACCCATTGACAAACACATAAAAACATGGTAAACTGATAGGCAGTTGATAGATGAGCTTCTGTCAGGCACATTACCAGTTGAAGATGATTCTTCTTTTGTGATGAACCTGACGGAAGTTTTTTGTTTTTTACTTTTTCTCTATATCTAAAAAGAAAGGACGGCTTTTCGAAAGCCGTGGTAAATTAAAATGAACAAAAAATTCCTTAAATTTGGTGTAGCTCTTGCCTCTGTGGCAGTGCTTGGCGGCGTTCCATCTGCTTTGATTGCGACGCAGAATGGAAGCATTGTCTATGCGGAGGAAGTTACTCCGCCGACCGTTAATGGTTCAGTCCAAGATGTTCCGTCTGTACAATCCAAAACCTTTATAGTTTATATGTTTATACGCAGAGGACCTTATAATTTTGGAGCTGGTAGCGAGGAGATTGTCCTGAAGCCAGGAGAAAGCTACACTTTTAAACTTCCTGACGGATTTGAATTAGTTGATGCGACCCAGAAACTCACTTATACCTATGATGAAGTAGAAGAAGGTCGTATTTATGACGTAATTACACGTCATAAAGTAACTACTCCGCCAAGTGATAACGGTAGTCAGACCCCACCGACCGATAATGGGGAGCAAATGCCTCCATCCAACAGCGATAAGCCAGATGACGGAAACGGCAGTCAAACTCCGCCAAGTGATAACGGTAGTCAAAATCCTCCATCAAATGGTGAAAAACCAAAAGATGATGTTCCGAAAGGCCAACCAACTCCACCAACTGAACAGCCGAAGGATACCCCTCCTTCGAACGGAGATAATCCAAAAGATGGTAACGGCAAGAATGGTCAAACACCACCGTCTAACAACCAAACTCCGCCATCAAGCGGAAACGGTTCGAAAGGTGGAAATGGCGGTGCTCAAGTTGGTGGCAACACTTCGAAATCAGTCGAAAAACCAACTGGAAACGCAACCGTAGCTCCAGCGAAAACTTCGGCTACTAGCGCAACTCAAACAAGTAACGCTACTACCGAAGCAAAAGTGCTTCCGCACACGGGCGACAGTACCTCTGTTTGGACAACTTTGCTTGGCTTCATCACTCTTCTTGGTGTGACTTTCTCTTTGAAATTCAACACCAAGAAGCGATAATTCCTAAATCATCTATCAACTAAGTCTAACCTCACATTTCGTGGGGTTTTTCTTATTTCTGCCCTTGAATTTTGATTGCGTTTGTGGTTAAATGGAGACATAAATAATTAAGGAGGGTTATGGAAAATCAGGTTTTGGGTGGAAACACGCCCGCTAAAACAACATCAAAAAAGCCATTTTTTGCGGTTTTGGTGGCAATTTTATTGCTGGCAAGTCTTGGTGCAAACGTTTATCTTTTGCTGACTCGACCAAAAGAATCTAAGATTGGCACAATTTGTGGTGATGAAATTATCAAAGAATATAACGATTTTTACGAAACAACTGAAAATTACGACGAAGACAAAAAGCAGATTATTTCCAAAGTTCAAGGTTTGGCAAACTATAAAGAAGACGCCAACTGCGTAATGCTTGAGGCTATTTTGGTTCGAGACAAAAAAGCGAGCTATGAAACTATTTTAAAATTGGTCGAAAATGGTGAAAATCCAAGTTTAAAGATTCGAGAGATTCAAGATTTAAATTCCCTAGAAAATAGTGTTAAAACCATTATTTTAGATGATGTCAAGGACGAACAAGATGTCTAAGAAACTATTCGGAATTTTTCTTGCTTTCGGAGTCTTTTTTGTTTTCTTTGGTGGTAGTAGCGCTTTTGCAACACATGCCCCTCAAGAGATTGTGAATGAGCTCACTCAGAAATGTAACGGTGGAGAATATTACGAAAGAGATTATTTCGGTAGACAAAGAAAAGAATCATTTGATAACTATGGCTATAATAATGTCATTACTACTAGCTGGATTTCCTCAGATTCTAGTGGATTAGACATCATCAATTCATTAGGTAAAAAGGTTG
This sequence comes from Streptococcus suis, assembly GCF_046032515.1. Classification (GTDB taxonomy): domain Bacteria; phylum Bacillota; class Bacilli; order Lactobacillales; family Streptococcaceae; genus Streptococcus; species Streptococcus suis_AL. The sequence goes on along the minus strand of NZ_JARQPJ010000010.1, from coordinate 43,120 downwards.
AGTATACGTTGCCGTCTAATCAGCGATATATCTACTTAAATTTCGCAAGTCGACTGTGTCGCGTACATCATGCTAATCATACTATTACGCGCGCAAAAATCCTTAATGATGGTGGCGAAAGAGGTTTAAAAGTCAACAAGCCTTATGCGATATCAGACAGGAATAATGGGTACTATTTCGCATATAGTCAATCTGGTCTATATAACGTCAAGAGAGTAGGAACTATTCGAATTGAAATTACAAACGAACGAATCGAAAGCCTGAGGTCGGCGCCTGCCGCAAGCAAAAGCAAGCCTAACTCGAGATGGTTGAGGTTTAGGGTTGGACATGGAGTATTGGATTATCACGCAACTTCTGTTCCTCCTGGTAAAGCTCCTGGAGGTTATGACCGTGATTATTACTACGATACTGAATTTTCTTTGTTGGTAAACATAGGAGAAAAACCTAATCCTAAGCCTCAACCAACTCCTACTCCACCCCCCTCTAGTAGTCACAGTGCTCAAACCTATGTAAAATCAACCAGCCTTAGGGGGTGGCATAGTGGGCGAGAAAATCTTGGAAAATACGGAGATAGCGTGAGCTTTAATCACATTGTCACGACAAACTTCCAAAATTCAGTCCCAAGTGGCGGTGTTGACACTTCTACTAAAAACCACAGCTGGAGTAATGAAAATGGAGAGGTTTCGCCAAGAGGTGGTAGCTTTTCTGGAAGTGATATTAATAGAAACTCTGGGACAATTGTGGCTAAAGACCAATATTTAGGCAAATATGTGTGCGACAGAACCCACTATAAATACTCCTTCTCCCCATCATACAAGTCCTATGATATCATTGGCTACCACGATAAACGGGATAAAAATGGGAAGTACTTAGGAAGTGATTACTCAAGACCTATCCGTTCTTGGGTTCACCATGGAGGTTTGGCAAGAGTACAAAACGGCACAGGTATCTCTCCGCAAGAAGCTTGTGTCTATATCCCGTATGAATATGAAATCACACCTTGTGTTTCTACGGGAAGCCAATATTGTGGTGGTGATGATATCCCAAGTGAACGAGGTACACGCATTCCTACAACTCAAAAAATAACCAATAACGGAACACCTACACCAGAAGATTCCAAAGTGGCTATCACAACTTGGGAAGTTCCACAAAATGAAGAAAGCCACCTGACACAGGGAGGTTCTGCTGGATATATCAGTAGTTCTAATCCTTGTACGCACTATAGATATACCTTTAAGTATCCGCCAACCACTTTAAGAAATTGCCATGAAGATATTCGAACAGGACGCATTTCGGATGGAGAAACTTCTGTCGGGTCGCACGTTATCAATATTCCAGATGATGCGCCTGTTGGAACTCGGTTTTGCGTTGCCTTGTCTGTAACACCTTACAAAAAGACAAAGCCATCTTCGTCTGGTAGCTTGAAATCCCAACAAGACAATCAAAAAGAATGGCGACATTCTGCTCCGATTTGTGTCCTAGTGGTCAAAAAGCCCAAGATGAATATTTGGAGTAATGGTATCTATTCGAAAAGTGGTATTCGAACCAGTCGAACGACCAAGGTTAGTGGAGCTCAGTTTGGTTCATGGGCAGAGTTCGAAGCCTTGGCTGGTAAGAAAATCACTGGCTTCACGACTGAGTCTTCGCATATCACACACAACTTGACCTTTAAAAATGCCGTCCCAAGTGGTGCATCAAAAACTGCTAAAACTACCGACCTTGGAAGCTATGGCGCTTGGGGAGAAGATACTAACATTTCTTATATAGTCACTGCCCTTGGGTCGCGTTTCTCAAAAAATGTTCCAGAGCGAAATATAACAGTTGAAGGAAGCCAAACCAAGCCACTCGCAAAAAAAGTCATCACAGGTCTAACAAATCAACTAGCTTCGACCCGTGTGATTTATGCCAAGGATGTGGAAATTACAGGCAATATCGTCTCGCAATCGCCAAGTGGTAGGCTAGATTTGGGACGCATTCCGCAAACGATTATCGTCGCTAGTGGGGATATCAAAATTGGAAGCGATGTAACCCAAATCGATGCCTGGCTGATTTCTGAAAAGACCGTTACGACCTGCGCCAAGCCCGTATCATCTGGTCTTTCGGTCAATACCAGCTTTGTGTCTGACGCTACTTGTGGTAAGCCTCTCAGGGTGAATGGTCCAGTTGTTGCCAACAAGCTAAACTCTTGGCGCACGGCAGGTACAGATGGCGAACCAGCCGAGGTCTACAACCAGCGCCCAGATATCTACATGTGGGCATTCGGACAAGCTAGTTGGGTTCAGGGACGCATTACAACAACTTATACAAAAGAACTTCCAGTGAGGTATTAAGATGACGATTCGATTACAATTTAAAAAAGGTGGTGTTTCTATGTTTCTTGTGGTCATCACCTGTTCCCTTGTCGCTTTGATGGTTGCTAGTTTCCTGCGTCTGATGATTCGAGACCAGCAACAAGTCAGCAAGCACGACCTCTCACAGAGCGCTTATGATAGCGCTCAGGTGGGGATTGAAGACGCCAAACGTTTCTTGAGTATCTACCAGAAAGAGTGTGCGGGTGGGTTCGATTTAACCCCAATCAAATGCCAGAAAATGGAGGCAGAGATTTCGAAAACAGGTGCGGCTGGGTCTTGCAATATGCTCCATGCGGCTGGAATTGGTGCGGCAACAGGCGAAAGTGTCGTTTCAACCAGAGACGGTGATGAAAGCCTCAATCAAGCCTACACCTGCGTCAAAATCCACCGAGATACACCAGATTATCTGGGCAAAGCAGACGCTGGTAAGGCACATATCATTCCTCTTAAAGGGATTCAAAACTTTTCGAAAGTCCGCCTTAGCTGGCATACGACTGAAGACATGACCAACAAAGACCGCAATGTTTGGTTGAATACGGTTAACTACTTAGAGGATGGCGAAGAAGGCAACCACCTCCTGCTTAATAGAAGTGAGTGGAATAAGAAAGAAAATGTGCCAGCTATCTTAAAGGCTCAATTCTTTGGCTACAACCAAGGAGCGAATGGTGATATTTATAATGGTTTGGATAATGATTCCTTTGCGAAAAATGGTAATGGCTTGAGTGAACAAATCTATTACCCAGCTCAAGGAGCAGGGGCTCATTTAGAGCATAGCCTGCCTGCAAGTCGCCGAGGAGACAGCAAGGCTCTTCGCACCAACAATGTCAGCTTGGTTCGATGTAAGGAAGATTTTGCCAGAACAGGTGGGTTATATGCCTGTAGTGTAACGGTTGAGTTGGGGCACGCGGTTCAGGCGAACGATATTGCCTTCCTGCGTTTAACGCCTTTTTACAGGGGAGCACAAACTTCAAACTAGAATTGTTAGATGACGGCAATAACATTGTGAATTTTAGGGGTGTTCAACCCAAGGTAGATAGTACTGGTCGTGCTAATGACCAGTTTCGCCGAGTTGAGAGTCGCCTAACCTTTGACGAAAACTACCTACCTGTGCCAGACTTTGCGGTTCAGGTGGAGGGAACTGAAACACCGCTTTGTAAGGATTTTTGGGTTTCGCACATGAAAAACAGCGGTCAGGCACATTTAGAGTGTAAGTAAATCGGCGTGGTTGGCGTTGGGTGAATTTTCTCTTCTATCCAACGCCAGCCTTTTCGAAAGCAAGCAACAGGACTCATTTCAAGTTCTATTTCCTTATATTTAATTATTTTCGAAAAGAATATAATAAATAGAGGCTGGGCAAAAACTAAAAAATTCCTCCTCCGATTAAAATTTTAACAATTAAAAACAGCCTAGAATCAACGTTTCTGACAACGCATTTCTAAGCTGTTTTCTATTTTTAAGACTTTTTGCCCAGTCTCATTTATTTTAAGATGTGTGAACTCTTTGATTTAGACTGCTAGATGTCAGTTTGTCTTTTGGCAGGGCTTTTATTTGTTTGTTAATCAATCCTAATATAGCAAAGGCGCCAACAGTAAAATCACAAGTAAGGCTAACAAATGCCCAACTGTCACTAGGATAAACGAATACTTGAGTCCTCGTTTCATACTTAATTTCGAAAGATTGTGGAAGGTAATCATCACGCCAGACTGAGGCACAACTGTCAAGATAGCTGATGCAACAACTACTACACGATGCAGCAACTCTGGATTAATCCCCATTTCCAAATAGGCAGGGAGGAAATTACTTGAAGCAATACCTACCGCACCAGAAGATGAACCGATAATACCACTAACCAATGCTATCGAAACAGATAAACTAATCAGTGGCGATCCTGGTATTTGTTGAATCCATTCTTGAATGACTGCAAAACCTGCTGACAAGGTTAACACCGTCCCAAATGCTACGGTACTAGAAGTTGCAAATGCAGGCACTATAGATGCTGTTGTCGCAGCATTCAAAATTTCTTTTTGATTTGGCAGATATGGATAAAAAATCAAGGCTGATAGAAGGATAGAAACCAACAAGCCAATTGCTAGGACATTCGGAGTTTTACTCATTAGGAAAATCGTCCCAATAAGACTGAATAGAGGCAAGACTGATAAAAATAGATTTGGTGTCTTATCAGCTACCACTACTGCAGTTTCATCCTCTTCTTCCGTATACGTCTCTCCATTTGCTAGACTTTTCTTGAGGCAGTAGGCCATGTAGAGCAAGCCAAATATTAATAGCGTCAAGCTGGCTACCAAACTTATAACAGGTGCCGCGGTCAAGCTAGTTCCCAAAACTTTTGTCGGAATGACATTCTGGATGGAAGGTGCCCCAGGAAGAGTTGTCATCGTATAGGTACCTGCTCCCAAAAAGACAGGAAGCGGAAAAAGTGCCCAGTTGATATTCAACTCTTTAAAGAGGGGGCGTGAAAGGGGAAGCAAGGTAAAAATAACTACAAAAATACTCACACCACCATAGGTCAGAATGGAAGCAATCAAAGTGATGGCTAACAAACCCTTATAGGGACTATCTTTTCCCATTACTTTCAAAATGCTATTGGCAATCGTCTGCGTAGCTCCACTTGCCCCCATCACATATGCTCTGCTTCGACCATGACAAAAACGCCTTCTGGTTCAAGGGCATCTTGAAGTGCATGAGCCACTTGATGAGTTAAGCGTTCCTGTAATTGAGGGCGACGGCTTGCCACCTCCACTGCACGCGCCAATTTACTCAGACCTGTCACACGCCCCTTACTCGGAATATAGGCTACATGCGCAATGCCATAAAAGGGCACCAAATGGTGTTCACACATGGAATGAAAGGGAATATCCTTGACCAAAACAACCTCTTCATGACCTTCTGAAAAGACGGCTGTAAATTGGTCTTTGGGATCCTCTTCTAAGCCATTAAACATTTCTAAATACATCTTGGCGACCCGTTTTGGCGTATCCAGCAAGCCCTCACGGTTTGGGTCTTCTCCTAATAATTCCAATAATTGGTAAATGTTTTGTTCAATTTGTTCTTGTTTTGACATAATACACCTTAAATAGTTTGATGTTCTTATTATACCCTAAATTCCCTTTTCAGAAAAGGGCTTTCAGTATTCTCATACAAAAACTGTCCCCTGCCAGATAAAAGGCTAGCATCTTCACAGCAGAGAGCTTTATGGTATAATGAAAGAAATCACATTCAAGGAGCTATTATGACTAAAAAACCTGTCCAACTAGCGACGATTTGCTACATTGATAATGGCAAAGAATTTCTCCTACTCCATCGCAATAAAAAAGAAAACGATGTCCACCAGGGGAAATGGATTGGGGTCGGTGGCAAGTTGGAGCCTGGTGAAACTCCACAAGCCTGTGCCATTCGCGAGGTCTTTGAAGAAACAGGACTGACCGTCACCAAGCATGCCCTCAAAGGGGTCATCACCTTTCCGGACTTTACTCCAAACACTGACTGGTACACCTATGTCTTTAAAATAACTGGTTTTGAGGGAAACCTAATAGAATGCAACGAAGGCGATCTGGAGTGGGTTCCTTATAATCAAGTCCTGTCCAAACCAACCTGGGAAGGCGACCGCCATTTTCAAGAGTGGCTCTTGGAAAACCATCCCTTCTTCTCCGCCTGCTTCCGCTATGATGGGGACAAACTGCTAGATTACAGCGTTGATTTTTATGAAGAATAATCTAAGAACCTCTTTTCACAAGTGAAACAGAAAAAGCCCTTGGAAGTCCTGGGCTTCTTTGCTATTACAAATATTTCTTCTTAGGCATTTGTTTATTCAATACGACATCCAAGGGACCTGCTGATAGGACTGTATCGACCAGTTGCTTATCTGTAATGGTCTTGTCGAGGAGGACTTGGTATTCTAAGACAAGGGCTTCTTTTTTCTTTTTATATTTGAGGGACATTAAATCTGACTGCTTGCATGAACTGCCAAATTGTTGTTCAAAAAATTGGTCATAGTTGAAGTCAATCGGTACAGTTACCAAAAGATGGCGACGATTTTGATTGACTTGCGCAAAACTACTATTTTCAAAGATAAGGATACATACCGATAAAACAAGAGTCATAAAGACAGCCAAACCTAGGAATCCCATACCCGTTGCCAAACCGATTGCCATCGCTAGCAAGATGGCCAATATCTCTTTTGATGAACCAGCGGCAGAACGGAACTTAATCAAACTAAAGGTCCCTGCAACCGCAACACCTGCACCCAAGTTACCATTTACCAAGGCAATGATAACAGCAATTAAGGTTGGCATTAGGCTTAATGTGATGACGAATTCTTTCGTGTAATTAGCTTTGTATTTATACACAGCCGCATGCAGAATACCCATGGCCAGACTGACTCCAAAAACCATGGACATCTGCGCTAAGGTGATACTGCTATTGGCTGTTGAAAAAATGCTATTAAACAGCTGCATGTTGATTTACTTCCTCTCCGGTGATATTGTGGGCAAGTTTATAGGCATTGCCGTATTTTGAGAATGATTGTTTTTCAATTTGATATTTTTCAAGCAAGGCTACCAACCATTCTGGTCGTTCTTCAGGAACCTTTACTTCCATGATAACTTTTGTAGGATCCAAAAGGTCTTTACCAAACTTACCTTCCATGGCATCTACATCATAGTCGCGGTAGAGCAAATTCTTGTCAATTGTGAGTCGAACTTTTCTATCTTCAATCCCTTTATAGGAAACACGATCATAGTAAATGTACATTTTAGGTTTAATTGTGCCGTAGCGTTCTCTCAATTGTTCCAATTCTGAGGTGACTTTTTCATCTTTAATGGTAGAATCAATCACTCCGTTTTCAATATAATTTGTTACGGAAACTGGGTTTGAAGTTAGACGGTATTTGTAACCAATTTTGTTTTCTTTTTTCTTGATTTCAAGGAAGGCCTGACTTGATCCAGATGGTTTGGCATCATAGACACGCATGCGAATCTTCTCACGACCATTCTTTTTAGCAATAGAATCTTGAATCATATCGAAATCTTCATTATCAAAATATATATTTGTAATGGTTGACGTTGCAAACTCGTCTGAAACCATATGTTTCTGTAAATCTTTTTCAAGTTGTGCAAATGTTTCTTTATCAACGATGTATTTTGTTTCTTTACGTTTAAATTGTTTTTGTACGATTCTAGTTTTCATGTTTTTCCCTCTTTATCTAAAACTACTCGGCTCTTACCTGCCTCGTTTACAGTCTTAGTTTAACCCCAAACCTTTAAACGAAACTGAAAGTAATGTTAAACAAAACTTAAACTGCAATAAAGTTGAAATTCTTTTGTCACATTCCAAACTATGCTACAATAGTCTTATCAATAGTAAGGCAAGGAGAACCCCATGTACGAATTTGTCCTAGAATACGGCTCTTTCCCCGTAAAACTCATCGACGGTTTTGTCAACAATCGCTCAGAAATCCCTGATTTTCTCAAAGAAGACGAAGAAATGATTGCCCGATTGAATGAGATGAACGAACTCTTCCACCAACTTTTCTTAACCATCGAATGCAAGTTTGACTACATTGGCAAGCAATTCCCTGACAAGATTGAACAACTACGAGAACTCTATCATCCCCTGGCGGACGACTTGCTGGAAAAGTATGGAGAAGGTGTCGACTTGAAGATTGAACCTTTTATTTTGTAAACCAAAAGAGATGACCGCAATCATCTCTTTTCTTCTACCCTGTATTCCAAACCATACTGGTCACGCGACAGGTAGCCGTAGTCTACCAAGTATCGTCTTAAAATTGCATAGTCATCATAGACTTCAGCTAGAAAGGCATTGACCTCTTTTTCGGTGAATGTTGAGCCTTTCTTAGCTAATTCTTCTTGTAAGTAGGCAAACAAGACCTGCTTACTTTTCAGCTTTTTCGGAATGACAAGCAACTTCCCATCTCGAAAAAATTTATCATGAATGTCTTGACTATCCATATCTCCCTCCCAAAAATCCTAGCCCACAGACTAGGATTTACAAATTAACGAATTTCAGCACCAAGTGCTTCGAGCGACTTACTAATTTTCTCCATGTACTTCGCCACTTCCTCATCCGTCAGGCTGTCCGCAGGATTTTGGAAGGTCAGGTTGTAAGCCATAGACTTCTTACCAGCCTCGATATTGCTGCCAGCATAGACGTCAAAAAGGGTCACCTTAGTCAAACGTTTGACGCCAGCACCGGCAATCGCATCCAGGACATCCTGATGTTTGACATCACTGCTCAAAAGCAGGGCAATATCACGGCTAACCGCTGGGAATTTGGAGATTTCGGTAAATGGCTGAGCAGGCTGGAGGGCTTCTTCAATCGCATCCAGATTGATTTCAGCCACATAAGTCTCAGGAATACCGTAATCCTTAGCCGTTTGAGGATGTACCTGACCGACAAAGCCGATTACCACCCCATTCAAATGAATTTCAGCTGTACGACCTGGGTGCAAGGCCGCAATCTCACTGGTCGCCACAAAGTCAACGGCCAACTTATAGTGACCGAAGATAGCTTCCAAGATACCTTTGGCATGGAAGAAATCAACTGGTACAGCTGGTGTCTGGAAGTCTTTCTCAGCTACCAAACCTGTCAAAACAAGGGCAAACTTGTTGATTTCTTGTGGCAGGTCCTCTTTTGGATTGCCAGACTGTTCAAAGATTTTTCCGATTTCGTAGAGGGCCAAGTTCTTGTTCTTACGAGCCACGTTGTAAGCTACCGTTTCCAGCATACCAGACACCATGTTCTGACGAAGGGCAGAGCGGTCAACAGTCATTGGCCACATGAGTTCGGTGACTGTGGTTGGACGAGCCGCAAACTCCACAGCCTTTTCAGGCGTTGTCAAGGCATAGGAAATAATTTCTGTCAGTCCTGCACCTTCTGCCAGGCTACGCACTTGGCGACGGATTTTCTGGGTCAGGGTCAACTCACCCGCTGTTCCGTCCTCTTTCGGAAGAGTGGTCGGCAGATTATTATAACCATAAATACGAGCGATTTCCTCCACCAAGTCTGCTGGGATGCGAATGTCCCAACGACGACGCGGTACTGCTACTGTAAACTGACTTGCATCGCCAGTTGTTTCCATACCTAAACGACGGAAAATGTCTGCGATTTGGGCATAGTCAAGATTGGTCCCGAGCGAGCGGTTAACGTAATCAATAGTCGCTGTGACTGGGACATCCGATGTGTCCACGCTACCAGCTGAAACGATACCAGACAAGACCTGACCACCAGCCAGTTCTGCAATCATAGCAGCTGCTGTGTCCATAGCCTCCGTCAAAGTCGCCACGTTAATGCCTTTTTCAAAGCGAGAAGAGGATTCAGAGCGAAGGTTGAGGCGACCAGAGGTCTTGCGGATAGACTTGCCGTCAAAGAGGGCAGCTTCCAGCACAACCGTCTTAGAGTTGTTGTCAATCTCTGTGTTGGCACCACCCATAACACCACCAAGGGCAACTGCCTTGTCCGCAACGGAAATGACGATGTCATCGGTAATCAAGTCACGCTCTTCGCCGTCAAGCGTTACCAGGCTCTCACCGTCTTTTGCCTGACGAGCCACGATTTTCTTGCCATCAAACTTGTCAAAGTCAAAGGCGTGCATTGGCTGACCGAAGTAAAGCAAGATGTAGTTGGTGATGTCCACCACGTTGTTGAGCGGGCGGATACCGGCGTTCATGAGCAGGTTTTGCAACCACTGTGGACTTGGTGCGACGGTCACATTTTCGATGACACGAGCCGTGTAGGCAGTCACCTTGTCTGACTCAATGGCCACTTCAATCACATCGCTGGCCTTCTTGTCACTTTCCTCCAAGACCACAGGCTTGAAGTTGACCTTGCTGTCATAGATAGCTGCCACTTCGTGAGCCACGCCACGCATAGAGAGGGCGTCGGCACGGTTTGGCGTGATGGACAACTCAATAATCTCATCGTCGAGGTCTAGGTATGAAAAGACTGGCTCACCCACGACCGCATCTTCTGGCAGGTGGTAGATACCGTCCGCATAGACTTTTGGCACAACTGAGTCGGACACGCCGATTTCGCTCAATGAGCAGAGCATACCCAAGGACTCAACTCCGCGGATTTTGCCTTTCTTAATCTTGTAGTTGCCAGCGATACGAGCACCTGGCAGAGCAACGATCACCTTGATGCCAGCCTTGACATTCGGAGCACCGCAAACAATTTGCGTGATTGCTTCGCCCACATTTACCTGACAAATATTGAGGTGGGTATCTGGAATTGGCTCAGCAGACACAACCTGACCAACAACCAACTTAGACAGGCCAGCACTCTTTTGCTCAACCCCTTCTACTTCAATTCCTGTTGTTGACATTTTTTCAGACAAGTCATGGCTTGTCGCATCAAAGTCAACCAGTTCTTTTAACCATTTATAACTTACTAACATATTATCCTTTCTGGTGCAAAGGCCGTTTTAATAGCCAATCCACATCAATCTTATCACCGACCGCAAATTCATGCTGGCCAAATTTTTCAAATCCGTATTTTGCATAGAATTGCTGAGCTTTGTAATTATGTTCCCAAACTCCCAGCCAGACCCAATCACAGCTTGACTGCTCTGCTTTTTCCAAAGCAAACTCAAACAAGACCTTCCCAAGACCGCGACCTTGAAAAGCCTGCAAGAGATAGATACGCTGGATTTCAAAGGCATTTTCCAACTCCTGCTCCGTCTGGGCAGGACCTTGGTTTAGCTTGAGATAACCAGCTATCTGTTTATCAACTCTTAGAAAATAGTGCTGGCAATTGGGGTCCGACAACTCACTAGTCAAGACCTCCAAGGAATAAGACTCCTCAAAGAATGCCTCCAGTTCCTTCGGGTCATTATCGTGAGCGAAGGTCTCTGCAAAAGTCTGCTTAGCCAGCTCCTGCAAAACAGAAACCTCCTCTAAACGTATAGGGTCAATCTGCATTTCATTACCTCTCATTTCTAACTGGGTTAAGTAAGCTGCTAGAACAGCTACCGCTTCTCTCAATCAACAATCTACTAACTTTATCGGATTACGACAGATTTCAAGCAAAACGATATTTTTATCTAGAAATCCTAGTAAGGTAGCTAGGAAAGTCGCAGAGCAGCGATTCCCACATCTTAAATAGTGCGAGATTACGACGCTCTAAGGTTGAAAATGACATTTTTTCAACCTTAGAACTAGTGAGGGAAGTAGGTAGACCGCTAGAGCAGCTACCGTTTCTCTCAAACAACAATCTACTAGCTTTATCGGATTACGACGGCTTTCAAGCAAAACGATATTTTTATCTAGAAATCCTAGTAAGGTAGCTAGGAAAGTCGCAGAGCAGCGATTCCCACACCTTAAATAGTGCGAGATTACGACGCTCTAAGGTTGAAAACGACATTTTTTCAACCTTAGAACTAGTGAGACGATTAGACAGTTCGCCATAGCGACTGTCGTCTCATAAATAGGTGCTTCAGCACCATTTATGAGTATCGGATTAAAACTGCTCCGAGAATCGTACATCGCCTTGATAGAATCCACGAATGTCATTGATACCGTAGCGAAGCATGGCAATACGTTCCTGACCAAGACCGAAGGCAAAGCCAGAGTACTTGGTTGAGTCAATGCCACTCATTTCCAATACTTGCGGGTGGACCATGCCGGCACCGAGGATTTCAATCCAGCCTGTTTTCTTACATACATTACAGCCATCACCACCGCACTTGAAGCAGGAAACATCCACCTCAACAGAAGGCTCAGTGAATGGGAAGTATGATGGACGCAGGCGAATCTGACGCTCTTCACCAAACATTTTCTTGATAATCATTTCAAGCGTACCTTTGAGATCGCCCATGGATACATTTTCACCAACAACCAAACCTTCAATCTGGTGGAACTGGTGGCTGTGGGTCGCATCATCCGTATCACGACGGAAAACACGTCCAGGCGAAATCATCTTCAAGGCACCTTTTGAGAAATCATGCTGGTCCATGGTACGTGCCTGAACAGGCGACGTATGGGTCCGCATAAGGATTTCTTCGGTGATGTAGAAGGTATCCTGCATATCACGCGCCGGGTGGTCTTTTGGCAAATTCATGCGCTCAAAGTTGTAGTAGTCTTTTTCCACTTCAAATCCGTCAACGATTTGGAAGCCCATGCCCAAGAAAATATCTTCGATTTCCTCAGAAGTTTGGGTCAAGACATGACGTTTTCCGACCTTGACCTGACGACCTGGCAAGGTCACATCAATGGTTTCTGAAGCTAATTGCTGTTGAATTTTCGCTGCCGCAACCTTCTGAGCTGTTTCTTCAAAAGCAGCTGTCAGCACATCACGCACTTCATTGACCTGTTTACCAACGATTGGTTTCATGTCGTTAGACAGGTCTTTTAAGCCTTTCAACAAGTCAGTCAAGGACCCTTTTTTACCCAAAACCGCAACACGCAAGTCTTGTAGTTCTTTTTCTCCTTGGTGCTGGATTTCTTTTAACTTTTCTAGTGTCGTTTGGCTTAATTCAGCCAACTGTTGTTCAATGTTTGACATAATTCCTCCAATAATAAAAAAACGCATGACACCACTCGTATCGGAGCGTTGTCACGCGGTACCATCCGTTTTCATCTGCAAGGCAGACCTTAGTTCTATGAACCTGTATTCACAAATGAAGAGCTTGCATATAAGAGATGGTTTTTCGCTAATCAAGGCTGTTTTTTGAGGGAATACTGACTGTATTTTGAAAAAAAACTAATGATGAGTAGCTGAAAAACTTGCCTTAGATGGAAGTGCTGAACTGTGAATACAGGTTCTAAGTCCTTGTGTGAGTGAATTCGACCAACTTTCACTGATTGAGCTTGCAGTCACGGCTCAACTCCCTGAGCAGTTTCCATAGGTGTACTAGTCTCACAGACTTCTATTCAATTAAGAATATTCTATCAAAAATAAGAATGTTTGGCAATAAATATCCCTAGAAAAACACGCCGTACGCATGAAGAAAATGCATGCAACTATTTTCTAGTTACATGCATTTTTTCAAAATATTTCCATAAAACTTACACTTTAACGGGGGTAATCCCTCATTTTCAAAGCTATTATATCACTTTTTTTAATAAAAAACTGATGTAAATATTGAAAATATGATTTCCGAAAACGAAATTTTCTTCATGCGTTTGGCGTGCTAGAAAAACTCCCTCTATCTAGGATAGAAAGGAGTTTAGTTTTATAGTTTTGCCTGCCATTTATTGGCCCAAACATTCTCATTTGGCACACCATAGAAGTCATCTTTTCCTTCCAATTTATCAAGGAGAGATTCAATCGTGTTTTTATTATGATGGTAGGCATTGATAGCAGTTTTGACCATGGTAACATCGTGAAGATGGGTCGTATAGTTTAGTGAAACGAAAATGGTTGGAACTTCATGTACATACCAAGGAACTTCATTGGACATGGCTGTTTTCCATTGGATGCGGTAATTATTCTGCGCTCCATATCCAATGACATTGGCAACCGTTAAAGCTAAATCAACTTCTTCTCGGTATTGCAGCGTTTTTCCTTTAATTCGAGTTGTACCATCATTGACAGTCACTTCATAACCACGCGCCTCTAGGGCAGCTTTAAGGTTATCAACCACTTCTGTACTTGCCGCCATAATCCCTTCTTTTTCGCCTTCTAGGTAATACAAACGGATTCTGCGATGGGTTTCTGGACTGATTGGAAGATTTTTCTGTGTATCTTTCAACAGCGTAATTGCTTTGTCTGCTGCTTCACGTTGCCAAGCCAAGTGTTCTTCACAGCCGATAATAGCCAATTCATCAGCTGATTTTAGTAAGGTTCCTTCTGCTTGCTTGTTATGCAGATTGAGTTTGGCTTTCAGACCTAAAATGCGACGGAGAGCATCATGAAGGCGTTCTTCAGTAATCACTCCCTTGCGGTAGCCATTGATCATAAATTCAAAATCTTCTTCTAAATTATTGAAGAATAAGAACATATCGCAACCCGCAGCAATGGCTGCTGGGACATAATCTTCACGACGCATCGCTGCTGTCATCCCCAACATGTGGCTGGCATCTGTTATGACCAAGCCATTGAATTCCAGTTTTTCTTTCAATAAATCTTGAATCAATTCAGGAGCCAGCGTTGCAGGCAAAATATCTTCGTCCTTCAAACTCGGGTTCAATGTTTGTTGATAGTAAGGCAAGGCAATATGACCCGCCATAATCATCTCAACGCCAGCGTCAATATGATGACGATAGACACGACCAAAACTCTTGTCCCATTCTTCTGGAGAGAGCTCATTGACACCAAGGACTAGGTGCTGATCACGTTCTTCTGTACCATCTCCTGGGAAATGCTTGATACATTGAATCACATCTCTTTCAGCAGTCAATCCTTCTAAATAGGCACTGGTGTAGGCAATCACATCATCCGCATTTGTACCGTAGGCTCTGGTATTGACGATAGTATTGCGCCAGTTCTGAACAATATCCACACAAGGGTCAAAGTTGACATTTACGCCTAATGCAGTCTCCTCGCGCGCAGATACGAGACCTGCTAGGTAGGGAATACGAGGATCCCGACTGGCTTCCGATTGAACACCTGAGGAAATATAGGTTCCTCCTTTCACAGCCCCATCTCCACCTGAGTCACAGTTCGCCGCAACCAAGAGAGGTACTTTTGAATAGCTTTGCAAGTCGTTAATCAGTCCTTGTACCTGTTCTGGACTGCCATTCATATAGCGGGCTCCACCTATGTGGTACCGATTCATCAATTCCTGATTACTCAAATTATTTCCGCTAAAAGCGTCTCCTCCGAAGAAGAATAGATTGACAAACAATTGACCGATTTTTTCTTCATCAGTCAGATGAGCCAAGGTATTTTCCACCCAAGCAATCTGCTCTTCATCCAAACAATAGGGTTTCTTCCGCAAATCAACCAATCTAGGCATTTTTTCCTCCTTATTTTCCTCGCCATATACGTGTATCTACCAAACCACAATAGGCATCTACAGGCGATACTCCTGTAAAGGCTGACTCTCCTGCTAGTTTGGCAACCAAGGCTTCTAAAGTGACAGGCAAGCCATCATAGGCATTGATATAGGTTGCAACCTGTGGCATATCTGCAAGTGCAAACGGGTGCTGAACAGAGACAACAATGGTTGGAATTTCGTGAACATAGAAAGGCTGGTCTGGTGTTCCCTTGGCAGCTGGCCAAATAATCCGCTGAGTTGTCCCTCCTGAGTTGACATCGACTAAATCGATAATCAAATCATAGTTATCTGTGATTTCTGCAATAGGACGCTTGGAAGCATAGACATTTGCAATCGCTGCTGGTCTTTCTTCTTCTGGCAATTTGGCAATCCGTGCTTCTGTATTTTCCCAGATAGATACTTGGTGACCTCGAGCTTCTAATAGTTCTTTCAGCGTATCAGCTGCTCTCTTCTTGCCAGCATTGATCATGGCGCCAAAACCACCCTTATAGCCATCTACTTCTACCAACAAAATACGTTTGTAGCGTTCTGGATTGACAGGGAAAATTCCTTCTTGTTTGGCTTTTACCAAGGTAATCGCCTTGTCAGCTACTTCTTTTGCAAGCTGTTTCGCCTCATCTCTACCAATCAAAGCCAGCGCTTCTTCTTTTGGCAACATGATTTCCTCACGACGACCTTCAAACAAGTGAAGACCGAGTTTAGCTTTCAAGCCCAAGGTACGACGAAGAGCATCATGGAGGCGTTCCTCAGAAAGCAGACCATTTTCCAATCCTTCTTTCATCCATTGCAAATCTTCTTCTGGATCGTTGAAGAAAAGGAAAAGATCACATCCTGCCTCAATAGCTGTAGGCAATAGCTCACGACGCGGCATAGAGGCTGTCATACCGATCATGTGACTGGCATCCGTGACAATGGCACCATTGTAACCTAACTCTCCACGAAGCAACTCATCCAAGAGGGTTTTATTCAGCGAAGCTGGCAACATGTCATCCAATTCACGTTCTGGATGCATTTCTTTCTCAACATTTGGCAAATGAATGTGCCCCGCCATAATACCTGGAAGACCTGCGTCAGCCATCTCACCGTAAATCCGTCCAAATGTTTCCATCCATTCAGACTTGGTCATTGGATTCGAAGCAAAAGAGAGATGATGGTCACGTTCATCAATACCATCGCCTGGGAAATGCTTAGCAAATGGCACAATGCCATGTTCCATAATGCCACGCATGTATTCTTTGGATAATTCAATGACTTGGTCTACATTAGCTCCCCAAGTTCGGTTTGCAATGATTGGATTGCGCCAATTACGGCTTAGGTCCATAATCGGTGCAAAGGAGGCATTGCAGCCTACCGCAGCTGCTTCAAGTCCTGCAACTTTCCCCATTTCATAAGCATAGCGGGGATCGGCTGTCGCAGCAATCTTGATTTCATCCCCAATTTTCGTTCCATCCGTAACAGCGCCATTCCCACCAGATTCGGTATTGGCTGCAATCAAAAGGGGAATCTTAGACTTGGTCTGCAAAATATAGTTTTGCTCCCAAATATCTGCAGCAGGTCCAGGATTGTAACGAACAGCAGCAACCTTATAATCATTTAATACTCCAGTCAGATATTCTTCCGTCCGCTGGCTCCCCATGTTGACAAAGAGATGACCGATTTTTTCATCCAAGGTCATCTGAGCAATGGTTTCTTCAATCCAAGAAATAGCCTCTTCATCAAGGCTGTAAGGTTTCTTCCGTAAATCTACTAAATGTGTCATATTTGCCTCCAAAAAAGCTAGAGGGCATAGCGCCTCTAGCCCTTCTCTAGTCGTCTAAATTATTCCAAAATGCCTGTGTCAATTCTGTTTCTTTCTCATCTTTGAATGCTTGATGAACAAATTCATCTGCAATCGTTTCTGTCAAATCTGTCCAAGACTGCATCTCTCGTCCTACTAAAATAGGATAGAAATGGACACCGTTCAATTCCGCCGCCTTCAAATCACCAGGCGAGTCACCAATCATCATAATCTTATCAGGACAATACCCTTCCTCTATTAACAGTTTGATGACATCTTCTTTCTTACCACGGTCTTGACAGTACAATTCTGTAACATAGTCCATCAAACCTTGGTCTGTCCACTCTTCTTCTACTGCCTCCTTATTAGCAGAAGAAACCACGTAGACTTTTCCTAACTGGCTCAATTTTTCCAAGCCCTTGTGAACGCCGATGAAGGCTAAAACAGGACCGCTATAATGCTTAATGGCTTGATTGACTTGATTGGACCATTCTAAAGCTAATTCCAAGTCTTTTGACGGCTGCTCCTCTATCAATCTTTCCAGAGAAGCATTTGACAAAGAATCTGTGGTCGCGACCCAATTTTTTAAGTTGTCTATACCAGTCACACCTGCAAATTCTAGACCTTTAACCAAGCCTACAAAACGGTTAATGCCACGTTCTCGTGAGTAGAGATTGACTCGATTCCATTCAGCTAAAAATGGTTCTTTATCTTCAACACCAAAAACATCTGCAGCCAAGGGGCCGAAAAATAGTTTATGTTTGTAGGTCATGGTGTCCATGGCGCAACCATCAGAGTCCACACAAAATACGTAATCCGTTTTCATCATCAAACTCCTGAATAGGCTGAGAAACCACCGTCAATCGGTAAAACAACACCGTTGACAAAACTTGCCAAATTCTCATCTGCCAAGAAGAAGACCCCTCCGACCAACTCTTCGGCTTCACCAAACCGCCCCATTGGTGTATTGGTCAAAATCTTGTTGGCACGCGCGGTCGGTTGACCTGACTCGTCAAATAGCAAGCCACGGTTTTGGTTGGTAACCAAGAATCCAGGCGCAATCGCATTACAACGGATGCCAACTTTTGAAAAATGAACTGCTAACCATTGGGTAAAATTACTAATAGCAGCCTTGGCACCTGAATAGGCTGGAATTTTTGTCAAAGGAGTAAAGGCATTCATGCTGGAAATATTGATAATATTTGCTCCCGAGCGACCAATCATATCCTGTGCAAAGACCTGTGTTGGCAATAAGGTTCCCAAATAGTTCAAATTGAATACAAAGTTGATACCTGCCTCATCCAAGTCGAAGAAAGTTTTGGTCTCAGCTGGTAGTCCAATCTCATGGAATTCATTGTCCGTTGTCGCTTTTGGATTATTGCCTCCAGCACCATTGATTAAAATATCTACTGGTCCAAAATCTGCCAGGACTTGCTGGCGAACTTCTTCCAAATTTTCCTTAGAAAGAACGTTAGATTTATAGGCTTTTGCTACGCCTCCTGCTGCTGCAATCTCATCAACGAAGACCTGAGCCGCAGCTTCATTTAAGTCCAAAAGCGCAACCTTTGCGCCTGCCTTAGCAAATTCTTTTGCCAAATAGCCACAAAGAACGCCTCCTGCACCTGTAATAACAACAACCTTATCCTTAAACTCAATAACACGTGTCATACTAGCCCTCCTTATTTCCAACTGTTTTGACTGTAATTCCAAAATCTG
This sequence comes from Streptococcus suis, assembly GCF_046032515.1. Lineage (GTDB taxonomy): Bacteria > Bacillota > Bacilli > Lactobacillales > Streptococcaceae > Streptococcus > Streptococcus suis_AL. The sequence continues at coordinate 24,306 of NZ_JARQPJ010000010.1, read as the reverse complement.
GTGTCTTACCCGCTGCTCGCATATTGGCTTCATAGAGACCGTTAAAGTAGGTTGCTCCAAGGGCTCGGTCATACAAACCATAACCAGGTGTCTTGGTCTGGTCTCCCCAGATACGGCGGCCGTGGTCTGGACGTAAGGCACCAGTCCAGTCATAGTCTACCAATAATTTAACAACAGCATTCATATCAATGTCACCAGCCTGTGACAGATGTGCTGTTTCTTGGAAGCCCCAAGCACCTGCCGTCACATTGCGCGTATGCATAAAATTGATACGATTGCGTTTGAGAGCATATTCCGTCATGGCAAGGACATCATTTTTCGGATCAGAAGCATAGGATCCGACACACATGGTAATTCCATTGTGCTCTGAATCATAGAGATTCAAAAATCGTTCAACGGCTTCTTGACCAGTAATAATACGTGGCAATCCGAAAATTCCATACGGAGGGTCATCAGGGTGAATAGCCATTTTGACGCCAGCCTCCTCAGCCGTTGGCAGAATCGCTTTGATGAAATACTCCAAATTCGCCCATAAATCTTCTTCGGAAATATTCTGACGATAATTTTCAATAATAGCCTTCATTTCTTCCTTGGAATAGGACGAGTCCCAACCAGGTAAATTCAAATCATCCGCCACAGGATCAACACCTGCCAAATCAGATTTAAGAAAAGCTAAAGAGGTTGAACCATCTGGAAGTGGGTGGTGCAAGTCTGAACGTGTCCAGTCAAACACAGGCATGAAATTGTAGCATACAACTGGAATACCTGCAGCCCCGACATTACGGATGGAAGTTTTATAGTTTTCGATTAAGGCATCACGATTTGGCTTCCCTTGTTTGATGTCTTCATGGACAGGAATGGATTCAATAACCGTAATTTCAAGTCCTGCCTCTTCTACCATTTTTTTCAGCTCTAGAATGTTTTCAAGGGGCCAAGCTTGACCAACTGGCACATCATAGACAGCTGTCACAATTCCCTGCATACCAGGAATCGCCTTAATCTCCTCAAGTGTCACAGGATCCTTTTTCCCATACCATCGAAATGACATTTTCATGATTTACTCTCCTTTATTGTTCAAAAAATTCTTTGGCATTGTAATAGGATATGGCTTCTACAAGCTGGCCTAAACGATTGTAATCTTCAGGCACTTCTTCATCAACAATCCATTGGCCGACGTAAGTCGCTAAAATCCGTCTGAAATAATCATGCCGTTGATAAGATAAAAAGCTACGCGAATCTGTCAACATACCAACAAAATTTGCAAGCATGCCCTGTTCTGCATAAGCATTCATCTGGTCAATCATACCCAACTTGGTGTCATTAAACCACCAACCAGCACCAAATTGTAGCTGACTACGAAGCCCTTCCTCATTGGACTGGAAATTCGCCAAAGTATTGGCTAGAGCAATGTTGTAACTTGGATTGAGATTGTACCAAATCATTTTTGGAAGGGCATTTTCCTTGACCAAGTTATCTAACAAACGATTCAAATTCACAGTCAGACATGTCTGGTCTCCAATCGAATCCACACCTACATCTGCTCCAAGTTTTTCAAACAGTCCGGTATGGTTGTTCCGTAAGGCACCAAAGTGAACTTGTGTCACAAAGCCATGTTTCTTGTACAATCGGCACAATTCCCTAAAGATAGCAGTCTGCCATTTATTGATACTGGATTGACCAGCTTCTTTACCTGCAAGTCTTGCTAGTAAAATATCATCAAGCTCTTCAAGGCTTGCTTCTTCGTATGAAATGGCCGTAAAACTGATGTCACTTGCTCGGCAACCGTGTTGAGCAAAATAGGAAACGCGCTGACCAAGTGCCTCTACAAAACTTGCAAAGTCTCTTACTGCTACCCCTGTTACCTCCTCCAAGCGTTTAATAAATGGATTGAAATTTCGATGTTCTATAAAGGCTTCATCTGGGCGGAAAGTCGGTGCCACTACAGTATCTATAGTTGAGTCCTCAGCCAAGCGCTTATGCCATTCCAAGCTATCAAGAGGATGGTCAGTTGTCCCAATAAAGGTCACCCTAGCATCCGCAATTAGCTTCCGTGGACTCATTCGATGTTCTTGCAAATAAGCATTGAGCTGATGATAGAGTCGCTCTGCATTTTCTTCGGTCAACAATTCCTCAACACCGAAAACCTGTCGCAATTCCAAATGACTCCAATGATAGAGAGGATTTCCGAAAGCCCGTTCCAAGGTCCTTGCCCAGGCTTTAAACTTATCTAGTTTACTTGCTGAACCTGTGATTTCTTCTTCTGAGATACCATTAGCCCGCATCAAGCGCCACTTGTAATGGTCACCCCCCAGCCACAGATCAACAATATCTTCATAAACCTTATCTTCAAAAATTTCCTTAGGATCCAAGTGACAATGGAAATCATAGATAGGAAGCTCTGCTATTTTCCCGTAAAGCTCCTTAGCAGGCTCGTTTTTTAGCATAAAGTTTTTGTCATTAAAACTCATTTCATCCCTCCAAAGCTGCAACAAAACTGCGAGCAATCGTCGTTACACTTTCATAGCCTTCAGCCTGCACTCGACTTGCCAGAGCCGAACCGACTCCAACAGCACAAGCACCTGCCTTTTTCCAATCTGCAACATTTTCAACCGATACGCCACCAGAAGGCATCAAATCCACTTGGGGCACTGGTCCGTGAATATCCTTGATAAATCCAGGACCCAAGACACCACCAGGGAAAAGTTTGATAATAGGACATCCCGCCTGACTAGCTGTGACAATCTCTGTTGCAGTTGCACAACCTGGGAAGTAGAATACCTCAGCCTCTTGCGCCAAGTCTTGAATTTCTTTATCAAAATGAGGACTAACCAGAAAACTAGCACCAGCGTCAATTGCCTCTTGTGCGAGAGATACATTCATTACAGTTCCTGCACCAATGACTACGGATGAATCATCTGAGAACTCCTCTTGTAATTCTTTGATAACTGTCGCTGCATTTGGAGTCGAAAATGTGATTTCAATATTTCGAATACCTCCCAAAATCGCATGGCGAGCGATTTCTTTCGCATCTTCTTCATCTTTTCCGCGAATCACTGCAAAAAAGTAATTTTCTTTTAATTGCTTTAACATCTTGACCTCCAATTAGAAAGCGTTGTCATTTATAGCTATAGTATACAATTCGTCAGATGATTTGTCAAGAAAAAAGCAAAAAATACCCAGAAGAATTCTTCTGGGCTATCTATTTTTTATTTCTATTTATGATCGTTGAGACCATGCAAGGTCATATCTTTACCGAACCACTCACTCAATACAACCTGTCTTACTGCTATAATATGCGCCAACATGCTATCATAGGCTGCAACAGGGTGACGTTGTTTGATAGCCATTAAGATATTCCTATGGGCCTGTAAACTATCCGATTTCATCTGACGATTTGAATAATTTTCATTGATCAGATGAATAGATTGATTAATGACAGGCATCAGACTTGTCATAGCCAGATTCCCACTCATCTCAGCTAACATACAGTGGAATTGTACATCCAATTCCAGATGCTTCGAATCTCCAGCAGCTACCGCCTCTTCAATAGCTACGACAATGTCTTCCAACCTTGCAATATCTTCGTCCGAGGCAAACTGTGCAACACGCTCCGCAATTCTCGGTTCAAGCAAATACCGCACTTCAAACAAATCTGTCGTCAACTTCACACGATCTCTCACCAAAGAAAAACCTAGGGGATCCTCTGATACTCCTTTTTTAGAGCTGATATAGGTTCCCGACCCTTGGCGCACCTCCAGAATATTTCGAGTAGCCAAACTTCGAACAGCTTCACGAACAGTCGAACGTCCAACTTCTAAATCTTGGGCCAATTCATACTCATTTGGAAGCTTGTCACCAACTTCATATCCTCTTTCCAAAATCAATTCTAATAAGCGTTCCGATGCTTTTTCTACCAAGGGTTTCGCCATGTGCTTGGTCCTCCAATACAACTTTCTATCTGCTACTATTATAGCTCATTTCCTCTTATAATGGTAGTTTGGAATGGCAGTCCAACGTTTCTTGATTTCTCTTACAATTTGCTTGGGTTGTCGATTTCTTGAGAATAATCCTTTGTGATTTCCTTGAATGCGAATGATACCGACTGTAGTTTCAAAATCAGCAAAATTCCAGACCTGCTCACCAACCAAATTAGGAATAGAATCAAAGACTCGATGGTTCATCTCATAGTAATCCACCTGAAATTCCTCTGTATAAGGAATATCCCACATCGAATGCAAACCTGGAAGAGTATCTGCACCATATTCCGTCATCAAAATCGGCTTGTCAGGATAAAGTTTTTGCCAAGTCTCCAACTCTTGACGGAGCCTTTTTTCTGCCGCCTTCAAGTCACCATGAGCAACATACCAACCATAATAACGATTGAGACTGACAACATCGACCAAATCCATCACCTCATCCTTATCAGGCGTTGCTGTCATAATATTGACCAAGGTCACAGGACGCTTAGAAGGATCTTTGTCCCTCATGCGTTGAATCAAAGGTTCAAAGTACGCACGTGCTCCCTTTTCATGCCCTGCCGGTTCATTGGCAACAACCCACATCACTACAGAAGGATGATTCTTATCACGCGCTATCAATTCATCAATCACCAGCTCATGAGCCTCCTTGGTTTGCATAACTTCCCAAGTATTTTTTACTACTTCAGAATCACCTGTCAAATTCAAGGCCGCATTGAAAAGCTGGAACAGACCGACTGCTGGCACTTCATCAATGACAACGATTCCCAAGCGATCTGCCAGCCGCATCATTTCCTCAGAATAGGGATAATGGGAAGTCCTAAAAGAGTTTGCTCCAATATCCTTCAGTAAGTTCAAATCCATCAGATTGGCTGCTTCATTGAAACCACGGCCATTAATAAAGGTATCTTCATGTTTACCAAATCCCTTGAAATAGAACGGTTTTCCATTGATAAAAAACTGCCCATTTTCAACCGCAACACTACGAATGCCGAATTGTTCTGAGTAGGTATCTAGCAAGTTTTCTCCGTCAAATAATTCAACTTTAGCAGTATAGAGATAGGCATCCAAGACTTCCCAAAGGCGTGGATGTTCAATGGCCATTTGTCCATTTTCAAGAAGACCTACTTCCTGTCCCTCTTGATCTAAAATAGACATACGGATGGAATCGTACTGCCCAATTGTCTTCACATCAACATTTACTACTGCCTGAGTCAAATCTTGATTTAGCTCAGTCCGAATAACAATATCCTCAATTCTATTTTTGGGACGTTTATAGAGATAGACTGTCCGCTGGATACCAGCATAGTTGAAAAAGTCAAAATTTTCCTTGACTGTCTTTACAACTTGACCATTCTCATCCACTTCTTCACTATAATTCCCTACTGGAAGGGTTGTATAATTTAGTTCATTATTGGCACAGACTGTCAACCGGAATTGATCAGCGTCGTATAAGTTTGATGGAATCAAGCATTCAAAAGGTGTGAAACCACCCTTGTGCTCCCCGATTAGCTGACCATCTGCATAGACTTTGGCCTGATGCGTCACCGAACAAAAACGCACAACCAACTCCTCATCAGCTGATACGACAGGGAGAGCCACCATGAGTTCATACCAATTGTCTCCGACAAAACTGCGCTTTGCTTTATCGACAACAACATCATTAAACGAACTTGGTACAACCATTACTTCATCTGTATCTAACAGACTATGAACATCATTGTTCCCTTGCTTAAAAGCCCATATTCCATTTAAGGAATTAACTGAACGTGTTTTTGTTTGAATTGGATACAACATACTTTTTCCTTCTTTCTATCGTTTTATTTCACGTGACCCTTTTTTCAATAGCAAATCAATGTCTGATGGACTGATGACATTAATGTCCCCTTCAATGGTATGTTTGAATTGAAAACTAGCCATCCCCAAGTCGACTATTTCCTGTGGCGTTTTTTCCTGCAAATAGCCCAAAATAATTCCTGCTGTATAGGCATCCCCTGTCCCAACTCGGTCCAAAACTTGAATGGATTCTTTTTCCGTTTCATAAAGAATACCATCTTGATACAAGTATGCTTTCAGCAAATATTCATTATTGTAGGTCATTTCCCTCTGGGTAAAAGCAAGACCCTGCAAAGAATAGTTCTCTGCTAAACCTTTAACCACCGCCAACAAGACCTCTTTATTTTCATAAGGGCGCTTCAACCCCAATTCATCCTTCACATCTTTACCAGATTCATTGAAAAGTTGAATAGGCTCTAGACCAAAGCAAATATCTGCTAAACCTACAAAAGGAGATAATTTCTCCCTTGCTTCCTCAAAAGAAGACCACAAACTTTCTCGATAATTCAAGTCAAAGGAAACCTTAACACCCTGCTCCTTTGCCATTTCCATCAAACGAAAGGCCAGTCGATAAATATCTGGATTCAAAGCGACCGTTATACCACTCACATGAAACCAGTCAACACCGTTAAACATACCTTCCAAATCATAATCTTCTTCCTTGGATAAGCTGAAAGCAGAATAATCACGGTCGTAGGTCACCTGACTAGGTCTCAGAGAGAAACCCTTTTGATAATAATAAAGCCCCAGCCTCCCCTCTTTTCGAATCACATTTTTCTGTCCAATCTGCCTTGCAAAAAGAAAGTGTTCTGCCATTTTTCCCACTTCATTCTTAGGCAGTGCTGTCACCAACTCGACTGAGTGACCAAGCTGAGCCAAGCTGACTAAAACATTCAACTCCGAACCACCAAACTGACAATCTAAACTCGTGGCCTGTGTTAAGGTCTGATAATGAGGAGGAGATAGCCGCAATAAAACTTCTCCAAATGCTAAGATTTTTTTCATACCGCCTCCTAGATGAAAGACCCAGCTGGAAGCCTCCAACTAGGTCGTTAATGTATTATTTATCGTCGTACTGGTCAACCTTATATTGAGTTACATCCACATAATCCATATCAGATAATGGAACATTTTTTGCAATCGCACGCACACGTTCTTCATCTTTTGCCGCTTTCATAACATGGATTTTCTCTTGAATACGAGCCATTTCTTCACGGTCTAGTTTGTAGAATTTCATCAAGAACAAGGATACGCTCAATACCGCTGCTGGAATCACAGTCAACAGGACAATCAGTGCCATTCTCAAATCTGTTGAGAATGCTGTTTCAACAGTTGGGTACTCTTTACCAAAACCGATACCTGCTAATACAAATCCAACAACCATTGGGGCAAATGAAGAAGCAATTGAGTCTGTCAATGAGAAGATAGTCCCAATCATACCTGACAAGTAACGACCAGATACTGAAGTTTCATAGTCCGTAATATCCGCACCCATGGTCAATACCAAACCAGATGGAGCACTAGATGCGTAGCGAGCAATGATATAAACAACAAAGAAACCGATTGTGTAGAGATTCCAATTCGTTAAATCTAACATTCCAGGTTCAGCAGAAAGAAGCATAACAGCAAGAATAATCAAACCTGTAATTCCCAGCTGAAGGGCCGTTACATATGCAAAACGCAAACCTTTACGACGAGCCAATTGCGCAGCACCAACTGTTACAAGAATACCTGGCAAAATCAAGAGCATAGACATTTTTCCAGAAAGAGCATAGTCACCAAAGATGATACCATACAGCATCACTCCGACAACTGAATCTCCAAACAGTTGAGCAACAAATTTTACAAAGGCTGCAGAGATTGAAAGAACCTGCAAAGGTTTATTTCCTTTGATAACTTTCCAGTAGTCTTTCAACTTAGTTTCTTGTGTCTTCTCACCAAGACCAAAGTATTTCTTATTGTCTTTTTCCCAAATACCAATAATAGCAAGAATACCCAGTACAGCTGAAATTATTACTACACCAAGGAATAACTCTTGGAAGAATCCCGGGGTAAACCCACCATGTTTTGGAACCAAGGTTCCTGATACGACAACCTGACTACCAGTCATCAACACAGTTGTGGCGATACCATCAACAATGTTAAAGATTGGACGTTGCTTTGGATCATTAGTAAGCGCAACTTGTCCTGCTTTTGTAATCGTCTGTTGAAGTGAATATCCAATTTTATGGATAATCAAAACAAGGATGAATAGAGGAAGACGGAGACTCTCGCTAACTCCACTTAAACCTAACATCATAAAAAGAGAAGCTGCTGTAATGATATTCCCCAAAACCAAGATAGGACGATATTTACCAAACTTAGTATCCGTTTTATCAATGATAACTCCAATTGTAGGATCGATGAAGCCGTCAAAGATACGAATATAGCCCATGAGTTGACTAACAAACAGGGCTGCAAGACCAAGTACACCTGTCGATAAATAAGTCACGAAAGTAAAAGCAACCAAGTAAATATTCGTCGATGAATTGTTCATCGCAAATAATATGATTTGCCATAACTTGGCTTTGTTATAAGTAACGTCTTCGACACGTTGCTCAACATGTTTTTTCATTGGAAATTCCTCCTAAATGTTTTCTACGATAAAATCGTAAGCGTTTTCTTTAAGTATATTCTAATATTCGTCTGATGATTTGTCAATAGTTTTGGTAAATATTTTTAATTATACGCAAAAAAAGACGATTTTACGCGAAAATCGTCTGATATATTTGATTTGGCGAGAGAGAATTTGTCTGACTATTTATTGATTTACTGCAATTTCCCCACTATGATAGTTGATACTGAGACCGCTCTGCACATTTGGAACAAACACATTGAACTCTAGGCTACCATCTGCTGCTTTTGCCTCTAGATGACTTCCGACTGGAACCAAATCATCCTCATCAGCATAAATCAAGGTCACGCGGTAACGAACACGTTTGTTCTTATCCAAAGCTTTACGAACTTGACTCTCAAAATAGTTTTGCCCCGTCGAATCCTCAGCCCTTGCCTGATTGGACCAAGCTGTTTGAACTGCAATATTCTTAGGATTGCTGGTTGAAGCATCAAAGCCTTTTAAACCGCCAATCAAGGCATAGCCCAGCAGATGCCCCCTATCAATCGCATGATCATAGGATCCATCCAAATCCTGTACCTGATGCCAACCAGCTGGGGTCCATGAAGTCGAACCATTTCCTGTTTCTTCACGACTCTTATACTGTCGCGTTGATTTGGCTAAAAGGGCATTTGCCACTGTTGGAACCGTTTCTCCCTGCACAGTCTTTGTCTTATTATCCGCATAGGGCTTACTAGAGACTGAAGCATCTAAATCAGTCTTATTTCCGTTGATGATAAAAGCACCCGCTCCATTCCAGTCAATTGAATGTCCAAGCTGTTTCTTTACATCCTCAGTCAATACAGAACTAGCTAGTTCCTGACTAGGTGTGCTCTCGCTTGCCTTAGACTGATTGACATAATAGGAATAATTAGCAACGTTACTGCTCTTGTTATCACTTAAAAGATAGCCACCCGCTACTACAACAATCGTAGCCAATAATCTGAGCAGACTCATCGCTTGTTTTTTTACATTTTTCTTCGCCATTTTCTCTCCATCAAAAAAGCAGGTCCAGCCTACTTTCCTGTAAATTTACCGATTAGTTCTTGCCACTTAGCTGGTGACAACACCGCAAATACATTGTCTCCATCTCCTATGACACCGTAACCAACCATTAATCCTAAAATAAACACCAAAATAGCAATCAACAAAACAACTGCTACTAAGATTAAATTTTTACCAACATAGCTAAGATTATCCTTATCCATTTTCATCTTCTCCACTCACACGTTCAATCGTTGCACCTAAAGCAGCTAATTTCTCATGAAAACGATAGTAACCTCGATCTAAGTGCGTTAATTTACCTACAATCGTCTCACCTTCAGCAACCAAACCTGCCAAAATCAATGCAGCACTAGCTCGCAAATCAGTAGACATAACCTGAGCACCTTGCAAGGTCTGACCACCTGTAATAATAGCTGTATCACGCAAAATTTCCGAATGCAAATCCATCCGACGCATTTCTTCCAAATGCTGGAAACGATTCTCAAATACCGTTTCAATCATGGTAGATTCACCCTTTGCAACTGCCATTAGAGCTGTAAATTGAGCCTGCATATCCGTTGGGAAGCCTGGGTGGGGCAAAGTTTTTACTGTTACAGGTTTAAGCTTATCCACTTGCGAACGAACTCGAATCCCTTCAGCTTCTTCCGTCACCTCAACTCCCATTTCCAACATCTTAGAAATGAGTGGACGGTTGTGCTCCCAGACAGCATCCTTGACCAAGACATCTCCACCAGTCATTGCCGCTGCCACCATAAAGGTGCCCGCTTCGATACGATCTTGCACCACTTGATGTTCTGCGCCAGTCAATTCTTCTACACCAGTAATCGTAATCGTCTCTGTACCTGCTCCCTTAACTTTGGCCCCCATTTTGTTTAGGAAAATAGCCAAGTCAACAATTTCAGGTTCTCGCGCTGCATTTTCCAATACCGTTGTGCCCTGCGCCAGAGTTGCAGCCATCATTAAGTTTTGCGTTGCCCCAACACTTGGGAAATCAAGATAGATATGAGCTCCCTGCAAGTTCTCTGCACTCGCTTCAATATAACCCGCACGTTGCTTAATTTTAGCCCCCATAGCTTGCAAACCTTTTAAGTGCAAATCTATTGGACGGCTACCAATTGTACAACCTCCTGGCATAGAAACCTTAGCATAACCATTGCGTGCCAAAATCGGACCAAGAATAACAATAGAGGCGCGCATTTGACTCACATACTTATAAGGAGTTTCGCTACCAAGTTTACCTGTTGCGTCAATATCGATAGTCTTTGTCTCCTCGTCAAATTTCACACGAACTCCCAGACCACGTACAACATTATTCATTGTATAGACATCAGACAAAATAGGAACCTGAGTCAATTTGGTCTGTCCTTGACTTGCTAGAACCGTTGCTGCCAATAAAGGCAGAACGGCATTCTTCGCCCCCTCAATCTCAACCTGTCCTTTCAAACCGTTTTTACTACCTGTAACAATAATTGTATCCATTTCTTATCCTTTTCTTACTTAAATCACATATTTGCAAAAGAGCGTCCCATCATCAACAATTCTAAAAAGAAAGTCGAGACTAAGTACCCCAGTGCTATTGTCAGAAAGAGAATCAGCAAATTGATTTTACGCTGATTGTCCCCAGTCACCTTCAACCACCGTGACCAATCAACTGTTGTAACCAAGAGATGATGAGCCAGATAGATAAACAATATATGACTAAAAAACTGTAAAATTGAAATTACCATGTTTCCATTATACCATGAAATGAAAAAAAGGAACTGAACCAAGTTCAATCCCATATAGATTAATGTTTTCCAACACGAATACGATTTATCGCACGTTGGAGGGCGACTGTTGCACGCATCTCCATATCAATATTACGAGCAGTCTGTGCTTCTTCCAATTCACGTTCCGCGCGCAATTTGGCACGTTCCGCACGACTAATATCAATATCCCGTTCCCGCTCAGCGGAATCAGAAATGACCGTAATAATATCCTTGTTGACTTCAATGATTCCACCATTGACCGCAATCCAGTCTACATGGTTTTCATCATCCACACGACGCACTTTCATTTCACCGATTTCCAAAACTGCAATCAGTTCTTCATGTCCAGAATAGACACCCATCTCACCATCAACCGTTTTGACCAAAACAAATGCTGCATGATGGTCATATTTGATACCGTCTGGTGTTACGATTTGTACAGTCATTTGTCCCATAAGCCACCTCTAGAATTTCATTTTAGCAGCTTTAGCGACCACATCCTCAATTGAACCAACATTTCGGAAGGCATCTTCTGGTAGATGGTCGTGTTTGCCGTCCAAGATTTCCTTAAAGCCTTTCACCGTTTCAGCTACTGGCACATAAGAACCTGGCATTCCTGTAAATTGCTCCGCAACATTGAAGTTTTGAGAGAGGAAGAATTGGATACGACGAGCGCGACCAACCAAGGTCTTCTCTTCATCTGACAATTCGTCCATACCGAGAATGGCAATAATATCTTGCAATTCTTGGTAACGTTGAAGAACACGTTTTACTTCCATGGCCACTGCATAGTGCTCTTCACCAACGATTTGTGGAGAAAGCGCACGAGATGATGATGCCAATGGATCCACCGCAGGGTAGATACCAAGCTGAGTCAACTTACGTTCCAAGTTGGTAGTCGAGTCCAAGTGAGCGAAAGCTGTCGCTGGAGCTGGGTCTGTATAGTCATCCGCAGGTACGTAAATGGCCTGAATAGATGTAACAGAACCCTTCTTAGTTGAGGTAATACGCTCCTGCAATTGTCCCATCTCAGTTGCCAGTGTTGGCTGGTAACCAACGGCTGATGGCATACGACCCAAGAGGGCAGACACTTCTGAACCAGCCTGAGTGAAACGGAAGATATTATCGATGAACAGAAGAACATCCTGCCCTTCCACATCACGGAAGTATTCCGCAATGGTCAAACCAGTAAGAGCAACACGCATACGGGCTCCTGGTGGCTCATTCATCTGACCAAATACCATGGCCGTTTTTTCAATAACACCTGATTCTTTCATTTCCCAGTAAAGATCGTTCCCTTCACGGGTACGCTCGCCAACTCCGGTAAACACAGAGATACCACCGTGTTCTTGGGCAATATTGTGAATCAATTCTTGGATAAGAACGGTTTTACCAACACCGGCACCACCGAAGAGACCAACCTTACCACCTTTTAGATAAGGTGCTAGGAGGTCGATAACCTTAATCCCTGTTTCCAAAATTTCGCTTGAAGTAGATAATTCGTCAAAAGCTGGCGCTTTCTTATGGATAGGCTCACGTTCAAAATCTGCCGGAAAAGACTCTTCAAGGTCAATGGTATCTCCCAACACATTGAAGACACGACCCAAGGTTTCTTTACCGACTGGAACAGAGATGGGACGACCTGTATCGAGAACTTCCATCCCACGTGTCAATCCATCCGTTGATTCCATGGCAATGGTCCGTACAACGCCATCACCAAGTTCCAAAGCCACTTCAAGCACGACTTTTTGTTTGGAATCATCATTTTTATATACAACGAGTGCGTTGTTAATCTCAGGAAGTTTATCTTCTGCTGCAAACGCAACGTCTACAACTGGTCCGACAACCTGAGTAATTTTGCCTGAACTCATTCTATTTCCTCTATTTCTATTACTCAAGGGCTGAGGCACCAGCTACAATCTCAGTAATTTCCTGAGTAATCGCTGCCTGACGAGCCCTATTGTATTGGATTGTCAAATCGTTAATGACATTCTTAGCATTATCCGTCGCTGTCTGCATGGCTGTCATACCTGCTGCATTTTCAGCAGTTTTGGCATCCAAAATCGCTCCATAAATAGTTGATTCTGCATATTGAGTCAAGAGTTGTTCCAAAATAACCTCACGGTTTGGTTCCAACTCAAAGGTAGCTGTATAACCATCTGCTTCATTGTGGTCCAAATCTTCTACAGGAAGCATCTGTTGTACACGCACCTGACTGGTCAAACTATTGACATGGTGGTTATAACAAACATACAACTCATCAAAGAGTTCATTCTTGTACATCTCAACAGACTTAGAAATGATTTTTTGAACCTCTTCAAAACTTGGATTGTCTGCTAAACCGCGCAATTCAAAGACAGGATTGATACCACGAGCACGGAAAAAATCTGCTCCCATGCTACCAATAGCAATAATCTCATACTCATCTTTCGAGTCATGATCCTGTTCAATCATCCCCATCACAGCCTTCAAAATACTGGAATTATATGAACCTTTTAGTCCACTGTCAGAGGTAATGACAATATAACCCGATTTTTGAACTGGACGGCGAATCAGCATTGGATTGCTTGTATCTGAAGCCATCAATTCTCCACGCAAAAGATCCGTTGTAATCTGACGAACCTTACTAGCGTAGATCTGAAAGGATTGCGCTAATTGCTCTGATTTGGCTAATTTAGAAGCCGAAACCATCTGCATGGCACCGGTGATTTGACTGGTTTTCTTAGTTGATGCAATTTTTGACTTGATTTCATTGAGAGAACCTGCCATCATTCACTCCTTTACTTAAAGACAGACTGGTCTTTGAAAGCTTGGATAGCAGCATTCAATTCATCTGTGTCAGGAAGATCTTTTGTTGTGCGAATAACATCCAAAAGACCATCGTAGTGCAAATCAAAATATGCGTACAGTTCTTCTTCAAATGCCAAAATATCATCAATTGGCACTGAATCCAAGAAGCCATTTGTCAAAGCATACAAAATCAAAACCTGTTTTTCAACTGGAAGTGGCTTATGCAATGGTTGTTTCAAGACTTCCACAGTCCGACGACCTCGGTTGAGTTTGGCCTGAGTTGCTGCATCCAAATCCGAACCAAATTGCGTAAAGGCTTCTAATTCACGGTATGAAGCCAAATCGATACGAAGGGTACCTGCAACCTTTTTCATGGCCTTAATCTGTGCAGAGCCACCAACACGCGATACAGAAGAACCCGCATCAATGGCTGGACGGATACCAGAGTTGAATAAATCGTCCTTCAAGAAGATTTGTCCGTCCGTGATAGAAATCACGTTGGTCGCGATGTAAGCTGAAATATCCCCCGCTTGTGTTTCGATAAATGGTAGAGCTGTAATGGAGCCACCGCCCAGTTCATCTGAAACCTTTGCTGAACGCTCAAGCAAGCGACTGTGCAAGTAGAATACATCCCCTGGATAGGCTTCACGACCTGGAGGACGACGAAGCAAGAGAGATAATTCACGGTAAGCTACCGCTTGTTTTGACAAATCATCGTAAACAATCAAGACGTGTTTGCCTTCATACATAAACTCTTCTGCCATCGCAACACCAGCATAAGGAGCCAAGAAAAGCAATGGAGACGGTTGTGAAGCAGATGCTGTTACTACGATTGTGTAATCCAAAGCACCATATTGCCGAAGGGTTTCAACCTGAGTACGAACAGTTGACTCTTTCTGACCGATAGCCACATAGATACAAATCATGTCTTGGCCTTTTTGGTTGAGAATAGCATCAATAGCTACAGATGTCTTCCCTGTCTGACGGTCACCGATAATCAATTCACGCTGACCACGACCAATCGGAACCAAAGCGTCAATCGCCTTAAGACCAGTTTGAAGCGGTTCATTAACCGACTTACGTTGCATAACACCTGGTGCTGGATATTCAATCGGACGAGTCTTACTAGTACGAATTTCACCAAGACCATCCACAGGTTGACCGAGTGGGTTGATGACACGACCGATCAAAGCCGAACCAACTGGTACTTCCATAATTTTACCAGTACGACGAACAACTGACCCTTCACGAATATCGGTAAATTGTCCGAGAATGATGATACCAACATCGTTGGTTTCTAAGTTTTGTGCCATACCAATGGTGCCATTTTCAAATACCAAAAGCTCTCCACTCATGGCATTGTCAAGACCTTGCGCACGGGCGATACCGTCACCGATATAGGTTACGACACCAGTCTCTGTGTAGTCAAAGTCAGGCTGAAAGCCTTCAATTTGTTGTTTTAGTAAAGCGCTAATTTCTTGTGCATTAATCAAAAGAACACCACTTTCTATTTTCTAAAGTTTTTTTCTAACGTCCTTCAACTGTGTCCGAACGCTTGCATCGATTACCTTATGGTTAACCGTTACAATAAAACCACCGAGGAGACTTTGATCAAGTTCTTCCGTGATATTGCGTACACGCAAGGAAAATCGTTGTTCTACCAAGTGACGGAGACGCTCTTTTTGAGCTTCTGTCAATGGATATACTGAAGCCACATGGGCTTCAAATTCATTTTTAAATTTACTGATTTGTAGTTGAACTCGTTCAAGTGTTTCAAGCAGCAAATCTGCATGACCATCTCGAATCACATCTTCTATCAAGTCATTAATTTGCCAAAAACTTGATTGACGAACAGTTCTTACAAATTCAGCCTTTTCTTCTCTTGATACCGTAGCAGACAGCAAGAGACGATTCAGCTTACTATCATGGATAATAGAAATCAATTCAGAAATTTGGTCATACATATCCCAAATTTCTGCATTATCACTAACTTTTTCAACAAATGATAGAGCATATTTTTGCACGATGGCATTTTCTCTAGCGTTCATCTACTTGTCTCCTAGTTTGTCCAAATAACGGTCAATCAAGTTACTATGAGCTTGTTGGTCCAAATCTTCCAAAATAATTTTGCTTGCAAGATCAACTGCCAATTCAGCAACTTGAACACGCAAGTTTTCTTGTGCTTCACGTTTTTCAGCTTCAATTTCCAATTGAGCTTTTTGCTTCAATCCTTGAATTTCAACATCTGCTTGCTCAAGAATACGTTTTTTCTCTAGTTTTGCGCGTTCAACCGCGTCTTGAATAATCTTTTGACTTTCAATACGTCCCTGTACCAACTCATCTTCACGTTGTTGAACAAGGTTCGCTGCTGCTGTTAGTTTTTCTTCTGCAGCATCAATATCATTTGCAATCTTATTGGCACGTTCTTCAAAAATACCTGTAATTTTATCCCATGCAAAAACACGAATAAGAATAATAAGTACTGCAAATGAGACTGTTACCAAGATAAAGTTTCCAAGAATGGTACTAGATTGCATTGTAATAGTTGTTGCCATAGTTGTCTTTCCCTTTCCTATTCACTCTCACCACTAATTTTTTTATTTAAGTACATAGATACCAACATGATAAATACATATCCCTGCAAGCATGAAATGAATACAGAAAATGCTGTCCAAACAACGTTTAGAGCAAAGGCAATTGGATATGCAAGTGCACTTTGTTGAGATAATTGTAGAAGAAGAGAGACAAGCACTTCACCAGCATAAATATTACCGTACAGACGAAGAGCAAGCGACACAAGGTTGGTCACTTCTTCCAAAATGTTCATTGGAGCCATAGCCCAGGGTGTCACAAAAGATTTGAGGTACGCCTTGAAACCACGACGACGAATACCTTCAACATGACAAAATACTGTTGCAATTGTTGCCAAACCGAAATCGTAAGCCATATTGGCCGTTGGAGAAGTCCACAAATTATGTCCTTCTGCTGTTTCCAATTTGGTCATCAAACCTAGATTATTGGCAACCAAAAGAAAAGTAAAGACTGTAAAGAAGAACAAGGAATACCGCTTTGCTTCCGCATCGCCAAGATTCCCTTTTGTAAAATTGATGGTCAATTCGTAAACGTACTCCAAAACATTCTGTTTTCCTTTTGGCTTGAGCTCCATCCGACGACTAGCCCAAAAAACAAGTAAGAAAATAATGGAAATGGTAATGACAGAAACCAATACCATGGTCAGGTCAAAGGTTACGGGACCAAGGGTAAGGGTTGGACTTAAATGTTCTTCCAATGGAGGTTCCCCCCTTTTCTATTTCTCTATTTTCTACTATTTCAAGACAAATGTCATAGCCAAGGTTACGAAGAAAGTTCCCTCGATAAAGGCAACACCCAAAAATACACCAGCCATCAATTTACTTTGCATTTCTGGTTGACGTGCAGTCGAACTAAGGTATGAAGCCACCAACAGTCCCTCACCGATACTTACACCAAGACAGGCCAATCCAAGGGCCAATGCGCCTAAACTCATAACGAATTCTCCTTTTAAAATTTAATACCATGTAAGGATACTCCTAAAACATCTATTTGTCAAGAAAATACCGCCATTGTAAGCGTTTAATTCATTTTTACAAAATAAAAAGAAAAGACGGTTTCATCTTTTATTCCTATTTAATAGCTTCATCAATATGGTCTGTTTCTTCAATGAATCGTTTGGCCATATCTTCTCGATTCATCTGATCAGTATCAAGAGTGATTGCATGGTCTGAAACCAGATCTGTATCTGCGAAAAACTCTATATGGTTTGATAGGTTGTACAGACGAACAGGGGCTTCCCCACCAAACTCTCCATCTAGATTGAGCAGTAGACGGTTATCTGGGTTCAGATTTTCGATGGATAGGCTCTTGGTTTTTATGTATTCAACTAAATCACTCTCAATGTGTTTGCCACCGTCTAAGACTTGACGAATCAGATGCAGAATTTCAAATAAATTTCCCGTTTTTACCATTAATAAGGTAAAATTGCCGTCATCCAACTTAGCATCTGGAACGATCTGTTCAAAACCTCCAATTGAATTGGTTAAGGCAACAAAAATCATTGAAACCGAGCCTTCAAACACGCCCTCGTCATGCTCTACACGAACAGGTGTAAATTGTACTTGTGGCAAGAGTTCTGCTCCTTTTACCACATAGGCCAAATAGCCAAACATGGTCTTAAGTTGACTTGGAACACTGTAGGTCAATTCCGTAAGTGTACCTGCCGCAGCAATGTTGATAAAATAATGTTCTTGATGAAAACCATTTTTTTGATTTTTGGCTAAACCAATATCCATTAAAATGGTCTGCTGCTTACCAATAACCTTAGCTGCTTCTACAGGATTTCCCCTGGGCACTTTTAAGGCACGCGCATAGTCATTGGTTGTACCAGTTGGGATGATAGCCATTTTCGGTCGTTTTTCGAGCGGAGCAATTCCATTGACGACTTCATTGATCGTTCCATCTCCACCAGCCGCAATAATCAAGTCAAAGTCCGCAAGTGCCGCACGTGTAGCCTCATTTTTTGCAGAGTCTTTCTCAGCAGTTGTTTGAAAAGCTGAAGTTTCATAACCGTAGCCTTCCAAAATGTCCAATACTTCGGCTACATTTTTCTTCATGATTTCTTGACCTGAGGTCGGATTATATATTAGTCTAGCACGTTTTCTTTCTTCCATCGTTTTACCTTTACAAGCTCTCCAACCAAGCCTCATCTTTTATTTCGATACCTAGTTCCTGTGCTTTGGTCAATTTACTACCAGCATCTGTTCCAGCAACCACAAGATTAGTTTTTTTAGAAACTGATCCTGCTACATTTGCCCCTAAAGCTTCTAATTTGGCCTTGGCTTCGTTTCGTTTCATTCGCTCCAATTTACCAGTCAGTACAACTGTCATACCCGATAGCGCAGCATTTTCATCTACTACTTGTCCGAGATAGGTCAAGTTTACCTTAGCTTCCTTAAGTTCAGTTAAAAGTTGCTGCGCACCCTCACTAGCAAAAAAAGTTGTCAAGGACTTAGCAATAACCTGACCAAGACCTTCTAGCGAAGCAATTGCTTCTTGTTCAGCAAATGCTAAGGTTTCTAAATCGCCAAATTTTTCTACTAAAATCTTACTTGCCTTACTGCCGACATGGCGAATACCCAGTCCAAATAGGAGGCGTTCTGCTGAGTTGCTCTTAGAAGTTTGAATGGCTTGATAGAGCTTGTCAGCTGATTTTTCTTTGAAACCTTCCAAAGTCAATAGGTCATCAACAGTTAATTTATAAATATCAGCAACATCGTGTACCAAGCCTGCTCCAAAGAGTTTTTCAACGATTGAACTCCCCAGTCCCGCAATGTTCATGGCATCCCGACTTGCAAAATGTTCCAACTTACTCATCAGCTGACTAGGACAAATAGGGTTGATACAGCGGAGGGCAACTTCGTCCTCATAGTGTTGTAGGTCGCTCTGACAAGACGGACAATGACTAGGAATAGGCATGATTTCTTGCTCTTTTCGATATTTATCCACCACTTTCAGAACTGCTGGAATAATATCTCCCGCCTTATAAACAATGACCGTATCGCCAATACGAATATCTTTTTCAGCAATATAGTCTACGTTGTGCAAAGTAGCACGGCTAACAGTCGTTCCTGCTAGTTGAACAGGACTAAGGTTGGCAGTTGGTGTAACGACACCCGTGCGGCCAACAGTCCAGTCAACCGATAGGATTTGCGCTTCTTTCTCCTCAGCTGGAAACTTGTAGGCTACTGCCCAGCGAGGTGCTTTAACTGTAAAGCCCAATTCTTCTTGGATGGCAAGGTCATTGACCTTAATGACGATTCCATCGATTTCATAAGGCAAATCGTCTCGTCGCTCTGCCATTTTTTCAATAAAAGCCCAAACCTCGTCAATCGTGTCTGCCAACTGGTAGTCGTGGTTGGTCACAAAGCCTAGACTATCCAGCTTTTCCAGCACTTGTGACTGGCTGGTCGCCTCAGAAGGACTGGCCTCTTGGTAGAGGAAAGTAGCAAGACCACGCTGGGCCACGACACCTGTGTCTAATTGGCGAAGAGTTCCTGCCGCTGCGTTACGCGGATTAGCAAATTCAGCTTCACCAGCTTCCTGACGCTGTTTGTTAACACGGTCAAAGGAAGCCTTTGGCATATAACACTCACCTCGGACAGTGATGTCCACAGCTTCGGGTAGGGTCAAAGGAATATCAGCCACTCGTTTGAGATTTTCTGTAATATTTTCACCGACACTACCGTCACCACGTGTAGCACCCACGACTAAATTACCCGCTTCATAGGTCAGGGAAATAGATAGACCGTCAATCTTCAATTCACAGATATAAGTTGCTTGAGGAAATTCCTTGCGAACTCGCTGGTCAAAAGCTTCTAATTCTTCACGAGAAAAAGCATCCTGCAAACTAAAAAGAGGATAAACATGACTATATTTTTCAAATCCGTCTAGCACCTTTCCCCCGACCCGATGGGTAGGACTATCTGGTAAAATCAGTTCTGGATGAGCTGTTTCCAGTTCTACTAATTCACGATAAAGCGTATCATATTCTGCATCTGATGCGCTAGGTTTGTCCAATTGATAATACTCTTTAGCGTATTGATTGAGCACGCTAACTAATTCTGATATTCTTGTTTTCATAAGAATATTATATCATGATTTGAAGGTGCGAACTATATTTGCGCTTCAATAAAAACAGATTCCTTTAGATAATTTTTAGTAAAAAATGTATAATGTGTATATAAAATTTTTGGAGGTGCCCTATGGCTGTAACCTATAAACGACAAGATGATTTAGAAAAGATGCTGGAAGAATTTGCTTCATTTGAAAAACTGGAAGAAATTGAGTATCCTGATCCAAAATCAAAAGAAAATTCCGAGAAAAACAACTTGAATCAGGATAAAAAATAATATGTTCGGTCTTGATCAATTACCTACCTCCGTCCTACAGGCGGGGGCTATTTTCCTGTCTATCATGATTGAAGCCTTGCCCTTTGTATTGATTGGAGCATTGATTTCTGGCTTTATTGATGTGTTTATCACCCCTGAAAAAGTCCATAAACTCCTTCCCAAGAACAAGTTTCTTGCCATTCTATTTGGAACCTTTATCGGCTTCATTTTCCCGTCTTGCGAATGTGGTATTGTCCCTATTGTCAATCGGCTATTAGAGAAAAAAGTACCTAGTTATACTGCTGTTCCCTTTTTAGTAACGGCTCCTGTGATTAATCCCATCGTCCTTTTTGCAACCTTTACTGCTTTTGGCAATTCCCTACTTTTCGCCTTCTATAGAGCCCTAGGAGCCATCATTGTATCCCTAGTATTGGGAATCATTCTTGGTTTTTTCGTAAAAGGACCCATTCTTAAAGGAAGCAAGTTTGACCATCACCAGCATGATTATTCAAATAAAACAAGCTGGCAAAAAGTTGGCTTCGCACTTATTCATGCCATTGATGAATTTTTTGATACGGGACGTTACCTAGTCTTTGGTTGTCTCTTTGCAAGTCTCGTACAAGTCTATATTCCAACTGCTGTCCTGACTACCATCGGTCACAGTCCGTTAACAGCTATTTTACTGATGATGTTGCTGGCCTTTCTTCTTTCCCTATGTTCTGAAGCCGATGCCTTTATTGGCGCATCACTACTATCCAGCTTCGGATTTGCCCCAGTAATGGCTTTCTTAGTTATCGGACCCATGGTGGATGTTAAAAACTTGCTCATGATGAAACATTATTTCAAGGGGAAATTTATAGTCGGTTTTATCATTACTATCACTCTCGTTATTTTGGGATATAGTCTGATACTTGGAGGTGTAGTATGATTCGTTTTTTAATTCTTGCAGGCTATTTTGAGATGACCATGTATCTTTATGTCTCTGGAAAATTAGACCAATACATTAATCTGCACTATAGCTATCTAGCCTATCTATCCATGGTTTTATCTTTCATACTTGCCATCGTACAATTGTATGTCTGGGTAAAAGAAATTCGAGTACATAGCCATTTAAAAAGCAAAATTGCCAAACTATCAAGCATTGGACTATTGCTCATTCCTCTTGCTATAACCTGGCTCTTTCCCACGGTAAGCCTAGATTCAACAACTGTTGCTGCCAAGGGCTATCATTTCCCACTAGCAGCAGAAAACGATGCTAATACACAAAACCAAGAAGGGACGACTGTTCAGTATCTCAAGCCTGATACTTCTATTTATTTTACGAAATCTGCCTATCAAAACCAGATGCGTGAAATTGCTGATAAATACTTGGCTGAAGAAACCATTGTCGTTACTAATGAAAACTATATGGAAGTGATGGAAGCAATCTACGACTATCCTACGGAATTTTCAGGAAAAACGATTGAAATGATTGGATTTGTCTACAATGACCCTGACAATAGCCAGCAATTTTTCCTTTTCCGCTTTGGTATTATTCACTGCATTGCTGATTCTGGGGTATATGGCTTACTCTCTACGGGGGCTACCACAGAATTTCCTAACAATACTTGGGTAAAAGCCAGAGGAACAGTCAAGGTTTCCTACCACACATCGTTGAAACAAAATCTCCCAACACTTGAATTACAATCGATGGTTCAGATTGAACAGCCAGATTCCCCGTATGTCTACCGTGTTTTCTAATAATCCCAACTCAAAAAGTGAATTTTCTGACAATTTGTGGTATACTATTAATGATATTCAACAGATAGGAATGAAATTATGTCATCACATGTATTGTTTACAATTTTTGGTGCTAGTGGCGACCTTGCCAAACGCAAACTTTACCCATCTTTATTTCGCCTCTATAAGGCTGGACACATCAAGGAAAACTTTGCAGTAATTGGTACAGCTCGCAGACCCTGGACCAAGGAATTTTTTGAGCAAACCGTCATTGAATCACTGGGTGATTTGCCTGACACACCACGTCAAGCTCATGAATTTGCTAGTCATTTCTACTACCAAAGCCATGATGTCAATGACACGGAACATTATGTAGCTCTTCGTAAATTGCAGGATGACTTATGTGAAAAATACGATACCCAGCACAACAAGGTCTTCTTCCTCTCTATGGCGCCTGAATTTTTCGGAACCATTGCCAAACACCTCAAATCTGAGCAGATTGTTGACGGACAAGGTTTTGAACGCTTGATTATTGAAAAACCTTTCGGAACTAGCCTTGCTACAGCTACCAAACTCAATGATGAATTGGCAGCAGCCTTCAATGAAGACCAAATCTACCGTATCGACCATTACCTAGGAAAGGAAATGGTGCAAAATATCTTTGCGGTTCGCTTTGCCAATATCATTTTTGAGCATATTTGGAACCGCGATTACATCGATAACGTCCAAATTACATTTGCTGAAGCGATTGGTGTTGAGGATCGTGGGGGCTACTACGATCATTCTGGTGCCTTGAAGGACATGGTGCAAAACCATGCCCTTCAAGTTCTTTCCCTTCTAGCAATGGATAAGCCAGCCAGCTTCAAGGAGGAAGATGTCCGCGCTGAAAAGATCAAGGTCTTCCAACACCTTCGTCAGCCTTCTGATGAGGACCTCAAACGCAACTTCATCCGTGGTCAATATGCAGCAGGTTCCATCGACGGAAAAGACTACGTTAGCTACTTGGATGAACCAAATATTGCCGAAGCTTCTCAGACAGAAACCTTTGCAGGAGGTGTCTTCTTCGTTGATACTGACCGTTTCCGTGATGTACCTTTCTTCTTCCGTACAGGTAAACGTCTGACAGAAAAGGGCACGCGCGTAACCATCACCTTCAAGCATGCGGAAGATATTTTTGGTCAGCCTTCTGAGGCCAATGTATTGACCATCTTCATCCAGCCAACAGAAGGCTTCATGCTCTCTATCAATGGTAAGGAAGTTGGTTCCCACTTTGCTCTTACTCCTGCCAAACTCAACTTCCGCCACAATGCAACTGCTCTTGGAAATTCACCCGAAGCCTACGAAAAACTATTTTTCGATGTCTTGAACGGTGATTCTACCAACTTTAGCCATTGGGAAGAAGTGAAAGCAAGCTGGAGCTTGATTGACCGCATTGTTGATTTGTGGGCAAGCAACCAAGTCCCACTCCACACCTATCCAGCTGGAACGATGGGACCTGAGGCAGCCTTTGATTTGCTAGAAAGCTACGGTTGCAAGTGGGTTTGGACTCCTGATGTATGGTATCGTGAACGTGGTTTATTGAAATAGACAATATGTAAAGACCCCCAGTTGAGAATTCGTGGATTTACCTGTACACTAGAATAAAAAAACAATCA